>SUSU01000022.1 GCA_015063225.1 Thermoplasmata archaeon | reverse complement strand
ATCTGATATTAAAAGCATATGTTGTTATTGGTACAGAGCCGTCGGAAAACGGTCGGACCATTATGATTTCAACGGGGCTCTTGTAACAGCAACATAATTATGTAAGCAATCTGTAAAAAATAACCATTTGAGGTTATATACTAACAAATTGTTGTTAGTGTATGGAGAAGAACGGCACCAAGGAGAAATTGGCCAAGAGTCTCTGGCAGCTCCTCAAAGACAGACCCTTCGACAAGATCACGATCGGGGAGCTCAGCGAACATGCCGGCATCTCCCGTCAGACGTTCTACTACCACTTCGACAAGGTGTTCGATGTCTTCGCGTGGCGCATCGAGACCCTGAAGAAACAGAACATCTCCACCAAATCCCTCATCATCTACAGTTTCGAGATCTGCAGGATCCTGCACTCCCAGAAGACCGTCGTGATGAACATCTACGATTCGTCCGACAGGGTCACCCTCATGGACTTCATCTTCGACGACATGCTCCCGATGGCGAGGCTCTTCCTGCAGACGCAGATCGGGGGGATGCTCTCCGAGGAGGACCTCAACACAGTCAGCAGGTACATCGACTACGCCTACACCGGACTCATCAAGGATTGGCTGGGCACCGGGATGAAGGAGCCCTTCGACGGCGTGTCCCACACCATAGGCAACGTCCTAGGGGGAGTCCTTAAACCCGAGGTCTACGATTCCGTCCTCAGAGGATGGGACGATTGATCGAGAGGTTACTTCTTTCAGGAGCACTCTGGCTTTACCTCGAGACGGCATTCTTCCTCATCGGCATCGCCATCCTGGCGATGCAGTTCTACTATCGGTCCATCACCGTGAAGAAAGCGATAGTGTGGGCGCTCGGATTCTACATAGCGCCCATCCTGTGCTTCGTGGCATGGACGTTCATTGGCAGGCCGGTCTTCCGCCGCCGCATCCCCACCCACGAATGGGAGGACAGGGAGACCGCGGACGCACTTATTTCAAAAGACCCGGACAACCGCGACTACCGCGTCATCCGCACCCTCTGCGCCGCCGGCGCCCTTCATGCGAGCGCCGACTCCGCCGCCGAATACATCGGCGACGGCGAGACCTACTACGAGAAACTCTTCAGGGACCTCCGCGACGCGAAGGAATCCATCTGCGTCGAATGCTACATCATCCGCAGGGACGCCACCTCCAGGGAGTTCATTGACATACTGTGCGAGAAGGCATCCTCCGGGGTGGAGGTGAGGATAATCTTCGACGACTACGGGTACGACGGGAAGACCAAGGGATACCTCAGGACCCTCAGGAAAGCAGGGGTGGAAACAGCCCTCTTCCACAACATGACCCGCTATCTCCTCTCCCCGAAGAAGAACTTCCGCAACCACAGGAAGACCTTCGTCATCGACGGGAGGATCGGTTACCAGGGAGGGTTCAACATCGGCGACGAGTACCTCGGGAAGGGGCCCCTCGGCCTCTGGAGGGACGCCGCCCTGAGGATCGAAGGACCTCAGGCGCAGCAGCTCCTGAGGATGTTCGCCGACGACTGGGAATACACGACGCATGAATCCCTTTCCGATTCCGGTATGTTCCGCGAGCAGGAACCCTGCGGGAACGACTACATGCAGGTCCTCCCCGGGGACCCCATCGACTACGAGCGCAACAACATCGAGGGGGAGTTCATGGCCATCGCCCGCGAGTCCCGCCGGACGCTGTGGATAGAGACCCCATACTTCGCGCCCCCCAAACCGGTCCTCGCCGAGATCTGCGCGGCCGCCTCCTCGGGCGTGGACGTGAGGGTCATCATCCCCGATACAGCGGACCACCCCCACGTCTACTGGGGCAACAGGAAGTACGCCTCCCTCGTCATGGGCGCGGGGGCGAAGGTGTACGAGTACCACAAGGGGTTCATCCACACCAAGACGATCCTCGGCGACAGGCACCTCTGCAGCGTGGGCAGCGCCAATTACGACATGAGGAGCATCAAGCTCAACTTCGAATGCAACATCATCGTCTACTCCGACGAGTTGGGAGAGACGATGGAGAAGGAGTTCCTCAGGGACCAGGCGGAATCCACGGAGTACACCATCGAGATGTACCGTTCGAGGAGATGGCGGTCCAAGTTCAAGACCATCCTCGCCATGGTCTTCAACGATCAGCTCTGATCCTTCTTCCTGCCCTTGACGGACCTGACAACCGCTTTCTTAGCCTTCCTGCTGGCACGTACCGCGGAGTAACTGGCACTCTTCGCCTGGATATGGATGGCGGAGGGGGCGTGCTCGAGAAAACGGACCATCGAGGCGGATCCGGTAAGCATCTTCCCCACGATGTCCTTCTCCTGCCCGATCACCAGCGTGCGGTTCTTCGCTATCGCATCCAGGAACTGCGTGCGGTCGGCGGCCTCCGCAGCGGTGACCGCAGTCCCGACCGCTTCCAGGATGTGTCCGTCCGAACCCCCGGTGTAACTGAGACCGTGGCGTTTGGCGGATTCGCAGGCCTGCAGATTGGAGGAGTGAGTCATACCCGAACACACCACCTCGTAGGCATCGAACCTCTTCAGGACGGAGTTATCCACGTATCCCTTGCGGATGCAGGCCTCCAGACCCTTGTTGTTCCCGAAATACCCCATGGGATGAGCGGCGGAAACAACGCAATGCTCCGGCTCCAGTAAGTCAAGAAGCTTCTCCACCTTGCAATCCCTGAGCGCCAGCCAGGGGCAGGACTGCAGGCGGGGGCGGATCTCCCTCCTCCAGAACGACTGGAGTTCCTGGGGGTCGTAGAACCAGACGAGGATATGGGGACCGTCCGTGGTGGAGACCTCCATCCCCGGGATCACCATGATGTCCTTCCTGTCGGCCAGTCTCACGGCGTTCTGCACGAGGTTGTGGTCCGTTATGGCCAACCCGATCCCCTTGGAACGGGCGAGGACCACCGCGTCCTCCGGCTCGGTGAAGGAGTCGGAGGCGTTGGTGTGGAAATGCATGTCGGCGCAGAGGAATCCTTCGTCCCTCAGCACCGCGGCGTCCGGGGTCCCGAACAGGACCCTGCGGTCGTTCACCTCAGGCAAAGGGTCTCCCATGCTCCCTCCGAATCGTCCATTATGGCATCGGCGTCCATGGTGGTGCAGGCACGGTCCTCGTAGACGATGTCTCCCTGGCACATGACCGTCTTCACGCAGGATGAGGTCATGGAATAGGCGAGGTTGGAGACCAGGTTCTCCTTCAGCAGGGGCCTGATTCCGGGGGACTTCCCGTCCACGACCACCACATCGGCGTACTTCCCGGGCTCGAGGGAACCGAGGTCCTTCTCCATCCCGATGGCCTTCGCACCGTTGATCGTCACCACATCAAGGAGTTCCTGTGCGGGGAGCACGGTGGGGTCCCAGCGGGCGGACTTCTGGAGAAGACCGAACGCCCTCATCTCCGCTATCATGTCCAAGGTGTTGTTGGTGGTGGAACCGTCGGTTCCCAAAGAGACGTTAACGCCGTTCTTCATGAACTCGGGGACGGGGGCTACTCCGCCGGTAGCGAGCTTCATGTTCGACACAGGGCAGGATGCGATGGACATGCCGGCCTCGCCCATCAGGCGGATCTCGTTCATGGTCAGCCATGCGGAGTGGGCGGCGATGCACCTCTTCGACAGCACGCCGATGTGGGAGAGCCACTCGGCGGGGCGCATCCCGTACTGGTTCTTGTGGGCGTTGACCTCACCGCGGGTCTCGGAAAGGTGGAAAGTCAAAGGAATATCCACTTCCTCGCAGAATGCAGCCGTGTCCACGCAGGTCTCCTCGTTGCACACATACACTCCCTGCAGTGCCGCTCCGGGGACGATCTTCCTCTGTCCCTTGAATTTGGAGTAGTAATTCTTGGCGTTCTTCAGGGGGTTGCCCTTCTGGGTGGTCTTGTCCTCGTCGAGGCAGCACCAGCAGCACACTCCCCTGAGACCGGCCTCCTGGGTGGCCTTGGCGATGACGTCCTCAGAGTAGTACATGTCCACGAAGGTGGTGGTACCGGAGGCCATCATCTCCAGGCATCCGAGCTTGGTTCCTATCGCAAGATCGGCATCCGTGCGGTCTGCGTCGATCTTGAAGCTCCCCTCCAGGAAATCGGGGAAGTGGAGGTCGTCGAGACGGCCCTTCATCACGGTCATGGCGATGTGGGTGTGGGTGTTGATCAGACCGGGCATGAGGACGGAACCCGAGCAGTCGATCTCGCGGTCCCCGGTCCCGTTGTAGGTGCCCCCGACGGAGACGATGCGCTCCCCGTCGACGACGAGGTCGCCCTTCAGCACATCCCTCGAAGCGTTCTGCGTCAGGATCCATGCGTTGCGAAAGACGGTAATCATGCACCCCGTATCCCGCCCATTAAAGATAACTGTTCGCATGCTACCCCATACACATCTGGCACATCGTAAGGCATCATCCCCGCACTGGCAAAAACGATATACCCCTAATCGGATGCGGATGACGTGGATTTCAAGATAACGTTCCTAGGCACGGGAGGCGGGAGGCACACCACAATCTACCAAACCCGCTCCACCGGAGGTTTCCTCGTTCGCCATGACGGACGTTATGCCCACTTCGACCCCGGACCGGGCGCCCTCCACGCCATGCACCTGATCCACCACGACCCGGGAGCAACCGAGAGCGTGGTCATCAGCCACTGCCACCCCGACCATTATTCCGACGCACCCTCCGTCATCGAGGGCATGACCCACGGCGGATGGGTGAAGCGCGGCCACGTCTACGGGAGCACATCGGTCATCAACGGCGACGGCAGGCTCGGACCCGCCCTCAGCCCCTACCACCTCGGATTGGCCGAATCTTGTAATTCATTCAAACCCGGCGACGTCCTCGACCTCGAGGGTCTGAAGGTGGATATCATGCGCGCGGTGCACAACGACCCCACCAACGTCGGCTTTCGCATGCACACCGACCACGGCATCGTCTCCTACCTCTCCGATACCGAATACCACGAGGACATCGGCGAGCAGTACAAGGGATCGAGAGTTCTCATCCTCCCGGTCACCACCCCCCTCGGCAACATCATCAGGGGGCACATGAGCACCGACGGTGCCATCGAGATCTGCAGACAGGTGAAACCCGAACTGTGCATCTTCGTCCACCTCGGCATCGTCATGCTGGAGAACGAGCCCTACGCTCAGGCCGCCATGTGCGAGAAGGAATCGGGCGTCAGGACCGTCCTCGGCGAGGACCTCATGACCCTCGACGTCGGCGAGGAACTCACGTTATCCAAGGCACAGACCTATCCCGAGGACATGTTCTGGGTCCCGGAATGGTGCCCTTCGAAGGATTTCGTCGACCGCCATCCCAAGTGATCCCACACACCGTTTTTTAAATACCAGACTGTCGGTAGATGCGCCGATGTCCGTAGAGAACGATGTCCTGCAGCGCATCCGCCCCTCCGCCGAAGAGGCCGAGAGGGTGGACGGCGCCGCGAGGTCCCTCGAGAACGCCGTCAAGGCATACATGGAGGAGCACGGGATAGACGCCGGGCTCTCCTTCGTAGGGAGCTACGCGAAGGGCACCTTCCTCGACGGGAACGACCTCGACCTCTTCATCATGTTCCCCAGGGACGTCCCCAAGGAGACGATGGTGGACACCGGCCTGAAGATCGGCGAGGATGTACTCCACGGCCACCACGAATACTCCGAACACCCCTACTCCTCCGGTTACTGGGAGGGGGTGGACGTCGACCTCGTCCCCTGCTACCGCATGGAACCCGGGGAGAAACTCCTGACTTCGGTGGACAGGTCCCCGCTCCACACGAGATACGTCATATCCAAGATGAGCGACGCGCAGAAGGACGAGACCCGCCTACTCAAGGCGTTCATGAAGGGCATCGGCGCTTATGGTGCAGAACCGGAGAACAGGGGTTTCTCCGGATACCTCTGCGAGCTCCTCATCCTCAAGTACGGTTCCTTCCTCGGGACCCTCGAGGCCGCCGCCGAGACCTGGAAGGAAGGTTTCAGTATCACCATCGAGGAGAAAGGCCCCCCGATGGTCTCCGCCCTCGTCGTCTACGACCCCGTCGATAAGAACAGGAACGTCGCATCCGCCGTCCACACGGACACCCTGGCTCTTTTCATAGTCGCAGCCCAGGACTACCTCATGTCCCCCTCCGAGAGGTTCTTCTTCCCCGTACCGCGCAGGCTCCTCTCCGCCAGGGAGATCGAGATGAAAGCGGAAGGCCACGGTACCAGGATCTTAACAGTGGTTTTCAAGCGCCCCGACATCGTGGAGGACAACCTCTACGGCCAGGTCTGGAAGACCGAGGACGCCATCTGCCGCAAGCTCGACGAGTACGACTTCGTCGTCCTCAGGTCCGAGCACGTCGTCGGGAAAGAGGACGTGCAGATCGCCTACGAGCTCGACGGCGACAAGCTGTCCCGCACCGAGAGGCACATGGGACCGCCCGTATGGGTGCAGAGGGCATCCAACGACTTCCTCAGGAAGTGGAAGGACAACCCCTACGGAGCCCCTTTCATAGACGAGGGCTCCTGGTGCGTCGTCACCGAGCGTATGTACTCCTCCGCCAGGGAGATGGTGCAGGACGAGGCCGCGATATCCGGCATCGGCAGGGAACTCGACACCTCCACCATGAAGGTCCTCTCCCACGAGGAGAGCATCGAGAAAGCCGACAGGCTCCTCCTCACGGAGCTCATGCACCCGATGTTCCCCTGGCAGGAGAACGGCAACTGAACGGTTTTATCCCGCCCTCCCCATATCGGGAACGATGAAGCTGACCGCCCACGCTTTCAAAGTCTCCATCTCGGAGCCTACCGCTGCGATAACCCGCGACGACAGTCTCGTCATGGGCGTGGGCCCGAACGACCACATAAGGATCTCCCTCAACGGTTCGGTGGTCTCATCCGTCATCATAACGGACGAATTGGTGAAGAAGGGGGAGATCTACCTCCCGACCCTCATCATGGAGAAGTGCGGCGCATACGAGGGAGATGTGGTGGATGTGGAGTACTGCCCCCTCCCCGAATCCATCCGCTCCATCAGGAAGAAGATCCACGGCGGGAAGCTGAACAAAGAGGAGATCGGTTCCGTCATCAACGACATCATGGACGGCGTCCTCTCCGAACGCGAGATCCTCGCCTTCGTCTCCGCCTTCAACGTACACAACGCCGACCTCACGGAGATAGCGTATCTCACAAGGGCGATGGCCGCTACTGGGAAGACCGTCGACCTCGGAGTCCGCCCCGTCTTCGACTTCCACAGTCTCGGAGGGGTGCCGGGGAACAAGGTCACCCCCATAGTGGTGTCCATAGTCGCTTCCCAGGGACTCCCCATACCCAAATTATCATCAAGAGCCATCAGCAGCGCCTGCGGCACGTCCGACTTCGTGGACACCTTCTGCGACGTGGAGATGGATTCCGAATCGCTGAAGAACGCGGTCAGGACCGCAGGCGGAGTCTTCGCCTGCGGGAACGAGGACTACGCGCCCGTAGGGAATATCATAATCAAGGCGGAGAGGCCGATGGGCATCGACCCCCGCCCGGTGATGATCGCCTCCATCATGAGCAAGAAGATCGCCCTCGGGACCACCCATCTACTCATGGACCTTCCCATGGGAGAGGGTGCTAAAATACCGGACATGGAAGCGGCCGAGGATTTCGCCGGGGACATGATCTCCCTCGGGACCATCCTCGGGGTCCACGTGGAGTGCGCCGTTTCAGATGCCGGAAAGCCCATCGGCAGGGCCATCGGACCCATCCTCGAGGCCAGGGAATGCATCGAGGTGCTGGAAGGGAGAGGAGACCCCTCCGTCGCCGCCAAGGCATGCGCAATGGCGGGCATCATCCTCGAGATGGCCGGCGAGAATGACGGCGAATCGAAAGCCCGCGAGATACTCTCGTCCGGAAAGGCCCTGAAGAAGTTCAGGGAGATAGTAAAAGCCCAGAACGGAGACCCCGCCATCGAACCCTCCGACCTGATTCCCGGGGAATTCGTAAAAGAGGTCCACGCCAGATTCGACGGTTACGTGCAATACCTGGACAACCGCAGCATCGTGGCCGTCGCCAAGGCAGCCGGTGCGCCGTCGGACACCGGCGCAGGAATCATGCTGGACCACAAGGCCGGCGATTTAGTCAAGAAAGGAGACGTACTCTTCCGCATATTCGCGGAGAACCAATCTAAACTGGACAGGGCGATAGAATCCGCCCGTTCCCGCCGTCCCATGAAGGTGGATCCGGAACCCGTCTCCATCCCGGAGAGGGGACCCATAACGGCAAGGTTCCCTTCCAAGGAGATGCTCGATCTAATCAGATTCCGCAGCTGACGTCTCAGAGCAGGTTGACGAAGACGATGCAGCTTCCGAGGGCCATGACGAGGTACATGAAGACCGCGGCACCGATGGACCTTCCGGACATGAGCGCCTCGCCGGCGGCGGCGGAGACCTCGGTGTTGTAGTTCTTCTTGACGTACATGGCCACGAAGGGCGCGGTGATCTTCTTCAGGAGCGCGGCCACCAGGAAAACGAGGACCGTGTCGATGACGGCCGAGGTGGAGTTGTACCCGTTGAAATTGGAGATGAGGGCGGTAACGAGACCCATGAGAATGGCGAGGATGATGGATACGAACAGGACGATGGAATTGCACCTCTCCTCGTGGATCCATGCCCTTTCCTCGGTGGGAGTGAACTCCATGGAGAACTCGATCTTCTCCTCGGCAGCTCTCTGCTCCTCTTCGATGACGCGCTGCTTCTTGGCAGTGGGCACATTGCCGTCCGTCACCACTCTCTTTGCCATGCTTCCCCCCAAATCGGCACTATTTATATATTTAAGGGAAAAACGAACATAACATCGATAACATCGAAGCATTTAACTACTTAACAGTTATTTTGTTATTCAGAGCGGATCCGGACCGATAATCGGCCGAATTCGACTTACTCCCCGACCGAGGCTTATATAGCAAGCGGTCGTAAAACGAATCATAGGAGAAGGACACATGGCCGAAAAGACACTGGAAGACATCCCCGGAGTGGGACCCGCAATCGCCGAGAAACTCCGCGAGGCAGGATACACCGAACTCATGAGCATCGCCGTCGCCGCCCCTGCGACCCTTGCCGAGGCCTGCGAGATCGGGGACAAGAAGGCGCAGGACATCATCGAGGGCGCCAAGCTCTGCTGCGACATCGGCGGATTCGAGACCGGAGACGCCATCCTCCAGAGACGCGCCGCCGTCACGAAACTCACGACTGGCTCAAAGGCCTTCGATGAGCTCCTCGGAGGCGGCATCGAGTCCCAGGCCATCACCGAGCTCTACGGAGAGTTCGGCAGCTGCAAGACGCAGGTGTGCTTCCAGCTCGCGGTCAACGCCACCCTTCCCGAGGACCAGGGGGGACTCGACTCCGACGTCATCATCATCGACACCGAGAACACCTTCCGCCCCGAGAGGATCGTCCAGATGGCCAACTCCCTCGGCGCCGACCCCGAGGCCACCCTCAGGAGAATCCACGTCGCCCGCGCGTTCAACTCCCAGCACCAGGTGCTCCTGGTGGACAAGGCCATGGAGCTCTCCAGGGACATGAAGTGCAGGCTCATGATCGTCGACTCCCTCACCTCCCACTTCCGCAGCGAGTACCTCGGAAGGGGCGCCCTGGCAGAGAGGCAGCAGATCCTCAACCGCCACATGCACGACCTGCTGAACTTCGCCACCGTCAACAACGCCGCCATCGCCGTCACCAACCAGGTGGCCGCCAAGCCCGACGCGTTCTTCGGCGACCCCATGAGGCCCATCGGAGGAACCATCGTCGGACACACCTCCACCTTCAGGGTCTATCTCCGCAAGGGGAAGGCAGGCAAGCGCATCGCCCGCCTCGTAGACTCGCCCAACATGCCCGAGGGCGAGGCCGTCTTCATGGTGACCGAAGAGGGCATAAAGGACGAGTGAGTTGGAACCCCTGTGAAGACGTTCCTGTTCGCACTCTCCGGCGAAGACCTCGGCAGCATGGCCTTAGACGAGGCCATCGCCGTCATCCGCACCGAGACGGGAAACCAATTCTCCGGGGTCGCCAGCGGCCCCGGGTGGCTCTCCGCCTCATTCGACGAGAGATTCCTGGACGGCATCTGCTCCAGGGTGGCCCTCACCAAGGAGATCGGCGAACTGCTCTGCTCCTTCAGCCCGACGGATTGCTCCCCCGTGGAGAGAGTCACCCTCCCCGAGGGTTCCTTCGCGGTCCGCGCGGTCCGTTTCGAAGGTGCGATGAAGGACGTCGATTCCCAGAAGCTGACCCGTTCGGTCGGCGGGATCCTTTCCAAAAAGAACCAGGTCAATCTGAAAGAGCCAGACATCACCGTCAGGCTCCTCATGAGCGACGTCTGCGTCCTCTACCGCCTCATCCACGTGACGGAGACGGGACCCCTCAGGTCCCGCAAGGTCAGCGAGAGGCCGTTTTTCTCCCCCATATCCCTCCACCCCAAGTACGCCCGCGCGCTCATCAACCTCACCGGCGTGAAGCGCGGCGGGACCGTCCTAGACCCGTTCTGCGGGACTGGGGGCATCGTCATCGAGGCGGCCACCATGGGGATGAAGGCCATGGCATCCGATTTCGACCCCGAGATGGTGGACGGCACCCTGGAAAACATGGACTACTTCGGACTCGAGATCGCGGGTTACGAGGTGTGCGACGTGAGCGACATACCCTCCCTCTTCTCCGACATCGACGCGGTGGTCTGCGACCCCCCTTACGGCCGCAGCACCAAGACCGGCGGAGAGGCCATAGACGCCATCTATCGCAAAGCCGCCGAGGCCATCCCCAAGGTGCTCTCCCCTGACGGGAGGATCGGGATGGTGCTCCCCCACAGGTTCTAGCACCCCTCCCTGAAGGAGGCCGCGTGCTACGTCCAATACGTCCACGGCACCCTGAACCGCTACTACCACGTGTTCGACCGTGCCCTCTGAGCCCCGGTGCCCACGCTCTCCCCAGCATACTATTTATTGCGCGCGAACATACGGTGAGACTGTAGCACGGGCTCGACCCGAGGTGTCATGATGACAGGACTCAACGATTATTTCTTCAGCAAGGTAAAGGAAGGCACCATGCACATGTCCCTCCTCGACCCTGAAGGCCTCCCTCCCGAGAAAGCAGCAGAGATCGCTAAACGTGTCAAGGCCGCCGGAACCGATGCGTTCATGATCGGCGGTTCCACCGGCGTCACCTCCGAGAACCTCGAGGCCATCACCGTGGCCGTCAAGGAGGCCACCGGACTCCCCGTCATCTACTTCCCCTCTGACCCCTCCGCTTTCACGGACAAGGTCGATGGAATGTTCTTCATGAGCATCGTCAACAGCACCGACCCGAACTACATCATCGGATACCACGCGATGGTCGCCCCGTTCGTCCGCAAACTCGGACTCGAATGCATCTCCATGGCGTACATCATCGTCGAGCCCGGCATGACCGTCGCCCGCATCTCCAAGGCAAAATGTGTGGAGAGGGACGACCTCGTCCTCGCCGCCGGTTACGCCCTCGCCGCCGAGTACATGGGATTCAAGCTCATCTACCTCGAGGCCGGTTCCGGTGCCGACAGACCCGTTCCCCCCGAGATGATCCGCGCCGTCAAGGAAGCCGTCAAGATCCCCGTCATCGTCGGCGGAGGAATCCGCACCCCCGAGGCGGCCACCGCCGCCCGCGAGGCCGGCGCCAACGCCATAGTCACCGGCACCTTCGTCGAGAACTGCGAGAACGACTCGGTCCTCAATGCCGTCGTACATGCAGCGAAAGGAATCTGAATGCAGAACGACCCATCCTCAACGAACGGCCGCCCCCTCTCCCCCACGGAGTACATGTGGATCACCCCCGAAGAGAAGGCCGCGGGCATAGACAGGAAGCTCAAGGTCGCGGCCCACCGCTACCTGTGCCCCACCTGCGGAAGGGAATTCAGCCTTTTCCAGTCCAGGGCCGTCGCCTGCAAGTACTGCCCCAAGGCATCCTCTCGCTGCCCCTACGTCCGCTGTCCCTACTGCGACAACGAGTTCCCCATCGACGGGTTCATCGTCCCCGAGGGTCAGAAACAGGACCAGAGGATCATGCAGGACTACGCCGACGAACAGATGAACAAGTGGGCCGAGACCTACAACAGAAGGTAAGAGCCAGCAACTCTGATTCTGCTTCTTAATCGAAATAAAAAAGAATGAGGACAGCCGTCAGGCCGTCCCCGTGAATGTTTCGTCTCACCTGTACTTGCTGTACTTCTGGAGCAGGTTGTTGAACTTGACCTGCTCGTCCTTGGTGAGATCGCCGGCCTCTACGACCTCGGCGATGTACTCCTTCGCGTCCTTGAGCGAGATGCGCGAGGCCTTCGCCACGACGGTAGCGAGGAATGCTGACGCCTTGGCGGGGTCCATTGAGGTCTCGTTGAGGATCTCGTTCATGTCGTACTTGAAGGGCTGGATCTTGTGCATGGAGAGCATGGGCTGCTTGCGCACGGCCTCCCTGGTCGCGGGCTTGCCCTTGCGGTTGCTGTTGGGGCCCTTGGCGCGCTGGTTGCTGGTGGCGCGTGCGGAGCTTCCGCGGTAGGAACGGGTGTAGTCCTCGGTCTTGCGTCCGCCGATCCTAACCCCGATCCTGTCGTCTCCGCCGGTGTCCTTGCCGAGACCCCTCTCCTCATCGGTGGGGGCCTTGGGAGCCTCGTCGGAGTACTGCCTGGGCTGGGAAGGACCGCCCTCGCGGGGTCTGTATCCGCCTTCGCGGGGACCGGATCCCTGGGGTCTGTATCCTCCCTGTCCGCCCTCGCGGGGTTTGTAGCCGCCCTGGCCGCCCTGACCTCCCTCGCGAGGCCTGTAACCTTGGCCGCCCTGGCCGCCCTCGCGGGGTTTGTAGCCGCCCTGGCCGCCCTGACCTCCCTCACGGGGTCTGTATCCCCCCTCGCGGGGTTTGTAGCCTCCCTCGCGGGAGCCGGAACCCTGACCGCCTTCGCGAGGTCTGTATCCTCCCTCGCGGGACCTGTAGCCATCGTTGGAACGTGAACCGGACCTGCCGGAATGCTGTGCGCCCTCTGACCTGCCCTCGGAACGACCGTCCTTGTTCGCAGGTTTGCGCTGTTTGTCAGAGTCCTCTGCCAAAATTATTCTCCAAGGACGCGGACACACAGATTATTTAAAAAGGTTGGGTACGTTTCCATATTATATTGAGGACAAACACGGAAAACGTAAACCCGTGATTGCCCTTCTCGAGGAGGTGAGATGACGGCCGACCATGTTCCACAGGAGCTATTCAAGTACTTCCAGGTCCACAGGAGGGTCGCCATCGCTTTCTCCGGAGGCGTCGATTCCTCCTACCTCCTCTACGCGGCCAAGGCCTGCAACATCGACGTCAGGGCGTACACCGTCGAGAACCCCTTCCGTTCCCCCGTCGAGAGGAGGAACTCCGAGGCCGTCTGCGAACTCCTCGGAGTGCACCCGACCGTCCTCGAGATCAACACCCTCGACGACCCTTCGATCACCGCGAATCCGCCGGAACGCTGCTATCTCTGCAAGAAACTCGTGTTCTCCGCCATCGTCCGCAGGGCGTGGAGGGACGGTTTCAAACTCATCGCCGACGCCACCAACGCCACCGACGACCCGGACACCCGCCCCGGGATGAAGGCCGTGGAATCCATGGGTATCTGCTCCCCCTTAAGGGATGTGGGCCTCACCAAACAGGAGATCAGGGACCTCGCCCGCGAGGCCGGTCTCCCCAACTGGGACACACCCTCCGATTCGTGTCTCGCTACCAGGATCGCCACCGGCACCCCCATCACCACGGAAGCCCTCCGCAGGACCGCGGACGTGGAGGAGATGCTCAGGGGACTCGGCTTCAACGGCATAAGAGCCAGGACCGAATCGGACGGCTCCTGCAACCTCGAGGTCCCGCCCGAACAGGACGCCCTCCTGGAAGAGAAGAAGGATGCCGTCGAGTCCGTTCTGAAGAGCAATTACCCCTCCTTCAGGTTCTCCGTGAGGAGGGCCGTTTGATGGACATAAGGGAACTCCTCGAAGGCGTGAAAGAAGGGAGGATCCCCGTCGAGAAGGCCGTCCTCGCGCTCAAGACCGCCCCATTCACCGACCTCGGATTCGCCAAGACCGACAACCACCGTGCAATCCGCCAGGGATGCACCGAAGTAATTTACGGCGCCGGGAAAACAGCCGAACAGTGTTCCGCGATAGCATCGAGCCTCATAGGGAACGGTGCGGAATGCGTTATGGTCACCCGCTGCGATGCCGAGAAGGCATCGTCCATCAAGACTCCGTTGGATTCACAATACCACGGCGATGCGCGCATCCTCGTCATCGGCAAACCCCCCTCACCCCGCGAAGGCAGCCGCGTCGCCGTCGTCACCGCAGGGACATCCGACATCCCCGTGGCCGAGGAGGCCGCGGTGACCGCCGAGACCCTCGGTTCCAAAGTGATCCGCATCTACGATGTCGGGGTATCGGGACTCCACCGCCTCCTGTCGAAGACCGACGAACTCATGACCGCGAACGCCGTCGTTGTGGTCGCGGGCATGGAGGGAGCCCTCCCGTCCGTCGTGGGCGGACTCGTAGACGTCCCCGTCATCGCCGTCCCCACCTCCGTGGGATACGGCGCATCCTTCGAGGGGGTTACTGCCCTTTTATCAATGATGAACTCCTGTTCTTCAGACGTGAGCGTTGTCAATATCGACAACGGCTTCGGCGCCGGGTACATAGCCGGCCTGATCGACAGGAGAACCACCAGATGAACACCCTCTACCTTGAATGCAACGCCGGTGCCTCCGGGGACATGATCCTCGGTGCCCTCGCAGACCTTTTGGAAGACCCCGCGGAGGTCAAGACCCTCATCGAGGGCATGGGCATCCCCGGGATCAGATGTACCGTCGAGAAGGCCGAGAAATCCATGATCTCCGGAACGAGGGTGACCGTCACCGTCGACGGCGTCGACGAGGGCGACGTCGGGAAGGTGCAGGAGCACCACCCCCACCACCACCTCGGGGACGTCCTCGGCATCATCCGCGGACTCGACATCCCGAAGGAGGTCATCGACAACGCCGTGTCCATCTACCACTCCATCGCCGCCGCCGAGGCAGACGTCCACGGCAAGCCCGTGAACGAGGTCCACTTCCATGAGGTCGGAGCCCTCGACGCCATCGCCGATGTCGTCGGGGTATGTCTGCTAATCCACCGCCTGGCTCCTTCTGAGATAATAGCATCCCCTCTCCGTCTCGGATACGGGGAGGTGAGATGCGCCCACGGCATCCTGCCCGTCCCCGCACCCGCCACCGCGTTCATCATCAGGGGCATGAAGACCTATGCCGGCGATGCCGAAGGAGAGTTCACCACCCCTACGGGAGCGGCCATCATCAAGCAGTTCGCACAGTCCTACGGGCCCATGCCCGAGATGGAGGTCGAAGCCTGCGGATACGGCATCGGCAAGAAGGACATGCCCGTGGCGAACTTCCTCAGGGCCTTCTCCGGCACCCGCGGGGACAATCCCGAAGGGCTCCCGGAAGTCTGCGAGATATCCTGCGAGATCGACGACATGATCCCCGAGGACCTCGGAGGAGTGACCGATGTTCTGGTGTCATCGGGCGCCCTCGACGCCTACCTCACCCCCGTGTTCATGAAGAAGGGACGCCCCGGATACATGCTCACCTGCGTCTGCAGGCCGGACGACGAGGAGGAGATGGCCGTCATCATCCTCACCTACACCACCACCATCGGGGTGAGGGTGCACCGCGCCCACAGGTACGAGATGAAATCGACCATGTCGAGCTACACCACCGACTACGGAACGGTCAGGGTGAAGGTATCCGAGGGGTTCGGCATCCGCAAGTGGAAGCCCGAGCACTCCGACCTCGCGAGATGCGCCCACGCCAACGACGTGCCCGTATCCGACGTCAGGAGCGCGGTGAAGTTCGACCCCGACGAAGAGGACGGGGACGACTGAGAACGGGAAATGGTGCGAGAGAAGGGATTCGAACCCTCGAACCGCTAGGGACCGGATCTTAAGTCCGGCGTCTTTGGCCAACTCGGCTACTCTCGCCCGCATCCCCATGTACCAGCCCCTTTTTAAGCCGAGCGCCCGCCATAGTTATCAACACCGTGTAAGATGCCCCCCTCATGGAAAGCCGGGTTCCGACCGATGAGGAGATAGAGGGCGCCGTCAGGGAGGTCATCCGCCTCCGCCGCAGGGTGGAGAGTCAGACCGAGCTCCGCCGCCTCGTCATCGAGAAGTTATCCACACCCGACTGCACCGTCCGCGCCACCGCATCGCGCATCAGGAGGGTCGCCCTCACCCGCGGCGCCGCCTCCGTGGAGATAGACTACCGCGACGCCTTCGCGGAACTCCCGGAGATCTGCCCCGTATGCAAGGGAGGGATGATGCCGGTCAGGAGCGTCAACCTCGACGGGGACACCGTGGAGATCAGCCGCAACTGTTCCGTGTGCGCCTTCACCGCATCCGGGAAGATGAGGAAGCCCGCGAGGTACGCGTTCGTGAAAGCCAAGGGGCAGACCGACGACAGGACTCTGAGGATCCGCAAGCTGAGGAAGGCCGCCGCCCTGCTCAGGCTCGCGGAAAAACTCATCAAGGAATCGGTCGAGAACACCCCCGCCGCCGGGCGCACGGACTTCTCCGCGGAAATGATAAACAAGATACTCAAGGACCGCGACGAACCGGGTTCGGTCCGCAACCTCGAGGCCGATCTCAAGGACGAGGGAGGTCCCCTGTGGACCCGTCCGCTCGATTCCCCCAAGAGGCCCAACAAAAAGGATATGTGAACCATCCTGTATAGGTGAGACAATGAAGAGCTGGGATTTCAACAAGATCGAGGGGAGCCGCATCAGGCTCAGTGATTGGCTGTCCGACACAATGGGCATCGTCGAGGGCGGTTTCGTCTACTCCACCCTCTTCCAGTACCCCGAGAGCGGACCCAAGGGCTACGAGCTCATCCTCTCCATGTACCCCCAGGAGAACTTCCGCGCGCTCGCCCGCATCACCGTCTTCGCCGACGACGTCCCCGGAGCGACCGTTCAGTCCGCGAAGTTCCTCGCGCAGAACCACATCAGCATCCTCAACTCCGTCTCCCTCAGCGGCATCTCCGACACCACCATCGTGTGGAACATCATGGCCGACCTCAACTTCGCGGGAGAGGGGGAGCTCATCAAGGAGAGGTTCAAGGAGCTGAAGGAGAGGAACGACCCCTCCGTCGACAAGATCCAGCACATCTCCGTGTCCCCCGCCGGCATCGGCAGGATCTTCCGCACCGAGACCACCGGCTCCCTCCCCAAGACCGAGCTGAAGCACGGTGCCCCCATCACCGTCAAGGACGGGTGCATCGACCTCGCCGCCGAGTACGGCGACATCCTCGGTAACATCGACGGACAGGAGGTAATCATCACCCTCGACCCGTCCTCCTGGCTCGTATCCGTGGTTTTCTTCAAGCCCAAGACCGAGCTCGTCAGGATCGACCTCTCCGTACCCGACTGCATCGGTTCCGTCGGGACCGCCCTCACCATGCTCGCCGACGTGCAGGTGAACCTCATCTCCGTGTTCACCAAGGTCATGATCTCCTACCAGAACATGTACATCGAGGTCGTGGCGGACATCAGCAAGTCGAAATACCCGTTCGAGCAGCTCGAGAGCGAGCTCAAAAAGTACCTCTCGCAGCTCAACGGCATCTACGAGCTCAAGTCGATCAGGAAACTATGATCGGCCGTTTCACCAAGACGGATACCGAGGATTGGCACGGATTGGACTGCTGCCGCCTCGATATCCGCGGTTCGGACGTCAGGAGCCCCTACTTCGGGGAACCCTCGCTATGGGACGACGACGGCCATTGCATCGACAGGGACGAGGTCCTCGATTACATCAGAGCCAGGAGCTCCCTTGAAGGCATCATCCTCGCGGGGGAACCCCTCCGTCAGAAGGGGCTTTACGGTCTCCTGAAGGAGTTGAAGAAGACCCGCGTCCCCGTACGTCTCGAGACGTGGGGCATGCACCCCTCGGAACTGGACGACATCGCCGGCGCCATGATGATCGACAGCGTCCTCGTGAGGCTCACCGCATCCCCAGACTCCCGTTTCTTCGACAGGGCGATGCCCGGCGGCGACCCCAACATGGTCTCCGACACCCTAGACCTCCTGGACGGTCTGGAGATCAAGACCGAGGTGGAGGCCATCGCAATCCCCGGGATCATGGATGCCGCATCCCTGAAGGAGATCGCCTCCCATTTGGGGAGGAAGACGCTCCTCACCATCCGCCAGTACAACCCCCGCCTCGCCTCCGGCACGGACGCCAGGGAACTGGAGCCCCTGCCCAGGAAGGACGTCACGGCGTTACAGGCTCCGCTGAAGCAGTACGATTGCAAGACCGGGATCAGATGGGTCTGATCAGTTCTTACAGAAATCAGACACCTTCGCCCTGGCGGCGGCCTTGAGTCCGCGGGATCCCTCGTTGCCCCAGACGGTCAGACGGTCCTCCTCGGCGAACTTCTTCACGGCAGACACGGTCTTGGAGTCAGTGGACATAACACCGACGGACAGCCCGCAGTCGGTCTGGCTCAATTCCTCAGTGAGGATATCGAGGGAGGCGTAGGACCTCAGAGCGATGACGGGGAGACCGGAATCGGCGTAGAGGAGCTCGTCCTCGTCGTCGAGTCCGACTAGCAGGAGGGGACTGTAGTAACGGCCGTTGGAATCGGAGCGGACCTTCTTGCCTCCGTATGCGACGCAGTCCATGTGCGAGTCCCTGAGCTCGACGAAGGCCTTCTCGGCCTTGTCGTTCAGGAGGGGACCCATGGCGGTGCCGACGTAGGTGGGGTCGCCGACCTTGAGGTCCTTTAGCTTCTCCACGAGCGCGGATAGGAGAGCACGCTCCTCCTCGGCCTTCACGAACACCTTCGAGCAAGCGTACAGTCCCATCCCGGAGTTCACGAACGCGGATTCCAGGATAGCCGAGGCGGCCTTCTTCATGTCGCCGGGTGCGGAGACCACGACGGGGTTCATTCCCTTGACCTCGTTCACGAAGTGCATGTCGTCGTCAACGGCGAGGAACATCATCTCGTCCATGGCGGGTCCGCAGCCGGAGGCGACGGTGCCCATGACCTCGAGGGTGTCGCAGAGCTCGGGGATGAAACGGTCCACGCGGTCGCACACCACGTTCAGGACGCCGTCGGGGAGACCGGCGGTGCGGAAGACGTCGAACGCCGAGAAGACGGGCTTGGGGCAGGCTCCCGAAGGCACGAGGACCACGGTGTTGCCGGCGGCGATGGCCTTGGCGGCGTATCCGACGGGGGACGCGAGGGGGGAGGACCTGAGGGCGACGACCGCCCACACGCCGAGGGGTTTCCCCATCGAGGAATCGCAGGCCGCGGCGGCCTCCTTCACGGCCTCGATGGCGGTGACGGCCTCGTTGAAGGCGTCCTCGCGGGCCATACCCGTGCTGAGGACGACCTCGGCAGCCATGCGGTAGAGCCTCGGCTCCATCAAAGTTGCGACCTTGAGGAGGATCTCCTTCCTCTCGGAGGGGGAGGTCGAGGACCACGTCTTGAACGCCTCGGACGCCACCGTGGCGGCGCGGGCGGCGGTCCCGGGCTCGGGATCCTGCAGCCTGCCGAAGATGATCGCATCGTCGACGGGGCTGTAGAGGATGTCCTCCGTTCCAGAGGCGATGTCGAAATGACCGATCTTGGCAGTACAGTCGTGCTTGGGGGCATCGAGGACTATGTCGATGAACTTGTCGAACTGGGCATCATCCATCTGGAGGGCGCACATATGAACCGATGATGGCCAACATCAATGATAAAACTGGCGTATGGAAACGCAATCGTCAATCGTTATATAGGAATAGAATATGGCCGATTCCAAGGACTCATGGTCTAGGGGTTATGACGTCGCCTTCACACGGCGGAGGTCGCCGGTTCAAATCCGGCTGGGTCCACCATACTCTCATTTCTCGCGGATCCCGCGCCTTTTACAATCAGAATTGTAGTTTTTTCCCTTTATACAACCTGAGTTTGCCAGATATCAATAGATACTGGCACACTGCGTGCCGGTGCACCGTGGCCGGCGCCCGGCTTTTCCTCCCCTCGGACGGGGGACGGGGATGGCCGGTCCATCCCGGTGACTTTGGAGAGGGCCCTTTGAAGTATGTTCCTCGCGGCGTTCA
>SUSU01000021.1 GCA_015063225.1 Thermoplasmata archaeon | reverse complement strand
CGGTAGATGGTCCCCTGCATGTCCCGGTATTCGATGAAGGGTTCGAGGTATCCTTCGATATGGACCATCTCGGAGGGTGTGAGGTCCTCCCCGTGCAGGAAGGCCTCGTGCATGCGCATGTCCTTGAAACCGAGGATGTCGTTGGCCTCCCGCATCGTGGCGGCGTAGACCACCCTTCCAACCTTCGCCCAGGAGATCGCGGCCTTGCACATGGGGCAGGGCTCGGAGGACGTGTACAGGGTACATTCGGAGAGGTCTATCATCCCCAGCCTCCTGCAGGCGTTCCTGATGGCCGTTATCTCCCCGTGGGCGGTGGGGTCGTTGTCGGCGATGACCCTGTTGTGACCGGAATCAATCACCCCGCCATCCTTCACGATGACACATCCGAACGGGCCGCCGTGACCGGCACGTATACCGACTAACGCCTCGTTGACGGCCATCCGGAGAAACTCCCTGTCCCCTTCCATAAGGGATGATTACGTTACGGATAGTTATCGGTTTCCGATTACGAGTACAACGCATTATTATGAGTATTTCCACGATACTGGCTCACTGATTGTACGACCGTATCGCGGACATCTGAGCAGATACATCCAAACTAAATACTGTCGCCCCGATTTATGCGTATAAAGGCCGGATAGCCATGATCACCTGGGAGCAGACTGTCGAATCGGAATCCCTCGGCGAACGCACAATCGTCGGAGAGATGTGCAGCGGTATCACCGCATACCGCCACGGGAGGGCCCTCATTCTTAAACTGCCCGACGGCGGATTCCGCGTACTGTCCACGGGATACCACAACGGGGGGTTCACCGACTCCTCCGATGCCGTGGTCAACATGGGCACGGCCGGCGGAAAGCTCGAATGGGTGATGATGGGCGACCGCGAAACCGTCATCGCGTACAACAACGCATGTTTCGCCCGCCTCGGATTAGATCCGGAGAAGATAGTGGCCGAAGGCACCGCTGCCAACATGGTGAACGCATCCATCGGATCCGTGATTTCGGACGACATTCCCGTTTCGATTGCCATAACCGCGGGTATCAACGGGAACGGCGGATGTGCCGGGGATCCGGCATCGTTCGACGAAGCCGAACGTTACATCGAGAAGAACGGGACCATAATCATGCTCCTCTCGGTCGGTGCCGACCTCTCGGACACGGCGATGCTGCAGCTGATGAACATCATGGTCCAGGCCAAGAGCTGCGTCATCCAGGAGATGCAGGCCAAGAGCCTGTACAGCCACCGGATTGCCACGGGCTCCGGGACGGATCAGATTGCCATAATATCGGACAAACACGACGGGATGAAGGCTGTCGGGGACATATCGATCGACTCCGAGTTCGCCAGGGGCGTTGTCTCCCTGCTCCGCGAGAACCTGTTCAGGGCCTTCGAATGGCAGGCCAACATGACCCCGACAGAACAAGCCGACATCCTCGTCCAGTTATCGCGCATCGGCCTCACGATGACCTCGATAAAGGACGAGATCCGCTTCCCCAACCGCATGAAGGACCTGCAGGACGCCATAAGGAAACTAGTCCGCGATCCGTATCTGGTGGCGATGGTCACCGCGATACTGAGAATCTACGATTCAATCGATGCGGGGGTTATGGACCCCGCGCAGGGCCTCGATGCCGCCAAGAGGATGGCCCTCGGGGCGTTGGAAGGACGCCTGCCCGAAAACCCCGTTTATTCCCTGAGAATCGAGGACGCCGCCACCATACCTGAATTCCTCAGTCTCCTGTGCGCCATGGTTATAGAGTACCGCGCCACGGAAATAGCGGAGGGGAGAAGATGAATTGCGGGGCCCCCGGATTCAAGATCGAGGACGGAAAGATATCGTTCATCGGCGATGCCCTCACGGTATCGACCTGCAAGACGGCTGTTTCCTTCGATTACGAAGGCATCTCCTTCGGAAGAGCCAGTCCCGGATATCTGGCGCTTCCCGCACACGGTAGGATTTCGGTGTCGTCCGTCTCCAACGACACGACCCGCGTGACGGCCGTGGCCTCTGCCGACATACGCACCGGCAGGATAAGAGCGGGGAACGGACGCACAACTGAGGGCGGCGGGATATCGCTCGTAATCCTCATCGACGCATCCCTGCCCGTTTTCGCATGCGCCCGCGCCATGGTCACATGTACCGAGGCGATAACCTGCGTGATAAGGGAGCTCGGCCTCGGATCCCCCGGCGGATACACCGATTCAGGGTGCGTAGATCAGAACATAGCGATCGTCTGCCGTCCCGATTCATCTCTGAAACTGACCAGTACCGGAAAACACTCCAAACTGGGGGAATTCATCGGCCGCAGCGCCATCGAGGCCGTGCTCGGATCCGCCAGGGCAAACGGAACGGAACCCGGGGAACTGGGCATCGCCCCCGTCCTGGAACGTCTGAACATACCCTACAGCGGCGAACGTTATCAGGCATGCGCCCACCCCCTCATGACCGCACTCCTGCAGATCCGGGACGAGGTCGGATGGGGGATGATACCCCTGTCCGCAGGACTCCGGGCCGCTGGGGACATGGCTATGGCCGTGACGGGGATAGACTCAAAAGGATTGGGATCGATTGAGGAGATTGCGGAAAGGGCACTCAAGGAGACGAGGCTGGAATCATGATAATGGACGAGATCTGGGGAAAGAGCCCCGCATTCGTGGTCATAGACGCTCAGAAGAAGTTCTATCTCGAGCGCAAGGACTGGGATGAGAGGCTGAAGAAGGCCGTGGCGGACATCAACGCATTCGCGGATGCATTCCGGTCCGCGGGCAAACCCGTGATCTTCGTACGTTTCGAAGGCCCCACATGCCGCCCTTACGAGGGCGATGACGGTGACGACCTTTTCGACGGTATCAAATTCAAGGAAGGGGACGTCTATGTGGACAAGAACGACATGAACTCCTTCAAGGACACCAATCTCGAGGAGGTCGTCAGGTCCCGCGGTTGCGACACCGTCGTCCTTGCCGGAACGGTGGCCCAGTACTGCGTCCTGTCGACATACATGGCTGCCTTCGACCACAAGATAAAATCATATCTGGCACAAGGCACCTTCCTCGGTTCCACCCCTGAAGCGGAAGCCTCGGTCGACTGCATCTGCAAGGTGCTCACCCTCGAGCGCATAAAGAAGTTCTTCGCCGAAGGGAAATGATCAGCGGCGTTCCATCATCCTGAGGAAACAGTCCGTGCTGCTGCTCCTGTAAAGGGGACATATCGTGCGCAGCATATCAATATCCATCCTGTCGAGGGCCCACTCGAATACACGGAGGTCGTCGAGGACGGTTCCCTCGACACCGGATACCGAACGCTGCGGGGGCATGATGTAGAGTTGGTCGCACAGTGCCTTCTCAGGACATGCCGTCCACACCTGATAACCACGCTCGGACTCCATCCCTACTCCGTATCCGAACACCTGCTTGGGGACGTCGCGGTACGTGAACCTCCCGAACGGGGTGTCATACGCCTTGGTACGGTGGGTCGAATGGGTGGCGGATGTGAATTCGTATTCCCCCTCGGGAATCACCCCGTGGACAGAAAGGGCATACTTGAACGAGAGATAGGACGGCTCGCGGATTACGGATGCAATGCACCTCCCGGGTGTGTCAGGGTCCGTCTCGTACATACCGCGGATGATCGGCGTATATGTTCCATCGGAGACCAGCCTCTGCAGCCTGCACCTCGGACTGGAGTAATCACCGAGGTTGTCCAATATCTCTTGCGTGGTCTTGAACATTCTATTTACTACATTAAATATAATAAATATATATTTATTGTAGTAAATTTGCTGATTATAATATACAATATTATGACTATAATGGAAAACAACGGAATGAAAGAGAAAAAAGAAAACGGGTTTAAGAGGGCCCGGAGGCCCTCGTGAAAGTTTCACTCCCACTCGATCGTGGCGCAGGGCTTGGGGGAGAGGTCGTAGAGGACGCGGTTGACTCCCTTGACCTCGACGAGAATGCGCTTGGTGATGAGGTTGAGGAGAGGCCACGGGACCTCCTCGACGGTGGCGGTCATGGCATCCTTGGTGTTGACGGCGCGGATGATGACCGGCCAGTCCCACAGGCGCTTGCCATCACGGACACCGGTGGAGCGGTAGTCGGGGACGACGGTGAAGTACTGCCACACCTTGCCCTGGAGACCGGCCTTGGCGAACTCCTCGCGGAGGATCGCATCCGACTCGCGGACGGCCTCGAGGCGGTCGCGGGTGATGGCGCCGGTGCAGCGGACACCGAGTCCGGGTCCGGGGAAAGGCTGGCGGAAGACCATACTGTCGGGGAGACCGAGCTGTTTCCCGACCATGCGGACCTCGTCCTTGAACAGGAGTTTCACGGGCTCGACGAGCTCGAATCCGAACTTCTCGGGAAGGCCGCCGACGTTGTGGTGGGCCTTGACGCCGTTGCTCTCGAGTATGTCGGGATAGATGGTACCCTGGCCAAGGAACTTGACCCCCTCGATCTTCTTGGCCTCCTCCTCGAAAACGTCGATGAACTCCTTTCCGATGATCTTCCTCTTCTGCTCGGGGTCGGAGACTCCGGCGAGTTTGTCGAGGAAGCGGTCGGTGGCGTCCACGTAGACGAGGTTGGCCTTCATCTGGTTCCTGAAGACGTCGATGACCTGCTCGGCCTCGCCCTTGCGGAGGAGACCGTGGTTGACGTGCACGCAGGTGAGGTTCTTCCCGATGGCCCTGATGAGGAGAGCGGCAACGACGGAGGAGTCGACACCGCCGGAGAGGGCGAGAAGGACCTTCCCGTCGCCGATCTGCTTCTGCAGGGCGGGGATCTGCTCATTTATGAAAGCCTCGGCGAGCTCGGGGGTTGTAATGCGGACCATTGATTCGGGACGAACGTTGCCATCCATGGATATTCCTCGTTCCTTTCGGATGAGGCCACCACTACTTCATCGAATTTATTATTTCCAGCGCAGACGGGGACGGCGCCGGCGGACGGAAAAGATGCGGACGGCGGAGGGACCCGCCGCCCGCTGTATAGAGATGGTGTTTCACTGCTTCGACATGGCGTCGTAGCCCATGTCGAAAGCCTTGGAGTTCAGGTCCACGGTCTTCGGGGGCACCTTCGCCAGGAGGGCGTCCCTGAGCTGCTCGCGGGACAGCGGGAACCCGGGAGTGGCCGCTGCGGCACCGATCATCACGGCGTTAGCGGCAACGGCCTTCCCGGCCTCCTCCGCGATGGTGGTGGCGCTGATGGTCCTCACGTTGGCGTTGCGGGCCTTCACGCAGTCCACGAGGGCCTGTATGTCGGGGTATTCCTCGAAACCGGCGGCGACGTTGCCGGGGAGGACGGGGTCGAGGTTCATGAGGATCGCGGAATCCCTGTTCGCGAGTTTGAGGGAACGGACGGTCTCCACGGGCTCGAAGCTCATCAGTAGGTCGGCCCCGCCGGTGGCCTCGAGGGGACTGTAGACCTCGTCCCCGAACCTGACGGTGGAGAGGACGCTTCCTCCCCTCTGTGCCATCCCATGCACCTCGCTCATGCAGACCTGGTAACCGGCCTCCATGGCGGCGTTGCCGAGGACCATGGATGCCATGAGGACACCCTGTCCGCCGACTCCGACGATCTGTACGCAGTACTTCATTTCCTCACCTCGATGCACTTCTTGGGACATACGCTGGCACACATGCCGCACCCGATGCATTGCACGGGGTCGGTCTCGACGCTGCCGTCCGGCCTCTTGACGAGAGCGGGGCAGGCGATCATGCGCAGGCAGGTGTAGCATTTGACGCACTCGTCGGCTTTGACCGAGGCGGTGGCCTTGGCGAGCGTCTTGTTCTTCTTCAGGAGCAGGGGGCAGGGCTGCTTGGAGATCACCACGGCGACACCCTGGAAGTCTATGGCCTCCTTCATGACCTTGGTGCACTCGGTGACGTTGTAGGGATCCACGGTCCTGACGAACTTGATGCCGATGCCCTTGACGAGCTGTTCGATGTCGACGGCATCGGTGTCCACGCCCCCGAAGTGCCTGCCGGTACCGGGGTTGGGCTGGTGGCCGGTCATGGCGGTGGTGCGGTTGTCAAGGATGACCATCACGATGTCGTGCTTGTTGAACAGAGCGGAGGTGAGGGGCTGCACGCCGGCGTGGAAGAAAGTGGAGTCGCCCATGAAGGCGATGGCCTTCTGGTCGGTTACCTGAGCGAAGCCTCCGGCGGCACCGGCACCTCCGCCCATGCAGATGATGAAGTCCGCCGTGTGGAACGGAGCCTGCACGCCGAGAGTGTAGCATCCGATGTCGGAGCAGTACACGACGGGGGTCTTCCCGACCGCCTTCTTGGTGGCCGCGTATATCCCCCTGTGGGGGCATCCGGCGCACAGGGACGGGGGGCGTCCGGGGAGGGTGACGTCACCGGCGGGGAGGGGCTCGGGCATGTCCTTGACGGAGACGAGGTCCTTCAGCCTCTTCATGGTGTCCGGCGAGAACTCCCACTCGCGGGGGAGGGTCCCGTCCCTCTTGCCGTGGACGGGAACAGAGATGCCGTTCTGGGCGATGATCCTGAGGACGGTGTCCTCCAGGAAGGGTTCGAGCTCCTCGACCACGATGATCATCCTCTTCCCCTTCACGAAATCGGCGATCTTCTTCTCGGGGAGAGGGTTCGTCATGCCGAGCTTGAGGACGGATACGCCGGAGAGATACTCCTTCACGTAGCAGTAGGAGACTCCGGAGGTGATGACACCGACGTCGCCGCTGCCCTCGGTGAAGTTGAGGGGGGAGTTCTCGGAGATCTCCAGGGCCTTCTTGTTCTTCTCCAGCAGCCTGACGCGGTTCCTGACGGCGAACGCGGGGATGTTGACGAAGGACGGGTCGTCCTTCTCGAAGTGCCCCTTGAGGGGGGTGTCCCTGTTGATCTCTCCGAAGACGACGGGGGCGCGGGCATGGTTGACGCGGGTGGTGGTCCTGTATAGGACGGGCAGACCGGTCTCCTCGGAAACCCTGTAGGCCTCCTTCACGAAGTCCTTGGCCTCCTGCGGGTTGGACGGCTCAATCATGGGGATGAGAGCTAGTGTGGCGTAGTAACGGTTATCCTGTTCGTTCTGGGAACTGTGGGCGGAGGGGTCGTCCGCGCTCATGATCAGCATCCCCGCCCTGACGCCCGCATAGGCGAGGGTCATCAGGGGGTCGGCGGCGACGTTGAGTCCCACGTGCTTCATGAATACGAAGGAACGCACGCCGGAGGATGCGGCGGCGGCCGACACCTCCACGGCGGTCTTCTCGTTGGTGGAGAATTCGAAATACAGCCCCGCCTCGTCGGAGATCGTCTCTAGGATGTTGCCAACCTCGGACGACGGAGTTCCAGGATATGTGGAAGCGAAACGCGTGCCGGCTTCTAACAGGCCCCTTACGATGGCCTCGTTGCCCAGCATCAATGCCCTTCCTTTCTCTTCAAGGAGTTCGGACAATTAGATTCCTCACCGTTCCGTTATGCACAATCGGTTAAATAACCGCGCGCGAAGGTAGCAAACCATAATATGGTCCTGCGGACGTAATCCCACATCCGCGGGGGTTGCCGAGCTAGGAAAAGGCGCAGGACTTAGGATCCTGTCCTTAGTGGTTCAGGGGTTCGAATCCCCTCCCCCGCACTTTTGATTTTTCGTCACGTCTTAACTGGGACGCTAGGAGACATCAAACGGATAGAAGACCCCAAAAAACCCGTGGAAGCGACGCATCGCTTCCGAGTCTGCTACCCCTCTCTAACGACAGTTCTAGGGAGGGGATTTTGAATAAATTCCCGGAATCGGTTTTTTCGGCTCTGGGCAGTGTATTTTTTTCGACCACCTCGACGAAAAATCCGTCTGTTTTCGGACCCCGTGGAATTTTCGTCGTCGAGTACCATGGGGGGCAGACCTCGTGAGGAAGAACGAACGCGTCACCTCCTTCACGGCGGCTCAGTGCCTCTACTATGTCGCACTCACCGACTACCCCACATACAAGAATCCGAGAACGGTCACCCAAGCCAGCAAGTATCTGGGTAAGAAAAACCACACCACTTTATCCTCTGCCCTGAACAGTCATTTCCTCACCAAGAGGTACGGTGGTTCGGCAGATTTCGATGTGGTTGTCCCCATTTCGAGGGCGGACAGGGCCCGTGGCTCGGATGTCCTCTACAAACCCGGAAAACACGCGATTTTCATGGAATCCGAGATCGAGAGGTACAAAAACGTCTTCTCGAGGATGCTTTTCAAGGGCGACGAGGAAAACGAGGCCCCCGTTTTCATGGACTCGGTCACGGCCGAGCCCGTGACGGTCGATTCGATGTCCATCGAGTCCATTCTGAAGTGGTGCGCCAAGAAGTCCCTGTCCCTTCCTTCCTTTAGGCAGTGGAGATACCACATCAACGGATCCGGATTCGTTTTCGATGTCACCAAGGTCGGCAGAATCCAATCCTTCCCCCGTGCGATGGACAAGGTTTCCCGTAATCCGGTGACAAACCAGGTCAAGGAGGAGCGTGTCCTTGTTGACCAGGAACTCTTCACCCAACCACCCTCTGGACCCAACGGGTGCGAGCAATACGACACCGACTTCCTGACCGACTACGGCTGGTTCCACCTACGCTACCAGCACTGGGCCAATTCTGGACTGGACCTTTTCTTCATCCATCCCCCGTGTCTCGAGGCCCCCTATCTCGAAGGGTGGACCCGTGACGACCTCATGAAGGAGTTCATGAGGATAACCTTCCCCGTACTGCGTACCCTCGAGGAATGCGCTGGCTGGGAGTTCGAGAGGATTCCAGACGGCTCCGCCTTTGCATTCCACGTTGCGAAGGGGGAGTCTGGTGATGGAACCAAACCCGGTAAGGGTGCCAAGCTCGAAATCGGTTTCGATGCACCCACGACCGAGATGATCCGCGCCAAGCTCGGCTATGACTTCGGGGAGGTGGGCAGGACCCCCACATGGTATGACAAGTCGAAGAAAGCACTCGGCAACGGGGAACTCGAGACCAACGACCTCGACATCGTGGCTGCTTGGGAGTACCTCGTCCACACCACGCAGCTCTGCCGTGAGAACCGTCTAGTTCAGATGCGCCAGGAGGAGAAAATCCAGGAACTCACCGCCATCGTTGCCCGCCAGCAGATCACCATTGATGAGCTGGAGCAGAAGGTCGAGACACTCGCGCACGCGAACGACCTGTTGACACAAGCAGTCGAGGACCTCAACGAGACTGTTGACACGACCGTTCGCGGTCTTGCCAAGGCGCAGTCCAGGAACCTCGACTCCATCCGTGAGATACACAAGTCCATCAAGTCCCACACGACCGTTCTGGAGGCCCTCCGTGTCAGTCATGAGACCTCCGACATGATGGCTAGGTCCAGACTCGATAGACTCGAGGAACGGACCGATAGGATGACTGGCATCATCGAGAAGGTGGTGGCAGGAGTCTCGGATCTGGGCGACTCGGTCGGTCGCCTGATACCAGCACAAGGTGATTGAATGGTAGATCAAATGACTGATGGTTGGCACACCTCCCAGAAGAAGTGGGATGTTCTCATCCTTGGGGGGCGTGTGGCGAAGATTAGGTGCCACGATACCTTGGTCCCATGCAGACTGTGGGTCAAGGACTGGAGGTCGGGCTATAGCGACGGGTACTCCCCAATCGACCTCGATACGACTCTGATTACTGGACAGACACTGTTCACCGCGCTGTACAGGAGCATCAAGTCCCACCGCTACATCATCCGCCCCATCGAGGGCGCCGAACCCGAGGTGAGCTGATGGCATACCTACCTCTCAAGGGTGAGAAGGTCGTCATCTACGCGCGTGTGTCGACCGACGAGGATGGAATAAGGGAGCAGAACCCCGAGATCCAAATCAATTTCTGCCGTGAACTGTGCGAACGTGAGGGGGCGATCATCATCGGTGAGTATAGGGATAAGTACACGGGAACTGAACTCGCCCGCCCCGGATTCAAGCAACTCATCGGCGCAATCATTCTCGAGCATCCGAGAGCCCTCATAGTCCGCGACCAATCCCGTCTCACTCGTGACAATGCCCTATCGCAAATCACCGAGATAACCAAGAGTGCTGGGACGGCCATCGTGTACGCGATGACCCCCGACGTTGACCCCAACACCCTCGCGGGGCGCGTCATGGACTCGTTCAATGGGGTGATGAATCAAGAATTCATCTTCAAGTTGCGGGCAGAGACCGTTCAGGGGATGAAAGACGCAAAGGAACACGGAACCCACCTTGGTCGCCCCGCTACATTCGCCATCAGGGAGGACATCGAGAATATGCCCCTCGGGAAGATCCGGACGGAGGTGCGTGTCACCCCCAAGGGCAAAACACTCATGCCCACCAAAATCCTCTCGGAGGCAGTCCTCTACAACTATGCCCGTCATGGTCACTCGGTCCGTTTCCTTGCGAAGATGGAGGGAATCCCCCCATCCGTAGTATTCAGTTATCTTAGGGGAACGAAAGAACCCTCGATCCCGGGGAACCCCAACTCGATCATCCCCGAGAGACTCTCTCGTTACATCGCACTCCGCGAGGAGTGTCTTACGAGGAGGTCACCTGTACCCGAGGACTACGAACCCGAGTGTTCTGAAAGGGGTATCGTCGATTCAAGCGAATTTTCCCCCTCGGACTGTGCGGATAGGGGTGTGTGCGGAAAGGGTGACGAATCTGCCGAATTCGTGTGCGAAAAGGATGTGCCGAAAGATGTGCAGTAAGCGTTCCCTTTCCAACACCCTTTCCGAACAACTTTTTGAGGGATGCCTAAACAATTTCAACCAAACCACTTCAACATTAAGGAGGTTATTTCAATGAGTAAACAACACACCGTCCGTTATTTCGGGGAGAGGGACTACGTTCCCATACCCGACTGCTGCCCCGACTTCGCCGACCTCATCGGAGGTCCCATCGACGGTCTCCTCGACCGCGTCCGCTACTGCCCGTTCTGCGGAGCAGAGGTGAAGGTCGTAGATGCCGACCTCCCCGATGAGGAACTGTTCGTGCTCCGCGTCCACCACGACGGCAACCTCCGGATCGAGACCTACACTGCGGAGGAATCCTTCGCGGACGCCTACGTCGGCTATGCGGAGAACGAGAATCATCTTACCCGCTCCCCCACCGATCACCTCGCGGATGTGTTCATCGTAGAGCCCCTCTCGGAGGATGAGTGCTGATGGCGTGCTGCATCTGCGGTGGGTGCCCCTTCGTCGCAGAGGGGGTACCCATGAGCTGCGGTCGCTGCCCCTACTCTGACGGGAACCCCGAAGAGGTGGAGTGATGACCTCACAGGCGAAGGTCCTCGAAATGGTCCGGGAACACCCCGGACTCACAATCGCCGAGCTCATCACCCTAGCCTACGGCAAGCTCGGTTACAGCGAGTACTACCGTGAGAAATCGAACATCTACAACGCCCTCCGCCGTCTCCGTGAGTGGGGGGATGTGGTGTCCGTCGGCACCCACTTCGACTTCAGATGGTATTCCGCCGATGCTCGGGAGGCGGCCCGATGACAGGATCCGATGAGCCGATGTCCCCCGAGGTCAAGCGCATCTGGGACAAGGTCTCCGCGCTGTGTTGCGATGCCAGGCTGTGTTTCAGAGTCCCCACCAGGGCAGTCGATGACCAGTATCTCGAGGGGCGCATCAGCGCATTCGAGCAGGTCATGGACATCATCGCACTCCCCGACTCCGAGGAAGACTGCGGACTGGGCGAGTGCGAGTGCTGCCACCACCCCTACGACAAGGAACTCGATGGTTTCAAGCACTGCCCCCGTTGCAAGGTGTGGATAGGATGACCGACCTCCGCATCGTTTTCGGCCAGGGCAGGGGCGGTTTCGACCTGGACCTCCATAACTTGGAGTCCATGTCCAGGGAGGACCTCACCGACATAGTCTGGACGTTGGATACCATCCGCGAGGACATCCTCAAGATCCGGGAGCGTGTGGCCTGATGCTCCCAATCGACAAGGACCTTGTCCTTCACGGAACCACCCTCGCCCGGAAATCCTTCCAGTTCGCCCTCGATGGGGCATACTGGAAGGATTACAAGGAGTACAACGGCCACATGATCCGCCGTTCCTTCGACATCCACACCTGCAAACCCTATGGTCTCTACAGCGCATGGCTCTACACCGAGGGCGGTCTCCGCCACTATGCCGTCGGCAAGAACCTCCGCGAAATCAAGGCGATCATAGACTCCGAGGTGGGATTGAGGGAGGGGTCGCAATGATGTTCCCCGTTGAGAAAACCGATTGGGATTTCTCCTCTATTTTCAGGGATGATTCAGATGATTGACAGGATAGTATTGCACGTTTCAAAGGAATTTGTGTCGCCAGAAGGCGACAGGGTCGCGATAGATTTGGGTTGCGCGGACTCTATTTTGGAGAGCCTCGCAATGGCTCTGGCCGCTGATGGTGGCAACAGGGAAACCATCAGCACCCTTCACCTTTACTCGGTCGCGGTCCCGAAATCCAAGGACAATCCTTCTGAAGAGGAGCATATCGTCTGGAGGGATGAGGATGGCAACTGACCACGACCCGAAGTGTTTCCTCTGCAAGACCGCCATCGCGAAGAACTTCCTCGAGGTCTACACCCCGAGTGGCGGTTTTATGACAACGTACCTCCTGTGCGACACGTGTATGGACGCGATGGCCCAGGGAATCAAGGCTCTGGTGGAGGGGAGCAGATGAGGTTCATGAGGATGTTCGAGGTACCCATCCCTCCCCTGTCCCCCACGGAGACGGAATCTCTCTCCAAGGGGGAGACGATAATTACCCAGGGTATTCCAGAGGGGGGATGTTTCCCGATTGGTGACCTCGTAGCGTTCTGCTCATGGGTGGTCGCCGGGAAATCCCATGTCCGCATCGCGAAGAGACAGGAACTGGAGTACTCCTTGAACAACGGAGGTGGCATAGTTGACCGTGTCTGACACCTCCAGGATGGCTTACGAGTCCCTGGACCTCTCGACAATCACCCGTGTGCGCGACAAGGTCCTGTTCATCGTGGCTAACGCCACTCACCCCTCCAATGCCGACATCGAAAGGCTGACTGGGATCCGGCTCAGCTCCGTCTGTGCCCGTGTGAACGAGCTTTGTCAAGAGGGAATCATCGAAAGGGGAGGAGTCAAAATAGATCCGTTCACGAAGAAGACCGTGAGCTGGTGGAGGTTAGCATAACTAACGAAAAACTGATTTGTATATCAATATATTTAAACCAGGACTGTGTTGAACTTATTGGAGTGTTGAACTCTCCTTGGGCAATTCTATCCCCCAAGATCCCTTGCGGTCGGGCCCCCATCACCCGACCGCGCCCTTTTCAATCATCCTTGTTCGATAACTCGTCGTGTCCTTTTTCAGACCCGTTTGCCCCAACCTACTTTTTATGTATTACTAACGAAATACGAAATCGAAAATATTTCGAGTGTGTATGACATGACGAAGATATTTGTAGTGGACACTGAGACGACCGGGTTGACTGGCTACCCCTCAGATTTGGTCCTCGAGGTGGGGGTGATGTCCTATGACACAGAATCCCACGCGATAAACCAAGAGTATGGGGCGGTCATCGGTTATGATACCTCTGAATGGCCGAAAAAATGGACGGATTGCTGGGCATACAACAACACATCCCTGTCGCTTGACAAGACCAACGATGGGGTACCGTTCAAAGAGGTCCGCGATACGGTCTGCAATCTCCTCAAGGGGAACTACGCGACCTCCTATAATCGTAAATTCGATTTTAATCAGTTTCTCGACCATGAACCGTGGTCAGTTCAGTGTCTGAAGGCCCCGTGCATCATGCTCTCGTTCGGATCCGCTTATCCCGACCTCTGTTCGTACAATCATCACGCGCAAGCGTGTAGCCAGGAAATCGCCTACAATGCGACCTTCCCCGACGACCCCTTGAACCTGTCCGTTCAGACCCACCGCGCGGTAGATGATGCCACAGTGGCTGCATGGTTGCTCCGTCACCTGCACGAGAATCACAAGATAGAGCTACCATGATTAGTCCCAAGCAGTCCTACCGGGTATCGGAGATGGCGGTCAGGAAACTGGACGTCCTCTACCATTTTTCTGCTCTCGAGGGCCATTCTGTGACCAAGAACGAACTTGTCAGCATGGCTATCGAGCAGTTTTTCGAAACCAAGGCCAGATCGTATCTCGACAATGGGGGCAATCAGGCTATGGTTTCCCTCCTGGCTGGACTGTTGGACGATGATAACAAACCCTCTCAAACCCCAAAGGAGAATAAGACTATGGAAACAACACCGAAAAACAATCCCACCGTGGGAATAAACGAATGTGAATGCCAACCTCATCCGGGGGTGGAGTGATTGCCGATCATCTGTGACAGATGCGGTGAGACCATGCTCCCCTCGGAGCTCTCCATCAACACGGACAACACCCCCAGGATAATCCTCTGTGATCCGGACAACACCCCCGCAATCACCTGTCCCGCTTGCAAGAATGCATTCAAGAGCTTTTGGTTCGGGCCCAGGCGTAATTACCATTCCAAGGAGGAGAACCACGACCTCGACGGGAAGATTCTCCGCTTGCTCTACCTGTCGGACGTGGGACTGCACCACAGCGACATAGCGATTGAGCTGTTCCCCGACAATGGGGCATCCCCCAACTCAGCCGAATACAAGTGGGTCGGTTCGAGGATCCAAGCCATGAGGACCAAGCACCTCATAACAGACGAGGATCCGGAGAAGGGGACGAACAAGACCTACGTTCTGACCGCGAGCGGTTCGCGTGCGGTCAAAATCGCCCACCCGGACCTGGTCAGAACGATAAATCCCACAACGGAAGACAACTCTGGGGGGATTTTTCAATGAGCAGAATCTGCCAGAACTGTGGCAAGGAGTTCACACCGAACCACCGCGTCCTCAGCTATTGTGACGAGTGCTACGAACCAGCGGTTCGCTATCAGTTCAAGATGCCCCACTGTCTCAGCGGTAAATTCGACCGTTATTGCTCGGTCAAGGGCCTCGACAAGATAGAGGCTATCCGCGACCTGATAGTACAGGGAATCAACGGGATGCCCCCCGCGTCCCCTTCGACACCGGATCACGCAACCCTCCTGTCCATCCTCGATTCCTTCCCTGAATACTCCAAGTTCCGCAAGGTCGTAGAGAAGGATTACGCCGTCAAATGCCTCCCAGAGGACATCCGTGGCATCCTTCCCCTCATGAAGGAGTCCCCAACGGTCTTCGAAAAGCTGCTTACCATCGCATCCGAAACCCCGGATGAGTTCATCTCTATTGCCAACCTGTCCGAAACCACCAGGGCGATACTGCACATCTTCGAGGATGTCCCAGAGGATGTGAGGAAGACCATCCCTGTCCTGGCCCGTCATACCGACCTCGCGAAAAACCTGATCGGATTCATCCGCGAGGGGACGATTCCAGAGGCCGACAAGGACCTTGGACCCGAGGAAATGGTGACCATACTGAAGGCATCCGCCGATGCCCCATCCGCTCCCGAGGACAGTCTTGAATCGAAGGTGCTGAAACTCGTCCAGGAGAAGAAGATAGTCTACCCTATCGATGTCAGCTCAACCGTTCCGATGAGCCTCGCGGAGGCGGCTTGCACCCTTGTGGACCTTGAGAACAAGGGTCTGGTCGGACACTACGTGACTATCCTCGATGATGGCACCAAGGCGCTGTGCTATACGTCCAAGGGGGAGGTTCAGTGACCGTGGACATCGATAAGTGTGTCGATAGGATCGAGGCCGGAATCAGCAATAAGGGGTACCGTGCAATCCGTAACGAACTCCTCGACTGGTGTTCAGAGATTTCCACGACCATGATAAACGCATACAAGGGGAACATCGGCGTGGCGAGGTCCCAGAAGGTCATCAAGCGTATCGAATCTGGACGGAGCCTCGATGACGGGTACCGCAACATCGTTGCGAGGGGTTTCCCCAAGGCCGCCAGACAGATGATATTCAGCTCGTTGGACAAGGAGACGCTCGTGAAATCCGTGGAGAACGCGACAAAAATCCTCGACAAGTATCTGAAATCCACCCCGATGTCCGACCCGGTCCTCCTTTGTTCGGTCGTCGACACCTCTGAGTTCGTGACCAAATACAGACGTTTCTGCGCGGATTGTAGGGTGGCCGAGTCACAAATCGATGCATTCGAGACGGGCATCAGTGATTTCGGCACAGGGATGAGGGCCGTGATGCAGTTGTACGTGGATGTATTCAACAACGCCTTCGAGGATGCAGCCGACCTGGTCATGTGGGTACTCTCCGTGTTCGATGGCGATGACAGACGCGTCTATGCCACGACCGAGAAGATACTCTGCGTCTTCACCGCTTGCAGTGGGAAAGGTTGGTTCAGATCGGACGCGAGAATCATCCGCAACGCAATCTCCCACAGCCAGTACGTGGTCCGTGATTCGACGGTGCAGCTCTATAACGCCGAAAGGACCTACAGCAAGACCTTCGGTATCGCGACCATGCTGTCCTTCATCGCGATGATGATCTACAAGCTCAACACCGCAATCGACATCCTCTTGCTGTACCTCAGTCTGACGATCGGACAATCTCTCGTGACCACGTATCGCTTGCCAGGGGTGGTACAGTGAAGATGATGGGGGCCTCCGAGTGACCGCCATACGTTGCAAAGGGTGTTCTGAATGGGGCACCGCCGCCAATAGTTGCGGGGTGAATTATCTTATCTGCGATTGCGGGACCATTACCTCGATCCCCGACTTTCGCGATGAGTACCGCGCCTCTAAACTGATCGAGCGCAAGAAGGAAAGGACGGCCCGCCAATCCATGCGGGCCTCCATCGTGAAGGAGGCGATGGGATGACCTACGAGGACGAGGTCGATGACTACTCCCTCCCAGAGTACATGGTCCTAGACATCCTGGCAGACGGTCCCCTCTACCGCTCCGGCATCATCACGAAGGCCATCGGGAAGTACGGCGACCTCATCGATCACGGGCCGTACATCTACGGCGAGTACTCGGATGATATAGACGAGGCTGTCACCGACCTCATGTCATGCGGGGCCATCCGCTACAAGGATGACCACAAGGGGCGCATCGAGGTCAACGACTACGGAAGGCACCTCCTGACCCTGTTCATTGACTCCGGCCCGTATGACGAGGATGACGAGTGGGAGATCGTGCGCGGGAGGGTGATGGAATGAACCGCAACCTCATCTGCGACCGTTACTCTGACCAGTTCGCCACCATCCTCGGCGAGATAATCAAGGATATGGATACGCCCGCTGGTGCCAACCGTGGCTTGCTGGACTACTGGATGGGGGAGACCCAATGAAGACCAACACTGAAATCACAACGGATTACGAGTGCGAGTTCTGTGGCATCAAATCCCTCGACCCCGGATATATCGCGGAACACGAACCCATCTGCGGTTGCAACCCCGATTTCATTCAAAAGCTGAAGGAGTCTGGAATCATCGGGAAGATCTTCAGAACCAGGCTCAAGACGAAGTACATCAGAATCGACTCTGTCGCCCCCGGCTCATACCCCCTCAGGGGATGCTCAATCTACGTCAATAATCTCATTCGTTTTACTGAATATACCGTCAATCCATCGGATGAGTTCTGTTGCGGTAGCGACATGGTTCCCTTCGATTACGTTCCATGCACCGTAGAGGAATGGAATGGAATCGCCGACAAGGTCATATCACGTTTAGAAGGAGGCAACTGAATGACATCGAAAACCAAGGACAACGGTCTGACCAGGAAAAAAGCCTATGAAATCATCGGAAAAATGGAGGGTCGCATCCGTTCCATAAACTACAACGGAGAGTGGCCCTACTGCATCGAGAGGGCTGTGGTTTTTGGATCCTATGCGAACTCCGACAAACCCAGAATCTCCGACATCGATGTAGGGCTGAAGGTATCTGACCGCTACACCGAGGACCAGTCGTATGTCGTGGAATGCGCTTACGATGATTTGGTGGATGAATTCCCGAGTTATGAGCAGTACCCATTTCCGCAATATGCGCTGTTCCGCAAGACCCTCATCGACATTCGGGCGAGGTCTAATTACATCAGCTTGCACATAATCGGGGAGGATTCCGCAATCTTTTCGGACAAAACCATCGAACTCTGTTCTATAGGTAAACCGTTCAGGCTCCCCGACCTGAAATAAACCTCATCAAAACCATTTCTATGCGTGTTCGTGAGGTAGTATTATATTCGCGAACCCGCATAATATCGTGTCATCACGTCTGGTGAGACACCTCAACGGGCGCCTCTAACCTCGCCCGTTGTCCATCTTCTTCTTGTTTGATTCCTCCGTGTTGCTCCTATCGTGTTTATCGATTAGAACTCCGATAACTTTCGATTCAGTTAAACATTTTTAACTATTTGAATCACTATAATTCCACGTGAACAATCATGGATCTAAATAGTAAGACGCTCATCACACTATGCTCGCTTGCCGTTTTACTCATTTCATCCGTGTATATAATTAGCACGGCAGATTCATCATCCGCAGATGAGAACACCCCGTCGCTATACGACATCGCACCCTCCGCCGGGGGGAGCGGTACCTACGATTCCCCAGCTGAAACTTATTCCGGGACGTATATCGTCGATAACGTCGACAAAACCCTCTATGTTTTCAACAACTCCGTTTTCGACCTTTACATCGCTGGGGACGCCGACCCCTGGGTCATCTATATGTACAAGGTGGCCAACAATGCCCAGAGCTACAATGCTGGCAGTCAATCCGCAAATGGATTGACGGTGTCTTATGATAGTGTTCAGATCCACATCACTGGAACCCCCGATAACGGCTCCACCACACGCATAGAGCTGAGGTTGGAGGCCCCCGAGCTGGGCGGGGATTACGATACCTCTGTGATAACCATCGTCTGCGTACCGACCATTGTTTTCAACGACCTCGTTGTCGGGGAATACTGGGAATACAACATCGAGAGCGAATACTACAACAACGACCTCGGTGATGTTGCAGCTGGGGTCACATGGGGAGGAATCCCCGACGGGCTGTCCATCAACGGCAACATGATTTCTGGAACCCCCACCACTGCACTCTCTGGCTGGCATACCTCCATCTGGACCGAGGGTACCGACCCCAGCAACGGGGGAAGGGTGGAGGGACGCTTGTTCGCGAACTGGTACGTCACCGATGTCGACCTCGCGATTTCGGGCGAGGAGGAATCCTGGCTGATTGCCACCATCGGATACACATGGAGTTCATCCGCAACCAAATCCTGTGAACTGTCCGTATCTGGGATGCCCACCGGATCCACCGCAACACAACAGAACAGCGACATCTTCTTCGTAATCCCGACCCCCGGGGATTATAATCTCACGGTCACCGCGACATCGGGGAGCGCATCCGTTTCACAGACTCTCACATTCCATGTCAAATCCCAGCTCCTGTCCGCGTCCTCCCCCACCGACGGATCCGTTTCACTTTACTCCGAGGTGTCCCTCACCGTTTCCGGGACAGGAGGTGCCGTGTCTGGTCAGGGCTCATATCTCATCGGATCCTATGCGGACGTCACGGCCACCCCTCTTGCTGGGTGGATGTTTGTCGGATGGTATGACGGGGACAAGGTGATGTCCACCGATGCCGACTACACGTTCCTGGTCTCGGGGGACATCGACCTCTCCGCCGTCTTCGCCCAGTACTATGAGGTGTATACCTCCGTACAGGGGGAGGGAATCATCGATGGCGGTGGCAAGTACGTACTCGATACGAATGCAGCTCTGGAGGCCGTTCCCGCGCACGGATACAAGCTCGCACGCTGGATTGTCGACGGTGTCGATTCCAGCAACACCAACCCCCTGATCGTCGATTCCAGCGTTACTGTCGTTGCGGTGTTTGAACCGCGCGAATTTACCGTTACCGCCACGGTCATAGGTAACGGTTCGGTCTCGGGTACCGGGTCGGTCGTTCACGGGGGCTCCATACAACTGACCGCCATTGCCGATCCTGGGAACACCTTCTGGATGTGGGTCCTCGATGGTGTCGAATCGACCGAATCCACGCTCACAATCACCAATATCGCGGACGATGTGGTCGTGACCGCCAAATTCCACCCGGACACCGTATGTGTGACGACCGTAATCGACTCCGCACTCGGTACCTGTTCCCCATCCAGCACCGTTGCATGGGGTGGCGATGTCACCTTGTCCGCAACGGCCACCACGAGCAGGGCATTCGCCGGGTGGTATGTGGACGGGGTCTTGACGTCCACTTCACCCCTCACCACCATCACCACCATCACCAAGGACATCGTCTGCGAGGCCAGGTTCGAGGCCGACCTCTGCGATGTGACCATCACGACCGACTGTGTCGGAGGAACCATCCTCGTGGACGGGGTCGAGACCGACTCGGTCCAGAAACCCCGTGGATCCACGATCAGTCTGTCCGCTAGCTCTGACGCGGGATACACCTTCTCGGGGTGGTATGTCGGCTCCTCCAAGGTGTCCTCCTCCCCGACCGCATCCGTGACCATCACGGAAACCACGGTCATCAAGGCCGTCTGGACCTATTCCAAGAACGTCTCCATCAATGCCGACTCCCTCCCCGTCGCTCCCTTCAATCTCCACCCGACATTATCGTCGGATGCAGGGGTCAAATCCGTGTCGTGGAGGCTTTCCAGCGATGATGGGTACTCCAGGACCTCCAACGGTACCTCGCCCTCCCTTTACGTCCGTACATGGGGCGATTACACCGTCACCGCC
>SUSU01000020.1 GCA_015063225.1 Thermoplasmata archaeon | reverse complement strand
ATCGCATCGATGATGTCGGTGGCAGCCATGCCGGCAGCGTCAGCTTTGTTGACAGCGTCGACGATTCCAGGGAGCTTGACAGCAACCATAGCGTCGACAAGAGCTTTCTTCTCGTTTTCAAAAGCCATTTCTTTCACTCCTTTTCCCTTGCGGGATCCCAGCTAACGGACTCTCGTCGTTTTCTGAGTGACTTGAAATTAATCCTGTTGTATATATAATTTGTTGAGTTGTTCAATATTATCATTGTTCGTTTCAATTAATTTATGGATTGATTCAAGAATATTATTGATTAAATCATTTAAAAAGAACCGCCCGGAAACAGATATAATAAATACTTATCAACTGTATAGTTAATGATAAAAACTCCATCCATCCTTTGTATTTATGTGAAAAAATTACATCAGCCAGATAATTGGTGAGTACAATAATCCAACATATTCGACAGTTTTTCCAAACCATCCAACAGTAATATCTACTAACAGAAAAACGCCCGCTCCTATCCCCCTCGATGAAGGGCGAACTCCGATCAATGACGTGCGAAGTAAGTTACATCCAATGGATATACTTTTAGTCAGTAAACAATTTTACAATGGTTGGATACATGACATATATTAACTTGGATGCATAAAATACGATTAATTGGATATATTACAGAAAAATCTTTGCTGTTCTCCTCGGAGTTTAATAAATCGAAAAGACCAATGGAACGATTATTCATCCAACAATTTCATAAAACCGTCCCATTCACAGACAAGGAGGACAATGCCCGCTTTTTCCTCCGTCCCCGGGAATGATTCGTGTGAAACAACACATGAGGATGCCATGAAAACAGCACAGCCCCCCCGATGCCAATACCCTCACGCAACTATTCGTGTCCATAGAAAGGTCTGTTCGAATGTCGACCTCCCCCACCCTTCGTGTGCCTCCTATTATACATATATATCATAGAAGAAGGGACGGGGATGTCCGGAACGGATGATGCCCTGGTCTAAAACCAGTAAGCATCACAACCATATCGGGGATTCCACCCATAGGTCCGCCTCTGCGACCGCTAGTGTTTTTTAGGGATGTCCGAGATTAACTCCCCGATGATGCTCAACCGCTGTCCCAAATGCTCCCCGGAGACGGGGATCCGTATAATGCCCCCCGAAGAGACCCTGAAGAGGGTGCTCCCCCTCCTCGATGCCGCAGGGCTGGGGAAACCGGAGGACATCACGGACAAGGACAACCTCGGCATCCCGGTATTCTCCGTCGACCGCCAGAAGACCGCTCTCGGGAAACCGAAGTACTACAACGGTAAGGGCGTCACCCGCGAGCAGGCCGAGGCCTCCGCGGTCATGGAATCCATCGAAAGATACAGCGCCGAGCAGAGGGAGAGTGACGAGATCGCATACGGGACGTACGAGCAGGCCTGTGAGGTCATGATGACCGTCAACCCCGTAGACCTGATTCTCCCCATACCCACCCTCGACCACCTCCAGGGACAGACCATCGCCTGGGTGAGGGGATTCGAGATGTTCAGGGGATGTCAGATTCTTGTCCCCGCCTGCGCGGTCTACTACCCGTACAAGCCAGACGGGGACTTCCAGCTCTTCAGATGGCACACCAACGGGATTGCATCAGGCAACACCATGGAGGAGGCCATCCTCCACGCGCTCTTCGAGGACATCGAGAGGGACGCGTGGTCTATCGCAGAATACAACGACCGCACCAACGCCGACATCATCATCAGGGACAAGGACTCCGTCCCCGCCAAACTGATAGAGAAGTTCGAGGCCCAGGGCATAGAGATCCATCTGAAGGACCTCACGAGCGACCTCGGCATACCCACCATCGGGGCCTCCGCCGACGATACGGTCACCAAGGACCCGGAACTCCTCTGCATCGGGGTCGGCACCCACCTCAACCCGCAGATTGCCGCCATACGCGCCATCACCGAGGTGGCCCAGAGCCGCACCACCCACAAACACGGGATGAAGATCAACGCACAGCTCCAGAAGCAGTCCCAGGATCTCGGTTACGAGAACATGAAGAAAATCAACCACATGTGGTTCGGAAAGAACAGCAGGACCATCGCATTGGAGGACATCCCCGACCTATCCACACCTTACGTCCTCGACGATATCGAGGTTGTCCTCGGGAAACTGATGGAGAACGGCTTCGAACAGGTCGTAGCTGTGGACCTCACACGCCCGGAGTTAGGCGTGCCCTCTGTTAGGATGATCGTTCCCGGCCTCGAGGTGTCCACGATGGATCCGGAGAGGGAAGGGGGTAGGCTGACCGGCATGTGGCCCCCGCAGCGCCACTATGATGAGCAATGATTGGATACATCGTGTATTTGACAGTATAAACTATACAAAGTCATATGCGTGTAGTGTTACGAATTAAATAATAGTGTTACCATCGACGCCACATGGCGATCAAGCCCATCTACGCAATCCTAGCAGCCGTAATAGTCATAGCAGGTGCTACCACGGCAATAGTGCTCATCAACAACAACGGCGAGGAGAAGGATTCGGACAGCACGCCCGAACCACGCGACGTCGTTATCAAGAACAGCCTCGGAGAGGACATAACGGTGAAAGCACCAGTCACCTCGTTCTGCACCGTCAACACGAACGCCGCCGAGTTCTTCAAGATTCTCGGTGTCGAGGACCGCATAGTCGGGGCCGATTCATCCTCTGCCAAAACCCTCGAGTACATCTACAAGGACGTTGTCGACATCGGGGACTACAAGAACCCCAGCGGAGAGAAGATCGTCAGCACCGGCGCCAAGTACGTGATCTCCCAGTCCTCATCGAGATCGCTCTCCGCCGCGACCGAGCAGGCCCTGAAGGACAATTACGGCATCACCGTCCTCCGCATGGACTTCTACGGGGAGACGATGATGCAGGATGTACAGGAACTCCTGAAGATACTCATCTCCGAGGAAGCGGAGGACGAATTCAAGGATTACAAGGAGACGTACGACGGCGTCATCGAGACGGTGAAGACCAAATCCAAGACCGCGACCGGCGATCCCGCCTTCCTGATGTTCTTCACGAGCATGAGTGCCACCGAGGGCACATACTACAACGACAAATCCGAACTCGGGAAGATCGTCACATCGATCCACGGACACAACGCCCTGAATGACATCGACTTCAACCAGGGGAAGACCGTGAGCAGCAAACCGTCCAAGGAATCGATAATCGACCTCGATCAGAACAACGGCATCGACATCGTGTTCATCAGAGGTGTCGACGGGAAAACGGCCGCCCAAGCGTTCGCCGTCTTCGAGAATTCACTGAAACCGTACGACACAGATACGATGAAGGTCGTATCGGCCAAGAACGTCTACGTGATCCACACGGACATCATGTCCGGGCCCCGCGACTTTATAGGCTACGTCTGCATCGCCGAAGCGTACGGAATCGACACGGGTCTCGACTACGAGAAACTCGTGTCCGATTTCAACAAGGACTACGGGTTCGAAATCGAATACGATTTCATAATGACCCAGTTCCCCACCGCATGAAACCATTGGTGACCGCATGGACGATTCGAAGGAGATCCCGCACAGACATGTCAAACAGGTCTATGATGCGTCATCATCCAAGAAACGCACGTTCGTCGCGGTCACCGCCATCCTCACGTTCGTCGCGGCCGTCACCTCGGTCAGCCTCGGTGCTGTGGATATCCCCATCGTGGATACACTGAAGGTGTTCGGCCACAAGATCCTCCCCGGGATAATAGCCGGCCCCTCGCAGACATGGTACAGCGATATCATCCTCAAGGACAGGATGTCCCGCACGCTCCTCTGCGTGGTCTGCGGGTTCTGTCTCGCGGTAGCCGGGGCGGTCATGCAGAACGTCCTCAGAAACCCCTTGGTCAGCCCCTTCACCCTGGGGCTGTCATCGGCCGCATCGTTCGGTGCGGCCATCGCAATCATGTTCGGAGGAGGCATCACGGGATCGGTGATGGTGCTCGGACACGAGTTCTTCACCAAGAACCTCCTAGTGGCCACCCTGGCGTTCGCGGTCAGCCTGGCGAGCGTGGGTTTCGTCATCCTCCTGACCAGGAACAGGAACGTCTCCCGTTCCACCGTGATCCTCACCGGGGTCATAATCAGCTACCTGTTCCAGGCGGGTGTCAGTGCGACGAAGTACTTCTCGTCGGATGACGCTCTCAGGGAGATCACCCTCTGGCTCATGGGCGGTATGTGGAATGCCAGCTGGGGAGTGGATTTCCTCGTCCTCCCCGTGGTCATCGCCTGTACGGTCGTGCTCGAACTGTATTCGGTGAAGATCAACATCCTGAGCGCCGGGGACGAGGTCGCGTCGAGCCTCGGGATCGACGTCCAGAAGCTGAGGAGCATAACGCTCGTGATATGCACCCTGATGACCTCCGTGTGCATCGCGTTCACCGGGATCATCGGGTTCATCGGCCTGATGGCCCCCCACATCACCAGGATGTTCATCGGGAACGACAGCCGTTACCTCTTCCCCGCGGCCGGGCTGTTCGGGGGGTTCATACTGCTCGTATCCGACATCGTGGCGAGGATGGTCATCCGTCCCGAGCAGATCCCCGTTGGCATAATCATGTACATAATCGGCGGGATATTCTTCATCTGGCTCGTCACCAACAGGAAGAAGGGGGTGACGATGTGACGCTGACCGTCCGCGGACTCCGCCAGGGATACGGGGACGAAGAGGTCCTCCGCGGCATAGACCTGGATGTGGAGAAAGGAAAGCTCGTATCGGTCCTCGGCCCCAACGGCAGCGGCAAATCCACCCTCATCCGCACAGTGTGCAACATCCTCTCCCCCCGCGGCGGTACGATCGAGGCGGACGGGGTATCGGTAACGGGCATGTCCCCCAAGGACTTCTCCCGCGTGGTGGGATATGTGCCCCAGAAGTACGTCCCTTCGGATTACATGAAGGTGTTCGACGCCATCCTCCTCGGACGCGCACCGTACATCTCATGGTCGTATTCCGATGACGATTTCGCCCACGCCGACCGTGCCATCGACATGATGGACATATGGGACCTGGCGGACAAATACGTCAACGACCTCTCCGGGGGACAGGCGCAGAAGGTGGTCATCGCGAGGGCCCTGGCACAGGACCCGGAATACTTCATCCTCGACGAGCCCACCAGTGCGTTGGACCTGAAGAACCAGATGACGGCCCTGCGCACCGTACGCAACGTCATATCCGACGGCAGGTCGGGGGCGTTGGTCGCCCTCCACGACCTGAACCTCGCCATCCACTTCAGCGACGAAATCGTGATGCTCAAGGACGGTCTCGTGCATGCCCGCGGGAAACCGGAGGAGGTCATCACCGAGCAGAACATATCCGAGGTCTACGGGGTCAGGTCGGAGATATTGGAAGGCAGGGACGGGATGTTCGTCCACGTCCTGGAAGACGATTGCCTTCAGTGACAGCTCCCTTCCTCGATCCTCTCCTCCAGGCGGAGGTACAGTTCGCGGAGCTTCCTCTCGGTCTCCTCGTCGGCGTCCCACATACCCCTCTCGACGGCCTCGAGGAGACGGCGGACGACGTCCATCATGGCGTGGGGGTTCTCCTTCTCCATCCACGCGGCCGTATCCTCATCAAGCAGATACTTCTCCGCCAGACCGTCGTACATCCATTTCTCCACTATCTCGGAGGTGGCGTCCCATCCGAAGATGTAATCGGTCATCTTCGAGATCTCGCCGACTCCCCTGAAACCGTGCTCCTTCAGACCCTCGATGAACTTGGGATTGAGGACCTTGCGGCGGAAGACGAACTTCAGCTCCTCGCCAGTGAAACGGACCGTCGTCTTATTGGGATCCGAACTGTCGCCCATGTACGAGACGGCATCCTTGCGGCCGTAGGTCTTCACGAACGCGTTGAGGCCGCCGAGATAACCGTAGACGTCGTCCATGTCGATCATGTCGATCTCGCGGTCGGGGAGGTTCTTCACCGTAACGGAGACCCTTCCGAACCCCCTCATGAACTCGTCCTTCATCTGGACGCCGTTGTAGTCCCTCCCGTAAGCGTAACTCCCCCAGGCGACGTACAGGTCGGCGAGGTCCTGAAGGGTATTCCAATCCCCGGAATCTATGGCATGGTTCATACCGGGGCCGTAACATCCGGGCGGGGAACCGAATATCCTGACGGCAGCCTTCTTCCTGGCCTCGTCCTCGGGGAGGCCCTCGGACATCGCGGCGGCGACATCCCTGCGGAGATTGGCTGCGAGGGCGTTGTCCTCGTCGGACTCGTCGAGACCGGATGCGAGTTTAACAGCATCGTCGAGGAGTTCTATGAGGTTGGGGTACGCATCGCGGAACAGCCCGGAGATGCGAATCGTAACGTCAGCCCTCGGCCTCCCGAGTTCCTCCAGGGGGACGGGTTCGAGGCCTACCACCTGTCCGGTGGCGACGGACCAGACGGGCCTGACGCCCATGAGCCAGAGAGCGTATGCGATGTCATCTCCATCGGTCTTCATGGTGTCCGTGGCCCAGACAATGAACCCGACCTCGCGGGGGTATTCCCCCTTATCCTCGACATACTTGGACACAAACTGGTCCGCCATCGCCCTCCCGGTCTCCCATGCGGAACGGGTGGGGATGCTGTCGGGATCTATGCTGTAGTAGTTCCTGCCCATGGGCAGTATGTCGGCGTGTCCGCGGGTGGGTGCGCCCGAGGGTCCGGGGAGGACGTACCTCCCGTCGAGGGCCTCCATGATGCTACCGATCTCGTCGGACATCCTGCGGAGGTTCGGGACGAGGCTCCCGCAGATGAAACCGATGACGGTGCGAAGGGATTCCGTGATGGATCCCAAGGCCTCCTCGGTTATCGCCATGCACAAAGAGAAATCGTAATCCGCCCCGCGGAAACGTTCGATGAGGGAGAAAGCCATTGCATCGACCTCATCGAGGCGCTCCTTGTCGGAGACGTCCGCCCCCATGACGGAGGCCACCGAATCCCTGAACGAGGGGACATCCCCGTTCGGGAGACGGGTGAGGGAATAGACCGACTCGTCCAGTTTCTTCCCCTCCGGTACCCTGCCGAGCACATGGATCCCGTCCCTGACCAGGGAGTCCTTGATCTCCATGATGTAGTCGTGTATCCTTTCGATGTACCCCTCGAACTCCTCCTCCCCGAGACCCGGGGGGATGCCGAGGTCGTCCAGGAGGGATATCCGCTCGCAGGCGTCCCGTATCTCGCCGGCCAGCCTGCGGCAGTGCTCCGTCTCCCCGGCGGATTTCGACCTTATGTACTCCTGGAGCGGACGGTCCGCGGCGGCGATGTCATCGTATTCGCCCGCCCTCGTCATGGTGGGGCACATGTGTCCGATGAGCACGGCCTGGGACCTCCTTTTCGCCTGGATCCCCTCCCCGGGATCGTCGATCAGATACGGATAGATGTTAACGAGACCGTCCTGTATGTAGCTGGGGCAGCATTTGCCGGAAAGGCCGAGGCTCTTGCCCGGGAGCCATTCGAGGGACCCGTGGGTGCCGACGTGGATGAGCGCATCCGCGCCGAAATCGTCCCTCAGCCACCTGTAGTATGCGAGGTACTGGTGCGGAGGGAACAGCTCCGGGTCGTGGTAAACGGACTCCGACTGCTCCCCCCAGGCCCTGACCGGCTGCACTGTGACAAGGACGTTCCCGAACATCACGCCGGGGATGACAGCCCTCCCCCTATCGGTGAGGATGTCGCCCATGGGGGGACCCCATTTCGCCTCGGTCTCCCTGCGGTCGAACTCCGGCACCTCCGAATAATCAACTGAATATTCATCAAGACCCATCAGCCCGGGGGCCTTCTCCTCGATATCCCGGGATGAAAGATTCCCGATCTCGTTGTTCACGCCCGCAAGCAGCATGTCGGCGAGTTCGCGGCCGGTCTTCGGTATGTCTCCGATGGTGTATCCCCCGCCCCTCATCGCCTTCAGGATGGAGTCGGCGCTCTCAATGGCGTCGAGACCGGCGGCGGTGCCGATGGTGCCCTCGCCCCCGTACTGGTAGAGGACTATGGCCACCTTCCTCTCGGAGCGAGGGCGGCGGCGCAGTCTGATCCAATGAGACACGGAATGCACGAGACATTCTATCCTGTCCTCCAGGGGATGGTTGGAATTGACGCCCGAATCGCTGGTGCGGACCTCGGAGACCGGCACGGTGATGATCTGTCCGTCCATCTCCGTCCAGGCGGCCTGAGTCATGAGGCTGGTGTGGTCCCCGTCGGTCTTGCTCTCCTCGTAATCGGAGTAACGGGTGGTGATCATCATCGCCTGGAGGACCGGCACGTCCGTGAGGGTACGGTAGAAGTTCCCTTCGTCGGAGGTGCGGATGCCCTCCAGATTGACAAGATGGGAGAACGGGTTGTTGCTGATGACCGCATCCACGGCGGGCTTCCCACCGGACATGAAATACTGGGAGAAAACCTCGGACATCGGACACTTGCGTCCGTCCGGGGAGTATACGGCGTTGAAGAAGACGGGGATGGGCGACAGCCCCTCGGATTCCAGGCGCCTGATGAGGAAATCGATGTGAGCCAGATTGTGATATATCCAATACGATCCGGTTATGATTATGCCCACGCGGGGCCGTTCCGGATCCAGCGCGGAGAGGTAATCCGCGAGGGATATATCGCGCGGATGGTCCGGGTGGTAGATGCCGTGGGGCCTCAGCACGGAGGGTTCGGGGATGTCTATAGCGAGACCCCTGCGGGCGGCGAGCCACCTGATGATTCCCCTGTCGTTATCGTCCCCGCGGTTGCCGACGTATTGGCTCACCCTGAGATAATCCTCGTCGGGACCGTTGAAAAGATACCTATATGCGAGACGGACCTCCATGTCGGTGGAGTGCACGTACACGTACCCTTTGCATTTCCTGAGGACCTCGGTGTAACGGGGCATCCTCTTGAACTTCTCCGGGTCACGGATGCATCTTACTAGAATGAGATCGGCATCGGCGGAGATCCTGCACAGCTCGTCGAAGAGGACGGGATCGTTCTCCAGCCTGCGGGAACTGAAACTGCGTATGTCCAGCTCGCAGCCGGCCTCGGCCGCGGCGGCCCTCGCAGGGGATTCCATCGTGGCCGGGTCGGCGGTGCCGATGGAGACGTTGATCACGCGCAATCTCATTTCCAACACCCCGTAATACTAAATTACAGATTTATCATATCCGATTGCCCGGACGGGACTTGCCTCCGCACCGGCCACGAGAGATGAGAACCATGGATGAGGGCCCATGCACGATCACATCTAGGGGGGAGCTCCGTTCGTGGCTCGAAGCCCATCATTCCGATGCGAAGGAATGTTTCGTACGCTGCAGGAAGGGGGCCCCCGAGGAAGGCACGCTGTCTTACCTGGACGTGGTTGAGGAGGCGCTGTGCTTCGGATGGATAGACAGCACCACGTATCCGGACACCGACGGGTTCCGGATCCAGCGCATCTCCCCCCGCAGGCCGGGGAGCCACTGGAGCGAGAGGAACAAGGAGCGCGCACTCAGGGCCGAACGCCTCGGAATCATGACCGATGCGGGACGTTCTGCTCTGCCCGATATGACCACGGACCCCGATGTCCTGTTCCCGTCCCTGATGGAGAGGATACGCGCCGACCCCGAATTCGCCGATGCCCTCGGGAGACTCCCGCCGCTATACGTGAGGATAAAACTCGACGGGATCGCGAATTACGGATCATCTTTCGAGAGGTTCAGGGAATCCGCGATTAAGGGCAAGGTCATGGGCGAATGGGACGATTACGGCAGACTGCTGTCCCCGGATAGCGATTATTGAAGGGAAACGGGGCAGGATTCGTGCATCAATGGCCATCTCTCCGCAGAACGACGCGGGAATCAGGGAGTCATAACCGAGCATCCCCTCGATGCGGCGCTTCATGAATTGGGCGGTCTTCAGGCACACGTCGCATTTGGATGCGCAGCCGTGGAGGGATGTCCCGTTCAGATACAGGCGATAGAACAGCATCCATTTCTCCGCATGTATGTGGCTATGCGGGACGGCACTGCCGATGAATCCCCTCCCGCACAGCTTGCACGCATACCTTTGGGCACCGCTGGGCGAATGCCCTTTCATTATGATTGCCCGGGATCCGCAATAAGGGCACAACTTGCCCCTGCGCTCCATCAAAGTATCAAGATACGATACCGCTGCATCGCCTTCGGACTCGGATGCCTCGCCGGCCTATCTGTATTCGACAAATCCCCGAACGACACAATCGTCAATCATTTCCGCACCCGCATTTCAACAAATGACTTTTTTTGAAGATATATAGATTGTTAGACTTTGTGTTCTTACAAATCATTCGAGGTCATTCTGCAAATAGAGCCAGGTACCAGAATGTACAACAACGGACTTATTGTCTGCAACTGATGGATACTCCATCCCCTCCGGATTGGCTCGGAATCAATAATGTGGGGCAATGAGGTAAGGAGATGAGCGGAGGACACTTCAACTATGCGGATTCACGGCTGTACGAATGGTCACAGCAGGTACGCCGGGACGGCAATCCCCTGCTGGCGGATCTGCTGCACGATTTAGGAGACCTGCTTCACGAATACGACTGGTGGCAATCTGGTGACACCGGCCGCGAAAAATGGCTGAATGCCTGGGAATCATGGCAGAAAAAATGGATGGGAGGAAATCCAGCGGAGATGACCATCGATGCCATCAAGGACTCGGTGAGGCAGATGGTCTGGGAGAGTTTAGGGAAACCCGCGGACAAAGAATACAACCGCATCTGTGAGAAGATGCGCGGGTGGTGAGAATACGTCCTATTATATCGACCATATCATCGAGTGCGACAAACTGGCTTACGACAGGATGCTCGAATCCTGGAAACAGAGGGGATGGGACGATAAATGCACATTGCGCAGACCTCGGCTCGTGTGGGCGTCTTCGGATAGCCTAATCCCTGACACCAAGGAGGAGACGTACCTCCTCTACTTCGTGGTAAACCACGGCCCAAGTATTTGGGATATCATCGACTGGCTGAGTGACGACCTCGGAGTGCACTGGACCCACTTCTCAATCTGGAGTCATGAGGAATGCGACAAGAACTGGACACAAGAAGGAGCATTCCTTCCTGATAAAGCCATGCCGCACAGTACGGCCCCGTCCGAATACGATGAGGAATCTGAAAACCATCGTAAAGCCCCGGAAGGGTACACGGCCTATGAGGATTGCATGATTGCAGTAGATGCCGCCGTATGGAGAGAGGTCACGGTCGACTACACACGGGACGAGGACATCCTCCCCAGATCGCCGATCGAAGAACTACTTCGGGACATCAGCGGAAAACTCGAATTCATAGGGGAAATGCTCGGATGCCTTGCGAAGAGGCGAAGGGAATGACGCCTTCCGACGGAACCGCCGGAGTTTCGGATGCACAATGCGCCCCCGAACAGACGATTTTGGGAAATCAGATTGTCGAAGACTCAGTCGACACAAGATACATAAATAGAAAACGGAAGATCGTTCATATATTCGGACCTCCGAATTCAGGTAAAACGACACTTCGCAAAACCCTTGCCGAGATGCACCCGGATTATCCTAACTTCTGCATTGACGACTTCAGAATAAGATACGGAGACGGGACGATAAAGGGCGAGATACACTCACAGATCGGTTTTTGGGGTTCCATGATATCCGGAGGGTTCTTCGAATGTTCGGGCGCCGGCAGGTTCACCTCGCAGTACATCACATATTTCCGTTACAGACGACAGTTTATCATAGTGATGGATACCCCGTCAGACGTCTGCATCTCCAGAATCCGTGAAGGGAAATACGACGGGATCCCGTTTCCGTTCGCTGGTTCCGATGAGGAATTCATCAGAAATGTCGCAGAATACCTCTCCTCGAAACTTTTCGCATCGATTTGCAAAGGCATCCCCACATTACGTCTGGATACCACGCAGTCAATAACCGAACAGGCAGAAGTGATTGAAAGATTCGCAGGATTGCGTGATGACTCATGAGAAAGATTACACAAACCAAGTCAGCGTTAAATATCACTACATTATACATTGATTGATAAACATGGTACAGACAACGTTATCTATGAGAATCGATGAAGAAGTCAAGGACAGATTCGAAACAATCTGCAGATCCCTGGGACTTTCCATGGCATCCGCCCTGATGATGTACATCTGCGAAGTCAACCGTGAAGAACGCATTCCTCTCCGTCTTTCACTTAAAAAAGATGACCGGGCCGAGGTGATCGAAGCCTTGCGCCGCATGTCAGCAGCAGGGCCTGCTGGGCTCACTTCGGATGAAATCGACGAAGAGATTCGCACATATAGAGAGAATATGCAATGAGATGCTACGCAGTCATAGATACCAACGTCATAGTGTCCGGCACTCTCCCCTCGAGACCGGATTCGCCACCAAAACGCATTATGGAATCTATCGTTAACGGGAAAATAACCCCGATTTACAGCGAATATATCCTGAATGAGTACAGAGGCGTTCTGCAAAGAGATAAGTTCCATTTCAATAAAAATGACGTGGACATCTTGATAAGATTTCTAGGATCAATCGGAATCTCGGTGAAACCAAAAATTGAAGATTATGATTTGCCAGATCCGAAGGATTCCCCGATATATGCCGCGATGATGTCGTCTCCACAATACAATCCATATCTCGTTACCGGCAACATCAGGCATTTTCCTAAAGCTGACAGAATCGTCACTCCGAAAAAAATGATGGAAATAATAGATACTGATGACAGATGAATCATTTGTTTTACAAAACAACAAGCTACAAAACAAGAGTCACGACGCCGTTCTTAGGATTATGAAAGCGGACCCGCCGGGAACCGCTTAAGGCAATAGCCAGATATCAGAAATCGAGGTAACTTATACCCCGTATACGGGCATAAGTTCGGTAACTTATCCGATGAAATAATGCCCCACGGAATGATGAATTCAGTCGTATATGTTGGACCTGTGTCCTATCTCGACCAACAGGATCACAAGTTTTCCTTTGTCGATCTTGCTGATGAGCCTGTAGTCTCCCACCCTGTATCTCCACAATCCGACCTTATCGCCGGTCAGTGCTTTCCCTGAAGCGAACGGATTGTCAGTACCATCAAGATGTTTGGAGATCCAGTTGAGTATCATCGTTCTTGTGAAACGATCCATCTTCCTCAGCTGCTTGATAGCATCATCGGTATACTCAACTGAATAACTCACTCTTCATCACCGAACATCTTGAGGACTTCTGCGTGAGAGTATGTCTTCGGATTGTCAAGGTATCTCCTGTATGCCGCTTCGCCGACAGCAATGTCGTACTCATCCTCGATCTTCTCGAAGAGGGCCTGTTTGAAGGCCTCACCCATGGAAACGCCCATAAGCGCCGCATATCTTCTGGCGAGGATTTCTTCATCTTCAGTGAGTCTTATCGAGAATGCCATTTGATCACTGATAATGTGTAGTACATTGTACTATTTAAATGTCCACGTGGGGATTCGAACCCGAATCTGATGCAGACCCGCCGGAAACCGCTTGAGTCGATGGCCAGACATCAGAAATCAGGGTAACTTATACCCCGTATACGGATATAAGTTCGGTAACATATCCCTGATGAGAGCGGACTACGCAGACCATGCTTCATCGAAACTGATTGAGGACCTTTACGGACCCAGCGAGGTTATCGGCACAACGTAGACTCCGTCCTCTCTCATATATGCCGCGGAGGACATCCCGCAGATAACGGCCAGGAATTCCGGTGGCCTCCCTTTGGGATCGCCACGGATCAATGCATCAATATCTCTCAAACTCTTCGCAGCATCCTCTATTGCCCCCGCACCGAGTTTGATCTCGAATGCGCCCCATCTTCCATCAGGCATCTCGACGATCGCATCGATTTCCCTGTCCTTCCCATCTCTATAATGGTAGAGATTCCCGCCGTTCACGTAGGCGTATATCTGTAGATCCCGCTCGCACATCGCCTCGAACATGAAACCGAACGTTTCCAGATCGTCCAGCAGCATCTCCTTGGTCAATCCTAGCGCAGATATCGCCAGTGCCGGATCGGTCAGATGTCTCTTGGGAGTCTTCCCAACACGTACTGAGGACCTGAGATTGGGGTTGAATGCACCCTGATTCTCTATGAGGCACATCCTGTCTAGTACGGATATATACTCCCCGACGGTATCGTCGGATATCGTATCATCATCAAACTCCTTCATATCCCTGGCAATGACATTCCTGCTCGCCAGCGTAGATTCGTTGCGGGACAGAGACCTGAGCACGCGCATCATCCTTGCTGGATCTTTGCTGCTATCCACAGCGAGAAGGTCCTCGTAACAGATCTGTCTAGCATATACAGACATGGCCTTTGCCGCCTGTGACGGATTCAATCCCAGATTGCCGGGCCACCCCCCTCTGATGGTCAGATCGAGAAGGGTGTCCAGCAGAACATCCTTCATGGGGGTATTGGCGAACCTCCCCTCGAACATCCCTTTCAGCGATACTGCTCCGTCCGAATCCCTTGACTCGAAAAGGGACATGGTCCTCATACGAATCGGCGCGATCCTGCCAAGCCCGCTGTGGAGCGGCTTCGCCTCTTTCTTAGGAGTCGATGAACCCGACAAGATGTACATCCCTTTGCGGCCCTCCTCGTCAACGGTGTTGCGGACCGCATCCCATACCGCGGGGAGAAGTTGCCATTCATCGATCAACCGCGGATTGTCCCCCTTCAACGCATATCCCAGATCCAACTTAGCCAGTTTCAGGTTGCGATAATCGCCGTCCGGCAGATCCAACTGGTAGAAACTGTTGCAATGATGCTTGGAGGTCCAGGTCTTACCGCAGTATTTTGGACCTTTCATATGTACAGCGCCGCTGACTGCAAGAGTCTCGTCAATGATTTCGTCAACGAGTCTCGGGAGATACCTATCATTCTCAATCATACAACTCAAAAAATGCTTTACTTATATAATAAGGTAGTTTTCACCATTTTCACAAGGTAGTTTTCACCATTTTCACAAGGTAGTTTTCACTACCGGAGTAATGTAGCTGTTCCTGAGTATACTCTATTATGTAGATTAGAGATCGTTTAAGCAGGGTTGACTCGGATTATTCCGTATACTGCCGGTATACTGCTGTATACAGTCTGTTTTCGATGAATTGAGCGGACCCGCCGGGATTTGAACCCGGGTGTGGAGCTCCGGAGGCTCCCGGGATATCCAAGCTACCCCACGGGTCCCTGCGGAAAGAAAAAAGGAATGTGAAAGATTGTAGGGAAGTGGCCGGGGGAGCCAACCCCGGCCGGCTCCGATCTTGAGAGGGAGGGAGCCTGGAGATCCCGTTCAATCTTCACTGTTTGGGTTCGCAGTAACCGCACTTTCCGCAGGAAAGGCGGTCCTTGTGGACGGCGAGGAAAACACCGGCACCGCACTTGGGGCAGAACTTCCTTCCGTCCTTGGGCTTGCCGTCCTCTCCGTAGAGTTCGCGCTTCTGAACTGCTTTCTTGGCTTCCTTCTTGGCTGCCATCTTCATCACTCCGCGGCTTCTTCCTCGGCCTTCTCTTCCTTGTAGCCGTTACGCTTCAGGAGGTAGTCGGGCTCGTATTTCTTGGCGGCGGCGACGGTGTCGTAGATCTTGGCGTAGCCGTTGGTCTTGCCGATGCCGTACTGGGACTCGAGGGCGTCGATGATGACGAGCTCCCTCTTGACTCCGTATTTCTTTCCGAGCTCCTCGGCGACGGCGTGCCTGCCGGGAGTGCACTCGCCTTCGTGGACTGCCACGAAGCGCACTTCGGTCCTCTCCTGGAGGACGTTCTTCTTCTCTTCCTGGATCTCCATCTTCATGATAGCTCCTCCATACGGGCCAGCGTTTCGCGGGCCCACATGCGGGACGCACCGTCGACGTCGACGGCCATCATCCCTTTCCCGGGCCACCCGTATACGACCACCGCACCGTCGGGGGCGTAGAGGACGCACGGCAGCAAGGCCAGGTCCTCCTCCCCTTCGACGCGGATGATCCTTCCGGGGGTTCCGTCTAAGGCGTTTCTCACGGCGTCATCGAGCTGGGACGTTATCGTCCCGGCGGGATTCCCCACCACGGTCTCCGCCCATCCCCCGCGTTTCACGAGGTCGGCGAAGCCGGTGAGCTCGCGCCTCTCCGTGAATCCGTCGTAGACGGACAGGATGGGCACGAGGCCGTACTCCCTCACCGTCAGGGACACGACGTCCCCCACGGTGATTATCTGTTTAGCGTGATAGTGTTTGAGTTCTTCGTCGGGCAGATCCCTGCCGACGGGCCGCTGGAACTCCTCCCTCAGTTCGGGCTGGAGCCTGCGGCCGGACATCTTCTCAGCGGACCTTCAGGGCGTAGGTTCCGTTGGCGGTGATGCCCATCTGCTTGGCGATCTCGGACTTGGTGTAGTCCGCGACGGCGACCATGCCCTGCCAGTCCTTGCTAGTCTGGGACCCGCAGCGGGGGCACTCGTCGGCCTCGGTGATGAACATGCAGGCCTTGCAGGCCCTGAGGACCACGCGGGATGCGGCGACCATCAGTCGCTCCCTCCCTTCTTCTTGCCGCCGGACTCGCCGTTGCGCTTGCGCTCGTCCTCGTCGAGCCACTCGAGGCGGCCGAGTCCGGGCTGTTTCATGGTCAGTCCGATCTTGGAGTCCTCGGGGTTCTTCTCGTTGAGCTCGATGCTGACGATGCGGGCGCGGACGTGGTCACCGACGGAGAGGACGCGTCCGGTCTCCTTGCCGATGAGCTTGCCGTTCTCCTGGTCGGCATCGACCCTGTCATCCATCACCTGACTGATGTGGACGAGACCGTCGATGGGCCCGATCCTGACGAAGGCCCCGAATCCGAGGACCTCGACGACGACTCCCTCGACTACCTCATTGTCGAGGGGCTTGAACACGAGCTGCTTGAATTTGACGGTCTGGTAGACGGCCCCGTCGCCGTGGACGATCTTGCCGGGGCCGACGGCCTCGGCCTTGTCCACGAGCACGGAGATGGAGCGGTCCTCCTGCAGCCTGCCTTCGAAGCTCTCGCTCGCGATGGCGCCGACGATATCGTCGATGTCCTCTCCGAGACGGGAAGGAGGGATGCGGACGATCTTCTGGACTTCGGTCATCATGTACATAGGATGCCTCTTGATTAACTCGGTCTATTCGCCCCTCATATATAATAATAAGGGGTTAAAAAGTAGGTACAGCCGGTGCCTCCAGTACTCCCCGCAGTATGAGAATCACACATCTGGCATATATGAAATGCGTACCGCCGCGCGCGTATGCGGACGCCATCCCGACGACATGGGGAAAACGGGAAAGTCATATCTATTACGGAGGGATAGTGTGTGCTCAGTGAGCATATAATGGTCTCAAAAAGCGAGAAAAAGAAGAACCAGGCCGAACTCGAAAAGATCCCCGTCAAGGACATCAAGGTCACCAAGGGCATGACCGTCGACGAGATGCTGAAGGCCATGGGACGCGCGGGAGGATTCACCGCTCAGAAGCTTGCCGATGCCACCGACATCGTCACCAGGATGGTCAAGGACGACAAGTGCACCCGCATCCTCTCCTTCCCCGCCTGCATCATGGCCACCGGGACCCGCGGAGTACTCGTGGACATGGTGAAGAACAAGATGGTCGACATCATCATGACCACCTGCGGATGCCTCGACCACGACCTCTCCAGGCTCTTCGCCGCCTATTACAAGGGCGACTTCATGATGGATGACGCCATGCTCCGCGAGAACGAGGTCTCCCGTCTCGGGAACGTCCTCGTGCCAGACGCATGCTACGGCGCCGTCCTCGAGGACGAGCTCCTCCCCATGTTCGACGAGATCTTCGGCACGGAGGACGCCAAGTTCAAGGGTGTCGTCACCTCCCTTTCCACCTCGCAGATCATCGACCGCGTCGGTGCGCAGCTCGAGAAGTACCCCGGCCACGAGGATTCCCTCCTCTACTGGGCCCACAAGAACGGCATCAAGATTGTCGTCCCCGGGATCACCGACGGTTCCTTCGGCTGCCAGCTGTGGCAGTACTACCAGTTCCACAGAGACCTCCGCATAGACCTCTTCGGCGACGAGCAGATGCTCAACGAGATGATCACCAACGAGGCCAAGAAGACCGGTGCCGTCATCATCGGAGGAGGAATCTCCAAGCACCACGTCATCTGGTGGAACCAGTTCCGCGGCGGCCTCGACTACTGCGTCTACCTCACCACCGCCGAAGAGTACGACGGATCCCTGTCCGGAGCCCGCATCCGCGAGGCCGTCTCCTGGGGCAAGGTCAAGAAGAACGCCAAGAAGATGACCGTCGAGGGCGATGCGACCATCACCCTCCCCCTCATCTACGCCGGCGTCGTCAACCGCATCTGAGCTGAGTGAGATGGCGGGGAAGAAGGTCCTCCTGCTGCCGGGTGACGACCCGGGAACCGAGATGATGGACATCGCCATGTCCGTCATGGACCTTCTCGTCCCCGACCTGGAGTTCCTCCACGCCGACATCGGCCGCACCGCCTGGGAGTACACCAACGAGGTGCTCCCCCCGGACACCGAGGACGCCATCGCCGAAGCCGATGTGATTCTCTGCGGCCCCGTCGACGTGAGGGACCTGGGCAAGAAGGACCCGGTCGACACAATCATCCTCTACAACAACCTCTACATGCAGGCCACCGAGTTCATCCGCCTCAAGTACATCAGTTCCAGGGAACTCGACACCTGCATTGTCACCCCGGTGGAGTCCGTCACACGCCAGATCAGCGAGCTGGAATCGCTCGACGGCGTGGACGCCACGTACAGCACCGTCGCCGAGGATACCCAGCGCTTCTTCCGGAAATGCATAGACCTGGCACGTATCAGAGGCAAGTCCGAGATGACCCATGTGTCCCCCTCCGACATCATGCCCCACTCCGCTCGTTTCTCCGAGTCCGTGTTCAGGGAGTGCATGTCCGACTGCAGCATCATCCCCCACACCATGAACTACTCCGAGGCCGCCGAGGCGCTCGCCAACAAGCCCATCAGCCTGGGGATGATGGTGGGAGGAGGCATCGTCGGCAACGGTCTCCGCGGTATCGCCTACGGCCTGAGCAACTGCCGCGGACTTACGGGCGACGCGTACATCGGGGACAACCTCTCGCTCTACACCGTGGGCAGGGACATACCCGCGAACCGCCGCAACAACCCCACCGCCACGCTCCATTCTGTCGCCTGCCTGCTCTCCGACCTCGGCTACGTTCTGGAGGGGAAGACCCTCGTCGCCGGGATCAAGGACCTCTACGCCGAGAGGACGACCACCACGGACGTCACCTACGGCCAGCTGACGGCCGCGGAATTCGGCAAATGCCTCATAGAATGGCTCAATTCCAACTGAATCGCGCGAAACCATCATAAATCGACCTGCACATCCAGTCATATGAGTTCCATGGAGGACAAGGGCCACCGCTCCGCCGTCGAGGCCGCGCTCCGTTTCGAGAAGGGGGAGAGGATCCCCGTCAACAACTTCGCGCTGGTCACCGCCGCCCGCAGCGCGGGCATAAAGGTGAAAGATGCCCGTTACGAACCCGGCATCTCCGCCCGCGTATCCGTGGACTATGCGCTCAAGACACTGTCGGACTTCGTCAAACCCGTCGTGGACTCCCAGATGGTGTTCGCCGACCTGGGGATGGACGTGGTGTTCCCCGATGACGACTACGGGAGCGTCAAATCCACCTACGTATCCCCGGACAACGCGGACGACATCGCTTTCTTCGATCCCAAGAACGCATCAGAATGCCCTCACTTCACGGACTGCATCATGAAATCCCTGGCCGAGACCTCCAGGATCCTCCCCGAGGACCTGGAGATATGCGGCCTCTCCTGGGGGCCCATCTCCACCGCGGGATACCTCATGGGGACCGAGAACATGCTGATGAGCCTGATGATGGAGGACGGCATCGCCGAGAAGGTCGTCAAGGCATGCACGGGGTTCGTCAGCGACCAGCAGCTCGCGATGGCGGATGCCGGCGCCACGGTGATGTGGATGGCCGACCCGACCGCTTCCGGGGACATCCTCTCGCCCGACATGTTCCCCCTCCCCGTGGGCACGATAAAGGATGTCGTATCCACGTTCAGGAAGCATTACGACAGCCCCGCCTTCGTCCACATATGCGGGGATTCCAGCAAGCTCATCCCCCTCATCGCCGAGACCGGCGCCGACTGCCTCAGCTTCGACCATGCGGTCGACCCCGCGGAGGCGAGGAAGGCCGCCGGAAGACGTCTGGCTCTTATGGGGAACATCGACCCCATCAAGTACATCATGCAGAGCAATCCCGATGAGATCAGGAAGCAGTGCAGGGGCATCATCGATGCCTGCGGACGCGACTCGGGATTCATCCTCGCACCCGGGTGCGAGTCCCCCATCTCCAGCCCCGACGCCAACGTCAGGGCGATGGGCGAGGCGGGCCGGGATTACTTCTCATGAGACTCCGAACCCTCGGAACCCTGCATCATCAGCACGCCGATGATGAGGAGCGCGAGGAACACCCAGCTTAGCGGGGATATCATATCCCCGAAGAGCACGATGCCGAAGAACACCGAGCACATCGAACCGCATCCAGTCCAGACGGCATACGACCCGCCTACGGGCGTACCCTCGCGGAGCCCCTTGTACAGGAATGATATGCTGACGAAGTTGATGATGATGGTCGCGAGGGTCCACACCGGTTCGGTGAAACAGTCGGACATGTTCAGGGTGACCGCCCACGAGGCCTCGAACAGACCGCCGATGGCGACCCAAATCCAGGGATTCATCAGAGGCCTCCCGAGAGTTCGAGTCCGATTATCCCCGTGAGAATGAGGAACACTGCTATCACCTTGCGTTTGTCGAATCCCTCGCCGAGGAACACGCGGCTGATGAGAAGGGTGGTTATCGACCCGACGGCCGTCCAGATCGCATAGGCTATGCCGATGTTCATGGACTGTATGCCGAGGCCGAGGAAGAACACGCTCGTGATCGAGGTAATCACGAACAGGATGCCCCATTCGATGCGGAGCCTCCCCTCGGAATGGCTGGTCTTGTTGAGGCACCACACCCAGACGGGTTCCCAGAGGCCCCCGATTATGATATACACTAAAGAAAGGTCCATTCATGACACCCGGCGGAGAGTTCCGCGTTCAGGCGGTCTTCTTCAGGGATGCGTACGCGGCCATGACCTCGTCCGCCGCATAATCCGCCATCCTCATGAGAAGGAAATCCTCGCTGATGCTCTCTCCCTTCTCACCGATCCTGTCCTTGATCTTCTTCCTGAACTGGGGGTCGTCGGTGACGCAGTCGATGAGCGTGGAGAGCCGTCCCCCGCAGTCCTTTAACCCGAAGGGCCTGGAATCGACGATCTCGCAGACAGCGAGACATTCCTCGTCCGTCATTTTGACGGCGGCGAAGTGGTCAATCCCGTGGCGGGCAGCGTAGTAGTCCAGCTTCTTCCTAGGCATCATAGCAATCGACAATCACACAATCCAATTAAAGACTTAACCCCCCGGAATACGGGGATTCCCGCGAATTTTTAATACGGTAAACCGAGGTTCGCGTCAGCATGCTGCGCGACGGCAACCTGGTGAGACGCCCGTACCTCGATGTCCTCAATGAAGTATCCGGAGACCACGGGGTGCTGAAGATCGTCACCGGGATGAGGGGCGTGGGGAAGACCACCCTCATGTCCCAGTATTCCGAGGAGGTCTCGTCGGGGAAGAAGCCCCCCGCGGTCGTGGACCTCGATTTCGACGGGATAGCCGGATTCGACATCAGGGACAGGAACGATCTCAGGGACACCATCCTCAAGAGTGCGGACCCAAAGGGACATTCCGTCATCATCCTCCACGAGGTCCACCAGGTACCCGAGTGGGACAGGACCGTCGCCGAACTGATGCTCTCACACGACATCGGGGAGTTCTTCATCACCGCGTCCGATGACACCGTGATGTCCATACGCAACATAGAGGGGATGAGGGACAGGATCGTGGAGATCCGCATGACCCCCATGTCCCTTCCGGAGTTCATGGAGCTCAACAACTTCCGTTCCCCCAAGGTCGCACTGAAATCGTACATGAAGATCGGCGGCCTCCCCGCCGTCCGTTCGCACATGCCCGAGGACGTCGCGTACAACATCCTCAGGGGGATATTCTGCGAGGCCGTCCTCAAGGACGTCCTCACCTATGAGAAGAGCCTCTCCCCCACCGCCGCCATGAACATGGCGAACCACATCCTCGTCCAATCCGGCACGCTGATGGATTCCGCGGACGTCTCCGGCGCATCGGGATCATCCTATAGGAAGTCGTCGCACATAGTCGATGCAATGGCGGGATGTTTCCTCGTGTTCAAGAACGAGGGGAGGTCGCTCATGTCCAAACTGAGACGCAACAAGATCGTCTATTATGCGGCGGACGTGGGACTGAGGAACTGCATCAAGGGATTCCATCCCGACAAGCTCAGCATCGCGGAGAACGCGGTCTTCATCGAACTGAAGAGGCTCGGCTATTCCGTCAAGATAGACGGCGAGGGCACGGACAGGACGCTCACCGCCGTCGACGACGAATCCTCCACGGTCTACACGGTCTCCAAGAAGGCCCCGGAGTCCAACACCGACGGGCACATCGCCATCACCCTCGAGGAGGATGACGACCATCCCGGATACCTCCTCAGCTCGTTCCTTGCCGATGAAGCGGAATGATCGGAGGAAAGAGCCAGACTCCGGATCCACGAGGGATTTCGAAAGAAAGGGTACCCCGATCCGAAACCCGATAAAGAGAAGACCGCCCAATTAAAATTGAGCTCGCGCGTTCAAGAGTATTGCGTAAACCGCCCGAACAGCACGAGCGAT
>SUSU01000019.1 GCA_015063225.1 Thermoplasmata archaeon | reverse complement strand
ACTTCCCCTTGGTGATGTACTCGATGAACGTCCCGTGGGGCTTGTCGACCCACGAGGTGGGCTTGTCGTTGGTGACCAGGGGGCGGTTGGTCTTGGTGTCGACGGCGATGTCCATCCCCCAGGCGACCTCGTTCTCCCCCTCCACCCTGGAGATGACGTGGGCGGGGTGGCCGGTGGAGATGTTGGCGAACATGACGGTGGCGGAGATACCGATACCCTGCTGTCCGCGGGACTGCCTCATGGCGTGGAAACGGGAGCCGTAGAGGAGCCTCCCGAAAACGTTGGGCATCGCGCGGTGGACGATACCCGGTCCGTTGTCCTCTATGGACACCTTGTACTCCTCGTCTCCGGTCTTCGCGACCTTGACGATGATGTCGGGGAGTATCTCGGCCTCCTCGCATGCGTCCAGCGAGTTGTCCACCGCCTCCTTGACGCCCATGAGGAGCGATTTGGTGCGTGAATCGAAGCCCAGTACCTGCTTGTTCTTCTCGAAGAACTCCGTGACTGAGATCTCGTGCTGTTTGTCGGCTAGGCGTTCCGCCGTCAGCCGGGGTCCTGTATCCGTGCTGTTTTTTCCCATCGGAGAAGGTGATGGGCTTTTGCCTAATCAATGTATCGTGGAAAAGTAGTCCCACGGGGGGTGTTCCCCCCATGAGCCAGTTAGGGTTTTTGTATACTCATTCCTGGAATCTCTTCCCGCACTTGGGACAGATGCGCACGCCGTCTGATCCCGGGGGGACGGATGCGCCGCAGTCGGGGCAGGTGAGGGATTCCTCGATGGTGACGGAGCCGTCGGCGTGGATGACCTCGGTCTCCTCCTCAGTGAAGGTCGCACCGCACTTGGGGCAGACCTCCGCCATGGCGGGGACCTCGGCACCGCAGTTGGTGCAACGGAAGTAGTCGACCTTGTTGGGCTTCATCTCGTCCGGGCGGTCTATGTACGTCCCGCACTTCCTGCACTCGACCTCTCCAGGGAGGACGATGGCGCCGCACTTGGCGCAGCGTCCGTATCCCTGGGGATACAGGCGGCCCTGTTCCTCGAGCTTCTTACGGGTCTTTTTCATGCGGCTGCGGAAGAACCAGCTGCCGAGGGTGATGATGAAGAAGATCGCCCCGAAGAACGCGGTGGCGTAGGCGGCGCCGATCCAGGAGATCCTGGAGCCGCTGTCGTCGGTGATGCACCCGTCGGTGAACCCGACGCTGCCCTCCTTGGCCATGAGCTTGCCGTCGGAGTCCTCAGCGAGGACGAGGGTGAAGTAGTGCAGCTTGGAGGTGTCCCAATCCGTGAAGGTGTAGGTCTTCGACGAGATGTCGAACAGCTCCATGTCCCTCAGGAGGGTCTCGGTGTACACTCCGCCGTATACTATCATCGAGACATTGGAGTATCCGATTGCAGGGGTGTAGCCCTTCAGGTCGTCGCCGAACTCGGTGGTCACCGTCAGGGTGCCCAGGGCGTCGTCGTAGGTGACGGTCACATCGTGGAAGTAGTCGGTGTCGACCTTCTCGTAGTCGTCCTCGAAGGTCTGCATGGCGCTGGGGCCGATCTCGGCTCCTCCGATGATTACGATGAGGAGGCAGGTGACCGCTCCGAGGATGACCTTCTGTTTGTGGCTGTTGTGGAACAGGTGCGCTATCAGGTAGCACATGGCGGCGGCGAGAAGCCAACCGATGATGGTGCTGCCCAGGAAGCACATGACCAGGAGCGCGACGCAGCATCCGATCACCATTCCGATGAAGTGACCGGTGGACATGTCGCCCCACAGCTTCCTGTTCAGGGTGTCCGCTAGGCTCATGTTCTCCCCTATCCGCGTGTCGTTATAAAAGAATCGTAGTCATCGGCGTTTCTGGCAGCAGGGGCACCATACGCTGCTCCTTTGGCCGATCACCGAGCGGACCATCGGGGTGCCGCAGCGGGGATACGGTTCCCCCTTGTTGCCGTAGGCAGCGAAATTGTTGTGGCGGTAATGCACCCCGCCGTCCAGCAGGAACTCCTCCGCGGATACGGCGTTCCCCTCGATCGCCTCGGAGATGACAACAGGGATGTTGGCGGCGATGGCGTCCCATTCCTTCCTCTTCAGCGACGAGCACGGCCTCTCGGGGCAGACGCGGGACCTCCAGAGGGTCTCGTCCGTGTAGATGTTGCCCAGTCCGCACACAGTCCCCTGGTCGAGCAGCGCGCTCTTGACTGGTCTCGAGCTCCTCCCGAGGTGTTCACTGAGGTACATCCCTGTGAGCGCGGGGTCGTCGGGTTCCAGACCGACATCTGCGATCCCAGAGAACGTGTCCTCGACTCCGGGAGGGATGAGCCAGATGTGTCCGAACATCCTCATGTCGCGGAACTCAGCGCGGGTGCCGTCATCGAAACCGAATGTGATGCGGGCATGCTTGTGGACGGGTTCGGAGGAGTCCACGCAGAGGAGCGCGCCGGTCATCCCGAAACGCATCACCAGGTGGGAGCCGTCGTCGAGATGGACCAGGAGGATCTTCGCCCTCCTCCCCAGCCCGGTGATTCTTCTTCCTACAAGAGAGGAGGCGAACTCCTCTGCGGAGGGCATCATGACGATCTTGGCGGCGTTCACGCCGACGGATGTGATGGTCCGTCCGGTCATGAGCGGGCCGGTGACCCTGCGGGTGGTCTCGATCTCGGGCAGTTCGGGCATGTCCAACCGTCAGGAGAACAGGTTCCTACCCGCCTCGCGGGCCTTCTCGAGCATCTCGGGATTGTCCTTCGGAAGGCCGTGCTGCTTGGTGCTGTGGAGGAGATAGGATGTCTTGAAGTTGCGGCGGGTGAGGATCTTCTGGATCCTCTCAGCGGTGGGCTGCGCGTGTTCCACGGGGGCTCCGGCGGATACGATGACGAGGGCCTTCCTGGCGGGGGGCTCCTTCTGCTCGGTGTAGAGCTTGAAGGTCCTGTCCTCATACATGTAGTACAGGCCGGTGGCCCTTCCGAAGTACACGGGGGTGGCGACTATGAGGGCATCGCAGTCCCTCAGGTCGTCGAGGACGGGCACGAGGTCGTCCTTGAGGGGGCAGGGCTTGCCCTGTTTGCAGAGGTGGCATCCCGAGCAGTCGCGGAATTTCAGGCCGTTGAGGAAATGGATGCGGACGTCCGCACCCTCGACGGCATTGGCGGCCTCCTCGGCCAGGGTTGAGGTGCTCCCTCTGCGGGAGGGGCTGGCAAGAATCACACAGATCTTCTTGGAATCCGTCATTTGAATCGTCCCCCGATGATTGGATGTATCGTCTTATGATGATTCGGCATATAGTCTTAGGGGTGGCGTATGCACAATCGCGCACGCCCATATATCCTAAATAAGAGCGCGCGATAGGCAACGCGAAGGAGGTGCTGACGTGGCCACGATAGACGAGCAGATTGCAGAGCTTGAAGCCGAGATTCTGAAGACTCAGAAGAACAAGGCCACCGAAGCGCACATCGGTAAGCTGAGGGCCAAGATCGCCAAGCTCACCGCGGAGAAGGAGAAGCGCATCGAGGCCACACATGCCGGCGGCACCAAGGGTTTCTACGTCAAGAAGGCCGGTTCCGCCACCGTCGCTCTCGTTGGATTCCCCTCCGTGGGAAAATCCACCCTTCTCAACCAGCTCACCGGCGCCCACTCCGAGACCGGTGCGTACCACTTCACCACCCTGGACGTCGTTCCCGGCATGATGGAGTACAACCATGCGAAGATCCAGATCCTCGATATGCCGGGTCTCATCAAGGACGCGTCGAGGGGCAAGGGAAGGGGAAGGGAGGTCATCGCCGCCGCCCGTTCCGCGGATGTCATCCTCCTCGTCGTCGACATCTTCCAGCCGGACATGCACGTCCTGCTCGACGAGCTCTACCGTTCCGCCATCAGGCTCAACTCCCATCCTCCCGACGTCAACATCATCGTCGGTCAGCAGGGAGGCATCAACATCCAGCCCACCCTGCCGCTCACGAAGATGACCGTTCAGGAGGCGAAGGACATCGTGGAGGCCTTCGGCCACATCAACTGCACCGTGGTCATACGCGAGGATATCGACCATGAGCAGTTGCTCGACGTCCTCGCGGGGAACCGCGTCTACATCAAGGCGGTCATGGCCATCAACAAGGTCGACCTAGCCAAGCCCGGACAGCTCGAGGCCGTCCAGGCCATGCACAAGCGTTTCAAGAGCGTCGGGGTCTCCGCCGCCCTCGGCCTGCACATGGACGAGCTCAAACAGGAGATCTACGACCAGATCGATATGATCCGCATCTATCTCAAGCCCCAGGGGCAGGAAGCGGACCTCAAGGAGCCCATGATCGTGAAGAAGGGCAACACCGTCGGCGACGTCGCCGAGCTCATCCACAGGGATTTCCGCAACGCGTTCCGTTATGCGATGGTCTGGGGGGACAGCGCGAAATTCCCCGGACAGACCGTCGGCATGGATCATGTCCTGAAGGACAAGGACATCCTCTGCATCATCGTCAAGAGATCATGAGCCAGAAGGATCGGGTCAATCCTCGGTAAGGCCGAGTCTTTTGATTACTTCGGCCCTAATGAAATCCACCTTTTCCTCAGGGATCTTAAGCAGGATTATCGCTTCATCGAGGGTGCATTTGTCGGCCATGACTAAACTGCAGATGTCTTCGATTTTCCCCTCGATTATGCCCTCGACTCTCCCTTCGGCTCTGCCCTCTTCCGTATACCTGACCTTGCTGTCAGCGAATATCCCGCACATCTCGTTAATCTCCAAGAATGATCATCAGTCGGGAGAGGACAGTCTCAGTTGGACTTCTGTTCTTACGTAATCCACCTTTTCCTCAGGGATCTTAAGCAGGATTATCGCTTCATCGAGGGTGCATTTGTCGGCCATGACTAAACTGCAGATGGCTTCGATTTTCCCCTCAATTATGCCTTCTTCAGTATACCTGACCTTGCTGTCAGCGAATATCCCGCACATCTCCCTCGCCTCTTTTAGGGATACATCCTCGTTTGTTAAGTTATACCTTTGCTGATAGGTGCCGAATTCTTCCGCGGTTTTCGTCTTTCCTTCCAGAGAGAAGAACGGCGACAGGAAATCGAAGATGTTGATGTCGTCTGGGGGATCCGTACCGAGATTTACCTCCACGATGTTCATCAGCGGATTATCGACTTTCACGGACTCTCCGCCGTTGATTGTTCTCCAGAACGTGACCATTGCCATGGTGCCCCTTTCCCTCGCAGGGGGGTCCGGTTTCAGCCAGATGGTCGCCGAAGGCGTCAGCGTGTCGTAGTCGTTGTCATCGACAACCTGTTCGCTGAGAAGTTTGGCCGCATAGTACTGTTCCCTGTTGTCCAGCCTGTACCTCAGATAGGATTTGTTCTGGTGTTCGACCCCGATGATGAAGGACACGTGTTCGCCTCCGATCACGGCATCGAACATGAAAACCGAGTCAGTCACGGCGGTGGAACCTTCTGCCTTCATCACCGTGTTCCTCATCCTGGCGGTGTTCTTGCCGTCGCTCTCCAGGCCGTTCTTGATCGTTTCGATGTCGAGATCGGCGAACTGGGGCAGGGTGAGCTTGATTATCCATGCGAGTATCGTCTTCTTCCTGATGAAGTGGTAGAACCGCCGGTCGTTGATCCTCTCCGTGTCTGTCATACTATCCGCTGACAGAGCGCGCGGAGAGGAATAAAAGCCCTCGTATTGCAGTTAACAAGTACGCAACAGATCAGGCTTTCCTCATGAGCCTGTCCCCGATCTCCTTGATCTTCTCCTCGGCCTTGGTCTCGGGGAAGGTCATCTGGACGTGGACGGGCACGTCGGGGAGGAAGGAGGACGCGATGATGCTGACCAGGCCGTCCTCGACCTCGGCGTTGACCGCGACGGGGTCCTTGATGGTGGCCCCGACGGCCTTCATGATGCCCCTCTCGATGGTGACCTCGGTGTTGCTGTCCCTGTTGTTGACGTTCCTGAGGATCTCGAGCGTGGCGGAATCGCCGGCACGGCAGACGACGCCGATGGCGCCCTGTCCGGGAGCTGGGATGATGGTGTGCTTGTCGATGGTGTGGACGAGCTTGGTGATATCGAGGAGGTCGAGGTCGGCCTTGGAGAAGAGGATGGAGTTGTACTCCTCGGTGTCGAACTTCTTCATGCGTTCCTCGATGGAGCCGCTGATCTCCTTGATGCGGACGCCGGGCTTGCGGGTGCGGAAGAGCATGAGGCGGCGCATGGAGGACGTCCCGACGATGGCGCCGCACTTGAGCGCCTCCCAGGGGATGGGATAGAGGGCCTCCTCGACGGCGCCCCTCTTCATGACCGCGCCGATGGTGAGGGCGGGGTCGAGGTCGATGGGGACGTGGGTCATGGAGAGGACTGCGGCATCGACGGTGCCGTCGGCGACGGCTTTGAGGAGGTCCTTGCCGATCTCTTTCCTCTCGACTTCGACCTCGGGGCAGTAGGCCTCGAGGCGTCTGGTGAATTTGTCAGCCTGGGCCTGCGCCAGGTCTCCCGTTCCGCATCCGACTATCATTGTTCTTCCTCTTTGGATGAACCGCAGGGGGTTCCTATGATTCGGGCATATCGGTTGGCCGTATAAAAGCATATGACGGAGGGTCCGGGGGCAAATCAGATGTCCCGGCTTTCCGGTATCTGGCTCTATTTATTCTAAGACTCTCGCTTAAATACTATCGCAGCATACCGAGTACCATGGTGTTCTTCTCCCGAAATGGATGCGGCCTGTATCCTCCGGGGACGGGATTACTTTATAGGGGATGCCGATGCAAGGGGCATGATTCAGTGTCCCCGCGGCACCCGCGATTTCCTGCCCGACGAACTCGAGAAACGCCGTCACTACGAGGCCGCCCTCCGCGACGTCGTCCTGAGGCACGGGTTCAGGGAGATCGAGACCCCCATATTCGAGGAGGCGGAGCTCTTCATCCTCCGCTCCGGTCCGAACGTCCTGAAGGAGCTCTACGCGTTCAAGGACAAGGGGGACAGGGACATAGCGCTCCGTCCCGAGATGACCGCCCCCGTGGTGAGGGCGTTCGTCAACGGCATGAGCAACGACCCCAAGCCCATCAAGGTCTTCTATTTCGGACAGTGCTTCCGCTACGAGAGGCCTCAGGCTGGGAGGTACAGGGAGTTCTTCCAGTTCGGTGCCGAGATCATCGGTTCCGCCACGCCCGAGACCGATGCGGAGGCCATCGCCACCGCGGCCGCCATGATCAAGGCCCTCGGTCTCAACGAGTACCGTGTCAGGATCGGACACATCGGAGTCCTCAGGCAGAGGATCGCCGACATCGGAGTCCCCAAGGAACGCACCGCGGAGGTCCTCCAGAAGCTCGACAAGAAGCTCTATGACGAGGCCCGCCCCATCCTCGAGGAGATCGGCGTCTCCCAGGGGGACATCGACGCCCTCTTCGCCCTCACCGAGACCGTCGGCGGCCCCGAGGTCCTCGACAGCGCCCCCCTGGGGGAGGCCGGCGAATACCTCAGGGAGGTCGTCTCCTATCTCAACGTCATGGGAGTCACCGACATCGAGATCGACCTCGGCGTCGTACGTGGGCTCGACTATTACACCGGGATGGTCTTCGAGGCCGAGGCCCCCGCCCTCGGTGCCGAGAAGCAGATCTGCGGCGGAGGCTCTTATTCCCTGTCCGAGCTGTTCGGCGGGGAGAAGGTGTTCTCCACCGGTTTCGCCGTCGGTTTCGACCGTGCGCTCCTCGCCATGGAGAAGGAGGGGATCGGATATGCCAGGAAGGGCATCGACTACTACGTCATCCCCGTCTCCGAGGACGTCAGAAAGCAGGCCTTCGGCATCGTCACGAAGCTCAGGGACGCCGGAAAATCCGCCGACATCGACATCATGGGACGCAAGATGGGCAAGGCCCTGAAGTACGCCGCGGGCATCCCCGCCCGTTACGCCGTCATCGTCGGCGCATCGGAGCTGGAGAAAGGCGTCGTCACCCTCAGGGACATGGAGTCCGGGGACCAGAAGGAGATCCCCCTCGCGGACCTCTGACGCGCCCGCGCGCGATAGCATTATATGGTGCGTACGATTAGCGCGGCCTATCGTGCCTGTTGTATGGGTACGAAAGGAAGTATTTCTGATGAAAGCTTTGTTGAACGACGGCAGTGTCGTGGAAGCCGAGGACGCACTGGCCGTTCTTAGGCACACTACCTCGCACATCCTCGCACAGGCCGTACAGAGGCTCTACCCCGATACCAAATTCGCCATCGGACCCTCCATCTCCGACGGTTTCTACTACGACATGGACCACGAGGGCGGGTTCACCGAGGACGACCTCCCCGCCATCGAGGCCGAGATGCGCAAGATCGTCAAGGAGAACCTCAAGCTCGAGACCTTCTCCATGTCCCGTGAGGAGGCCATCGCTTTCGAGGAGGGAAGGGGGCAGACCTACAAGGTCGAGCTCATCAGGGACCTCCCCGAGGATGCAGTCATCACATTCTACAAGCAGGGCGATTTTACCGACCTCTGCGCCGGCCCCCACGTGCTCTACACCAAGCAGTGCAAGGCCTTCAAGCTCACCTCCGTCGCCGGAGCATACTGGCGTGGCGACGAGCACAACAAGATGCTCACCCGCATCTACGGGACCGCCTTCGAGACCAAGGAGGACCTCGACGCCTACCTCGCCATGCTCGAGGAGGCCAAGAAGAGGGACCACCGCAAGATCGGCAAGGACCTCAAGCTTTTCATGTTCGCCGAGGAGGGGCCCGGATTCCCCTTCTTCCTCCCCAGGGGAATGGTGCTTAAGAACACCCTGATGGAGTACTGGAGGGAGGTCCACAAGGCTTTCGGATACGACGAGATATCCACGCCCCTCATCATGAATCAGTCCCTCTGGCTCCAGTCCGGGCACTGGGACCACTACAAGGACAACATGTACACTACCACGATCGACGACCAGCCGTTCTGTATCAAGCCCATGAACTGCCCCGGTTCTATCCTCGTTTATAAGAACGAGCCCCACTCCTACCGCGACCTCCCCCTCAGGTACGCCGAGGTCGGAATCGTGCACAGGCACGAGAGGTCCGGTACCCTCCACGGGCTGATGAGGGTCAGGTGCTTCACCCAGGACGATGCCCATCTGTACATCACCCCCGAGCAGATCGAGGATACCATCGAGGACGTCGTCAAGATCATCGACACCATCTACACCCAGTTTGGTTTCAAGTACAAGATCGAGCTCTCCACCCGTCCCGAGGACAGCATGGGCAGCGACGAGGACTGGGAGAACGCTACCAACGGTCTCAAGTTCGCCCTCGAGAAGCTCGGCCGCAAGTACGAGATCAACGAGGGCGACGGTGCCTTCTACGGCCCCAAGATCGACTTCCACCTCGTGGACGCCATCGGCAGGACCTGGCAGTGCGGGACCATCCAGCTGGATTTCCAGATGCCTCAGAGGTTCGGCATCGAATACACCGGCGCCGACGGCGAGAAGCACACCCCGATCATGATCCACCGCGTGGCCTTCGGTTCCATCGAGAGGTTCATCGGTATACTCATCGAGCATTATGCGGGCAAATTCCCCGTCTGGCTCGCTCCCGTCCAGGTCAAGGTCCTGTCCGTCTCCGAGAAGAGCCGCGAGTACGCCGCCAAGGTCACCGCCCAGCTAGAGGAGGCCGGTATCCGCGTCGAGAACGACGCCCGCGACGAGAAGATCGGATACAAGATCCGCGAGGCCCAGCTCGAGCGTGTCCCCTACATGCTGGTCATCGGCGAGAAGGAGGCCGAGTCCGGAGACTCCGTCGCCGTCAGGAGCCGCGATTCCGGCGACCAGGGTGTCGTGAAGACCGCGGACTTCATCGCCAAGGTCGTCAAGCAGACCAAGGACCGCAAGGACTGAAACTAATTCCCGGGGTCCTCCCCCGGGTCACTTTTTTTAGAAAGAGATGGAAGGGGTCCGGAGACCCCTTGAGTGTTTAGTGGACGATCTTCAGGTCCTTGTGGACGAAGATCTTGTCCGCGCAGGCCTGCTCGCAGCGCCTGCAGGCGGTACCGGCGCACCTGTCGGTGGCGATGAAGGCATACATCTTGCCGTCCTTCTCCTCCAGGCGGAGGGCGCGCTCAGGACAGGTCTTCACGCACTTCTGGCACTTCTTGCATCCTTCGAGGACTCCGGTCAGGATGGTGCCGGTGTCGTCGAGGATCTTGACGGGCACCTGCTCGGTGTCGGGCAGGTCGGTCTTGGCGAGCCTCTCGACCTTGATGTTGTCCCCGACCTTGGTGAGCGGAGGCAGGTCGTAGATGGAGAGCATGTCGTCGTACTCGGACATGGGCATGGAGGTGCACCATACGGAGTACTCGATGGAGTAGATGTCCTTGAAGGTCTCCGAGGTTGCGAACATGACGTGGGTGGCGCGGAGCTCCTTGGCGAACTCGCGGAGCTTGTCCAGGTCGACGTCTCCGAAGGCGACCCTCCTGGCCATCTCGATGGAGGTGTTACCGAACTGCACGAGGTGCTCGGCGCCGGGACAGACCATTCCGAGGTTGAGCGCCTTGATGGCGTCCACGTACAGGCCGGATGCACCGGACATGTATGCCTTCTTGACATCGCCGGTCCAGAGTCCGGCTGCGTGCAGGAGGGTGAGGAAACCGGCGCGGAGGGCACCGATGGCCTTGCCGGCCTCGTCCACGTCGTGGGACGAGATGCAGATGCCGTCCTGGAGGTGGATCTTCCCGTCCTCGGTGAGGATGTTCGGGGGCTGGATGATGCCCTGCTTGATACCGCAGTAGAGGGCGGCGACGACTCCGGTACCGGTGATACCGATGGCCTTGATGCTGCCCTCCTCGACGATCTCCCCGGTCTTGGGGTCGACGGTGCATCCCTCCACGGGGACCATACCCTCGTCGAGGACGGTGCACTTCCATCCCTTGTCGGTGATCTCGATATTGGAGATGGCGCCGGGGGCGGCGAGCATACCCTTCTCGATCTGCTGTCCCTCGAGGGCGGGACCGGCGGCGGCGGAACCCGTGTAGATGTTGCCGTTCACGATGAGGGCCATCTCCGCGTTGGTACCGTAGTCGACGACGATGACGGGGTCCTTCTCGTTGAGGATGTCCGTCATCTTCAGCATGGCGATGGCATCGGCACCGATCTCGTGGGTGACCGCGGGGGGGATGATGACCTTGCAGTTCGGCATGCCGACGAGTCCGAGCTCGGAGGCGGTCTTCACGGCTCCGTTCCTCTCGATGGGTTTGACCCCCATCGCCTCCAGGGCGTTCTTGCCGGCGTAGGCGAGGTCGCGTATCTCGATGTTCTCAAAGAGGGAGAGCTGGAAGGTGTTCCCGCTGACGCCGAGGATCTCCACTTTCGTGAGGTCGATGCCGAGGGCGGCGAACAGTTTGTTAGCGGCGCCGACGATGAGGGCGTTGGCCTGGTCTTCTCCGGAGTTGATGGCGAAGTTGACGTGGTCGATGACGTTCATCCCGGGGATCGGATGCCTCTGGGTGATCGCGGTGGCGACGGTCTTCCTCGATTCGAGGTCGATTGCCTGACAGCGGAGTCCGCTGGTTCCGATATCTAATGCGATTCCGTATCTTGTCATTTTTTCACCTGATGATTCCGTGTTGAGAGTATGATGCGCTCATCATGAGCATGGCCGCTGTGCCGATGACCAGGGGATCATGGATGATGGTGGCCTTGGCGTAGGCGGCCTCGTCGAAGGTGTGGGGCACCCCCGGTGATGAGATAATGGTGCCATCCCTGATAAGCTCACTGTCTACATGGGCGGGGGAGGCGTTGAGTATGAGGTTGTTGGATGAGATGGCCGCGGGGATGTCCCCCGTAGCCTTCACACCGGGGATCGAGGCGGCCACGGCCTCCGCCTTGGGGAGGTCTATGTCGGCGATGGTGACCCTGGCTCCTTTGTCGGTGAGGAGACGCGCAGCACGGCTCCCGACCCTTCCCGCACCGAGCACGAGGACATCCTTTCCCCTGACTCCGCCCGCGGAGGCGTCGAGGCAGGCCACGTATCCCATGGCGGTGCCGGTGGAGTTGTCCGCCTGCCTGTTGGCGGCGGTGTTGTAGGCCACGTACTGGTAGTCGTCGGCCATGAAGATGATGCTTGCCTTCCTGTCTACGGCATCCGCGAATCCGGTGACATCGGTGCCGTCAGTGACATAGGACTCGAACCCCAGCCATCTGCAGGCGTCCCTGACGGATTCTGAGAAGCGGGAGATCACACCGAGTCCCGAGGTAATCGGTACCACCGCAATCTCGAATATGCGCGGGTCAATCATGTTCTCCGGTACCCCTGCGGCCTCGCAGGCGATGCTCTTCAGTCCCCTACCCGCCTTCTCGCGGAGCATGGCGTCGAGCTCGTCGAGCGTGTCGGATATACCCTTGACGTCGTCGTCGGTAAGTCTTGTCATTTCAAAGCATCTCCGGTGATTTGTCTATGAACTCCTCGAGTTCCAGGTCCCTCATCACATTGGTGATGAAGTTCCTCCTCTTCGCGAGCACCTCGGACCTGGAGTCGCCGCTGTTGATGACGGTGGCCCACCATTCGCTCTTATCCGGGGAGTAGTCGGTGATGGCCTCGTCGGCATCGAAGAAGTCGCGGACGAGGTAGGGGCGGGTGACGTGCCCGAACTCCTTCTCGCCGCAGGTGAATATGGCGCCGTTGAGGATGTGGAAGTGTTCGTAGATGGAGTATCTCCCCTCGCTGGTCTTCCCGGTCTCCTTGCCTATGGCGGAATTGTAGAGTTCCTCCAGGAGATTGATGCCGGTGGCGGCGCAGATGGCTGCGGGCGTCTGGCTGGGGATGCGGGCATCGATCTCGAGCACCCTGAGTCCTTTCTTGGTGCGGATGGCCTCGACGTCCATGAGGGCCTTGAGCCCTATCTTCTTCCCGATGTCCGCCCCTATCTTTGCGAACTGTTCGTCCTCCTCGGGGGAGAGGATGCCCGGTTCGCATACGACCTGCTTGCAATCGTAGTTGTAATCCAGTACGACCTCGGTGGTGATGTATCCCCTGGCGGTTTTCCCGTTGCCGATGACCTCCACGGAGACGCTCTTGCCTGAGACGAACTCCTGCTGGATGGGGGTGTCGCCGAGCTTCTCGACGGTAGCGAGGCCTTTCAGGCGTTCCTCCTCGTTGTGCGCTACGCTCACGCCTATGCTCCCGCTCTGGGAGGAGGGCTTGACGATTATGGGGAACCCGCACTCCGGCCAAGGCTGGGGGAGGGGGACGCCGATGGATGCCATGAGCTCGTTGGATTTCTCCTTGGAGCAGGAGACGCGGTAGGAGGCGAGGTCGAACAGGAAGGGGATCCCGCATTCGGGGACAATTCTGTCGAGGGTCTCCAGGGCGTCGATCTCCTCCACGGCGGGGATGACCGCGTCGCATTTCGAGAATATCTCCATCGCCTTATCTGGCTCTTTGACGACATCGCACTGTTCGAACCTGTCGGCGAGGTATCCGGCGGGGGCGTCCTTTCTCCTGTCGAGGACGATGGTGGAGTATCCCACCTTCTTCGAGAGGTACACGGCCTCCATGCCCTGGAGGGCGCCGCCGACGATGGCCAGCTTCACGATACCACCTTCAGCTTCGCCTTGCGCTCGTTAAGGACGTTCCTGTACTCGCTGTTGGATGCGACGTGCTTGCCCATGTCCTCGATCATGTTTATCACGTAATCGACGGAGCGGTGGCCGTCGTTGATGTTGAGTTCGGGCTGCGCGACACCGGCGAGCTCCTCGTAAGGGGGGATGATGGATGTGATCACGTTCGCTCCCGCGTCGACACGGGTCTTTAGGCCCGCGATGCCCTCTACGTCGAGGCTCCCGGGGATGAGGCGGTCGTGGTAGAGCAGCCTCATGACCGCTATCGCCTTCAGCTCGTCGGTGGAGTCGTGGGGGACGATGGTCTCCATGGGGGTGCCCTTCTGGGGGACGAATGTCATGGCCCTGATCTGGTCGCAGCCGGATTCCCCCATCTTCACTATGGCCTCGGCGCGTTCCGCCACGCTCTCCCCGAGACCGACCAGCATGCCGTCCTCGGCGAGAATCCCGGCCTCCATAGCCCATTTCCTCTGGTTGATGCGGAAGTCGTAGTCCTGCTCCAGCCTCAGTTTGGAGAAGAGCTCGCGGTCGTGGGTCTCCTGGTAGCAGGCGAACCAATCCGCCCCGGCGTCCCTGAGCTTGGGGAAGGCATCCTTCTCGATGGCCCCGGGGGACACCATGATGCCGATGTCCACCTCGTCCCTGACGCCCTGCACCAGGTCTATGAGGTTCCTGTGGCCGTCGGCGTACATGCGGGGATCCTCGCCCATGGTGAGGTCCACCAGGTTGACTCCCGCATCCTCCAGGCTGGTGGAGAGCTTCAGGACCTCGTCCTTGGTCTTCCTGTAGCGGTGGAGGTCGTTGGTGCGCCTGTAGTAGCAGAAGGCGCAGTTGTTCTTACAGTAGGTGGAGAAGTAGACGAAGCCGTAGATGAACAGCTTGTTCCCGAACACGCGGTCCCTGACCCTGCGTGCGGCGGCGTACATCTCGGACACCTCATCCTCGGAGTCTGCGGCCATGAGTGCCTCCACTTCGGGGAGGGTGAGTGCGGAACCGTTCTCCGCACGCTTTATGAGATCGAACACATCCGACATCCTGGCACCTCAGTTGATCTTGAAGCCGTTGAGGTAGTTGAGACTCCTCCCGGTCTTCTTGACGCTGCCGTCCCCGTCGCGCATCATGATGAGTCTCTCGAGGCCGAAACCGGCGCCGCACCACGGTTCATGGACATCGTGTGCGGGGTCGAGGACATGGGGACCGACGGCCGCGGAGCACACCTCCTCGCCGTTGACCATGACGTCGATGGTCTGCTTGTAGACGTCGGATTCCTCGTCGACGAGCTCATAGTCGAGTCCGACGCATTTCATCACGACGTCGATGTAGTGTTTCAGCTTCTCGACGGTGTCCCCCTGGGGGCCCATGTCCACCAGGTTCAGCATGGTGAACTCCTCGAGGTGGTCGTTGCTGTGGGATTCGGCACGGAAGCACGAGCCGATCTCGAAGATCTTCACGGGGCCGTCGGTGTGGTCCCTGAGCTTCCTCATCACGTAGTAGAGGTTCGGGGCGTGCATGGGGCGGAGGGCCCTCTTGTCGTCGATGAAGAAAACCTGCTGGTACAGGGGGTGGTCCTCGGTGATGGTCATCTTCGCTAGTGCGGATTTGGAGATGAAGATGGGGGTCTTGACCTCGACGAACCCTTCGGCGATCAGGGCCTCGGATATCTTCAGTTCCAGTTCGAGGAGCCTGTGGTGGCGGGGGCCGGCGAGGAGTTCCTTGATGCCCTTCTCGTTCTCGGACTGCAGTTTCCCCATGAGTTTGGAGAATGCCTTGTCCCTTTCCTCCTCGGTCTCGAACGTCTCTTTGCTGCGGGGGTCGTCCCCGAATTCCCTCAGGCGCTGTATCTGGGGGTCTGTGAATGTGTAGCTCATGTCTTATCGCTCCGTGTGCCGATAGTGAGATGGCGAGAGACCGGGGGGTCGAACCCCGCTAGCAGGTTTTAGAGACCCGCGTGATCGCCGGACCGTCTCCCATTGTGAAAAACAGTTTATCTTGGGGTCAGAATCAGATTGACCTGGACTAGACAGACAGGACTATCCCCCCGGAAAAAAGGGTACGACGGGATTTTCCACTCGTTGCGTCTGCCTTCATTTGTACCGTTATATGGAAGGTGGCTACAGTATATAACCATGTCTGTCTGGCCCGAAAAACACCAAGAGCCAGATGTCCGGATGGGACTGATGATCTCAGAAGTCGAGGCCGCATTTGGATATGGTCGCGAGGGCCTTTTCGTAAACGGCGAGGTATTCGTCGCAGGGGACGCTGCGGTCGATGTCGTAGAGCTCGGGGAAGGTCTTCCCCGGGGGGGCCGTGGCGAACTTGTTCTCGTACTGGTCGATGAGGCGGTTGAGGATCTTGTTGGTCGTCTCCACGTCCGTTCCGCAGATGGCGGACGAGGCCTCTCCCATCATCCTCGCCTCGAGGCCGGTGGTGCGGTTCTCCGCGACACCCCTCGAGCAGGCGACTCCGGAGAGGAGCTCGCGTCCGGACGCGGTGTCGGCGATGGCCTGTGCGGCGGTCTCGAGGAGGCACATCTCCGTGCCGGAGCCGGAGACGGTGTAGTACTGGTTGGCGAGCAGGACATCGGTGTTGTAGTCCATGGCGCATGCCACGTGGGCGGCGACGCGTATGGTGTCTTTCGCGGTCGTGTTCCCCCATCTGATGTGGATGGGCCCGTCCAGGTGGATGTCGCCGTTGAATGCGGCGAACGTGGCTAGGGTGGTGGCGACATCGCAGATCGCGGTCTCCTCGGCACCTCCCGCATAACCCCCGAATATAGGCATCTGTTCGATCATCACGTTGTCTCCGGAGATATGCCATCCGGATACGGTGTTGAGGAACGAGTTGTTGACCTTCATCTCGTTCATCTGGGAGGCCTCGTGGAGGTCCGAACGCTTCATGCCGTTGGGGATCAGTCCCACGGACAGGCAGCCGGTGGATGTCAGGGGGGTCTCGGGACCCTAGATGCCCATGCCGGGACGTCCGGCCAGGGTGGTGGCCTCGCGGACGTGCCTGATTTCGGCCATGGTGGCCTTGATCTCCCAGGGGGTGTTGGTTACGGCAGGGTGTCTACCGACGGAGTTCAGGACACCGCTCACGATGGTGTCCACGGACGGCTCCTGCGCATAGGAGACGATAAGGGCCTCGAACACGTCCTCGGAAACGGGTGCCCCGGTGGGTCCGCCTTCGATGATGGGTTTCCTCATGGAGTTCCCGCGGCGGGCCTTGCATTTGACCTTCTCCTTCCCGCTGCCGATGGATAGTTTCTTCGGGGCCATCTTGAGGCCGTCGTAGATCTCGTCCTCGTCCAGTTTCAGTACGCGGCTGAAATCGGTGTTGTATATGCCGGTGGTCATCAGCATGTCGACGCCGGCGAGGAACAGCCTGTCGATCAGATCGGCATCGGTGGGGACGATGTCGGTCTTGGAGAAGTTGATGTCGTAACGCTCGCGCATCAGGCGGGCGTTGGACGGTATGATCTGATAATCCCAAGTCTCCTCTGGGATGCGGTCGCCCTCGGAGAAACGGTCGTAGGCCTCGAAAACATCGACGTACTTCCTTGAGGCCATTCACACCAACCCTAAATTGTAAACCCATATTATAGGGCTCCGCCCAAAGATATCTCTTAGAGACGGCTTTTGCGCTAGGCGGGGCCCTATGGGTCGAGGGAGGAATATGGCGGCGGCCCCGAAGGGCCGCCTGGGTTTCATCAGCGCTTGATGTCGAGGCCGCAGTCCCTGATGGTCTGGACAGCCTTGTCGTAGATCTCCAGGTACTCCTTCTTGGGCCTGACGGTGGTGACGTCGTAGCACTCCTGGAAGGTGACTCCGGCAGGGGCGTCGACGTAGTGAGGCTGGTAGATGTCCAGCAGTTTCTGGATGGTCTCGTTCATGTCGGAGACGCGCTGACCGGCAGCGCACCTGGCGGCCTCACCCATGATGCGGGCCTCCATTCCGGTGAACTTGTCGAGGACGACACCCTTGGCGGCAGCGGATCCGGAGAGGAGCTCGCGCCCGGAGACGGTGTCGTTGATGGCCTGAGCGGCGGTCTCGAGGAGACACATCTCGGTCATGGGACCGGCCATGGGGTAGTACTGGTTGGCCAGCAGCAGGTCGGTGTTGTGGTCGACGGCTGCGCAGGCGTGGGCAGCGATCTGGAAGGTCTCTTTGGCGGTAGTGACACCCCACCTGATGTGGATAGGTCCGTCGAGGTGGAAGTTTCCGCTGAAGAGGGCGAAGGAAGCGAGGGTGGTAGCGACATCAGAGATGGCGGTCTCCTCGACTCCGCCGGTGTATCCACCGAAGATGGGCATCTGCTCGATCATGATGGTGTCACCGGAGACGGTCCAGCCGGCAAGCATGTTGAGTCCGACGAGGTCCATCTTGAGCTCGTTGAGCTGGGAGCACTCGTGGGCATCGGTGATCCTGTGGCCGGCGTTGGGGCAGTCAGCGACGAGACGTCCGCCGATGGTCAGGGGGGTCTCGGGGCCCTATACGCCGAGTCCGGGGCGGCCGGCGCGGGTGCGGGCTTCCTTGGTCATCCTGAGCTCCTGCATGGTGGCGCGGATCTCGTAGGGGGTACCGGATTTGGAGGGCTTGCCCTCGACGGTGTTCATGACACCGTCCACGAGGTCGTCGATGACGGCTTCCTGGGCGTAGGACTGCATGATCTTGATGAACATGTCCTCAGACACAGGGGATCCGGTAGGTCCACCCTGGATGATGGGCTTGACGGGGCTGTTGCCCTGCCTGGGGTAGAACCTGGCGATGTCGCGGCCCTCTCCGAGGATGAGCTTCTTGGGGGTCTTCTTGATTCCCTCCCAGACTTCCTCTTCGGTCACTTTCATGACACGGCCGAGGTCCTGGCAGTAGAATCCGGTCTCGACGAGCATCTCAAGTCCGGCCTGGAACAGGGCGTCCTTGACTTCGGGGTCCTCAGGGACGATCTCGTCGCCGAAGTCGATGTGGTACTTCTCTTTGAGAGCGGTGAGGTTCTGGGGGATGATGGTGTAGTCCCACTCGGACTCGGGGACTTTCTTTCCCTTGACGAACCTCTCGTAGACGTCAGTGACGGTAAGGGGCCTAGTGGCAGCCATTGAAATGCCTCACTGAGCGACGAGCTTGTCGACAAGCCCGATAATCTCGTTGGCGGTCTCGGAGTAGCCGTCGGCGCCGATCTCGTCGCACCAGGCCTGGGAGCAAGGAGCTCCTCCGAAGATGCACTTGTAGCCGCCCTCCATCTCCTTGTTGGTCTCAACAAGCTCGCGCTGGGACTCGAGGGTGGTGGTCATGAGAGCAGATCCTCCGAGGACCTGGGCTCCGTTCTCCTCAGCAGCGTCCATGAAGTCCATGGCGGATGCGTCGGGTCCGATGTCGATGACGTTGTATCCGGCGCCGCGGAGCATGGCGCAGCAGACGTTCTTTCCGATCTCGTGGATGTCTCCCTCGACGGTTCCCATGACGACGGTTCCCTTCATGGAGCCGTCACCGGCAGACATGAGGGGCTCGAGGAGCGTAAGGGCAACGCCCATGGCCTTGGAAGCGGCAACGACCTGGGGTAGGAAGATCTCGGCCTTGTCGAACCTGACACCGATGGTCTCCATTCCCTTTCCGAGTCCCTGTCCGATGATGTCGGAGACGGGGATTTTGGCGTCGATAGCAGCCTGGGTAGCGGACTGAGCCAGCTTGAAGTCCCAGGTCTCAATGGCCTTCTGAAGGTCGGCCATAATGGCTTCATTACTCATTTTGTTTTCCTCCTCAGGTGATTCCTACGGTCTGACACTCCGTTGGAATCACACTGCAATTATGATATGTCTCTGGTGAGTATTTATAGTTTTCTTCGATTTTCAAAATGGCAATTCTGTATTATTTATAGTTTATTGTAACTGTTTTTTCGTGAAATTTGCCATATATATACTTTTCCACACATCAAAAATATTGACTAAATCACTATTTAAGGATATACCTCAAGAATATCTGTTTAATTAATCCAGCTGGAACTTCAAGCCAACTATGGAATGAATAATCGCACAGGACGGCACGAAAACGGTCATTCTTCGATGTATTCGACGGGAGTCAGCTTCAAACCGACCACTCCGGTGATGATGAGCATCAAACAGACGCCCATCCCTATGGAGAATCCGTTCTCCTCGAGACCTAGGAGGTAAGAGATCACCACGGTGAAGAACACGCCTATCCCGACCCATACGGCGTATGCGGTGGTGAACGGCACGCCGAGTCTGATCGGGTATTCGAGGCATATCATGCTCAGCAGGAGGAACACTATCGTCACGGCGTCCCATCCAATGTCGGTGAACTCGTTGGTGTATGCGAGTCCGATGGACCATCCGAGCTGCAGGAACCCTCCCGCGATGATCATGCCCCATCCGAGGAGCGTCCTCTTCGATGCGTCATCCTGCAAGGAGCCTCACCCCCACTATACCTATAATAATAAGAGAAATGAAGAATAGCTTGCGCGGGGTGAGCTTCTCCTTGTAGAGGAAGCGGCCGGCGATCACTATCCCCGCTGCGCCTACGCCCGCGAGGATGGAGTACGATATCCCGGGCCCGATCCATTTCTCGGGGATGGACAGGCAGTACAGGCAGAGGAGGACGAGCACCACGGCGGCGATCCCCCAGGCCTTGTGCTTGAAGTTCTCGGATTTATCGAGGCATATCACCCAGCAGGGTTCGAGGATGCATGCCACGATGAGGATTATCCACGCGGTCCCTTCGTCCATATTCTGTCATCCGGACATCGACGCCCGTGTATGATACCGTGATGATGGATATATCATTCTTACCCGGAGGTCACCAGAAACGTTCGGGTTTGGAATCGGATTCCAGGTCGTCCAGGAGGAAGAAGCGCCCTCCGAGCTTCTCGGCCAGCATCTCGGGCATCTCGGACTTCGAGCCCCCGAGTCCGGAGTCGATGACGGTCCAGTCGACGTTCTCGGCATGGAGGTGCTCCGCGATCTCGAGGGCCTCCGCGAAGGGGTCCTTGCTCCTGTCGAGGGCCTTGGTGGACTTCCCGTCCGTTATGAGGATGATGTGGCAGATCTCGTCCGGATGTTTGCGGCGGTATCCGCGGATGAAGTTCCAGCACATCATGAACGCCGCGCTGAGGGGGGTGCCGCGTCCGATCTTGATCCCGTCGATCGTCTTGCTGAGCTCGTTGATCGCACGTGTGGGCGGCATTATCAGTTCCATGTAGTCCTCGTTGAACGTCATCAGTCCCACGCGGTCCCTCTTGACGTAATGCCTTTCGAGCATCGAGAGCATGGCCGCCTTGACCTTGGACATCCTGTTGCGGATTATGAGCGACCCGCTGGTGTCCAGCAGGAACAGGAAGGTCTGTTCCGTCTGTTTCGTGCGGACCTTCTCGCGGATGTCCTGCTTCTCGATCACGATCTTCCCGCCCATGCTCCCGCGGGCCCTCTGGTGCGGGGCGGCGGCCCTGACGGTGGCGTCTATGGCCACATCGGTGCAGTCGTCGTCGGGTATCCTGAACCCGGAGTACTGTCCCCAGGGGGATTCTATGAATCTGCGTCCCTCGTTCTCGGCCGCGGCGCCCTTGCTGTCCACGGCCTCCATGATGTCGATGGTCTCGAATCTCTCCCCGACCTTCGCCTCGAGTTCCTCGGGGTCCTCCCTGACGGATTCCGCATCCTCGAATACGAGGACCTTCCTGGCGGTCGGCGGGGTGATCTCGTTCCGGTCGGTTTTCGGGATCTTGATATTGGCGTCGGCCTTGTTTTTCGGCGTACTGCGGAGGGGGTCCCGCCTCACCGCCGGTTCCGCGGCCTTCTTCTCATTCTCCTTCCTGCCGAACACCGTGCGGCGGTGGTCGAGGCACAGCTGCGCCGCCAGGATGACGTCGTCGTCCGATGTTGTCCTCCTTCCGTCGAGGGCGGCTATGGTCACGGCGGTGCGGGCGCAGGCGATGGGTCCCCTGTAGCTCGAGACCCCGTATATCTCGCAGAGGCGGGCGATAGAGGCACGGTGGCTGTCGGACAGGACGACCTCCGGGAGGATCGTCCTCGCCCTCCTAACCGTTTCCATGGTCTCCCGGTCCCTGGTCCTGTATTGTTCGAGACTGTCTCCGTCCGACATCTCGAGGCAGTCGCGGAGGGACCTCTCGTGCTCCGGGGAGGGCGCCCTGGTCATGCGAACCGATATGTCGAACCTGTCCGAGAGATGCCTGTTCATCCTGCCGCGGCTGAGGGAGGTGGTCGCGATGACCGAGACGTCGCATTCGAAGGATGTGCTGAGCCCCTCCCTTTCCAATTGGACCATGCCCTTGTCGACGCTCTCCATGGCCAGCAGGGATACCCTCTGGTCCATGAGGTCTATGTCGTCTATGCAGATGATCCCTCCGTCGGCATGCGAGAATATGCCGGGTTCGAGTTCTATGTCGCCGCCATTCACAGCCTTGGCGATGTCTATGGAGCCGAACAGGCGGTCGTCGGTGACGCCGACGGGCGCGTTGAGGACGGGGAGGGAAGGGTCGAGTGACGAGAGGGAGCGGGCGAGGGCGGTCTTGCCCGTGCCGACGTTTCCCGTCACGAGGATGGACCTGATGCGGGGGTTCGTGAGCATGCAGAGCACTGCGGTCTTGGCGACCCCGTTCCCGGCGATGGCGGAGAACGGCATCACATCTTGTCCAGACAATCCCTGACCTCTGCGTCGTTGAAGTTGGTCTTCTCGAAGGCCTTCCTCTTGATGCGGTGGGAGAGCACCATGGGCGCGACCTCGACGAAGTCCTGCCTGGTGATCTCCGTGCGGCCGTCGAGGGCGGCGTTGGCGCGGGCGGCCCTCATAAGAGCCAGATCGGCACGGTGCCCCTCCATCTTGAAGTGTGCGGAGAGGCGGGCGGCCATGCTTATGGACTTGTCGTCTATGGGGATCCCGGGGATGAGGTCCCTGGCTTTCGATATCCTTTCGCGGAGCTCGTCGAGTTCGGTCTTGCAGCCGTCAAGGTATCCGACGGGGTCCGCATCGAATTGCATGCGGCGTTTGATGACCTCCATCCTGCGTTCGAGGATGTATTCCTCCTTGACCTCGACGGACAGGCCGAACCTGTCCAACAACTGCGGTCTGAGTTCTCCCTCCTCGGGGTTCATAGTCCCGACGAGGATGAAGTTCGCGGGATGGGAGAAGGAGATGCCCTCCCTCTCCACATAGTTGGTGCCCATGGCGGCGGAATCCAGGAGGAGGTCGACTATATGGTCGTCCAGGAGGTTGATCTCATCGACGTAGAGAATGTTCCCGTTAGCGGCGGCCAGGAGGCCGGGTTCGAACTTCCTCTTGCCCGTCTCCAGGATGTGTTCTATATCGAGAGTGCCGGATACGCGGTCCTCGGTGGCGTTCAGAGGGAGTTCGATAACCTCGGTGGGGACCTCAACCGTCTCGAGCCTGCCGTCTGCGGCGAGTCTTTCCCTGCAGTCGGAGCACATCTTGCGCTCGTCGCGGGGGTCGCACCTGAACCTGCAGCCTTTGACCGCGGGGCGCGAGGGTAGGAACTGAGACATCGATCTGACCGTGGTGGATTTCGCGGTTCCTTTGGAGCCGGCGATGAGTACGCCCCCCACGGATGGGTCGACCGCGTTGATCAGCAGTGCCTTTTTCATGTCGTCCTGTCCGACAACGCGTGTGAATGGGAATATGTAGCGGTTCTTACTCATCTGGTCGTTCTCCCTGGTGTCGTGGATCTCTTCAGGAATCCCCGTATTGTGTGTGTAACTGTTCCTCACGCGATAAATCTTTGCGGTCAGGGAGAGGTTCTCATGGATGTTGTGTCCCGACTGGTAATCTGCTTTTTCCTGTCGACTGTACAGTTTTACGAACATGTTGGAATCCGATGCATCCAACATTGGATTGAATTGGTTTTTCGATTCCATGCTTTCGTTTTTTGATTTAAAGCGCATATCTGGCTCATTAATTATTCCCATAGAATACGGGGACTTTAGTGTTGTTTATTTGTAATCCAATTGTAAAATTCTGTGTTAAGTTGCATCCAATAACAAGGTGGCGTCATTGAATTATCATAAAAAGTTACATCCAACGCGGATTATTGTAAATGTTGATTGATACAATAAAATTTATTGAAAAAATCAATAAATAACATTGATTGATGTAATAAAAATCATTTTTTCTTTTATAGTATATATAAGTAGCTACGCAATTATTGGATCCTGCGAAGTTTCTGCTTATAAAGGATAGCGTCCAACGACGGTAGTCATTATATACTTACATCCACATTAAAGGCTCGTTGGATACGTTAATCCGACATGGAGGAAACAAAATGGCTTTTGAAAACGAGAAAAAAGCACTTGTCGACGCCATGGTAGCTGTGAAGCTCCCTGGAATCGTCGACGCTGTCAACAAAGCTGACGCTGCCGGCATGGCTGCCACCGACATCATCGATGCGAT
>SUSU01000018.1:15177-24709 GCA_015063225.1 Thermoplasmata archaeon | reverse complement strand
ACATGGGATACCGCGTCTGCCCCAAGTGCAGGAAGATGACCTACAGCACCTGGTGCAGGAACTGTCAGACCCACACCTTCGAGGATCCCAAGTACAGGAGGGCGCAGGACGAGCTCCCGATGCCCGTGGACATCGACCGCGAATACTATGCCGCCCTGGAGGCGCTGGGTATGACCAACCCCAAGTACCACACCATGGCCCTCAAGTGCTGCAAGGTCCTCACCTCCCGCACCAAGACCCCCGAGATACTGGAGAAGGGAATCCTCAGGCGCGAGCACAACATCACCGTGTTCCGCGATGGCACCATCCGTTACGACATGACCGACATCCCCCTCACCCACTTCAGGCCGAAGGAGATCGGACTGAGCATCGAGAAGGCCCACGAACTCGGCTACGTCCACGACTGGAACGGCGACCCCCTGACCGACCCGAACCAGATCGTGGAACTGAAGTGCCAGGACATCATCCCGTCGAAGGACTGCGGCATCTACATGGTCCGCGTCGCACAGTTCATCGACGACGAACTTGAGAAGATCTACGGCCTCGAGCGGTTCTACAACGTCGAGACCCCCTCGGACCTCATCGGCCACCTGGCGTTCGGTCTCGCCCCCCACACCTCGGGATGCATCCTCTGCAGGATCATAGGGTACGCGAACGTCAAGGGCTGTTACGGCCACCCCTACTACCACGCATCGAAGAGGCGCAACTGCGACGGCGACGAGGACTGCATCATCCTCGCCCTCGACGGTCTCCTGAACTTCTCCAGGGTGTTCCTGCCCGCGAGGAGAGGAGGCCTGATGGACTGTCCGCTCGTCCTCACCACCCGTCTCGACCCCAACGAGATCGACAAGGAGGCCAGGAACGTGGACTGCCTTCGCGAATACCCCAAGGCGTTCTACGACGCCGCCATGGATATGCAGCCCCCCAAGTCCGTGGAGAAGATCATGGACCTGGTGGACGGCAGGATCGGCACTCCCGGACAGTACGAGGGATTGGGTTACACCCACGACACCCCGGACATCTCGGAGGGGCCCCACGATTCCGCCTATACGACCTTGGGATCGATGGTCGACAAGATGGAGGCCCAGCTCCTGCTCGGCGAGAAATGCCGCGCGGTGAAGGAGAAGGAGGTCGCCAGGCTGGTCATCAACAAGCACTTCATGCCGGACATGATCGGAAACCTCCGTTCGTTCGCCACCCAGACCGTCAGGTGCACCAAGTGCGGCGAGAAGTACCGCCGCATGCCCCTTTCCGGGATGTGCAACAAGTGCGGGAACAACCTGAACCTCACCGTCACCGAGGCATCGGTCAGGAAATACCTCAAGGTCTCCAAGAGCGTCTGCGAACGCAACGACCTCGACATGTACACCCAGGAGCGCATCGCCATCATCGAGCAGTCCATGGACTCTCTGTTCAACAGCGACAAGGTCAAGAAGTGCACGCTGAACGATTTCTTCTGAGGAATCCTTACAGAATGATTCAGTTCATCTACTAGAATTCAAGTTGATTGATTATCAATAATATGCTACAATTATCGAAAATTGTAACATTTAATACAAAATAAAGTGTATTTGGATTTAACAAATGCACGTTATTACTTAATAGCGGATGTATCATCCAGAGTTGGATATATTATCCAGAGATGTGACCATGAACGTTAAAGTTCTAGCAATCGTAGCAGTGGTCATCGTTGTGGCCGCCGGAGGCGGTGCAGCCATCCTCCTTATGAAAGACGATGGAGACAGCAAATACCGCTCATCCGATTTGAGCGGCCGTCTCGCAGTTTTCGGAAATGCCAACAACGATGACTATCTGGATGATGAAGACCTCGAATTAGTAGGCAAAATCATCGCAGGCACAGAAGACAAAGCGAAATATCCCTTCGCAGACGCCAACAACGACGGCAACGTGAACGATGCCGACCGTGAGATCATCCAGAAAATGATTAACCGCGAAGAGATGGACATCAAATACCTCAATGGAAACAAAGAGGTCAAGACTGTCGGATACCCCATCAAGAGAGCTGTCGTGGTTGGAACTAACGCCACGATGACCATGCAGGCCATCGGCGCAGTGACCGCCAAGAAGATTGTCGGCGTAACCGGAGAAGCTTCCAAAGACACCTATCTGTTCTCCGACGTCATGGATCTCCCTAAGGTCAGCACCAGCATCATCGCTGCAGATTTCGACAAGGTCCAGGAAATCGGAAATGTGGATGCCATCATCACCATGGCAAGTGCCAGTTACCTCAAGAACGAAGCCACTTTCACTGGTGCCGGCATCGATGTCGTTAGAATCTCCTCTTCCGATGGTCTCGAAGCCGTCAGCGTTGCCCTCACCATGGGCTACCTCTTCCAGCTCGAGGATCGCGCTAACGACTACGCCAAACTCTGCGATGATGTGCTCAGTTACATCAGCGATAAGGTCAAAAACGTCACAACTGAGAACCAGAAGAGCATCCTCTGTATGACCATGACGAACTACGTCAGCGGAATCCCTTCCGACTACTATGAGCTCACAGTCATGGTCGGTGGGAAGAACCTCGCCGACTGGAACACCACTACCCAGAGGTTCAACGCTGGTGATGAGTGGCTTCTCGTGGACAAATACCATGCAGATGTTATGCTTCACTACCACCAGTACTCATACAGCCCCGATTACTACAAATCCACTGAACAGAAAGCGATGTATGAGGAGTATCAGGGATACTTCGCCAAAACTCAGACCGTGAAGGACGGACATTACTGCCTGATGAACAGCAACATGCCTGCCATCGTCAGGCTCGCATACACCGCTTCCATCCTCTACCCCGACATCTACGGAGCAGACTACGGAGACGAGATCCACCAGAAGTACGTTGACGGATTCCTTGACAACCTCAGCTCCATCAACTACGACGTCACCAAAGTGAAGTTCATCCTCACCGACGACGTCTTCAAATCCTGATACAAAGTGAAACCATGTCGATAGATGCCGGGAGTGCTGACCTCAAGGAGGAATACCACAGGTACATCCTGCGGAAGATTCTCTTCATATCAGTACTCCTGGCATTGATCGTCTTCCTATCTCTTTTCGCGCTGACCCTAGGCGGACGTGAAATAACATTCGTTCAGGCTGCGGGTGCCCTCTGGAACCACATCACGGGAAACATCCCATCCTTGGCCACACCCGAAGGGATTGATGACTACACAGTATGGGAAGTACGTCTTCCCAGAGTGGCCATTGGAATAGTTGCCGGTGCCGGACTAGCCATCGGCGGTGCCGCGATGCAGTCTGCCGTCAAGAACCCTCTTGCCGACCCGTACACCACCGGCATATCTTCAGGTGCAGTGTTCGGCGTGGCCGTCGCATTGGTGCTGGGATTCTCTGTAAGCTCCAACACCGGGAACTACGGCATCGTGATGAATGCGTTCATCTTCGGAATGATTCCAGTCGCCGTGATTTCGGTTCTTGCCAAGTTCACACATTCCTCGCCGGCAACGATGATCCTCGCCGGTGTCGCTATGTCCTATCTGTTCAACGCATTCAGTACTCTCCTGTTAGTAGCGGCCAATACAGAAACCCTTCAGGCTGCATATCTGTGGCAAATCGGAACCCTCGAAAACGTCAATTGGGGAGACTTCCCACTGATGTGCATCGTCACCATCGCAGGCACCGCAGTGCTTATGCTGCTCTCGTCCAAAATCAATCTCCTGACTATCGGAGATGCGAGCGCCAAGAGTCTCGGACTGGATCCGGAAACACTTCGCATAGTCATTCTAATCATTCTGTCGGTGATGACCGCATCCATCGTCGGATTCATAGGAATCATCGGATTCATCGGATTGGTGTCCCCACACATCGTACGCTTGATTATGGGTGCGGACAACAGATACCTCATCCCTGCATCTGCATTGTTCGGTGCCGCTTTCCTTCTCATCGCCGACCTAATCTCCAGACTAATCATCTATCCGGGCAGCATTGCCGTCGGAGTGACCATGTCGTTCATCGGTGCTCCGATTTTCCTGTTCCTAATCATTCGCACACGCAAGGAGGTGTGGTGACCTGAAGACCGATTTCAACACCCCGGAGGAATTCAAATCCGTATACCACCTCTATCTTTTCAGAAAGATTCTATTCGTGGTCGGATGTATCATCGTTGCCATAATCGCCTTCGGTTTGGAACTCTCCTCCGGTGCCTACGGCCTAAGTTTCGTAGAATCCTATGAAGTTCTTTTCGACCACCTCATGGGCAATACCCCCGCGGATGAAATCGGTGTCGGAAAGGACATGATTGTATGGGACATGCGCCTTCCCCGCGCACTATGCGGTTTGGCTGTCGGTGCCGCACTAGGTGTTTGCGGTGCAGCCATGCAGAGCTCCATGAAGAACCCCCTCGCCGACCCGTACACGACAGGCATAGCATCCGGCGCTTCGTTCGGTGCAGCCCTCGCCATTGTCATGGGATTCAGCCTGATGTCGGGCGCCATGAGGGATACCGCCATCGTGATTAACGCTTTCATCTTCTCCCTTGTACCGGCAGGATTGATTATCCTCGTATCCAAATTCAAGCGTGAGGTCTCCCCCGCCAGTATGATTCTGATCGGCATATCCGTTATGTACTTCTTCACCGCCGCCACGACATTCATGAAGCTCACAGCTTCCGAGGAAAGTCTAGCCGAAATCTACATGTGGAATGTCGGTACGATTGGAAAGGCCGCCTGGGACAACATCGGAATAATGGTTGCTATGTCAATCATCGGAATCGTACTGATGATGTACTTCTCCAAGAAACTCAACATTCTCGCAATCAGTGACAAGGACGCGGTGAGTTTCGGTGTGAATGCAAAACAAACCCGCCTCATCATCCTTGCCATTGTTTCTCTTGTGACGGCAGCAATGGTTGCGTTTACTGGCACCATCGGTTTCGTAGGTCTGGTATGTCCCCATGTCGCAAGACTATTCCTCGGGTCGGACAACAAATACCTCATCCCCGCATCCGCCGCCTTCGGCGCCATGCTCCTACTCTGTGCAGACTGCGTCGCCAAGAACATCGGTTCGGGCCTTCCTGTAGGAACGATCACTGCAGTCATCGGCGGACCATTGTTCCTGTACATGCTCGTGAAACAGGCTAAGAAATACTCCTGGTGAACCGAGGATATCGGTCACACATTGCAGGCAGAAACAGACTGTAATTATGAAGAAAAGGACCGGGGCATAAGCCCCGGAAGTGAATGGGTTTTATCAGGCGAGGGACCCGACCATGTCGGCGACGCCCTGGGCCTCTCCGACAAGGATCTCGATGGCCTTGTCAAGGACCTGCTGGGCGGTGAGCGAACCGTCGGTCTCGTACTTGAACAGGTAGTTCGAGTCGTCCCACTCCATGGTGGCGAAGCCCTTGAGGACGTGGGGGAGGTCGGCGAAGGGTTCCCTGCCGTATCCGGCGGCGGACCACAGGTCGGCGACGACCAGCTTCCCGTTCTTCTCCTCGAAGAGGTTGGGGAAGCGCTTCACGGCGGCCTCGATGACCTCGGGATCGGAGGCCATGTCGGGGTTGATGGTGATCACGGGCATGTAAGAGTAGCCGACGCCGAAGGCGGCCTGCCACTTCACGTGCTTCCTGGCGGTCCCCATGGAGGCGTACGCGTAGATGAGCACCGCCTGGTTGTCGGTCAACTGGACGATGGGTATGAACTCGTCCTTGACCTTCAGGGAGCTGTCCCCGAGGGGAATCATGTCCCCGGAGAGGACACTGCCGGGTCCGTGCTTGTTGAGACTGTACATGATGTTACAGTGGGGGCAGCCCTCTCCGCCGCACTCGCACTGGTCACGGAAGGTGAACTGGGAGTAGTCGGTGGGGATGGGTACGAGCCCGAGCCTGGAGGCGATGATCTCGTCGAACAGGGAGGTGATGCTCTCGTATTCCTTGCCGGTCTCATCGTCCATGATGGGTCCGAGGTGGAAATCGACGTGGTCGATGGCCATCTTGGGGATATCCTGCAGCATGGTCCTCCGAAGGGCGTTGGCCAGGGCGGGGGTGGCATCCCTGAGGATGAGCCTCGCCTTGGTGTCCTCCATCCGGACGGTTTCGATCTGCATTGATATCGCCTCAGACCCTGCGACCGCGGCGTCCGCCCTTCGGCTTGGTTCCGTCATGGGGGATGGGGGTGACGTCCTCGATCCTTCCGATGCGGAGGCCGGCACGGGCCAGGGCACGGATGGCGGCCTGGGCACCGGGACCGGGGGAGGCGGACTTGTTGCCTCCGGGGGCGCGGACGCGGACGTGGATGCCGACGATGTCCTTCTCGGCGGCGATCTCGGCGATCTTCTCGGCGGCGCGCTGGGCGGCGTAGGGCGAGGACTCGTCCTTGGCCTGCTTGACGATCATACCGCCGGTCACCTTGCCGAGGGTCTCGGCACCGGTGATGTCGGTCAGGGTGATCATGATGTTGTTGTAGCTGGCGTAGATGTTAGCGATTCCCATTTTTCCGGCCATTTTAATCACTCATCCTGGGCGGTAATCCCGGCCTCCTCTGCGTCGGCGCGGGCGGCTGCGGCATCCTCCTCGGCGCGGGCGGCCTCACGGGCCTCGCGGCGGGCGGCGGCCTCGGCATCGGCGGCGGCCCTCATGGGGTGGAGCTCGTCGGTGAAGGGGGAGACGGGGTTGTACTCGACGGTGGACTCCTCGGAGCGGAGAACGATGTAACCGGGAACGGTGACCTTGTGGCCGCTGACGAAGATGTGTCCGTGGTTGATGATCTGACGGGCCTGCTTGACGGTGGAGGCGAGTCCCTTCTGGAACACGACGGTCTGCAGGCGGCGGGACAGGATGTCCTCGCTCTTCAGGACGAGGATGTCGTTGAGGTCGCCGCCGGTGGGGGGCAGGAGGCCCATCCTGGAGCAGCGGGCGATGAGGGCGTCGGCCTCGATCTTGGCCTGGGCGTCCCCGGTCCTGAGGCGGGCCTGGAGCTCACGGGACTGCTTGCGGAAGTTGCGGAGCATGGTGTCGGCCTTCCAGACCTCGGTCTTGTTCTTCAGGCCGAACTGGCTCACGATGGCGTTCTCGGCCTGGATGCGGGCTCCCTGCCAGGGGTGGGAGGGAGTGTCGTAGCTCTTCCTGGAAAATTTAGGATCTCCCATTCAAATCACCTCAGTTCTTCTTCTGGACACCGCAGGCAAGGCCCTTGCGTCCGTTGGATTTGGTTCTCTGACCGCGCACCTTGTGGTTGCCCTCGTGCCTGATTCCGCGGTAGGAGCGCATCATCCTCATGCGGTTGATGTCGTCTCCCTGGATGATGTCCAGGTCGTTGCCGAGGAGGTGCATGTCGTCACCGGTCTCGTAGTCGTTCTGCCTGTTGATGGCCCATGCGGGGGCGTACTCGACATATTTGAGGACGCCTTCCTCGAGCTTCATGACGGTGTCGTCATCGAGGGAACCGATCTTGACGGCGGGGTCGACGCCGGACTGCTTGGCGACGATCTGGGCGACGCGCTTTCCGACGCCCTTGATGCTCTGCAGTCCGATGACGACGTGCTTCATACCGTCGATATCGGTGTTCGCCATGCGGACGATGTAGTTGAAATTCTCGTCCTCGACCTTCTTCTCGACCTTCTTCCCCTTCTTCTTGTCGACAGGGGCTTCGGCGTCGACCTTCTGGTTAGCTGCTTTGGGTGCTGCCATTTATTCAAACCTCCATAAATGCCGCCTTCTTCCGAAGGCACGGTGCAAGCGCTCTTCCCGTACGGGAGGCGCTCCCAGTTTTCGATGTCCGAAGACACGGGGTCCTGGGTTTATGTAGAGCACCCCAACTTGATGCTACATATAAAGGTATAGGACGGAAACAGGGTTTTCCCCTACTTATAAGCGCGTATACGCGACAGGTGAGAGGGCCTGCTCACGGATAAAAGCGGTCGGGGCGGGACAAAATCCCGCCCCGTAGGGGGTTTGCCCGTCCTCGCGGACGGGCGGAGTGGTTTCAGTAGGTGGTCTTCCTGTAGATTCCCAGGGTGACGAGTATGGCGACCACGATCATCATCGCGACGGCGGCGATGGCGAGGTACCAGTTGGCGTCCTCGGACTCCTCCTCGAAGCCGACGGCGTACATGGAGAAGTGGCCGGTCTCGAAGGAGACCATCTTAGTCTTCTCATTGTATTCGCAGTCGATGGAGGTGACCTTACCGTCTGCGGAGATGTAGAAGACGACCATGTTCTCGACATTCTGACCGGGGGCGATCTCGTAGTAGATGCTCACGGTGACGGCCTTTCCGAACTGGGTGACCGCGGAGGTGCCAGACATGAGACTCAGGTCGAAGACGGGTGCGTTACCGATCTCCTTCCTGACATCCTCGCTGAGGGTGCTCTTGTCGACCGGGGTCGAAGTGAAGGAGAGGTTCTCGGTGGAGGGGACCGCTCCATCGGGGAGGGACAGCTCGGCGGCAACCACGGTAGTGGAGGCACCGGCCTCGGTCTCCTTGGAGTAGTCGAGGACGGTCGTCTTGTCGGTGAAGACGGTCTTGCCCTCGGTCTCCGTGACGGTGGCACCTGTGCTGTCGACGGTCTTGGTCGAGACCGCGGTTCCGGTGGAGATGGTCTTTCCGTCGGCATCCACGGTCTTGGACTCGGACTCAGTGACGGTGGCGCCGTCCTTGTCGTAGACGGTCTCCTCGGTGGTGGTCGTGCTGCCGTCATCGTTCACGACGACGATAGGCTCGTTCTCGGTGGAGGTGGCGGTGAAGGTCACATCCTTAGCGGGGATGACGAACTTGCCGCCGGTGACGGTGGCGTCCTTGGTAGTCCAGCTGGTAACGGTGTAGCCTTCCTTGACAGCACCCTCCTTGACGGCGACTTCGGTTCCGTAGTTGTACTCTTCGACGGTTTCATAGATATCGCCGTCGAGCATGTAGGTCACGGTGTAGCTGTTGATGGTCGAGGTGGCGGTGAAGGTCACATTCTTGGTAGGCATAGTGAACTTGCCGTCAGTGACGGTGACGTCGCTGGTGGCCCAGGAAGTTACAGTGTAGCCTTCCTTGACTGCATCGGGGAGTACGGTGACCTCGAATCCGGGGATTTCATTCCAAATCGCGTACTCAGCAGAATCGAGAGAGTACGTGACAGTGAAGAAGTCGAAACTGAGGGCAATCTCCAGAAGGAACGCGTCAATGTTGTCATAGGTATCCTCGTCGGCACCGAGGAAGTAATCCGCGGCGGAGGGGTCGAGGCCGGTTCCGCTGTAGATGATCTTGTCTCCAGCGGCCATGACGAACTCCACGTAAGATGCGCTTCCGGAACCAGTCGAGCGGGTGATGACGAAGCAATCCACACCGGTGAACTGGATGGAGTGGTGGACCCAGATGCCCATGCTGTTTCCGGTTCCGATGACGGAAGTCAGCTTGGCAACCGCAGAGGCATAATCCTCGGCGACCTTGCCAGTAGTGGCGAACGAAATCTCCTTGGTAGTGGTACCCTTCTTGGAGGCATAGTTGTAGCCGACCTTGGCGAGGTCCACGGTAGCACCCTCGATGAGGGTCAGGGACTGTCCCTCGTCGCAGGGCT
>SUSU01000018.1:0-15167 GCA_015063225.1 Thermoplasmata archaeon | reverse complement strand
ATAGTTGTAGCCGACCTTGGCGAGGTCCACGGTAGCACCCTCGATGAGGGTCAGGGACTGTCCCTCGTCGCAGGGCTGGTAGCCGTAGACGAGGGTCTTGGCGATGTAGTCCGCCTGCTTGATTCCCTTGGCAGGTATCTCGGCGGCGGAGGTGGAGTAGAAGTCGGCGGAAACGGTAAACTCCGAACCGGCGGCGACGGCCTTGTCCATGACGCAGCGCTCGTCGTAGGTCCATCCTCCGAAGGCGTAGCCCTCGTTGGGGACGGCGGTGACGCGGTAGTGGTAGATCTGTCTGCCCAGTCCGTCGGGGTCCAGGGGGATGGCCTTGAACACAACGGAGTCGCCGTCGACGCTGACCTTGTCCATGAAGATCCAGGTGTTGGGGCAGTAGTAGGCGGAGTCGGTCTTGACGAAGAGACCGTTCTCGTCAGCGACCTCATAGGTCACGGTACCGCCCTCGGTCATCTCGACGCCGACCTGGAGGTAGGCATTGGGCCAGTAGGAGGTCGCGACGGCGATCCTGAAGGTCTGGTTCTCGGCGGCGGGGAGCTCGGACATGCCGGCCTGAGCGACGACCCATCCGGATTCTCCGGCGGTGTACTGGGTCCAGTAGGTCCAGCCCATGGCGTACATGGTGGAGGCGTCGTCCTCGTCCTCGTAGAAGAAGACGGTCTCGTCCTGATCCCAGGCATCCACATCGTAGAGGGTTCCGATTCCGGCCGTTCCAGAGACTTCGAAAGGCACGCCGTAGGTGTTCACGAAGTACTGGAAGGCATCGAAGACGGATCCTCCCTCCTCGTAGGCACCGGCGATCTTGAAGGTGTAGCCGGAGCCGGAGACGAAGGTGAAGAGCACACCCTCGACATCGAAGTCGAAGGGCTTCACGGTGTCCATGTCGGGGAGGAAGTCCTTCAGGAGTTCGGGTCCTCCCTCGAAGATGGTGGAAGTCTGGGTCTCGGGGTCGTAGGTGCTGCCGATGTAGAACAGTCCGACGGCGTCGTATTCGTTGGTGTAGATGCCGTCGATTCCGTAGGCGGAGTACTCCCACTTTCCGTCGTTGAGCAGGTAGACGCTCCAGTAGTGGGTCCAGTCGGAGGAGGCTGCGAGTCCGCCGAGGGCATCGAGGTTGTGTCCCCACTGGCTCTCGGAGATTGCCACATCGATGAATCCGGACTCACCGAGCTCGGCGAGTCCGTCGTAGACGGTGGGTCCGTCGAGTTCGACCACGTTGAAGACACCGTACTGGTCCATGATGAGGGTGTCCATGGGCACAGCGGTGGTTAGGGCGAAGGCGGCGATCATGAGGAACACGTCGATGTTGTCGTAGGTGTCCTCTTCTGCGCCGAGGAAGTAGTCGGCGACCATGCTGTTGTCGGCACCGCTGTAGATGATCGTGTTCCCGGCGGCCATCACGAACTCCACGTAGGAGGCGTTGCCGGAGCCGAGGGAACGGGTGATGACGAAGCTGGCGACACCGTTGAGTTCCACGTCGTGGTGGACCCAGATGCCCATGCTGTTGCCGGTTCCGATCTGCTTGGTGAGCTTCTCGACGAGTGAAGCGTAATCGGCGGCCACATTCTCGGACTTCATTATAGTGATGTCCTTGGTGGTGACCTTGCCCTTGGAGGTATAGTTGTAGCCGACCTTGGCGAGGTCCACGGTAGCACCCTCGATGAGGGTCAGGGACTGTCCCTCGTCGCAGGGCTGGTAGCCGTAGACGAGGGTCTTGGCGATGTAGTCCGCCTGCTTGATTCCCTTGGCAGGTATCTCGGCGGCGGAGGTGGAGTAGAAGTCGGCGGAAACGGTAAACTCCGAACCGGCGGCGACGGCCTTGTCCATGACGCAGCGCTCGTCGTAGGTCCATCCTCCGAAGGCGTAGCCCTCGTTGGGGACGGCGGTGACGCGGTAGTGGTAGATCTGTCTGCCCAGTCCGTCGGGGTCCAGGGGGATGGCCTTGAACACAACGGAGTCGCCGTCGACGCTGACCTTGTCCATGAAGATCCAGGTGTTGGGGCAGTAGTAGGCGGAGTCGGTCTTGACGAAGAGACCGTTCTCGTCAGCGACCTCATAGGTCACGGTACCGCCCTCGGTCATCTCGACGCCGACCTGGAGGTAGGCATTGGGCCAGTAGGAGGTCGCGACGGCGATCCTGAAGGTCTGGTTCTCGGCGGCGGGGAGCTCGGACATGCCGGCCTGAGCGACGACCCATCCGGATTCTCCGGCGGTGTACTGGGTCCAGTAGGTCCAGCCCATGGCGTACATGGTGGAGGCGTCGTCCTCGTCCTCGTAGAAGAAGACGGTCTCGTCCTGATCCCAGGCATCCACATCGTAGAGGGTTCCGATTCCGGCCGTTCCAGAGACTTCGAAAGGCACGCCGTAGGTGTTCACGAAGTACTGGAAGGCATCGAAGACGGATCCTCCCTCCTCGTAGGCACCGGCGATCTTGAAGGTGTAGCCGGAGCCGGAGACGAAGGTGAAGAGCACACCCTCGACATCGAAGTCGAAGGGCTTCACGGTGTCCATGTCGGGGAGGAAGTCCTTCAGGAGTTCGGGTCCTCCCTCGGTGACGACGGAGGTTTCGGTCTCGGGGTCGTAGGTGCTGCCGATGTAGAACAGTCCGACGGCATCCCAGTCCTTAGGGGCAACCAGATCGATTCCGTCGTTGGATGCGGTCCAGACACCGTCCTTGAGGAGGTATATGTTCCAGTAATGAGACCAATCGGAAGTGGCGGCAAGTCCTCCTATAGAGTTGAGGAAGTGCCCCCAGTCGTACTGGGTGATCTCGACGTCGATGAATCCGACCTCATCGAGCTCGACGAGTCCGTCGTAGAGGGTGGGTCCGGCCATACCGACGACGTTGAATACGCCGTACTGGTCCATAATCAGGACCTTGGATGCAGGCACCCAGACGGCGTAAAGGGTGACAGTCCCACCGTCCACATCGATAAGGGAGCTTACAGCGGCCCTATTAGCGAATACAACAGCCCCGTCGGCCTCGGTCGCCCATCCGGCGAAGGATAGCTCCTCGTGTTTGAATGCATTGGCGGTCAAAGCGGCCTCGACATCGTATGTCATCGCCATTGGATTCATGGTGCCGGTCGCTGCATCGCTATTCTTGTCGAATACGATGGTGTACTCGATGGGGGTAGCGGTTATGTTGACGGTTATGTCCTTGGCGGGCATGGTGAACTTGCCGTCGGTGACAGTCACGTCATCTGAGGAGTAAGTAAAGGATTTGTATCCGTCCACGGCGGGTGCATCGGCGACGTACCCAGCGACGTATCCGTTGACGAAGGCGGAATTCACCTCGCCGTTGAGGACGAAAGTGGCCTTGTAGACGTCAACCATGTCCACGGCGGCTGCGAGCATATCAGCGAAGGAACCGCTGACGAGGCGGTCGTTGCTGACCGCGGGGCACTTGCTCCATTGGACGGCGGTGTTGGTGTATGCGGTCTGCCCCTGGGCGAACTCCACCCATTTGGCAACTCCCTGCTCGAGGTAGATCTTGTTGGCGGGGTCCTCATTGTTGGTGTACATGGTGTAAGTCGCGAAACCGCTCATCCAGAAGGGAGCGGTCTCGACGATCTGATAGTGTACGGTGTTGCCGTTGGAATCATAATAGAAGCTCTCATCGGTGACGGTCACGGTCTGGCCGAACTCAGTACCGACAAGAGCGGCGGGGAGATAGACATCGACGGTCTTCCCGTTGATGGCAGCCATCACGGTGTCGGAGATAGCGGTGACCTTGTACCAACCGTAGGCGGTGACGTCCTTTCCGGCGGTGACCTTGGTCAGCGTGTAGGACGGGATGTAGACGACGGTGGCGTTGTCCTGCATCACAATCTCGGAAAGGGTCATCTCGCCGCATCCGTCCTGAGTCTGGGATGTGGGGGCCTTGGTTATGGTGAAGGTCATGGTGACCATGGACTTGGCATCGTACTTGGCGGTGTCGGACTTCTCCTTGTGGACGGTGGTACCGATACCCGCGGAGAACTTGGTGGTATCACCGTTCTTGTAGTACGGGTTAACGACGACGGGGTTCCCGGTGACTGCGATGCTGACGTTCTTCGAGGAAGTGGTGATGGTGCCGTTGTTAGCGATGGTACCGCTGCTTCCGCCGAAGGCGTAACCGACCACGTTGATCGTGCCGTTGTTGGTGGCGCTGCCGTTGATCGTCAGGCCGCCGGCATCGAGGACCACGATAGCGCCCTCGTCGACGGTGAAGGTGTTATCCTTGTAGACGGTAAGGGTCTTGCTGAGGGTCAGGGTTCCCGACTTGACCTCGATATCCTTCTTGACGGTGACCGCATCGTTGTTAGTGACGTCACCGTCGATAACAATGGTGCCGGCGAGCTCGGAATCGGCTGCCGCCTTGATCGTATCGAAACCGGTGTATTCGCCACCCACACAGATGTAGATGGTCATTCCGTCGGGCGTGGCGGTGCCGAGGGCGCCCGCACCCATCAATTCATCAGTCGGCACCGCATCGATGCCGTAAGGCTGGAATCCTCCCAGAGCGGGGGATGCGTCAGCCGCCGAGGCCGAATCATCATCGGAAGAGCCCTGAATAACGAAGAGGCTCGCTGCGAAGATTAGGGCCAGGGATAAGGCGATTAACATTCTTTTATCCATAGTCACACCTTTATCGTGATCCATCATTGGATGAATAGACCGCATTACGCATTATGCACCGATTCATTATGGATGCATAATCCAACACGTAACGTTGGGTGATTATTTGGATTGTATTTATAGAGTTACGCTCGCGTAATTGTGTCCAGAAGCCGTTTACAGCAGCTTTTCGGCTTACTTTTTAAAGGATGAACGGTCCAATGGTCATTTTCGGAGGTATCTGAGAATTTTGGACAATCTACTCGGATCCCGACCCCTATTCCGTCTCCATCACGATGGCATATGACGGAAATATGATAATCTGGCTCATTGAATCAAATACTGAATAACGGCCCTGACTGCTATGCCTGCCGCCCTGTACGGACCGCATGACGGGAATCATCCGAAGGGACTAAGGGTTGCGGTCCCGACGCAGCGAAACGGCTGCTCACGCCGGAACCGCGGATCCGAAAGCGTTTATGCGATCAGTACCAGACCTTCTTCGCGCTCTTGATGAGAATCATGACGAAGATGGGCCCTCCGATGACCGATGTGATCACTCCGACGGGTATGCCCTGCTGGATCACCGTCTTGGCGAACGCATCCGCCACCAGCAATATGGTGGCGCCGATGCCCGCGGCGGTCGGGAGCATGTACTTCAGATCCGAACCAACGAGAATCCTGGCAAGATGGGGCGCAATGAGGCCCATGAATCCGATGCCTCCGGTGACGCCCACGACGACGGCGGTCATGACGGCGGTGATGAGAAGACCGAGGTTGCGATACAGCCTCACGTCCACGCCGAGAGTGGTGGCCGTCCTCTGGCCGGCGTTCATCAGGTGGATCTGCTTGGAGATGTACATCAGCATGCCGACGCATGCCACCACGGATACGATGACGATCCACAGGTTTTCCCACGTCACGCGTCCGAGGGAACCTACGGTCCACCTGTACGCGGTCTCGACGGTCTCGGGATTGGGGGCCATGAGCATCATCAGCGTCGTGCTGGCGGAGAAGATGTACATCATGGCGATACCCGCCAGAATCATGGTGGTGGGGGTGATGTGCTTCTGCCTGGCGACCAGGAGGATGGCCGCGGTCGGGAACATCGCGAAGACGATGGCGTTGATGGTGATGTCCGTGTTGACGTTCCCAGTCGATATCAGGGCGATGTCGAGGTAGATGCACAGCGCCGCACCCATTGATGCTCCGGCGGAGACACCGGTGGTGTACGGGGTGGCGAGGGGGTTGCGCATGATGACCTGCATGATGGCTCCGCCGACGGCCAGCGAGATACCGACGAACACGCCCATTATCGCTCTAGGCATGTTGTACTGCCACACGACGGTATCGGCGAGTTCGTAGCCTGCGGTCCCGCCGGTCAGGTGTGCGACCACGACGTCTATCACGTCGCCGGCGGTGATGGACTCTATCTGGCACGAGAAGAGGGAATAGAAGAAACCGCCCACCGTCGTGATGGCGAAGACGATGATCCAGAGCTTCTTCATGCGAAGGGTGCGGTAGTACCCGGACTCCGCCTCCTCGGGGGTGTTGGGGCCCTCGCGGACGTTGCCGAACTGCATCAGTACACACCTCCGTAGCCCCTCTTGCGGCTGACGATGACGTACAGGAACACCGGCGCACCGATGACGGACATGATGAGTCCCACCCTGAGCTCGTCGGGATAGATGAGTATGCGGGATATGAGGTCCGACACCAGGAGGAGGAAGCTGCCCACGAGCATGGATGCGGGCAGCACGAACTTGTTGTCCCCTCCGATCACCATGCGCACCAGGTGCGGGCCGATGAGGCCGACGAAACCGATGATACCGACGTAACAGATGATGGCGGAGGCCATCACCGCCACGAGAACGAGGCAGAGGGTCTTGAACTTCTCCACGTCCAGACCGAGGCTCTTGGCGCTGTTCTCGCCGAGGGTGAGGAGGTTGAGCTGCCTGTAGAAGAAGAATGCCAGTATGCCTCCGCCCAAAGTGACAAGGAACGGAACCCAGCAGTCGCCCCACGATGTCTGGGTGAACGAACCGATACCCCAGCGGAGAGCCTCCGTGAGGGTGTCGGGGTCGGCGAAATAGTTGATGAGGGTCTGCAGGCCCCCGAACACGTTGGACAGCGCCACACCGACCAGGATGGTGGTGGCGGGGGTCATGCGGATGACCGATGACAGCGCGATGATGATCAGCGCCGGGATCAGGGCACCCACGAACGCGTTCACCACGATGCCCGCCTCGCCGGCTATGCTCGCGTATGTGAAACCGGTGATTATCGCGACCGTGGCACCGAGACTGGCACCATCGGAGACACCGGTTGTGTACGGGTCCGCGAGGGGGTTCGCAAGGACGCTCTGCATGATGACACCGCAGATGGCGAGACCGCATCCGCAGATGATGGCTATGACTATGCGGGGGACGTACGATTCCCACAGGATGAAATCGTTGAACCACTCCTCGCTGAGGTAGGGGTACGTCTTCCCGAGGATGTGGTTGATGAGGTATGCGAAGGCCTCGAAGGGCTCCAGCCCCAATCCGTTCTTGGACAGGCTGGCGGCCGATACCACGACGCAGCCCAGGGCGAAGACCACAACGAAGATGATTTTGCGGAAGATGTAGGAGTGGTACTCCGTCTCCACATCGTCCACGGTCATGACGTCGTACTCTGACATCCGGACCCCTCATTCGTCTGTTCCCTCTGGGGAAGGCGTCGCTTCGGAACACCCGCAGCCCGAGGTCCCGGCGACGCAGGTGGCGCCCTCGGGGAGCTTCGCGTCGTCCTCGGTGAACTCGTTGTCCAGGAGTATCGAGAAGGGTCTGCCGTCATGGATCATGACCTCGGCGTCCACGTCGTAGACCTCCTTGATGCTCTCCTTCGTGATGACGTCTATGGGTTTGCCGACGGCATAGATGGTGCCGTGGGCCATCATGATGACGTTGTCGGAGTACTTGGAGGCGAGGTTCAGGTCGTGGCTGATCATGATGACCACGATGTGCTTCTGGACCGCCAGTTTCTTGAGGATCCTGATGACGTCCAGCTGGTGCCTGATGTCCAGGTTGGCCGTCGGTTCGTCCAGGAGGAGGATCTCGGGTTCCTGGGCGAGTCCGCGCGCGAGCATCACCCTCTGGTGCTGCCCGGCGGAAAGTTCGTTGAAGGGACGGAGTGCCAGGGGGACGATGTCCATCAGCTGGAGGACCTCCTTGACTATCTTCATGTCCTCCTTGAGGTTGCTCCTCATCTTGCTGTGGGGGTTGCGTCCCATGAGGATGGTGTCCACGACGGTGAGGGGGAAGGTGTCGCTGGACGTGTACGGGACGTATCCCATCTTCTTGGCGAGTTCCTTGACCTTAATCCCCTTGACATCCACATCGTCCACCATGACGACCCCGCCCGTGGGCTCGAGGATCTTGTTCATGCAGTGGATGAGGGTGGACTTCCCCACTCCGTTGGGCCCGATAATGGATATGAGCTGCGGATTGTGGATGTCGATGTTGATGTTATTGAGCGTGAGTTTCCCATTCTTCCCGTAGGAGAATTCGACATTTTCCATTGAAAGATGATACATACGATACCCCCTAAGGCCCTTTCAGTCCCCTGCGGGGGGACGGGAAGATTTGTTCCATGATTGGACCGGGCCGTTACGGCCCGGAAGGTATTTGTTTATCAGCTGGTGGCGGGGACCTGTACGAAGTACAGGGAATCGTCGACGGTGTAGGACGTCTTGAAGAACGTGTCGATGAAACTCTGGTGGACTCCGTGGGCCCATCCGGTCTCGAAGCAGTCGGGATACATCGACTCAGCGTAGTAGGCGATCCTGCAGACGACAGGGATGCCGGTGGAGTACTGGAAGACCTTCCCGTTCTTCATGGCGTTGTGGTTGTCGAAGAAGCTGTGGATGTTGGTGACGTCCGCAGCCTTGAAACCGGCACCGTTGTAATCGGAGGTGCTGCCGACGAAGACCATGTCGACGGCGTACTTGGCATCAAGGTGCCAGGTGTCTCCGGCGGTGAGGGGCTTGGTGCTGTCCTGCCAGTCGGCGGCGTTGACACCGCCGGCTTTCTCGATCATGGCGGTGTATCCGGAGGAGAGACCGCTGATGTTCTTGGAGGTGCTGGTGATGAGGACCTTGTGGGTTCCCTTCTTGTCGCCGATGGCGCTGTCGATCTGACTGTAGATGTCCTTCATGAAGTTCTGATAGGACTCGGCCTGGGCGGATTTGCCCAGGAGGATGCCGAAGACGGCCATGGATCTGAGGTCCTGTCCGGGGTCGCGGGCCTCCATGCGGACGACGTCGATACCCATGGCGTTGAGGTTGACGACATTGGCATCGGAGTCGAGGTCGTACATGCTGGAGTACTCGGTCATCATGAAGTGGCAGCCCTTGTTAGTGACGAGGTCCTTCACGAGCTCGAGGTCGGCGGAGGTTCCCTTGGTGGAGATCTTGGTGATGGCCCCGCTCGTGATCCCCTGGTCGATAGGATAGTCGCGGATGGCGTTGATCTTCTCTCCGGTGTAGGCGGCACCGACGATCTTGTCGGCGATGTCGAGGATATTGATGAGAGGGGCGAGGTTGGAACCGCACAGCACGATGACGGTGCTGATGGGATAAGCGACATTGATGACCTTATCCTCGGCATCGAGCACCTTGAGGGTGCAGGACTCGCCGGCGATGTACTTGTCGACGATCTCGAGGTCCGCTTCGTTCACGTTCCCGTCGTTGTTGGCATCGGCGAAGGGATAGTCCTTGAGTTCGGCGTCCCCGTCGATGATCTTCTTGATAACTTTGCGGTCGGTGGAATCTATGTAGCAGTTGCCGTCGGCGTTTCCGAAAACGGTTCCGGTGTCCGACTGATACTCAGGGAGCTTGTCTTCCTTGTCGTTATTGAGAACGACGGCAAGCCCTGCGATCACGACAACAGCGACTACGACAACAGCACACAGACCGATTAAGACGTTCTTCTGCATGATATCACAGTGCCTTGTCATCCAATCTTTATTGGATTATATAGCCACTAACTACGGACGCTATTTAAAAATTTAGATATACCGAAATTATGCATTATTTATAAAGATTTGTTGGATTTATAGATAAATATATGGATTTTTATTAAATATAATACAAAAATTATGATTTTTTAACAATTTTTAACGTACTAATTTATGGTAATTATTTATAATAACTACCAAAAAACTATCAGTTGTACCATATATCCAATAAATGGTAATAGGTACACGATTGAAAAAAATCGAAGCCCTGATTGCATATCGCCGTTGACGACGACCGGCAACAAAAAAGGTCATGAAACCGAAAACGACGCATCACATATGGTGCCGGCGGCAGGATTTGAACCTGCGAACCGCTAGGGAGGAGATCTTGAGTCTCTCGCCTTTGGCCACTCGGCTACGCCGGCTTAGATGAGGGAAAGCGATGCACATTATATGGATTTTGTATGGAATTCCTGGGACTATTCCCGGCCCGAAATGACGAATGAACAGTTGTTTAGTCCATCTACCTTTTTAATAGGATAAACGCGCTTTATATTCTATTTATCGGGAGGTGAGTCGGCGGAGGACATCGTTCTGATTACGATGATGGCCACCCTGGTGGTACTGGCATCGTTCATATCCATCCTCCTTAACAAGCTGAAGTTCCCCTCCCTGATCGGATTCCTCATCGCCGGGATAATCATCGCCAACTACGCGGACATCAGCGACGAGGCTTACGAGATCGTCGAGATCTTCGCCACCCTCGGCCTGATCATGCTGATGTTCACCATAGGGATGGAGATCGATGTCCGCAAGCTGAAGTTCCAGGGGAAGTTCGCCATCATCGTCTCCGCCGTTCAGATCCCGTTCATGCTGATCTGCGGGATCGTTTTCGGAGCCCTCTTCGGCCTGTCCTTCGTCCAGAGCCTGGTCTTCGGTGCGATCATGTCCGGTTCCAGTACCGCGGTGGTGCTGGCCGTGCAGAAGTCGTCGAAGGTCCTCGACCACGACAAGGTCGAGGTCCTCATCCTGATGATGATCATCGAAGACATATGCCAGGTCATCATGCTGTCGCTCCTCACCCCCATGATGACCGGAGGGGACCTGGACGCGGATTCGATGGTCGTCCTCGTGGCGAGCATCGTCATCTTCATGGTCGCCTGTTTCACGGTGGGACTGATGGCGATTCCCCGCGCGCTGAACTGGATATACGACCGTTCCGACGACGAACTGATCTCCCTGTTCTGCATAGGGATGCTGTTCGTCTTCGCGTGGGCCGCCAACTTCGTAGGTCTCTCGGTCGCTATCGGTGCCTTCCTGGCAGGGGTTATCGTTGGTTCGTCGCGTTCCAAGGAACCCGTGGAACATTACGTCGATCCCCTGAAGAGCCTGTTCATGGCCATATTCTTCATCTCCGTCGGAACGGAGGTCTCGCTCACCGATCTCGCCAACAACATCCCCACCATCATAATCATCTACGTCGTGTTCACGGTCTGCATGTTCTCCGCCGTCAACCTCGGATACTGGACCGGGAACGGCGACCCCCGCTGCGGATGGATATCCGCGGTCTCCATATGCACCATGGGAGAGTTCGCGTTCATCATCTCCAAAGAGGCTTTGCGCGACGGGGTCATCGACCAGGCGTTCTACTCCTCCGTAATCGGAGCCGCCATCATCTCCATGCTCATCCTCCCGTCCCTGGTGAGGATCTCCAACCGGAGCTATTATTTCTGGAACGCCAAGTGTCCGCGGAGACTGAAGAACGGCATTCTGGCTCTCAACAGGGAAAGGGACAACTTCTACCACGGTATCGAGACCGTCTCGTTCCTTACCCGCGAGCGTTTCAGGAAGGGACTCACCAATGTATTCGTCCTCACGATAATGGTTATAATCATCGAGATCGGGTTTTTCCTCGCATACACCCCGCTCGCCGATTGGCTCCACATCAACATCGGCACCCTGAGCGAATACGGATGGAGGCAGGTGATCCTCGCGGTCAACATCATAGTCCTGCTGGAACCCTGCAGGAGAATCGCGGAATTCATCCGTCTGGCTCTGTACGTTTACGAGAGGGGTAGGGAGGCTTCGGAACCCAAGGTCTACCAGCAGATGAGTTCCATCCTCGTAGGCGGCGTGGCCACCCTGATAATCGTCATCGTCGTCCCCAACGGCATCGACAACCTGACGCACTTCCTCGTACTGGGAGGCATACTAGCGGTCTTCGTCCTGATGCAGATCAGGAAGTACAAGAACGATAACGGCGCCAAGGAAATGGCGGAAGAGGCGGGACCGCCTGCTCCGGAAGAGGACCAGGGACAGTAATCACGGCAGGGTGGTGACCTCGGCCCTCGCACCGGGTGCGGGGATGTGGAATGTGTACTCGTGCTGGGTGACTATGCCGCCCTTAATCTCAACGAGCTGGGCGAAACCGTTGAGCACGCCCTTGCGCATGAGGTAGCGGACGTGCTTCTCGGCATCCTTCATGTGACAGGAACGGGCGCAGAAGGGCTGGTGGTGGAACTCCTCGCGGACATACTCAAGGAACTCCTGGGCCTTGGGGTCGTCCACATCGTGGTCGCGGGCGATGACGACGATGTTACCGGGCTTGCCGTTGACGACGGCTCCGCCGCCGTTGGTGGCGAAGGGCTCGACGGCGAAGGTCATGCCGGCGGTGACCTTGGTCATGTCCCCGCTGTCGTAAGGGGGGATGGAGAAACCGGCGTGGAGGTCCCACTGTTCGATCTGGTGGCCGCAGAGGTTCTCGATTACCTTGAACCCGTCGCGCTTCACGCTGTTCTCGATGGCGGAACCGATCTCGCACAGGGGGACCCCGTCGCCGACGAACTCCGCAACGGTGTTCCTGGCTCTTTTGGATGCGAGGATGAGGTCGGTATAGGCGCGGGTGCCCACCTCAACGGTGGCGGCGGTGTCGCCGATGAATCCGTCGAGGAATCCTCCGCAGTCAATCTTCACCACATCCCCGAGTTCCAGACGGGACTGGTCGTTGGGGGAGGGGGTATAGTGTGCGGCGATCTCATTGATGCTGATATTGCAGGGGAAGGCGAGACCGCACCCGTGCTTGCGGATGTACCCCTCGACCTCCTCGGCGATGTCGTACAGTTTAGCACCGGGGACGCAGAGCTCGCATCCGAGGTCGCGTGCCTCCGCGGAGACCCTGCCGGCCTTGCGGAGCTTCTCCATCTGCTCGGAGGTCAGCATTTCAGAACCTCCTCGATCATCTCGGCGGTGATCTCGCCCTGACGGACGATCTCATACTCGTCATCCTTGATCCACACGATGGTGGAGGGCTTGCCGCCGGTGCTGGGGCCGGCATCGATGTAGGTGTCAACCTTGTCGCCGAACGCCTCGAGAGCCATGTCTATATTGACGGCATCTGGCTTGGAGTGGGTGTTGGCGGAGGTGGCCACGATGGGGCCGGAAAGCCTGGCGATCTCACGGGCGATGGGGTGGTCCGGGATGCGGATGCCGACCTTGTCGCTGCATGCGGTCACGAGGTCGGGAACCTCGGGCCTCTTCTTGATGATGATGGTGAGGGGACCGGGCAGGAACGCCTGAATGAGCTTCTCGGCGTTCTCGTTGATGATGGCGATCTTGTCTATCATCTGCCTGTCCGCGACGGCCACGGAGAGGGCCATGTCGAAAGGCCTGTTCTTGGCCTGGAATAGGGATGTGACGGCCTTGAGATCGAAGATGGACGCTCCGATACCGTAGACGGTGTCAGTGGGGTAGACGATGAGTTTGCCGGCTGCGATGGACTCGGAAGCGGCCCTGCATGCGTTCAGGCAGTCTTCACCCATTTCCTTGGAGCAGTCACACTTGTACACGGTCATCTGTTTCCCACCATCCGTAATGCATAGTCTAGGGTTTCTTTCCCGTCATACCCGACGGGTCCATGTCCTGGATAGACGGTCGTTATATTTACATTACTCAGTTTGACGAGGGATTGGACCATTTCCTGGAGGGACCCGCCGGGAAGATCCGTACGTCCGATGCCGTTTGCGAAAACGGTATCCCCAGAGAACAAAGCTCCGGTGATCTCGTCGAAAAGACAGATACCCCCGGCAGTATGTCCGGGGGTGTCAATCACACGTAACCTGTGCTCCCCGATATCGAATACATGGCCCTCATCCACGGGGATGCAGTCGAGAGGACAGAAGGGGATGCGGAACATCCCCGAAACTGTGTAATAGGAATCGCCGGTGCTGACAGCGTCATAATCATTGGCACCGATGTACACGGGGCATCCGTAATGCTCCTTCAGGCCCGCGGCACCTCCCACATGATCGATATGGCAGTGGGTGAGGACTATCGCGGACAGCCCCCTGCCATCGAGATGGGAGTCGATGGTCCACGACACCATAGCAACATAATCCGTTCCGCCTGAGGTCTCCCCCGTACCGGTATCGATGAGAATGTTCTCGGATCCGGTGATGAGCCAGATGTTGCTGTCTATGGGATTCTCGGTAGGAATCGGAAAGATGGCCATGAAGGAACATCAGAAAGGAATAGAAAAAAGAAATGGAAGAGAGAGGTTTTCTCATACGTAACCTGTTTGACTGCTAGATCACATCCAGCGGCAAAGACGTTAGTAAGCCAGGACTGAACACCTCGGAAGCCCTCGGTGCTTATATCCGGCTTCTATCAAACTCGTCATATACGAATGTCTTAAGTGCCTCTTTTTCAAGGTGGCTTCGAGCTTAGATGCTTTCAGCTCTTATCCACTATCGCGTGGCTACTCTGCCTGCCTTGTCAGACAACAGATAAACTAGAGGCGACGAATCCCTGTTCCTCTCGTACTAAAGGATCCTTCTCGTCAGGCACGAACAATTCCATCAAAAAGCAACAAAACTGTCTCGCGACGTTTTAAACCCAGCTCACGATCCCTTTTAATGGGCGAACAACCCCACCCTTGGCAGCTGCTGCACCACCAGGATAGGGAGAGCCGACAGCGAAGTAGCAAGCCACGGGGTCGATATGAACTCTTGCCCGTGACAACTCAATTATCCCCAGGGTAATTTTTCTGACATCAATAGCCCCCATTTGGGAGGCTTATTGGTTCGCTAAGCCATAGTTTCCTATCTCCGATCCCTATTGTCTGGATCCGAGTCAAGCCTGCTTTTACCTTTACATTCTCCGGTAGATTTCTGACCTACCTGAGCAGACCTTTGGGCGCCCTTGTTATCTTTTTGAGGGCGTGGCGCCCCACCCGAACTGCCCGCCTATAGCTGTCCCCTCGAAAGGGTGAGTCGTAAGAAGTGATAAGGACGGTGTTTCATCGTTGACTCGGAGAGAAGCTAGCGCTCCTTCCTGGGTAACGTCTCCCGTCTACCCTACACATACCACCTCCTACAACAACAACAGGTTGCAGTGAAACTCCATGGGGTCTTCGCTTTCAGATGGAATGATCTGGATTGTGCACCAGATTGATTGTTTTCACTAGCGTCGAGGCAGGGACAGTAGAAACCTCGTTGAGCCTTCATGCAAGTCGCCAATTAAGCGACAAGGTATTACGCTACCTTAAGAGGGTCATAGTTACCCCC
>SUSU01000017.1 GCA_015063225.1 Thermoplasmata archaeon | reverse complement strand
AACAGCCAGCGAATCTTAGGGGCGATGTTCAGTGGAGCAAGGCAAAGTCAGCGCTCACTGAAGATACATTGACCTTTTTCAAATTGAGCCAGACCTGGGAATCGTCCAGCGGGTTTCCATGGTATCATGGGAAAACGGTATATCGTCATCGTCCGTTCACCCGTGTATGCTCAGCACCAGCATGTACGGCAAGGGCAGGATCGCCCTGCTGGTCATAGACCCCCAGCGCAAGTTCTGGAGCGACCGTCCCGATTGGACCGAGGCACGCGACTCCGCCGTCCTCCGCATGAACAGGCTGATTCATATCTTCCGTACCGCGGGTGCACCGATAATCGTGGTGAAGTACGAGGGTTACGAGAACTGCCGCCCCTATGACGGCGATGATGGTGACGACTACTATCCCGGTCTCGCCCTCCGTCCGGAGGACCCCGTGATCTGGAAACGTGGCCTCAACTCCTTCAGGGACACCGGGCTGGCGGACATCCTCCGCAAGGCCGGCGTCGACAGGCTCGTCCTTGCCGGTTCCATGACCAACCGCTGCGTGATGGCCGCCTACTACGGCGCTCTCGACAACGATATGGTCGCATACCTCGGCCAGGGGGCATCCGTAGCCTCTTCCGCGAAACACCAGGAGGCCTGCGAGTTCATCTGCGGGACCGTGACCGAGGAGACCGTGTGCGAACAGCTCGGGGTCCCCCCGCTCGCGACGGAAGATGTCCCGGTGATCGTGGACAACACCTACGCCTCATGGGACGAATCCCTGCTCTGCTGCGTGGCCGCACTCGCGAACACCGGGGGAGGCCATTTCATCATAGGTTATCCGCACGGCGTCGCGGACAACAAGGCACTCGCCGAATCCATCTCCTCTAAGGCGAGGGAGGCCCTGGGGATCGGCGTATCCGCGGAACCCATGGTCTTCTGTTCTCAGGACGCAGTCGACGTCGAAGTGTCTCCGGGGGATGAGCCAGTAATCTACTTCGGACAGAAATTCTCGGCCGTGAAGGGATACAGCTACTGAGCGTACGGGATCCTCTGCGGAACGGATGGCGCATAAAGATGAATGGCGCCGAGGGGGAGATTTGAACTCCCGAGCGATAGTCGCACGAACTTTCCAGGCTCGCGCCTTACCGGGCTGGGCCACCTCGGCTTAATCGGTCGTATTTGCTCCTCTCATTAAAACCTTACGCGGACGCCATCCTGTTCCTGTCTCTCTTCTTGATGAGGGGAATCAGGACCAGTCCGGCGATAATCGACCCGACGAGGATGAACAATCCGCCCACGTATCCGATATCCCCCACCCCGACGGTATCGGTTACAATCCCTCCGACGATGGAGCCGGAGGCTATGCCCGCGTTGTATATCCCCGAGAACAGGGACATCGTCACCGGTACCGCATCGCTGACGGAATACGCCATGATCTCGTTCTGCAGGCAGACGTTGAACGCGGTGACCACCAGCCCCCACACGGCGCAGGCGAGTACGGCCGTGAACATCATCTCCGCGGAGGCGCGGAACACGAGGAGCACGGCCGCCGACATGAAGATGCAGGAGAAGATGTAGGGGAAGCGGGTCTTCGCGTAGATCCTGCTGAAGATGATGCTGCTCACGATCCCCGCGACGCCGAATATGGCGAGGGAGACGGTAATCATCATGTCCGACATTCCCGCCACCTGCTGCAGGAAGGGTTCGATGTAGCTGTAGGCGGTATAGTATCCGGTCACGGATATGGCGATGATCGCGTAGATCGACACGACAATCCTGTTGCGGAATATCTCCGGAAGCCTCTTCACGGTGAACGTGCCGGGGTTCTCCCTCCTAGGGAAGACAAGAGCCAGGAGTATGAAGATGGCAAACGCCGCAACGGCCATGGTGATGAAGGTCATCCTCCATCCGAGGGCGAGTCCGATGACCCTGCCCATCGGGAGGCCGACGATCATGGCTATGGAGGTCCCGGTGGCTATGGCCCCGATAGCGAGGTTGTGGTATCTAGGATCAACGACACTCACGGCGAGGGGTGTGGCGATGGACCAGAAGACCGCATGGCTGACCGCCACACCGATGCGGGCGGCCATGAGCATGTAGTATCCCGTTGAGACTCCCGAAAGGAACTGGAAGACGACGAAGACGAGGACGCACATCAGGAGCATCCTGCGGTATTCCATCTTCTTCAGCAGGAGCATCACGGGCAGGGAGAGTATGGCGACCGCCCATGCGTAGACGGAGATGATGAGGCCGACGCGGGATTCGGACACCCCGAAGTCGGCGGAGATGCCGGTCAGGAGTCCTATGGGCATGAACTCCGACATGTTGAATATGAATACGCTGAGGGAGAGACCTATCAGCGGAAGCCATCCCCTCACACCCATCCCATCACCCGATTCTCAGAGATCCCAGCGGATGTCCCTGCGGAGGTCCTCCAGGTGGTGCCTCACCTGTCTGGCGGAGGCTATCGCATCAGATGTCAGCGTGACGATGGCGATGCCCTCGTCCTCCCCCAGGCAGACCACTTTGTCGCCGAGGGGGTCGTAGACGCACGAACCTCCCCAGAAGCTGTCCTCCCCGCAGGGTCCGATGTTGTTCAGGAACACCGTGTAGACGGTGTTCTCCAGCGAACGGGCGGGACCTATCCTCTCCATGAACTTCCTCGAAGGTCCGGCGGAGGCGGCGGCGCAGATGACGATGTCGGCACCCGCCTTGGCATAGGTGCGGTGGATCTCGGGGAACATGATGTCATAGCAGATCTCCAGCCCGATCCTCATCCCCTTCCAGGTGACCATGACCGGGACGGAGCCCTCGGTGAAACGGTCCTCGGCATAGATCCCGAAACGAGCCAGATGTATCTTGTCGTAGCGGTCGCAGCTGTTGGCGGTGATGAAGAACTGGCTGTTGCGCAGGCCGTCGAAATCCGCGGGGGCGCCGACGCACACCGCGCACTCGTGCTCCCCGCAGGCCGACTGTATCTCCCTGATCGCTCCGTCGAGGAACCCCTGAGGGAGGTCGCCCCCGTAAGACGAGAGGTAGAGCTCGGGGAACACGTACAGGTCCGCATCGTTCAGCTCGATGGTCTCCAGCAGCCTGCGGAGATTGTCCTCGTAGTCGTCCGAGGCGGAGAGCTGGCAGAGGGCCGTCCTGATTTCCATGGCCGGTTGAGGGCTATCGGTTGTAATCAATGTTACTCTTCTCTGGGTTTGAACTTGCAGTCCGTGCACATTTCCTCGAATCCCTCGGGAAGCTTGCAATCCTTGAAGGTGCAGTCACGGAATCTCGTTTCCGTCAGGTCGGCGGTGGTGAAGTCGCATCCGGTGAACACGGTGTTCCCGGCGCGGGTCTTCCTCATGTCCGCGTACGAGAAGTCCGCATCGATGATCTCGGAATCTGTGTATGTGTTGGAGGTCATCGTGGCGTGCATGAAATTGGGTCTCATCACCTCGGCACCGTTCTTTCCGGCGCGGTACGGGCCGATCATCGCCTTGTTGAAGTCGCAGCCTGAGATTCTCGCCTCTGAGAGGTTCACACCCATGAGGACAGAGCCCGTGAAGTTGACTTCCGAACAGAACGAGTCGTAGAGGCTGCATCCGACGAATATGCATTCCATGATATCGGCGTTTTCGAAGCGGACCGCGTTGAGGGTCAGGTCCTGGAAGTACATGTTGTTGATTGCCGAGGTGCCGAAATTGGTTCCGGTGAAGTCGCATCCCCTGAACGTTCCGTCGGAGATCCTGGAGCCATCGAAGATGCTGTTGGCGAAACGGGTGTTCTCCGCGCTGACGTCAGACAGGTTGGCGTTCCTCATGTCGCACCCGCTGAAGTCGCTGTCGCGCATCTCCGTGGAGAGGACCTCTCCTGCTGTGAGGACGCATCCGGACATGTATGAATTGATGATGAACGACCGTCTCATCATGGTCTTCACGAAGGATGAGCCAGACATGTCAGTGTTGTTCAGGTTGGCCCTGACCATCTTGGATCCGTCGAACACCGTGCTCCTGGCTTCAGAATCCCTGAAGTCACACATGCTGAGATCGCAGTCGGAGAGGTTGGCGCAGTCGAGGTTGGCCTGCACGAAGGTGGAGTCGATGAGCTTGCTTCCGGTGAGGATGGTGTTTTTCAGTACCCCGTCGGAGAAGTCGTAACCGTGGAGGATGACGCCGGCGAGGTCCTTCTCGGAGAGCTTCCTGACCAGTTCGAAGCGGAGCATGCTGAGGCGGGGAAGCATTGGCTTCAGGTTGGTGATCGTGACTGTGATGTTGTCCCCTGCCCTAATCCTTGAATGCGCGTTCCTTTCGTCCGAGACGATGATGCTATCGTGGTATCTCTTGAGGATCCTATAGTTCTCCATGATGTCCTCGGCCATGCCGGCATCTTCCGACAGGAAGGCCCCGAGGGCGGTCTCCAGCCTCTTGTAGTCGTCACTGTTGAATGATTCGTTGTCCAGTCCGGCAATCTTCTTCAGGATGCGCTCGGTGTCGTTGTAGAACTTCATGGCGTCCCAGGCGTCATACCTGTCACTGATCTCCAGGTATCTCGTGGTCGACACGTCGTGACCCGCGCCGGCGGCCGTACAGCTGACACGGCCGGTGAATCCTTCGATGTCCTCGGGGAACATCCCGTCGTCCGCGAGCCTGTGCATTTCGTCCTTGCGGACTTTGATCGTGTAGCTGTCGCTCTCCCCGAGCTTCGTCTGCATCCTGACGCGGGTCTCATCGGCGAACTCGCGGAGGTATTTCCTGTAGCCCATGACCCTGTAGTCGAGGTAGAGGTTCTCCACCAGAAGGAGTCCGTAGATCACAATGAGGGCGCCGGCGGTGACGGCGATGCTGTGGTCGCCTCCCCTGTCATCGAAGACTGTTACCATGCAGAACCCGCAGATTATGGCGTAGACGACGCAGACCGCGAAGGTGACGATGACGCTGCGCAGGAGATGCTCCTTCATGTCATCGACGGTGTCGATGTAGATGGGATTGGTATCCACTAGTCTGCGTATCGATTCTATGAAGAAGATGAATCCCGTGATGGTGACGCCGCCGACCGCGATTATCGTGGACGCGAGGAACACCATGATGTCGTTCATGAAGTCCCCGATCGCCATGCTGTCGTCGATGCTGAGCATGGGGAAGAGTTCGTTCAGGGCGACGAAGGCTAGTATCAACAGGATGGCGGGTACGAACCATATTCCCCGGATCCAAAGGGGAGCCCATTTGAAGTATTTCCAGATCATTGGCTCGCCCCCCGTATCCTGCCGGCGGGCATGACCACGGTCTCCGGATCCCTGCTCATGTTCAGGGCATCCTTCCCGGAACCAGAGCCATCCTTGAGGACTTCTATGCACAGTGAATACAGCTCCTCGGCCGGGAGGGGCATGATGTCCTCGAGGTCCGTGCCGGCTATTGGTCTGAACGGAGATATGACGGCTCTGGCACCTGTGGATGATATGTGTCCGCAGCCCTCTCTCGTCGTCTCCGGACTCTCCAGGCCGGCTATCAGTTTGGAGTAGACCTTGTCCCCCCCACATATGGTAACGGCATGCTTTAGGGTGTAATAGAATGCGGACAGCGGTACGCGGTCTTTGCCCGGTAGGTACTCTTTCGACTTCGGCGGGTCGAAGACCTCGACGCTGATTATGATCCCATCGATGCCCGCATCGTGGAAGGTTTTGATGTCGGTTTGCATGGATGGTGGCGGACAGGCGAGCAGCAGTTCGATAGCATCGCCGAAAACGGTCCTGATCTGCTTGGCGACCTTTGTTATGCTCTCCACTACGGCGTCGTGGGGATCTACGATGCACCCGCCGCCGATTTTTATGCGGTCGAACTCGGTCTCGCCCTTGTCTTTCTTGAGTTTGATCTTTTCGATGGCCTCGCGGATGTCATCCTCTCTGAAGTCGTGCATGGAGAAGTCCTGTGCGGTGTATTTGCAGTATCTGCACCCGCTGCCCCTGCGGACATATTCGCATCCCGGGCAGTGTCTCACCCTGAGGGTGCGGTCCTCAACTTCGCATATGTCACTGATGGGGACACCCCTCGACGTTGTTTCCGAAAGGGAGTAGGGGTCTCCGAGCACCTCGGCATCGGCGAACGGTTCGCCCCAGAAGCAGAGTTTTCCCTCCGAGACGCTGAACGGGGAGATTGATGCTATCCGTTCCCCAGCAGATACTTTCACGCGCAGTTCGCCTGTTTTTGTTTTCAGGAGCAGGTGGTGCGGCTTCCCGTATTCCTCTCCGCGAATTCCGCGATTGATGAGTTCCAGTTTCAGTGCCAGGGTGTCTTTTCCGAGTACCATATCCTCCCAATCTCTGCCCTGGTCCTTATCCCGGTTCTTATCCCAGGACCATCCGAGCGGGAGTATGTTGGGGTTGTATGTGACCCGGCCGCAGGCGATGCTGACTATGTTGCATGGGAATGCAATGCAATTCAGTCCGTATTTGCCCTCTATCTCTTTCTCGAGTTCTCCGAGTCCGCACTCTCCGTGCAGCTCCGCGATCCTCCGGAGGTGTCTGGACATGATGCTGTCGTGTTCCCCGCTGCCGTCTCTGTAGAGGACCATACTGACGTTAGGGGTGAAATCCTCGAGCTCCTTCGTGGTGGTCCCGAACAGATCACGGTACTCCCCCGGTTCATCACCGGTTTTACTGCCGAGGATGTTGTTCTTTCCCATCGCCCCCGTGTAGACATATCTGAACGCGGTATACTCTGCGGGGAACGATTTGCTGCAGTTGTTCACGCTCACGAACCTTACGTCTGAACCGCAGATGATTGCATCGATGGTGAGAGCGCTATGGAAACCCCTAAGCTGGAGGGCTTTGCAGATGCGCATAGCCGAACGCTTGAGGTCCCTCGCGATGTCTTTGAACGCATCATCGCTTCTGCATTGGTCCTTGAAAGCATCGAGGTCGAAGCCATAGTTCTTCAGGACGAAGTTGGACCCGGGCCTGTCGGGAATATGGAGCTCTACGCAGGATGCCGCCAGCAGGATGTCTACATCTGATACGAAGGCGGTGACGGACACGGGTATGCAGGGCGTACGGAAACGGGAGATCACCACCTCCCTGTTGTCCCCGATGATGTCCTCCACGGATGCGAGGAATTCTTCATCGGATGGATCTCCGATGACGATGGCGTAGTTCCCCCCGGTATCGTGATTCTTCCTCCCCTGGATAATCGCGGGGAACGGGCACTTGGCACTCTCGGCCGCATCCGCGATAGACCCACTATTGAGCTTATTTGGGAGTGTTGCCTTGCCATATTCGGTGGTGGGTATTCCCAGATACTCGCAGAACCTGCGGAAGGCGCGCTTATCCTCGAAAAGGGTGCGGTAGTCCGTCCTGTTATTCTCTACGCTATCCGTCTTGCATCCATCGGCGCAGTCGGTCATCGTGTACGAATGTGGTTCGTGGTATATCACATATCGTCCAGTTCGAACTGGCTCCTGAAGAGTTCGGAGTAGAATCCTCCGGCCGCCAGGAGTTCCCTGTGCCTCCCGGTCTCCACGATCCTGCCCTCCTTCACCACGATGATCACGTCCGCGTCCACGATGGTGGACAGACGGTGGGCGATGACGAACGACGTGCGGTTCTCCATCATCCTGCCGGTGGCGTCCTGGATCATCTTCTCGGTCAGCGGGTCGACGGAGCTGGTGGCCTCGTCGAGGATGACCATGGGCGGGTTGTCGAGCATGGCCCTGGCGATGGCGATCTGCTGCCTCTGACCCGTGGACATGGACTCGCCGTCCTTCACGGGGCTGTCGTAACCTCCGGGCAGTGCGGACACGAAATGGTGCAGGCCGACCGCCTCGCAGACCCTGTCGAGGTCCGCGTCGGTGACGTCGGTGCGGTTGTAGACGATGTTCTCCCTGAGGGTGCCCTCGAACATCCAGGATTCCTGGAGCACCATGCCGAAGAGGTCGCGGATGTCGGCGCGGGACACCCTGTCGATGGGCACGCCGTCGATGAGGATCTCCCCGGAATCGATGTCGTAGAAGCGCATGAGGAGGTTGATGAGGGTGGTCTTGCCTGCGCCGGTGGGACCGACGATGGCGACCCTCTGTCCGGGCTCCACGGTGAGGGAGAAGTCGTGGATGATCTCCTTGTCCTCGGTGTATCCGAAGCAGACGTTCCTGAACTCCACCCTTCCCTTTACGTTCTCCAGCTTCACAGTGTCCTTCTCCTCCGGCAGCTCGTCGTAGCCGAGGAAGGTGAACACGCGCTCCGCGGCGGCCGCCACGGACTGCATGCTGACGATGGCGTAGGATATCTGGGAGAACGCGCCGGTGAAGAGTTTCACGTAGATCATGAAGGCGACGATGACTCCGAAGGAGATGATCCCGTCCATGTAGAGGACGGCGCCGGTGACGCAGATGAGTACGTATCCGGCGTTGCTGATGAGGCCGCTGAGGTGGGACGATATCCCTCCCAGGAACTGGGACCTGAAGGCCGACCTCCCGAGCTCGTCGTTGATCCTCTCGAACCTCTCCGCGGCCTCCTTCTGGCCGGCGTAGATCATGACGACGTTGTGTCCGGAGTACTGCTCCTCCACGAGGCCGTTCATGGCCCCGAGGTTCTTCTGCTGGGAGCGGAAGTACTTCTGTGTGCGCCTAGCGATGAGCTTGACGATGGTGAACCCGCCCGCCGCGATGGCCAGCGAGAGCAGGGTGAGGTGGATGTTCATCAGGGTCATCAGTATGAACGCGCCCACCAGCGTGGTGATGGCCGTGACCAGGCTGCCTATGCACTGGTTCATGTTGGTGCCGAGGGTGTCGACATCGTTGGTGACCCTGCTCATGACGTCGCCCTTCGACGACTTGTCGAAGTAGTCGAGGGGTATGCGGTTCATCTTCCTGGCTATGTCGCGGCGGAGCATCTGCGCCGAACGCTGGGAGACGGTGGCCATCATGAAGTTCTCGGCGAAGTGTATCACTCCGCTGATCAGGTAGATGAGTATGAGGAGGAACCCGAGCCTCTCGACCTCGTCCAGGTCCATGGTCCCGGAGAGACCGTCCTGGATGAGGTCGGTCATGTCGCTGAGGATGTACGGACCGATGAGGCCGAGCATGGAGGCGATGGCGGACAGTGCGGCCGCCAGGATGAACATGTAGCGGTAGCGTTTGATGTAGCGGAGGATGTCCATCCAGATCTTGGAGAGGTCTGATGGTTTCTCCTTCTTCTTGGGAGAGCTGTCCATCATCCCTTCACCTCCGCGTATTCCTGGATCTCCGCCATCTCGCGATAGATGTCGCAGGTCTTCAGCAGTTCGGAATGCGTGCCGCAGCCCACCATCCTCCCGTCCGCGAGCACGACTATACGGTCGGCGTTGGCGATGGTGCCTATCCTCTGCGACACGATGACGACGGCGGCACCCTCGGTCACCTTCGCGAGGTTCCTCCTCACGGTGACGTCGGTCTTGAAGTCTAGGGCGGAGAAGGTGTCGTCGAAGATGTATATGCTCGGACGCTTGCAGACGGCCCTGGCGATGGACATCCTCTGCTTCTGTCCGCCGGAGAGGTTCGCACCCCTCTGGTTGACCACGGTGTCGAGACCGTCGTTGTCCGCCAGATATCCGTCCAGGCAGGCGATGCGGGCGGCCTCGTTCATCTCGTCGTCGGTGGCGTCCGTCTTACCGTACCCGATGTTGAACCTGGCGGTGCCGGAGAAGAGGACGGGTTTCTGCGTGGCGTATCCGATCCTGGAACGGAGCTCGTCGAGGCTGTACTCCCTCACATCGACCCCGTCGACCTCCACGGAACCGGAGGTGACGTCGAACAGGCGGGGGATGAGGTTCACGAGGGAGGTCTTCCCGCATCCCGTCTGTCCGGTGATGGCGACGGTCTCGCCGCGGCGGACCTCGAAGGAGATGCCGGACACGGCGTCGGCGGGGCTGTCGGGGTATCTGAAGGATGCGTCCTTCACGGCGATGCGCACGTCGGTCTCGGGGACCCCGGTGCGGGTGCCGTCCTTGACGACGATATCTGTGTCGATGACCTCCCTGACGCGGCGTGCGGAAACGAGGGCGCGGGGAAGGCCCATGGCGATATGAGCCAGAAGGATGAACGATGATACGACGTACAGGACGTACGAGGAGTAGACGACCATGTTGGAGAAGATGTCGAGGGCCTCGGCCTCGGTGGATGCCTCGATGATGATCCCGGCACCGATGAGGTAGATCGCTACGGTCAGGATGTTCTGCACCACGCCGTTGAACGGGCGGGTGAAGGCGAGGAGGCGGGAGGCGAAGAGGTTGTTGTTGGTCAGTTCGTCGTTGGCTATGTCCGCCTTCCTGTTCTGATACTCCTCGGCGTTGAAGGCACGGACCACGCGGACGCCGGTGAGTCCCTCGCGGATGGTGCGGTTGACGCCGTCGGTGAACTTCTGGACCCTCCTGTAGCGGGGGATGACGTAACCGATGGCGAACGTCTGGACGATGATGATGAGTATGATTCCCACCGCGGTGACCTGAGTCCACTCGATGCTCCCCGCCGTGACCTTGGACAGGGCGATGTAGACCATCACCGGCACCTTCACGACTAGCTGGGAAGTCCTGGCGACCGCCATCTGCACCTGGGTGACGTCGTTGGTGGAACGGGTGATGAGGCTGTAGATGTCGAACCTGCCCATCTCCTCGGGGGAGAAGGACTGCACCTTGGTGAACTGCGCCTTGCGGAGGGCCTTCGCGAACTCCGCAGCGACATATGCGGCGATCCCGCCCGCGATGACCGAACAGATGACGCTGCCGATCGAGCAGAGGATCATCATGTACCCCTGCTCCGCGACATCCGCCGCATCGCTGCCGTCGTTGAGCAGGACGGTGATCTTCGCCATGTACCCCGGGATCTCCAGGTCGAACCAGACCTGGAAGGAGATGAACACGGCCATGGCGGCGATGAGCGCCCAATGGCCGGGGGTCAGGAATCTGAGGACGGATTTCACGGCGGTCCCTACTCTGTTTCTGGTTGCCCTATCCGCACATGGGGATATAACTATTGGCTGTAGCATCCACTCATTTTTAGCCACGCGGCACCGCCTCCGTTTCCCATGCTGTCGCTAGTGTTATACGCGCGAGCGCGATGGGGGTATCATGGCAGTCGTCCCTCTCAAGAACATGGTCCGCGAAGACGTGGACAGACTGGTTGCTTTCATCCGTAAATGCGTCGAGGATGCCGGTGCCGACGGTGTCGTGGTCGGCATCAGCGGCGGAGTCGATTCGGCGGTCGTCGTCAAACTGTGCGCCGACGCGCTCGGCGGGGACCGCGTCCTCGCGGTGTTCATGCCCACCGCATTCACCCCCGCGGAGGATTACCGCCACACCAAGCAGATGTGCAAGGCTTGGGGCGTCAACTATTCCGCGATCAGCATACAGGCGGCCGTGGACGCGTTCTCCGGGATGCTCCTTACCGGTAAGGAGGCCCCCCTCGAGAAGGGGAACATCATGGCCCGCTGCCGCATGGTCGTCCTCTATGACAAGGCGAAGAAAGAGAACAGCCTCGTGGTGGGCACCACCAACCGCAGTGAGCTCCTCATGGGATACATGACGAAGTTCGGCGACGGTGCCGAAGACATCATGCCGATGGCCCTGGTATACAAGACCCAGGTCTGGGAGCTGGCTCGTCTTATAGGCGTCCCCCAGGAGGTCATCGACAAGGTTCCCACGGCGGGACTCTGGGAAGGACAGTCTGACGAGGAGGAGATGGGCATCACCTACCACGACCTCGACCGCGCCCTCAACGCCTTCGACCAGGGTGCTTCGGACGCCGAGATGGCCGAGGCCGGCGGGATAACCGCCGAACGCGCCGCCGAGATCAGGGAGCAGATCCGCCGCATGGAGCACAAGAGGCTTCCCGCTAGGATGCCCGAGTGAGACCGTCAACGGTTTATGTCGGAGAATGCATCCAACGGTCAAAGGTGTCCGATGGCAGGTATCGACGAATCTCAGGGTTACGTTTACGTCGACGGCCGCAGGCTCCGCAGGGGATACACCACGGGTTCCTGCGCGGCGGCCGCTTCCAAGGCCGCGGTCATGGCGGCCCTCGGGCTTGGTGTCCCCGAGTTCGTGGACCTCGTCACCCCCCGCGGAATTCCCATCCACGTGAAGGTGGAGGAGAGCGAGGTCGGGGAGGGATGGGCTTCCTGTGCCGTCCGCAAGGACGGAGGGGACGACGCCGACGACACCAACGGGGCGCTGATCTACTCCAAGGTGGCGCTCTCTCCCGAGGCGGGGATACGTATAGACGGAGGTTTCGGCGTCGGGAGGGTCACCCGCAGGGGTCTCGACCAGCCTCCCGGGAACGCGGCCATCAACCGCGTGCCCCGTAGCATGATAACCGAATGCGTCAGCGACGTCTGCGCCTCCGCTGGTTACACGGAGGGAGTGGATGTGGTCATCTCCGTGCCCGAGGGCGAGACCATCGGGGCACGTACTTTCAATCCCCGCCTGGGGATAGTCGGCGGGATATCGATCCTGGGGACCTCGGGGATCGTGGAGCCCATGAGCGAGACCGCTCTCGTGAGCTCCATCAGGACCGAGATGAACGTCTTCATGGCCGAGGGCAGGAAGTACCTGCTCACGGTGCCTGGGAACTACGGCAAGGATTTCGTGAAGGAGTTCCCCGCCCTCGAGGGGCAGCAGCCCGTGGAATGCAGTAACTTCATCGGGGAGTTCCTGGACATGGCCGTCGAGGCCGGTGCCGAGGGCGTCCTGCTGGTTGGCAACCTGGGAAAACTCGTCAAGCTGGCGGGAGGCATAATGAACACCCACTCCCGCAACGCGGACTGCCGCATGGAGATCATGTCCGCCAACGCCATGCTGGCGGGTGCATCGCCCGAGGCCTGCAGGGAGATCATGGACTGCGTATCCACCGACGACGCCCTGGAGATCCTCGACGGCGAGGGCATGATAGGGAAGACCATGGAACTCATAATCCCGAAGATCGAGTTCCACATGAACCACCGCGTCAGGGGCGGGATAAAGGTGGGTGCGATCACATTCTCGTCGCAGTACGGCACCTTGGGGATGACCCCGTCCGCAGCCGAACTGCTCAAACACGTGGGGGACAGGGATTGAAGGTAAGGATAATCGCTTTTTCGACCAAGGGCTGTGCTACCGCGAAGAGGGTCGCCGAGGCCCTCGATGGGGAGGAGGTCGGCCTCTTCTCCAAGACCACCGCCGACAACCTCGGGCTGACCCCGGTCACCGTGTCCATGAGGACGTGGACGAAGGAATCCTTCGAGGAGGCAGACTCCATCGTGTTCGTCGGTGCCGTGGGCATAGCCGTCCGCGAGATCGCACCCTTCGTGAAATCGAAGAGCGTGGATCCCGCGGTGGTCAGCATAGACGAACTGGCTCGTTTCACCATACCCCTTCTCTCCGGCCATATCGGGGGCGCCAACGAGTTCGCCCTCCGCATCGCTGGAGCTATCGGGTCCACCCCCGTCGTGACCACCGCCACCGACATTAACGGCAAGATCGCCATCGATGCGTTCGCGGTCACCCACGACCTCTCCATCCTCAATCTCAAGACGGCCAAGGACATAGCCTCGCGCATCCTCTCCGACGATCCCGTCGGGCTCGTCAGCGACTTCCCCGTGGAGGGGGAGATACCCCCGGAGCTCTCCGCGGGGCCCGATGCGCCGTCCATCGTCCTGATCTCTGACAAGGTGAGGAAACCCCCGAAGGGGACATTGGTCCTCATCCCCCGCCGCCGCACCGTGGGCATAGGGTGCCGCCGCGGGACGCCTCAGGAGACCATAGAGGAGGTCGTCTCCAAGGTCTTACAGGATGCGGGCATCCCGTACGACACCGTCAGGGCGTTCGCCAGCATCGACCTGAAGAAGGACGAGGAGGGTCTCATCTCCTTCGCGGCCGCCCACCGCACACCCATCACGTTCTACACCTCGGAGGAGCTGAACGCGCTCCCCGGGGATTTCTCGAAATCCGATTTCGTCCGTTCGGTCACCTCGGTGGACTGCGTATGCGAACGCTCCGCCGTGATGGTGTCCCGCGGAGGGGAACTCATAGTCCGCAAGACGGCGGACAACGGTGTCACCGTCGCCGTGGCGGAGGAACCGTTCACAGTCAAGTTCGACAGGAAGGGCAAAAGATGACATCTGAACCGATTAAGAAGGCATTGGTGTTCGCAGGGACCACCGAAGGCGGGGCTATAACCGCATTCCTATGTGCGGCCGGCGTGCGCGTGCACGCCTGCGTGGCAACGGAATACGGACGCACATCCATCCCTGCGGACTGCGGTGCAGAGGTCTCCGACCGCCCCCTGACGTCCGAGGAGATGGCCGCCCTGATGAGGGAATACCCCTTCGTCATCGACGCCACCCACCCCTATGCATCCTCCATCACCAAGCACATCCGCGAGGTATGCCAGGAAACCGGTACGGAGTACCTCCGCATCGACAGGCCGTCCACCGACGTCATGGGCGACGACGTCATCGTGGTCAAGGACGTCCGTGCTGCGGTGGACTTCCTTAAGAACACCGAGGGGAATATACTCGTCACCACCGGCAGCAAGGATGTGGCGCTGTTCTCGGAGATCCCCGATGCCTCCGACAGGGTCTTCGTCAGGGTGCTGTCCGTCGTCGATTCCGTCGACAAGTGCATCGCCGCGGGCTTCACCGGCCCCCACCTGTTCGCCATGCAGGGCCCTTTCTGCGAGGACCTCGATTACGGGATGCTCATCCAGACCGGCGCGAGGTACATGGTCACCAAGGATTCCGGCGGGCCCGGCGGATTCTCCGAGAAGATACGCGCCGCCCGCAGGGCGAAGGCCAACATAGTCATCATCAGCCGTCCCGCTGAGAAGGAGGGCGTGCCGTACGAGGAGGCGGTCAGGGTCCTTTCCGAGCGCTTCGGCATCCCCGGGCAGGATCCCCGGGAGGCGTTCAAATCGATGGGGCGCCGCAGGATGTTCCTCATCGGCACCGGTGTGGGTGAGGGGACCGGCCTCACCGCCGCCGCCTCGGCTTCCCTACGCCGCGCGGACCTCGTCGTCGGTGCGGAACGCATGCTGTCCATACCCGAGGCCTCCGGGAAGCCCCACCTGATGGAGTACATGCCCGACAGGATATTCGATTACCTCGGGAAACACCCCGAATACCGTCAGATCGCCGTCCTCCTGTCCGGCGACGTGGGATTCTACAGCGCCGCCAGGACCATTTCGCAGAAGGTCGACCCCACCGAATACGACATATTCTCCCACTGCGGGATCTCATCCGTCCAGTACCTCTGCGCCCGCATCGGTGTCCCGTGGCAGGACGTCAAGCTCATCAGCGCCCACGGCCGTGCCGCCAACATCGTGGGAGAGGTGAGGAGGAGCCCCGCCGTCTTCAGCCTGCTGGACGGTGCCGATGGCACCCGCAGGATGTGCGCCCTGCTCCAGGAGTACGGGCTCTCCAACGTCACCGTCATGATGGGCTGCGACCTCGGGAGCGAGGACGAGGCCTTCATCTACGGCACGCCCGCCGAGGTCGAGAAGGCCGTCCTCGGCACCCTGTGCGCCGCGCTAATCATCAACAACCATCCCGAGCGCTCAAATCCCGTCTCCATACCCGATTCGGAGTTCATCCGTGGCGATGCACCGATGACCAAATCGGAGATCCGCGCGCTGTCCGTGGCCAAGCTCAAGATCGGGGAGCACAGCGTGGTCTACGACGTCGGTGCCGGAACCGGTTCCGTGTCCGTGGAGATGGCCCGCGTGGCCGTCGAGGGTACGGTGTACGCCATCGAGAAGGAGGACGCCGCGGCCGACCTCATCGACGTCAACCGCCATAAGATGTGTACTCCCAACGTCGAGATAATCAAAGGTCTGGCTCCTGAGGCTTTGACCAACCTCCCCAAGCCCACCCGCGCGTTCATCGGCGGGTCCTCGGGCAACCTGAAGGAGATAGTGGACGCCATACTCGCCAAGAACCCCAAGGTGAGGTTCGTGGTAAACGCCGTCACCCTCGAGACCCTCGACGAGGTCCGCAGACTGCCCTCGCAGTGCGCGGTGGAGATGCTGGAGATCACCTGCGTGAACATATCCAACGCCAAGAAGCTCGGGAGGTACAACCTCATGGTCGCGCAGAACCCCGTCTACATCGCCGTGTTCAGGGGGATCGCGGAGTGAGGCAGCCCCGTTTCATGATCGCGGCCCCTGCCAGCGGCAGCGGGAAGACCATGGTGACCTGCGGGATCCTGCAGGCCCTCACCGACCGCGGTCTGAAGCTCTCCTCGTTCAAGTGCGGTCCCGACTACATAGACCCGATGTTCCACTCCAAGGTCATCGGCGCCCGTTCTCGCAACCTCGACTGCTTCTTCACCGGCGACGAGACCCTCCGCTACCTGTTCTGCCGTTCGGCGGAAGGCACGGACATCTCCGTCGTCGAGGGGGTCATGGGGTTCTACGACGGCCGCCGCTCCTCCGATTCCGACGGGAGCTCCTGCGACGTCTCCCTCAGGACCGGCACCCCCGTCATCCTGCTGGTGAACTGCAGGGGCTCTGCGCTCTCCTCCGCCGCGGTGGTGAAGGGGTTCAAGGAGTTCCGCGAGAACAACATCAGGGGGGTGATCCTCAACAACATGTCGTTCTACGTGTACGAGGACGTTAAACCGGTCATAGAGAAGGAGACCGGCCTGAAGGTTGTCGGATATGTCCCCAAGATGACCGACATCAACCTCGAATCCCGTCATCTCGGTCTGGTGATGCCCGACGAGATCCAGGACCTGAGGGATGCCCTCCACACCCTCGCCGGGCGCTTGGAGGAGACCCTTGACATCGATGCGATCCTGGAGATCGCCCGCGCCGCTCCCGAGATCGAGGGGAAGGCGCCCGAGCACGGCGTGGTCCCCGGCACCACCCGCATCGCGTTCGCGGACGACGACGCTTTCTGTTTCACCTACGAGGACAACCTCGCCCTCCTGAGGGAGTGCGGGGCCGAGCTCGTGCCGTTCTCCCCCATCAGGGACAAGGCCCTCCCCGAGGGTGTCGGCGGGCTGATCCTCTCCGGGGGATACCCCGAGCTCCACGGCGCCGCTCTGGAATCCAACCGCTCCATGCTCGCGGACATCCGCGCCAAGGCCGAGGGCGGCATGCCCATCCTCGCCGAGTGCGGGGGGTTCATGTACCTCCACAAGAGGATGGAGGACGCCGACGGCGTCATGAGGGAGATGGCCGGGGTCATCGACGGCGAGGTGACGAAGAAGGGCAAGCTGACCCGTTTCGGTTACGTCACCCTGTCCTCGGACAACCCCGATTCCGTGATCGCCGGAGGAGCCAGGGGACACGAGTTCCACTACTGGGACAGCTCCAACTGCGGAGATTCCTGGAAGGCCGTGAAGTCCTCCGGGAAGACATACGGCGCCGGCCACGACAACGGCATCATCGCCGCGGGTTTCCCGCATCTGTACTATTACAGCAACCCCGACATCGCGTACAGGTTCGTCTCCAAGTGCAGCGCGTACCTCGCGAAGCACTGATCAGTGTCCGTGCCCGCCGGTGAGCAGTTCGGTGATTATCACCGCGACCACGGCGACGGCGACCCCTATCATCAGGAATGCGGAACGGACGTTGGGCGAATCGGCGTCCTCGTGGTCGTAGATCTCGGGCAGCATGTCGCACATCACCACGAAGAGCAGTATGCCCGCGGAGAGCATCATGGCGGGTCCGGTGAGCGTGGGCTCCCCGTTGATGAGGAAATAAGCCAGTATTGCGGCTATCGGCGTGACGGCGGAGAAGCCGATCATGAACCTGGTGGCTTTCCTGGAATCCATGCTGACGTTGAGGGCGGCGGACAGGGAGAACACCTCGGCGCACTTGTGGACGCACACCGCTACCAGGATCAGGGCACCGACATCGTCCCCGGCGGAGAATCCGGCCGCGAGGGATATGCCGTCGAAAGCGGCATGGATGACCATCCCGCCGTATGCGCTCATGGAGGTGGCCTTATGGGTGTGCTCCCCCTCATGGTTCACATACATATCTAAGAAGAAAGCGACGAAGAAACCGACAAGGAGTATCGCGAAGATGAAGAGGGGTTCGAGCCCCGCCTCCTCGTGGGATTCCTCGAATGCTTCGGGGAGGATCATGAGGAACACGATACCGATCATGATCCCGGCGCTGATGGCTAGCACGCGGTGCACATGTTCCCCCATCCTCGTGATGAGCGAGGGCAGAATGGACATGACCGCGGATACGGCAAACACCGCGATTGCGAAAATCAGCACGCCCGTAAGCGATTCCATGTCCACGGCCACAGGTGTTTATTATTAAGAATTATCGTTTATGTTAATAATAATCGGTATTCAGCAAATCTGTTATTATTAACATTCATGGAAAAAGATATGAATATCCCCGAAACCTACTCGCACTCATGCCGATTGTCAGCGTATCGTTAGGGGACGAGGATGTCGAGAACCTCGACAGGATACAGGAACAGTTCGGACTGAAGGGCCGCAGCGATGCCGTTCGTACGGCCATCAGGCAGTCGACCGCCAATCTCCAGGACATACAGGACCTGAAAGGTCAGGTGGAAGGCGTACTCATCGCCGTCAGGAGGGACCACGCGGACCCCTGGCTGAGCAACATCCAGGCGGCCCATATGGGTCTCGTCACCACCCAGCTCCACTCCCATCTCAGGGACCATAAGTGCCTGGAGGTCATGATCCTCTCCGGGAGTGCCGCCGAGGTGAAGAGGATGATCCTGGACATCGAGGCCTCCAACAAGGCCGAGTATGTGCGTTTCGTCAGGCAGTGACGGTCCGTTCCGGTCGTCAGACACGCGTCTTTCGCATGTCGTCCCATGAAGGATCATGCGGTGCTGACAATCGTCGGAAAAGAAGCAGAAACCTGGATTTCCATTCCAATTTCCGTCATTTCCGACTCTTAATCTGCGTTTATAATTAAACGAGATTCGAAAACATTTAAGTATTCTGCTTAACATGTTAGTTACGGGATTGCACGCGCGCGAATGCTTTCGTCGCTGCGTTTCAGAAGGGATAGGATATGGGAATATCGATAGCTAGTGGCATCGCGAGATTTTTCAGCGGTGTTAAGGGTACTGCAAGCAAGAAAACCGTACGTTCCGAGGCCTCCTCCGAGGTCCAGAGGCGTGCAGCCGCTTCCCTCAGGGAGGGTTATACCCGCCATGAGGTCCAGGGAGCGTCCATCATAACCACCGATGTCTCGGAGGCTTCGTACTTCGAGGAGGAGACCGAGTTCGCTCCGACCATCATGACCGTCGAGCCCGCCAACCTCGCCGGCGCCAACTCCCCCCACGCCCGCCGCACCTCCAGGTTCGAGGACCCCTCCGAGGAGTTCCTCAACGCAGGCCCCAGGGTGTCCAGGACCGAGATCGACTATTCCGTCTTCACCGTACGTTCCGATTCCGTGAAGGAGACCGTTCCCGCAGAGGTTCCTGCTGAACCTGCCGAGGTCCCCTCGGAGGACGTCCCCATCACAATCACCCCCGTCATCCAGACCCCCGAGGTCTCGGAGCCCGTCATCGAAGCCGTCGAGGCACCCGTCGAGGTTCCCGCCGAGCCCGTCATCGAAGCCGTCGAAGTGCCCGCGGCCGAGCCCGAGCCCGTCGTAGAGGCAGTGGAGGCACCCGTCGAGGTCCCTGCCGAGCCCGTGGTCGAGATCGTCGAGGAGAAGGTCACCGAGGCTCCCGAGGTCATCGATATCGTGGATGAGCCAGTTGCCGAGGAACCCGTAGATGTCCCCGCCAGCGAGGTAAGTCCCGCTGACGAGATCGCCGCCTCCACCTCCGTGTTCGGAGGCATGGCCGGCGTGGTCGGTGTCGCCAAGACCTCCGAGGCTATTAGCAAACCCGTCTACTCCCTCAAGTTCGATGATGAGTCCGAGGTCCTCAGGGCGTTTGACGGCATGGATGTAGATCTCGATGAATTCTACTCCACCCAGAACATCGTCGATAACCTGCCCATGGTGGACGACGGCATGGAGAAGATGCTCGCCGAGGACCTCGAGATCGAGGAGGCCGAGGCCATCATCGAGGCCATGGCGCTCGGAAAGATCGAGGAGCCCGTAAAGGAACAGCCCATCGAGGTGGTCGAGGTCCCCGTCGAGGAGATCGCCGACGTTCCCGCCGAGCCCGAGATGACCTTCGACATCGTCGCCATGCAGCCTGAAGAGGTCGCAGTCGAGTACACTCCTGTCGTTGAGGCCGTCGAGGAGCCCGAGATGACCTTCGACATCGTCGCCATGCAGCCCGAGGAGGTCCCTGTGGAGTACGTCGCTTCCGAGCCCGAGACCGAGTCCGCCACCGTGCTGAGTCTTCCCGCTCCTGCACCCGTCATCTGCATCGGCCCTGCTCCTGCAGCAGAGGTCCCCGCCGAGCCCGAGATGACCTTTGATATCGTTGCCATGCAGCCCGAGGAGGTCGCAGTCGAGTACACCCCTTCCGTCGAGATCGTCGAGGAACCCGAGTCCTACGACATCGTCGCCATCCAGCCCGAGGAGGTCGCCGTGGACTACACCCCATCCGTCGAGGTCGTCGAAGAGCCCATCGCCGTCGAGGAGGCCCCCGTCGAGGAACCCGTCGTCGAGATCGCTCCCACCGAGAGGAGGTCCGAACCCTCCATCATCTCCAGGAGGTCCATCGACCCCAACGATGTGGCCGCCATCCTCTTCGGATGCTGAAACACCCTCAAACGGGGACCGGGGAACCGGTCCCCAGCCCTACCTTTTTTAAACAACATATTATTGTTGACCCATGGACCTACTCCCCATCCTCGTGATGCTGCTGGTGCTTTTCCTGCTAGCCCGCATCGGGAACCGGCTCTTCGAGCGTTTCGGAATGCCTGGTCTCATCGGGGAGATCATCATAGGTATCGCCATCGCCAACGTCGTCATCGACGGGACCTCCCTCCTGACGATTCTGGACATCGATATTCCTGCTCCGGGTGAGGAATCGACCAACATCAACTACTCGGTCATGTACACTTTCGCGGAGCTCGGTGTGATATTCCTGCTGTTCTCCGTGGGTCTCGAGACAAAGGTCGGTACCCTTCTCTCTGTGGGGAAGACCGCAATGTTCGTCGCTGGTCTCGGAGTGATAGTGCCCTTCGTCCTTGGTTTCGCCTTCATCATGGCCCAGGAGGGGGAGTTCAACCACGCCATGTTCCTCGGTGCGGCGATGGTCGCCACCAGCGTGGGGATCACCGCCCGTGTCATCAAGGACATGCATCTGATGGAGAAGCGTGAGTCGCGCATCATCGTGGGAGCCGCGGTCATCGACGATGTCCTGGGGATGGTGGTCCTCGCCATCGTCAAGGGCATCGCGGATTCCGGCGACGCCGGTCTCGAGATCCTCGACCTCATTATCATAGTGGTGGAGGCTGTCATCTTCGTGATGGCGGTCATCGCGTTCGCCAAGTACTGTTCGCCCAAGGTCTACAGGTTCAAGATGAGGTACTACGAGTCGTACACGAAGCGGACCGGCAAGGTCCCCCGCGGTTACAACGACTTCATCATCGGCATCATAGTCTGTTTCGCCCTTGCCGCCTTCGCGGAGTACATAGGTCTTGCCGCTATCATCGGCGCGTTCCTCGCCGGTATGGTCTTCGCCGACCATGCCTGGGAGTCGGGCATGGACAAGAAGGTCGACACCCTCACCACGTTCATGATCTCGTTCTTTTTCCTGAACGTGGGTCTGCAGGTGGACCTCAGCGCGTTCACCACCACCGATATCATGATCGACGTCGTCATCGTGATCCTCCTCGCCCTCGTGTCCAAGTACATCGGATGCGGACTCGGTGCCAGGCTCGGAGAGAAGATGGATAAGGATTCCTGTCAGATCATCGGAGTGGGGATGATCCCCCGCGGAGAGGTGGGCATCATCGTCGCATCCATCGGTCTCCACATAATGGTCAATGGGGAACCCGCCCTGTCCCAGGGGCTCTACTCCGTCATCGTCATCATGGCTGTGGCGACCACCATCATCGCTCCCCCGGTCCTCTCCAAGCTCTTCCGCAGGAAGTACAAGCCGGAGTACACCGCAACCGCGGACGATCTCACCTGAGTGCCGGGCGATTTGGAAGGACCGACAGGACCGTCGACAGCTGAAGCTGAATGAGATAACCGTCTTTCCTGAAACGAGACTGGAAGAATCAGCTCATGGGGAAGAACACGGGCAGGACGGCGATGACGACGGTGAAAATGATCGCGATCGCGATGACGGTACGGGGTCCGACCTTGATACCTTTGGCATCCTCGGAGTCGAAGTACCTCATGAGTCCTGCAGAAGAGGAGAAACCTTCGTTCTTGTCTTTTGCCACGGCCATCCGAACTTATGGACGGTATATAATCATTCGTACGCGCGCCCTAAGGAAACGCGCGATAAGGAAGATTGATGAACCGAATCCACGAAAGAGATTTTTATAAGCGCCTTATAGGCGGGCACGGTAATCATGCATTGGGCAGACGTAATCGCTAAGGACATCGCCGAGAAGGCGGAGCATCCGCTCATCGCCACCGGCATCAGTCCCACCGGCATCATTCACGTCGGGAGCCTCCGCGAGGCCATCACGGGCGAATCCGTCCGCAGCGCCGTCGAGGGCCTCGGAAAGGATGTCAGGCTCATCTATCTCATTGACTCGTTCGACCCCCTCAGGAGGAGGTACGATTTCCTCCCTCCCAGCTACGAGGAGTACGTCGGCAAACCCATCTCGCGCATCCCCTGCCCCTGCGGCAACCACAGGAACTACGCCCACCACTTCGTGCAGCCCTTCCTGGACGCCGTGGACGCTCTCGGGGTGCACTGCGAGGTCATCTGGACCTCCGACCTGTACAAGGACGGCAAGTTCGCGGAGACCATCGACCTGACCTTCAAGAAGAGGCAGCAGATCATCGACATCCTCCATGAGGTCAGCGGCAAGCCCTCCAACCCCAACTATGCCCCATACAACCCGCTCTGCGAGGAGTGCGGCAGGTTCTGCAACCCTATCTTCGAGACCTACGAGTTCCCGTACGTCGAGTACGAGTGCACCTGTGGCCACAAGGGGAAGGCCGACATCCGCAAGGACGACGGTAAGCTCACCTGGAGATGCGAGTGGCCCGCCAAGTGGAAGATCTTCGGCACCTCCGCCGAGCCCTTCGGCAAGGACCACGCCGCCGCCGGCGGTTCCTACGACACCGGAAAGAGGATTGCCAGGGAGATCTTCGGCGTCGAGCCTCCCTACCCCGTCCCCTACGAGTTCGTACAGCTCAAGGGCGTCGGGCAGATGCACAAGTCCCTCGGATGCTCCGTCACCGGCATCGACGCCATCCGCATGACCCCTCCCGAGGTCCTGAACTATCTCTTCCTCAGGGTACAGCCCTCCCGTGCCATCGATTACGACACCGGCATGGGCCTCCTCGACATGGCCGACGAGTACGACCGCATGGAGGTCGCCTTCTTCACCAAGGAGTACACCGACGCCGAGGAGAACCCCGTCAGGGCGTACGAGATCGCACAGCACAATCACGTCCCCTCCAGACTGCCCGTGGAGGTTTCGATGAGGCACCTGTGCAACGTCGTTCAGATGGCCGATTCCTTCGAGGAGCAGCTGACCATCATCAAGAGGACCGTGGACCTCTCCAAGGCCTCCGCCGAGGACATCCGCCGCCTCAAGGTCAGGTGCGACTGCCTGCGCTACTGGCTCAATGCCTTCGCGCCCGATCAGGTCAAGTTCGCCGTGCAGCAGACCATCCCCTCCAACGTGAACCTGGAGACCCTCGACAAGGTGTTCCTCCAGACCCTCGTCTCCAGGATGAACGACTGCAACTGGGACGCCGACACCATCAACACGATCATCTCCGAGGTCGGAAAGGAGTCCCCGCTGGGCTCCAAGGGCGCCTACAAGCTGATCTACAACCTGGTCATCGGCAAGGACCGCGGACCCAGGCTCGGCCCGTTCCTGGCCAGCATGGACAAGCAGTTCGTCATCAACAGGTTCAACCAGGCAGCCTACCGCTGAACCAAATCCTTTCCCCGGCAGTGATGCCGGGGTCCTTTTTCTTAAAAAACGGGGTATCCCCCTTTGCAGGGGGAAGTGGTTTCACCAGAGACCCATCTGGGTGAGTTTCTCCGGCAGGTAGTGGTCGGTGACGAAGTCGAGACCGTGCTTGGCCAACGCCTGCTGCTCAGCCTTCCTGCCGAGCTCGAGCATGGCATGGATCTCCTCGTCCCAGAAGGCGTCGTTGAACCTCGGGTCGGTGAGTTCGGCCTTCAGGGCGGCGATGTCCTTGTCGTTGAGCTTGTCGGTGGGCAGGTCGTAGTTCAGGATGTCGGACGCGGTGATTCCGATGAACTGCGAGGTGGGCGTGGCGAGATAATCGGAGATGTGCGCGGTCTTGATGGCGCCGTAGGCGATGGAGGCGAAGATGCGGAACGACCAGGGATCGCCATCGGTGAAGACCACTATGGGCAGTCCCTGTTCCTCGTTGAGCCTCTTGATGAGCCTCCTGATGGCCCTCGCGGGCTGACCGGACAGGTGGACGAGGATGGCCCCCGCGCTCTCCGCGAACCCGTTCTCGATGAGACGGGCGTACATACCACCGGTCTCCAGCGCCATGACGAACTTGGCATCGTGGGAATCGATCTCGAAGGTCTCCTTCTCCACGGAGTAGGGGATGGGGAATCCCGCCTCGGCGACGTCGTCGATGCAGTTGAACTTCTTCATGCCCTTCTTGGTCATGGTGCGGAAGTTGACGTTCCCGTAGACGTGGGCGCCTCTCTCCTCGGGCCTGAGCTTGAAGTCCTCCCTGAGGCACCCGGAGACGGTCTCCAGGTCCTCCACCAGGAGGTTGGATTCGTCCTCGGAGTGGAACTTGGCGGCGTTCCATCCCTCGGAGACGTAGTACATCTCCCTTAGGGTGGAGGTCTTCCCGTCCCTGATCATGTCGTTGACGAACTTGGTGACGTAGGCGGTGCGGAGCATCATCACGGCACCCTGGGTGGTCTTGGCGGTCCTGACGGTCTTGAGGTCGCCGTATTTCCATACCTGGGTGGCGGGGTCGAACTCGATGTTGCGCTTTGCCCTCAGGGGCAGCTGCATCTTGGGGATCTCACCGTCCTCGAAGGCCTGGTAGATGTCGGTGGCGACGTCGGTGAGCTTGGAGAGTGCGTTCTTCTGTCTTTCATTCATCTTCCCGTTGCTCATTCGTCATCACTCTCCTTCTCGAACTCCATCTCCTCCGCCTCGAGGTTCTCCTCCTCGGTGTCATCGTCATCCTCCTCTTCCTCGGTCTCTGTGATCTCGAGGCCCTTGATTCCCCAGTCTCCCGGGAGGCCGTCGGCGCCCATCACGATGACGGGGCTGATTCCGGATACGTAGACGTCGTCCATGTCGTAGGTGTCGGCCATCTCGCCGGTGAGGTCGAACTCAAGCACCACGGAGGCCGCGGGCTCGAGCCCCTCGATGAGGAACTGCGTCTTCCCGTTCTCGTCGGAGGAGCTGAAGAAGGGGTTCTTCCTCACGGAATCGCCGATGGCGTCCCTGGGGAGGGGCATGTGCACCATGAAGCGCCTGGGGCGTACGGTGTAGTTGAAGATGGTGAACTTCACGTGCCTGGTGTTCGTCTTCTTGTCGAACGAGGATTCCGGCTCGAACCAGACGACGTTCATGATCTTGGAGACGGTGCGGGTGATGTCCGGTACCGGCCTCCCCAGCTCCTCGGCCACCTTGGCGGCGAGATCGGGGAGGATCTGCTGGACGATGTCGAACTTCTCGTGGGTCTTCTCCTTTTTGGCCTGCTTGTTCAGGTGGGAGCGGAGGCTCTTCGCGCTTCCTTTGAGGGCGGCGATGATCTCCTCCTCGATCTCGGGGAAGGCGGCCACGGCCTCCTTCCCTTCAGAGGTGAACGGGACCTTGGTGGATGCGACGTGCACGAGGATGATGGCGGGTCCGAAGGGTATGCCCTTCCCTCCCCTCTGTTCGAGCCCGTAGCGCCTCCAGTCGACCTCTCCGACGGCCTTGGTGATGACATCGGCGCCCTGCTGGTACAGGAGGGGCACGCGGTTGGCGAACCTCATGATGGTGACCTGCCCCTCGGAGGGGATGTCCCCGCCGTAGACTATGCCGGCCTCGACGGTGAACGGGTTGCCGTTGTAGGTGTGAGCGGGGCGGGTGACGGGTGTGGCGTAGAACTCGGGCCTCTCCCCGTCCAGGATGTGCATCAGGCCCTTCTTGATCAGCATGTCCCCGATGGGCGACAGGCAGTCGGCCGGCGGGGGCAGGATCTTCACCTGGGCGATGGCCTCGATGAGCTTCTTGCTCCCTTCCCTGCCCAGGTCGGAGGGGGCGGATTTGGGGTTAACCCCGGCCTTCTCGCAGATCTCGTCCGCTAGGCGGGGGGTCATGCGGCAGAAGTCGTTCTTCAGGAAGTCCTTCACGGTCTTCTGCTCGGATGCGCCGGAGTAGGTCATCATGTCCCCGATCTCCATGCCGGAGGGGTGGGGTTTGATCTCGGCGGCCTTCGGGGGCATGGTGTCGGTGGCCCTCTCGAAGACCCATTTCTTCCCGTCGGGGTCGTGGAACTCTATGCGGGCGTGGGGGTTGACGATGGCGGTCTCCTTCAGGTATTCGAAGATGCCCTGCCTCCCGCCGACGTACTT
>SUSU01000016.1 GCA_015063225.1 Thermoplasmata archaeon | reverse complement strand
GTAGCGGAAGCTATGGAAGTCTTTATCAAAATCAACATGAATTAAGGTCTCAGACCACTTGTTTTAATGGAATAAAAAAATACGGGAATCAGGCCAGCCAGTCAGAAGGGATGGGATGCACTCTACAGAACTGACCTGTTCCTTGAATGATGATAGATGTAGCGGATATAAAATAGGTTCGACATAAGTATATAAACGAAGAGAAAGAGAAGGATTGAAAGAGCCTACCCTTTAGTCTTTATTCTTATAAGTAAAATTATAAAAAAATGAACCGCCCCGAAGGGCGGTAAAGGATTTGGATCAGAGGTAACCGGACTTCTGAAGGGTCATGAGGTCCTCGGTCGAGAGCTTCTCTCCGGCCTTGAACTTCTCGAAGATCTTCTCGGCCTCGTGCTTGGAAGCGATGTCGGCCTTCTTCTTTCCGGCTGCCTTCTTCTTGTTCTTGATGTCTCCGGCAGACTTGCTGATCTCGTGGACGTTCTTGATCTGCTCGATGTGGAGGCGGTGCTCCTCGTCGGCGGCCTGCTTGGACTCGATGAACTTCTGCTGGGCGGCGTCGGCCTGCTTGCGGATCTCATCGGCCTGCTTGTACAGGGAAAGCATGCGCTCGTGGGCGGCCTGGGCCTTCTCGGCGGCCTCGGAGACCAGTTTGTGGGCGGCCTCGGCGGCGGCCTTCTCCTCGTGGAGCTGCTGGTAGAGGGTGCGGAGCTCCTCATCGCCCTCGAAGCTCTTCTCCTTCTCGGCGATCTCCTTGGCGAGGGTCGCGATAGCCTTGACGAGCTTCTTCTCCTTGTCGTTGGACAGGGGGCTGGTCTGCTGCTGGTTCTCCATCTGCTGGAGGCGCTTCTTCATCTGGGGGAGGGACTCTTCCTTCTCCTCCCTCTTTCCGTCCTTCTCCTTGTTCTCGGTAGGGGGGCGGATCTTGTTGATCTGTTCCTTAATCTCAGCGGCCTTGTTGTTGTGCTCGCCGCGGACGACCTTCTGGTCGCGGACGATCTGGTTCTGCTCGTCGCGCTCGGTGCGGGCCTTGCCGGCCTCGTCCACGAGCTCGCGGACCTGGAGGTTCAGGGAGTCGCGCTTGGCTTTCCACTCCTTGGTCTCGGCGTTGAGCTCGTCGCGGCGCTGGCGGTGCTTCTCGGCCTCATCGTTGACAACAGTGCGCTCGGCCTCGAGCTGGACCAGCTTGGCCTTCTCTTCTTCAGTGGGTTCGGAGACTTCCTCCTCATCAGCGGACTGCTCGATCGTTTCCTCGACAGGGGTCTCTTCTTCCGCGACAGCGGCAACAACTTCCTCTTCAGAAACAACCGGGCTAACTTCCTGCTCATCTACCATAAAAACATCACTCTATGTTCGTATTGGCCATGATACGAAGCATGGCCCACTTCTTAAACGGCCCTAACAAGGTATCACTTATAAGGATTTCGAGAGAAAAACAGTATTCGCGCGCGTCCGCGAGATAATGTGCGTCAAAACCTTAAATAAAGATTTATGGATGCTCGCGACAGATTAACATGAGCGAACACGTGTGTCCCCTCGAGTACCGCTACGGTCGCCAGGAAATGGAGTCGATCTTTACTGAATCCAGCCGCATCAGATACCAGATGCGTGTAGAAGCCGCCCTCGCACAGGCCCATGCCGCCCTCGGCGAGATCCCCCAGGCCGACGCCGACGAGATCTCCCGCGTCGCGGAATCCGACCTCGTCAAGCTGGAGCGCATCAAGGAGATCGAGAAGCTCACCAACCACGACCTCATGGCCATGGTCAAGGCCATGACCGAGCAGTGCAAGGGGGACGCCGGCAAGTATGTGCACCTCGGCGCCACCTCCAACGACATCGTGGACACCGCCACCGCCCTCCAAATCAGGGACGCGCTCGACCTGGTCGCCGAGGACGTCGACAGATTCCTGCTCACGCTGGCCAAGCTCGCCAAGAGGGAAAGGGACACCCTCGAGATCGGCCGCACCCACGCACAGTTCGCCATCCCCATCACCTACGGGTTCAAGATCGCCGGATACATCGCTGAGCTTCTCAGGTACAGGGAGAGGATCAACGAGATCTACCCCCGCGCCATCGCCGGGAAGATGGCCGGTGCCGTCGGTACCGGTGCCGCCCTCGGCCCGAACTTCCTCAAACTCCAGACCATCGTCATGCAGAACCTCGAGATCACCTACGAGCCCGCCGCCACCCAGGTCGTCGGCAGGGACAGGTACACCGAGCTCGTCTGCCTGATGGCCACCCTCGGTACCTCCCTCGAGAGGTACGCCACCGAGGTCAGGAACCTCCAGAGGTCCGAGATCGGGGAGGTGTCCGAGTACTTCGACGCCGCCCACCAGGTCGGATCCTCCACCATGGCCCAGAAGAGGAACCCCATCAATTCCGAGAACGTCTGCGGACTCGCCCGCATCCTCCGCGGATTCGTCCTCCCCACCTTCGAATCGCAGGTCCTCTGGCACGAGAGGGACCTCTCCAACTCCTCCGCGGAGCGTTTCACCCTCCCCCACGTCTTCACCCTCATCGACTACATGATCGTCAAGATGGACAAGGTGTTCTCCGGCCTCGACGTCCACAGGGACAAGATGCTTAGGAACATCGCCTCCGCCCACGGTCTCATCATGGCCGAGCCCGTCATGATGGCCCTTGTAGGGAAGGGGATCGGAAGGCAGGACGCCCACGAGATCGTCCGCGAGGCCTCCATGGTCGCCGAGGACAAGGAGATCGACCTGCTAGAGACCCTCTGGGAGAGGGACGACGTCAAGAAGCTCATCTCCAGGGAGGAACTGGAGAATGTCATGGATCCCGCCAATTACACCGGCGGTTCCAAGGAGATCGTCGACCGCATGGTCGCCGCCGTCGAGAACGCCCTCGAGACAGAGGTCGAGTGATGAAGGAGCGCCCCGATTACATCCGCGCCCGCATGAAACAGGGCGGCATCATCGGCGCCGTCGCCGGTGTCGCCCTCTTCGGCGTGGGGTACATGGCCTACGATTCCTTCGTCTACGCGATATTCATCCCCATCGCCGCCATCCTCGGTTATTACGCCCCAGCCCTGCTCGCAGGCGACGAGGACTACTGAACCGGCATAGGTTACCACCATGTTGGCGGGGGCCCCGTACGCGTTTTTCCTGGAGGACTTTTTGCCCCCAGGACACCCCGGAGGCCCCAGGAGCCAGCTAGGGCATCCGCAGGTAGGTAAATCCCTTCGATGGCCCTCTTAGCCCCTGGGCCGTTCCAGGCACATCGGCGCCGATATTCTCCGGGGGAATAAACCGGGTATTCAGGCCTTGTCGGTCCTTACCTCGTGTTCGAGGACGGCGCCGTGGCCGCTGAAGATGGACCATTTCCCGGGCCCGAGGCGCTGGATCAGCGATTCGCGTTCCTCCTTGCAGAGCTTAGGGTCGGTATCGACGGAGGTCATGAGGATGGGGGCGTATCTGTTGTATTCGGCCTGCTCGGCGGACATGCCGTGGATGTTCACGAACACGTCGCCCGTGAATGCGACCTTCAGGCGGTAATCGATGAGGACGACCTCTCCCCTGAGGTGTCCGCCTTTTCCTTCGTACACCTCGAAATCGAACTCCCCGAACCTCAGGAATCCCACGGGATAGAGCGGGGCATCGCAGTCCGGCCTCGCCTTCCACATGATCTTCACCTTCTCCGTGGGGATCGGTTCGTAGTCGGTCAGTATCTTGCAAATGCCGATGTAGGGCTTGTGCAGGGGGTTGAGCTCCCTGTATCCGTCCCTTCCCTCGAATTCCTCCCTCATGCAGTAGGCGCTGTTCTCGCTCGCCAGCACCTCGTCGAACATGGGGCATAGACCGATGTGGTCCAGGTCGGCGTGGGTGATAAGCACCCGTTTCGTCATCTTATCGAAATCGGGGAGGCATTCCCTGATGAACCTGAGGGTCTCCTCGCGGTAGCAGGCGTATCCGGTGTCGACGAACAGGGCCTCTCCGCCGGAGATAATGATAGAGGTGTTGCTTCCGCAGGGGGGTTCGATGACGATTATCCTGGAATCCTCGGAGAACTTGTGGGTGGTGACCCTGGGGGAGAACGCCTCGCCCTTGCACCTGATGAGGAGTTCGGCCAGTTTGCCGATGGAATCGAAGGTACGGTAGGGGGACAGCCCCTTCCCGTCGAGCAGCTGCATGGCCATGTTGCAGTTGACGAGCAGTTCCTCCTTTTTCTCCTTGCTGATCTGCATGCTCCTGGAGATCGCGGACACGAAGGAACTGTAGAAGATGGAATTGTCGTACACGATGCTGGAGCTGCTGTAGTCGAGGATGTTCACGGTGCATATCTCGGATACGCGCTCGACGAATTCGGATACCTTCTTGGGATCCTCCACGAAGAGCCCCATCTTGAACCTCTGGTAGGCGCTGCCGTCCTCGTGGGACGAGATGTAGGAGATGTTGAACCCGAACTCCATGATGAGCTCCAGGACCTTGGTGACGGAACCGGGGGTGTCGCGGAGGATGAATTCCATGAGCATGACAGTGCTCTCGTCCCCGCTGGGGTGGATGTAGCCGATCTTGCGAAGCTCCTCATCGGCTTTGGCGAGCTGTTCCTCGGAACCCTCGGCGTCGATGAAGAGTGTGTGCATGTCAACGGCTTTGTTGTAACTGACGCGGGTGATGTTTATCCCGAGGGAGGCGAAACACCTGCTTGCCTTGAGGAACGCGCCGATGTCGTCGGGCATCGTCGTGACATATGATTTCTTCATCGGAGGAGGATTGTACGAAGAACTATATTATCGAGTGGGGAAATGGCAAATTGCCTCTGAAAAACCAATGAAAATTACGGTAGTCAGTACGATAGTTCACCTTGTCGGAGAACAAACTGAAAGAAATGGGAGAAGAGGGGCCCGGAGATATCCCCGGGCGGGAATTTCAGAGTTTCTTACCGGCGTTGGGTCCGGGGGTGGTGTCGTAGACCGCGCAGGGCGTGATGCGGACCAGCCCCTTGGCGGGGTACTTGTCGCTCTTGGAGCGGGCCATCTTGAAGGCGGCCTCGTACTCGGGGCCGGAGGTCTCGTAGACCGCCTTGCCCTTGACCTGCACGCATTCCTTGCCGTCCTTCCCGCCCATGGCGTACACGGCGCAGATGGGGTTGGACTTGATGTTCTCGAGGGTCTTGTTGAGGAAGTTGTCGATCACGCGGATCTCATCCCCCTCCACCCAGAGGAATCCGATGGGGACGACGTTCGGGACGCCCTCCTTGGAGGCGGTAGCGAGTGCGAAGATGCGGGGGCCGGCTCCGTGGTCGGCGAATATCTGTTTGACTTTAGCATCCAGTGCCATGTCCGGATAATCGCGTTCATTCCGTATATACGGTGCTGGTCAGGACCCTTCGGCTGGGCGGACCCTTTTCCAGAACCTTAATGAGAACCGTTCGGCGGCGGTTGCGAGGATAAGCGCGAAACAAACTCCGAACACGGCCCCCATCACGACATCCGAGAGATAGTGGGAGAGGCTGTAGACGCGCATGAAGCAAACGAACGCGGAATATCCGAAGAACACGAGGGACATCTTCCTGGAATAGGCGTAAAGCGCGGCGGCGAAAGCGGATGTTGCAACGGCATGGCCGGAAACGTAGGAATAGTGCGACCAGTTCGATACGACATCGACCTCGAAGTGATCGTAGGGACGCGGGCGTTCGACGATGGGCTTCAGGAGGAAGGAATCGGCGGCCCAAGCGATGACCGATACAAGCAGGCATACGGTACCGATGAAGCGGGTACGGGGGAAGAGCATCATCAGAACGGACAATCCCGTGACGACGGGGATCCCGCCGGCGATGTCGACGGCCCGGGACACGGAATCCATAAGTCCGGATGAGAAGCAGGACGAGAACCAGTCTGAAAATTCCGCTTCTGTCTCTGTGAGATCGGCCTTGAATATGAAGCCCAGTCCCGTGATGATTAGGAAAACGACGGCAAGCAGGATGAAGGGTCTGATGTCATCGGTATCCATGCGTCCGCCGCCGGAAAAGGAAGCCCCCTAGCGGGGGCTGGAATGGGTTTACTGCTTCTTCTTGTAGAGCTCGAGGCACTCGGCGATGAGCTTCTTGGCCTCAGCGGGGCCGAGAATCTCTCCGACCTCGGTCTTCTTGCCCTCCAGGTTCTTGTAGGTCCTGAAGAACTCCTGGATCTCCTTGCCCACGTGCTCGGGGAGCTGGGCGATGTCGGTGAATCCCTTGAAGAAAGGGTCCTTGGGCATGACGGCGAGGATCTTGTCGTCCTGGTCGCCGGAGTCGACCATCTTCATGACGCCGATGGGGCGGCACTTGGCGAGGGCGCCGGCCTGGATGGGCTCGGAGCTGATGACGAGGACATCGAGGGGGTCTCCGTCGAGCGCGAGGGTGCGGGGGAGGAGGCCGTAGTTCCAGGGGTAGTTGACCGAGGAGTTGAGGATGCGGTCGACGGCGAGGAGACCGGTCTCCTCGTCGACCTCGTACTTCATCTTACTGCCTTTGGAGATCTCGATGAAAGCGACGAACTCGTCGGGGGTGACCCTGGAGGGGTCCATGGTGTCAACGATGTTGGACATGTCCGGCTCTATACATAGGACATATAATATCTTGATTCGGACGGACGAGTCTGAAGGAAGTTTTGTCAAGTTACAATTTGGTATGGATAGATTGATTTATCACAATTGTAAAAAAATTTCCAGATAGTACAAATACTATCAATGTCGATTATCACCCCGGTTATCATGGATAACAAACAGATGTACGCCATCATCGCGGTCGCGGTCGTCGTCGTAGCCGGCGCCGCCGCCGCTCTTGTCCTCACCAAGGACAAGAACAAAGACGATTCTGACAGCGACCCGTATGTCGGGCTCGCCCTGACCAACGACCTTTTCGACGGCCACACCTGCTGTATCATCGGTGCGAGGACCGCTTACCTCAACAACAACCCCGATACGGTCATGGCCTTCCTCGACGGATACGTCGAGGCCGTCAACAAGATCAACGCCGCACTCGCCGACAAGGACGGCCAGGCATACAAGGATCTCGTAAACGTCGCTATGAACAGGGTTGCCATGCCCGATTCCCTCTCGACTTCCGAGAAGAAGGCAGCCATCGAGAACTCCCTCGGCAACGTCACCTACCTTTACGGCGACAACGAAAACGGGAACCTGTCCGACCTCGTCAACGACATTGCAGCTCTCGCGGAGAACCTCTACAACGCTCACCAGATCAACAAATCCGCCGAGCAGCTCGGGTTCTCCAACTACAACCAGCTCGCTTCCGTCTTCGTCGACGACTCCTTCATGAAGGACGCCGTCTCCGACCACTACACCAAGCCCGCTTCCAAGACCACCGTCAAGATCGCCGCCATCGAGGGCGACATCCACCAGATTGCCATCTGGTACGCCAAGGACACCGGAATCTTCGACGGCTACAACATCGACATCAATGTCACCGGACAGGCCGGAGGCCCCGGGGTCTACACATCCCTCAACAGCGGCGACTGCGACATTGGTTTCCTCGGTGCTCCCCCCATGACCATCAGGTCCATGAACAACGAGGACATCAAATCCACCGGAGCATCCCTGAACATCATCGGCCGCGTCAACAGCGAAGGGTCCGGAATCCTCCTCAAACCCGGAGAGAATGCCTCGGATTACATCACCGTTACCGACACCGAGCCTGCCGCAGGTGCGAAGTTCATCAAGAACCCCACAACCAACAAGTACTACGTCTTCAACGTCGACACCTGGGGAGGCAAGATCTTCGCCACCCCCGGAGCAGCCACCATCCAGCACGTGCAGCTCTCCCAGCTCGCCGATCTCATGGGACTCAAGTTCCAGTCCTACACCTCCGGAATGAGTACATCCTCCGACACCCTTTATTATGTCGCGGGGATATCGAGTTTCGCGAACCTGCAGAACACGCGCCTGGTTTCCCCCGAAATCGTCGGATTCATCATCTGGGAAGCCCAGTACTCCATCGGACTGCAGTAAACCTGAAACGGAGAAAAACGACAATGGTAACCATCCACTATGATGAGAACAACCGCGTCCATCGCTTCATCAGGAGCATAATAATCCTAGCTCTGTCCTTGGTGGCCTTTGTTCTCATCTGGTGGTTCGTTACCTACATGGCGGAACTGAACGCCTTCCCCACCCCGGACAAGGTGTTCGATGCCCTCATCGCCCTCATCCGCGACGGGGACACCATCAACCACCATACCCTCGGCGAATACGTCAAGTCGAGTTTCTCCACCTTCCTCAAGGGATTCCTGATTGCGCTGGTGGTCTCGGTCCCCCTCGGTCTCCTCCTCGGTTACGTCAAACCGCTGCGCGAGTTCACCGCACCCTGGATAGAGATCGTCCGTCCCATCGCACCCATCGCCTGGGCCCCCATCTTCATCATCTCCTTCGGTCTGAACCTCGGGCCCGCACTCGTCGTCGCCGTCGGGATCTTCTTCCCGATGCTGACCAGCATCATCTTCGGTGTCCAGAGGATAGACAAGACCTGGATTGAGGCATCCAAGACCCTGGGCGCGGGCCAATTGCAGATCTTCGTCAAGATCGTCCTTCCCGCCACCGTGCCGTATATCCTCAACGGTATGAAGGTCGGCCTCGGTGTGGGATGGATGTGTATCGTCGCCGCGGAACTGTACGCTAAACAGCTCGGCGGTATCGGGCATTACCTGCTCATCATGACCGATAACGGACTGTGGGCGAATGCGTTCGCAGCCATCATCGTCATCGCCTTCCTCGGCATCGTCACCACCGGTGTCGCAGAATATGTCAGCAAGTACGTTTCCCGCAGAATGGGGATGGAAGCATGAAATCCGAAATGGTCGTAGAAGGAGAGAAATTCTCCTCGAAGAACCGTGTAAGGGCAGACCGTACGGACGAGCTCTACGCGGACATACCCGAGGGCGAGACCCTGATGAAGATTGAGGGCCTCACCGTGATCTACAGGAGCGACGACAAGGAGACCCTAGCCGTCGACAATCTCAACCTCGAGGTCAAGAAGGGCGAGCTCATCTCCATCGTCGGTCCCTCCGGATGCGGCAAATCCACCATCCTCAGATGCATCGCCGGTCTACTCCAGCCCACCAGGGGCACCATCACCATCGGGGACAAGCCCTGCACCACCGCAGGATCCGACAGGGGAATGGTCTTCCAGGACTTCGCCCTCTTCCCGTGGAGGTCCGTAAGGAGCAACATCGAGTTCGGACTCGAGGTAGCAGGTGTGCCCAAGGAGGAGCGCCATGCCCGTTCCGAGAAGTACCTCAAGGCTATGGGCCTGCAGGACTTCGCCGATGCCCGCATACACGAACTGTCCGGAGGAATGAAACAGAGGGTGGGCATTGCGAGGGCCATGATCATGCACCCTGCCGTCATCCTTATGGACGAGCCCTTCGGTGCCCTCGATGCCCAGACCAGGAACATCCTCCAGGAGAGCCTGGTGAACGTCCTTAAGAACTCCCACAGGACCATCGTGTTCGTCACACACTCGGTGGATGAGGCGCTGTTCCTCTCGGACCGCGTGATCATCCTATCCAAGAGACCCGCCACCATCTTCAAGATAATCGACGTGCCTGGCGAGCGCCCCCGCGACAGGGCGTCTCCCGAGTTCACTACATTGAGGCGCGACATCCTCGATTATCTGGAGAGCCAGAACGTCATGTTCGAGAGCGAGAAGAAGTGACTAAACTCTTTTCGGGAGAAGCTCTTCTCCCGACAATTTTATTTCTCTGAATATCTGTGTCCGAGTGTCGCCTTTCAGGCGATTGATATAGGTATGTGACATGATTCTGCGGTATTTCGACCGCCGTGACCTCGCGTTCACGGCGCTGATCGTCATACTGATCGGGTTCCAGGTCTTCCTCGACCTGGAGATCCCGGGCTACATGAGCACCATAACGGTGGCTCTGGAGCACGGCGAACGGTCGGTAGTGCTCGAGGAAGGGCGCAAGATGCTCTATTGCGCCCTGCTGAGCATCGTATGTGCGGTGACGAACTGCTACCTCGCCTCCCGCGTGGCGGCCAACGTCTCCGGACGTCTGAGGGACCTCCAGTACCGCAACGTCCTCAGATTCTCCAAACAGGACGTCGATTCATTCTCCGCGGCATCTCTGATTACCCGCAGCACCAACGACGCCTATCAGATCCAGAACACCATAGCGAGGGGGCTCCACCTCTTGATACACGCCCCGATACTTGCCGTATGGGCCGTGATCAAGATCATGGGGAAGGATTGGCACTGGACCCTTGCCACGGCTGTGACGCTGACAATCATGGTTTGCGTCATGGCCTTCGTGATCTCCTACACAGTCAAGCGTTACAGGAAGATACAGGGGCTGATGGACAATGTCAACAAGGCCACCCACGACAGCGTGAAGGGCGTCAGGGTGATTCGTGCATACAACGGAGAGGACCACCAGTATGCGAGGTTCATGAAGGCCAACCTCGACATGCAGGAGAACAGTCTGGAGATCACGCGCGTGATGGCGTTCATGTATCCCATTGTGTCCTCGCTGATGAACTTCCTGACCATGGCGATCTACTGGATAGGCGCATACCTGATCATGGACATCGCCGATTCGGAAGAGCAGATCCTGCTGTTCGGGGACATGATCGTGTTCTCATCGTATGCGATGCAGGTGATTTCTGCCTTCATGATGCTCTCCTTCGCGTTCCGCATGATCCCCAGAGCATCTGTCGCCATGGGCAGGATCAACGCGGTCATAGACCAGGTGCCCTCCGTTCCCGATGAGGGAAAAGAGGTCCCCGGCGAGACTTCGGTGGAGTTCGACCATGTGTCGTTCTCATACCCCGGGTCGAACAACAACGCGTTGGAGGACGTCACATTCAGCATCGGTCCGGGACAGACGCTGGCAGTGATAGGACCGACGGGAAGCGGGAAGACGACACTTGTCAACCTTATTCTCCGCTCATACGATGCGGATTCGGGCAGTGTCCGCGTGGGCGGCATAGATGTCAGGGATTGTTCCCAGAATGCTCTGTACGGGATGATAGGATACGTCCCCCAGCAGCCCATACTCTTCAACGGGTCGGTCCGCGACAACGTGAACTACGGCGAAGGCTCCGACGGAAGGACCGACAAGGACGTGCTCCGCGCGTTGGAGGTAGCACAGGCGAGGGATTTCGTCGAGAAGCTTCCGGAAGGCCTCGATACGAACGTCTCGCAGTACGGAAGGAACCTCTCGGGCGGACAGAAGCAGCGCATATGCATCGCCAGGGCCGTATGCAAACATCCCGGCATATTCCTCCTCGACGATTGCTTCTCGGCCCTCGATTACATAACGGATGCCAATCTCCGCGAGTCTCTGCGCAGGGAATCGGAGGATTCCATACGCATAATCGTGGCCCAGAGGATAGGCACGATCAAGGATGCCGACCTCATACTGGTTTTGGACAAGGGCAGGGTCGCGGGCCTCGGTACCCATGAGGAGCTACTGCGTGACTGTTCACTGTACCGTCAGATAGCGGATTCCCAGATCACGGGGGGTGTCGGAGGATGGTGAGAGGCGGACCTCCCCAGCTCGTCTACACCGGTGCAAAGGCTAACGCCCTGTGGCCGGCGATGAAGAGGATCCTCACTTCCATCGGCAGGCACAGATGGACGATTGCGGCGGGCGTCGTCCTGTCGCTTCTGAGCGCGATACTCGCGCTCATCGGACCGCAGTACCTCATGAGGATATCGGACGAGGTCGAATCCGGGATAGGGGGAACGGTGGACCTTGGGTACATAGGATATCTCAGCATCATACTGCTGGCTCTATATCTATCGAGTACCGCTCTCCAGATCACTGAACACTACATAATCCCGCGCGTATCAGTCATCGTATCCACGGAACTGAGGGCCAAACTCATCAGGAAACTCGACCGCATCCCGCTAGGTTATCTTGACTCGGCACGCACCGGAGACCTCATGAGCCGCATCACGAACGATACGGACACCATCGGAGACAACCTCGGGCAGTCAGTGGTCATGCTGCTGACGTCGGTCACGATGATGCTCGGTGCCTTCGCCATGATGCTGTACACCGACGTCGAACTTGCCCTCGCCTGTGCCGTACCCGTCGTCATCGCCATGATGTTCCTCTGGACGATCATCCGGAAATCCCACAGGCATTTCCGCATACAGAGCAGGGACATGGGGGCCATCAACTCCGCCGTGGAGGAGACGTACTATGCCTTGGACATCGTCAGGGCGTACAACGGCTCGCAGAGGGCCCTGGAAAGCTTCGACAAGGTCAACAGGAGCCTGATAAGCAGCGGGTTCAAGGCGCGTTTCATGTCCGGGATGATGCCGAGGATGATGAGCTTCTTCAACAACCTCGGATACGTCATCGTCTGCGTGGTCGGTTCCCTGATGGTGGCCGACAGCAGCATATCGATCGGTGTCGTGGTCGCGTTTATCGTCTATGTGAGGCAGTTCACACAACCCGTGGCGCAGATATCCGAATCCTTCTCCATGGTGCAATCAGTCGCCGCCTCCTCTGAGAGGATATTCCAGATACTGGATGCGGAGGAGATGTCGGACGAAGCCGGATGCACGGGCCATATCGGACGTGCTGAGGGGGATGTCGAATTCAGGGACGTGTGCTTCTCGTACATCGCAGGGACCGAGATCATACACGACCTCGACCTGCACGTTCCCGCGGGGATGAAGGTGGCGATAGTCGGCCCGACGGGGGCGGGGAAGACCACCATAGCCAACCTGCTTATGAGATTCTACGAGCTTGATTCCGGGGAGATCCTCATCGACGGCATACCGACCTCGCAGGTCCCCCGCAGCGAGGTGCACTCCCAGTTCGCGATGGTCCTGCAGGAATCGTGGCTGTTCGGCGGTACCGTGAGGGAGAACGTCGTGTTCACTTCTGATGTGGATGACGATGAACGGATATGGTCCGCCCTCGAGGCCGTCGGGATAGACGGATTCGTGCGCGACATAGGCGGACTCGACACCAGGCTGTACGACGAAGCGCTCTCAGCGGGTCAGAGGCAGCAGATATCCATCGCCCGCGCCATCATCAGGGATTCCCCCATAGTCATCCTCGACGAGGCCACCTCCTCCGTTGACACCCTGACGGAGAGGAAGATTCAGGTCGCCATGGATTCGCTCATGGCAGGGAAGACGTCGTTCATCATCGCCCACAGGCTGAGCACCATCCGCACCGCGGACATCATCCTTGTCATGAAGGACGGCCGCGTGGTGGAGAAGGGTACCCACGAATCGTTGTTGAACGACAACGGATTCTATGCGGAACTGTATAAGAGCCAGTTCTCCAATTGCGAATGATCGCACTCCGATGGTCCGTACGTTTCTTCTTTATAACAGATGCCCATCTTCCGGGCATGGCGATGAAGAACATCACCCATTTCGAGAGACAATGGACGGTTCCCATAATCCTGGGATCCATACTCCTGATTGCCGGCATACTCATGGCCGTTTACAAGAGGGAGGCCCTCCAGTACATCCTCATGTTCGTCGGAGCGATGCTCATAGTCATCACCTTCCTGAACCTTCTCATGAACAGGAAGAACTCCTCTCCCTCATCGCTTGTGCTCGCGGTGATAGTGATAGCCCTCGGGATAGTTCTACTGGTCCTTCCCGGACTCGTCACCGACGTCCTCATGGCCCTTCTAGCCATCGCTCTCGCCCTCTACGGAATCCTCATGATCTTCCGCGGCGCCTGGAGTGAGAAGGGAAACAAGATGCAGATGGTACTCTCCGTGATAATCGGTGCCATCAGCCTCGCACTCGGAGTGTACGCCATACTGAACCTCGACGAGACTGCGGACATAGTCATGATCCTCATCGGCGTCGTCGTCGCCGTCATCGGCGGGCTGGAGATCGTCAGGGGCCTCCGCATCTACAACGATTACTCCTGAAGGCGGCCCATGCACTGGCGGATCGGCGGGCTCGACATCGACGGGAGGGTCGTACTCGGCCCGATGTCCGGGTACACCTCCCCCGCCTACCGCGATTTCATGAAACCCTTCGGGGTAGCGGTATCCGTCACCGAGATGGTCTCCGATAAGGGGATCATCTATAACCAGAGGAAGACGGAGGAATACGTCCGTTACCCCGAGAACCATCCCACCGGCGTTCAGCTTTTCGGAGGGGACCCCGGTGAGATGGGGCTCGCCGCCTCGAAACTCCTTAAGATCAACCCGAATGTCGATTTCATAGACATCAACATGGGATGTCCCGTCGCCAAGATCACGCGCAACGGCGGCGGTTCCGCGCTCATGCGCGATCCTGCCCTCTGCGGGGACATCGTGAAGGCGGTGAAGAAGGGTTCCGGACTGCCCGTGACCGTGAAATTCCGCCTCGGATGGAGCCGGAACGAGATGAATTTCCGCGAGGTGATGGAGGAGACCGTTTCCTCCGGGGCAGATGCGGTGATGCTACATGTCCGCACCAGGGATGAGAAGTACGCCGGGAAGGCGCATTACGAACTCGTGAAGGACCTGAGGAGGGAGATGGGCGTGCCGCTCGTGATATCCGGCAATATCTACTGCCTCGACGATGCGGTCTCCGCACTCGATGTCACGGGAGCGGAAGGAGTCATGGTCGCGAGGGGCGGCGTGGGCAATCCCTTCCTGGTGAGCCAGATAGACCGTTTCCTGCGTACGGGGGAGAGACTCCCGAACCCCACGGTGAAGCAGCAGGCCGAATGGTGCTTGCAATTCGCGGACATGCTCCTCGCCGAGAAGGGCGATGAGACGACCGTCCGCAAGATGAGGAGCTATGCCCCGCGTTTCATCTCCGGATGCTGTCACGGGAAGGAGTACAGGAACTCCCTCGCCACGGGGATCCGCTCGATGGATGACCTGATGGAAATACTCGGCAGGATAGTCGAGGAACGCGGCGACGAGGTCATGACCGACAGCAGGGGTCTCGACAACCAGGATTTCTGAAGCTGGACCGTGTCCCACAAATACCCGAATGCAATGGTTACCGCGATGACTAAAGGAACTCTCGGGATCATCATCTGTCCGATGGTCGACGACAATCTCGTTTACAACCTGCGCAAGGACAAGGAACCGAGGAAGATCTTCGTCGTCGAGAACGAGAACAACAGCTCCATCAAAAAGAAGTTCTCCAAAGCGGGGATCGATTACGAACTCGTTCCCTGGGCGGCCATTAAATCCGGGGTCATACAGCCCGACAGTTCCGTCTTCAACATCATCATCCACCCGATCAACCTCGGCCTCCATGCCGTACCGGAGGACCTAAAAGAGACCGTGGAGGAGCTGGCATACGACATGCAGCCCTACGTCGACGCCATCGGATTCTACCTCGGGACCTGCGGCAACTACGATTGGAACATCCCCGCGTGGTGCGAGGAGAAGGGGCTGAAACCCTCCGCCATGTTCACCGACGAGAACGGGAACCTCTGCCACGACTGCGTAGGCATCAACATCGCAGGCGGACCTAGGTACAACGAACTCCAGAAGAAGTACACCGGACACCTGTACATCTTCCCTGCGATGGCCTCGAACTTCGACGAGTTCATGGCAGCGGATGCCGCGAACTCCGCCGCCACCGAGGAGAGCCTCACCGACGAGATGAGGGAGGTCCTGGGAATCGAACCGGGAAGGGACGGTTATCTCAGATGGCTCCTCGGACTCGGCGGATACGAGTACATATTCAGAATCGACACCGGCCTGGAGGATGAGGAGGAATTCGAGAAGAACCTCCAGAACGTCGCCGCCAGGACGAAACTCAAGATCCGCGTCGACCCCGACGGATGGGCATCCCTCCAGCCGACCGAGGACATCTACGTCAAGTGCAAATCGTTCCTGCAGAACTGATCCTGCGACAAATGTATTTATCCAATGTGCATTGGACGGTTCATGACAGACAAGAGCGACCTTCCGCCCAAGAAGTATCAGGAGACCCTTTTCTGGGAGGGATTCGCGTACTGTTACGGACGCGGCAAGCCTCAATCCTACGAGACCGCGGTGGAGTACTTCACCAAGGCTGCGTTGATCGGACACGCCGAGGCCGCCACCCAGATGGGTTTCATGGCCCTGAACGGCTACGGTGTCGAGAAATCCGATAAGGACGCATACGACTGGTTCATGATGGCCGCTGCCAAGGAGGAGCCCGTCGCCCTCTACCAGCTGGGTGTCATGTACGAGAACGGCGTCTATGTCGAGAAGGACCTCGACAGGGCGATAAAGTACTATCTCCACTCCTCCGACAGGAACAACGCCGACGCCAAGGTCGCCTTGGCCAGACTCGGAAAGTGAAACCGGAAGGCGGGACGATGCGTTACGGTGCCCTCGCGGCGTTCGTTTCCGTGATGGTCATCGTCTCGATGCCTTTCATCTCGACCGGTTCCGATGCCGAAGAGGGGCCGGTCACAAGCATCTACGATTCTCTCAGTCCAAACGAGAAGAAGGCGTACGACGACCTCGACAATGCTGTCAGGAACTTCAATACCCTTTCGGGAGTGGAATACCTCTCGGTCCAGGAAGGCTGGGAGGTCTATTATGCGTACATGTATGACCACCCAGAGGCGTTCTGGTTCGACGACAGCTACACCATGTACTCGTCCCTCGGCTATGTGACCGAGTTCCTCTACGAGGAGGTTTACACCGCCCAGCAGATTCAGAAGATGAAATTCGCGATCTCCAACTCGCTCAAAACCTTGGACGTGGACCCATCCGCCGCAGATTACAAACAGCTGCGTAAAATCCATGACTGGCTCTGTGACAATATCGTGTACGAGGAAGGCGACCATCAGGGGGACATCTACGGCGCCATCGCCCAGGGGAGATGTGTATGCGAGGGCTACGCCACAGCGTTCAGGTACATCTGCGGACTGTACGGATTCGACTGCGTGGTCCTGGTCGGATACACATACCAGAGCAGCACGATCGCCCACGCTTGGAACCTCGTCTACGGCGAGGGCGCATGGTATTTCGTCGACGTCACGTGGGACGACGGAGAAGATTATACTTCGGACGACTACTTCATGGTCGGTTCGGAGACCAAGATACACGGCAGGGTCTTTGCGACCGAGGACCACATGGCCGACAGCCTTTACGGCATATCTCCCTCACCGGACCGCTTCATCAGTCCCGAGGAGAGATTCGTCCTCTACGGGGCCCTCGTCGCGGGAGCGGTCGTCCTGGTCCTGTTCATTTTGTACGTAATCAGAAAGAGAAGACAGACTCAAGCCCCGATATCCGCCTACGGAACTCCAGCGGAAGTCACATACAACGGGGAATTCTGCCCCGAATGCGGTTCCCCCGTTTCCTCCGAATACATGTTCTGCGCAACATGCGGGGCGAACCTCCCAGAAAGAAAACCTCAATCGGAAACTCCTTCCGAACCCGATTCCCAGAACGATGGGAATGAGAACAATTAAATGTATAATAATATACATTAAAGAATATAATTATACATTAAATTGAAATATTAATTCCCAGATGGGTTATGCAGATTCTGTTAAGGATCAAGGAGGAACTGCATGCTTAAACCCGACCTGGGAGAGATCAAAAGATATGCGGAGCAGGGATACACCATCTGCCCAGTATGCCGCGAGATACTCTCCGATTTCAGGACGCCCATCGAGGTCATGAGGATACTGTTGAGCATCGACGAGCACTGTTTCATGCTCGAAAGCGCGGATTCCTCCAAGAGATGGGGACGTTACACGTTCATCGGGTTCGGTGCCAAATCGACCGTGACCCTCAAGGACGGAAGGATGGAGATCGACGGGAAATCCGTCATGACAGCCGACCCGAACGGTGCGATAAGGGAGTTCCTGAGGGGATACAGGTCCCCCAAGGTCCCCGGAATGCCTTCGTTCACCGGCGGACTGATGGGATACTTCTCCTATGATTACCTGAAATATTCCGAACCGTCGCTGAAACTCGATGCCGTCGATAACGAGGGGTTCCAGGACGCGGACCTCATGCTCTTCGACAGGCTCATCGTATTCGACAACTACACGCAGAAGATGCTCCTCATCGTTAACATCCGCCTCGACGATCCCGAATCCAATTACGGAAAGGCCGAGGAGGAGATCTCGAGGATGGAGGACATCGTCAGGAACGGCACTCCGACGAAGGACCTCTCCGGACGCCTGAAGGGCGAGTTCAAACCCTTGTTCAGCGAGCAGGAGTTCTGCACCATGGTCGAGAAGACCAAGGAGCACATCCGCGAGGGCGACATCTTCCAGGCCGTCATATCCAACAGGCTCGAGGCGGATTTCGATGGAAGCCTGTTCAACACATACAGGGTGCTGCGCACGCTCAATCCTTCTCCGTACATGTTCTACATGTCCGGAACAGACATCGAGGTGGCCGGGGCCTCCCCCGAGACACTCGTGAAACTTGAGGACGGCATACTCCACACCTTCCCCCTCGCGGGCACAAGACCCCGCGGACGCACCGAGGAGGAGGACTTAGCCCTCGAGAAGGAGCTCCTCGCCGACCCCAAGGAACTCGCGGAGCACAACATGCTAGTGGACCTCGGTAGGAACGACATCGGAAAGATCAGCGAGTTCGGTTCCGTGGAGGTGGAGAGATACCACACCATCGAGCGCTACTCCCATGTGATGCACATCGGATCCACCGTCAGGGGGAAGATAAGGGAGGACAGGGATGCTCTGGATGCGGTCTCCGCAATTCTTCCAGCAGGCACCCTGTCCGGGGCACCGAAGATAAGGGCCTGTCAGATAATCAACGACCTCGAGAACAACAAGAGAGGCATCTACGGAGGGGGCATCGGATACATCGACTTCTCCGGCAACCTCGACCTGTGCATCGCCATCAGGATAGCGTACAGGAAGAACGGCAAGGTCTTCGTCCGCAGCGGGGCGGGGATCGTAGCCGATTCCGTCCCGGAGAACGAATTCAGGGAATGCCTGAACAAGGCCGCAGCCGTAGTCTCTGCCATCGGAAAGGCTCAGGAGGAAGGCCTGTGATCCTGCTCATTGACAACTACGACAGCTTCTCATACAACCTGTACCAGCTCATCGGTTCGATAGAGCCAGACATCAAGGTCATTCGCAATGATTCGATGACCGTCGAGGAGATCGACGCGCTCTCCCCCGAGGCCATCGTCATCAGTCCCGGGCCCGGCCGGCCCGAGGATTCAGGGGTGTGCATCGATGTCATCAGGAGGCTCGGGAACAGATATCCCATACTCGGAGTATGTCTCGGACACCAGGCCATCTGCGTGGCCTACGGCGGGAAGGTCGGGTATGCGAAGAACCTGATGCACGGGAAGCAGTCCGCCATCAAGATGGAGAAAGATTCCCTCTTCGATGGGATCCCCGACCACGCTCAGGTGGCCCGCTATCATTCCCTCGCCGCCGAACCCGGATCGATGCTTGATTGCCTTAGGATCATCGCCACCACTGACGACGGTGAGATAATGGCAGTAAAACACGATGAATTCACGGTATACGGGGTACAGTTCCACCCGGAATCCATCATGACCCCCGACGGGGAGAGGATGATGAGGAACTTCATAGGCATAGCAAGGAGGAAGAACGAATGATCAAGGAAGCGATCATAAAACTGGTAAACAAAGGGGACCTCACTTTCGACGAGGCCCGCACGGTGATGAACGAGATAATGAGCGGGGAGACCTCGCCTACTCAGAACGCGGCTTTCCTAGCGGCACTGACCACGAAGAACACCCGCGCAGAGACCGAGGCGGAGATAGAAGGGTGCGCCGCAGCGATGAGGGAGCACTCCCTGAAGGTGAACCACCCCTACGACGTCTTCGACATAGTCGGGACCGGCGGGGACAACTCCAACACGTTCAACATCTCCACCGTGTCCTCCATCGTCGTCTCCTCTGCCGGGGTGAAGGTCGCCAAGCACGGGAACCGTGCGGCTTCTTCCAAATCCGGTGCCGCCGACTGCCTCGAGGCCCTGGGGATTAACATCAGGCAGCCTCCGGAGAAGGCGAGGAAACTCCTGGACGACCCCGGGATATGCTTCCTCTTCGCCCAGGAATACCACGCTTCCATGAAGTACGTCGGCGCCATCAGGAAGGAGCTCGGATTCCGCACGGTGTTCAACATCCTTGGCCCGCTGACCAACCCCGCGAGGCCCGCTTACCAGATCCTCGGCGTTTACGAGAAGGCGTTGGTACAGCCCCTGGCACACGTTCTAAGCTCCATGGACGTCAAGAAGGGGATGGTCATCCACGGCCAGGACCGCATGGACGAGATCTCATGCAGCGCCGGAACGACGGTCTGCGAATTCCACGGGAAGAGCTACGATACCTACAGCATCGCGCCCGAGGATTTCGGTATCGAGAGGTGTAAGAAGGAGGACATTGCAGGAGGTTCGCCCGAGGATAACGCCAAGATTGCCCTCGACATCCTCGGAGGCATGAGGGGCCCGAAGTTCGACACCGTGTGCATGAACGCGGGAGCGGGACTCTACGTAACCGGAAAGGCCTGGAATTTCGCGGACGGCGTAGACCTCGCCCGCAAGCTCCTCCTCGACGGTACCGCCATGGAACATTACAAGAGATACAAGGCGGCGTCAAACGAATGACCGCGGACATACTCATCACCCTCGCCGATGCGGCAAGGAAGCGCGTGGAGGCCTCGAAGAAGACCGTTTCCGAGGAAGAGATGGAGAAACAGGCTCGCGCTCTTCCCTGTGCGACGGGATTCCCCTTCGAGAGGGCCCTGAGGCCGGCAGGGATGTCTTTCATCTGCGAGTGCAAACGCGCATCGCCTTCGAAAGGGATGATATCCGAGGATTTCCCGTATCTCGAGATAGCTAAGGAGTACGAGGCGGCGGGCGCATCCGCCATCTCCGTCCTCACCGAACCTACGCAGTTCCTCGGGAAGGACGAATATCTCAGGGAGATAGCATTCAACGTCTCCCTGCCGTGCATCAGGAAGGATTTCGTTGTGGACCCTTACATGATCTACGAGGCAAAGTGCCTCGGGGCCTCCGCCGTCCTCCTGATATGCTCCATCTTAAACGAGGAACAGCTCGGAGAATACATCGCAATAGCGAATTCCCTGGGCATGTCCGCCCTGGTCGAGACCCACGACAAGGACGAACTCGAGATGGCAACCAAAACCGGCGCAAGACTCATCGGAGTCAACAACCGCAACCTCCGCGACTTCACCGTCGACATCAACACATGCATAGAACTAAGACCTCTGGCTCCTTCGGACTGTCTGTTCGTGGCAGAGAGCGGGATTTCGACAAGAGAGGACATAGCGGCACTGGAGAAGGCTGGCGTGGATGCAGTCCTTATAGGCGAGACCCTCATGCGCTCGGAGGACAAGAGATCGAAACTCGACGAACTCAGGGGACTCAAATGACCAGGATCAAATTCTGCGGCATACGCTGCTCTTCCGACACGGTGAAACTGAACAAGAGTCCTGTCGATTATTACGGGATGGTATTCGTACCCTCAAGCAGGCGCGCCGTCGATCGCGACACCGCCGTGAACATCAGCTGCAACGTAGAGGGTATCCCGTCGGTGGGAGTTTTCAGGAACCAGCCGATATCGTACATCCTCTACGTCCTCGAGACCGGAGCCCTGAACATGATCCAACTCCACGGCGACGAGGACGAGGGATACGTCCGCGAGGTGAAGGAACGTACCGGCCTCCCGGTCATCAAGGCGTTCAAGGTAACCACGAAAGAGGAAGCCGTGGAAGCCGAGAAGACCTGTGCGGACTACCTGATGTTCGATGCCGGCGCAGGAGAGGGGAAGACGTTCGACTGGGACATCCTGTCCGGAGTGAAGAGACCCTTCATACTGGCGGGAGGACTCGATGCCGATAACGTCGGCGAGGCCATCTGCAGGGTACATCCCATGGCCGTGGACGTCAGTTCGGGCATCGAGACCGACGGTGTTAAGGACGAGACCAAGATGCAGAGGTTCATAGAAGCCGTCAGAAAGGCAGACAGGGAATGCGGTATCATGAGCGATAACAGTCACGGAAGGTTCGGCGAATACGGGGGACAGTACATCCCCGAGACCCTCATGAACGCCGTCATAGAGCTGGAGGAAGCCTACAACAGGTACAAGGACGACCCCGAGTTCAAACAGGAGCTCGCCGACCTCTTCAGGGAGTACGCCAACAGGCCGAGCAGGCTCTACTTCGCCGAGAAGATGACCAAGGACCTCGGCGGCGCCAAGATCTACCTCAAGAGGGAGGACCTCAACCACACCGGCGCACACAAGATCAACAACGTCCTCGGACAGGCACTCCTGGCCAAGAAGATGGGTAAGACCCGTCTCATCGCCGAGACCGGCGCCGGACAGCACGGTGTCGCCACCGCTACCGCAGCGGCCCTCATGGGGATGGAATGCCTCGTCTACATGGGCGTTGAGGACATGGAGCGCCAGAAGCTCAACGTCTACCGCATGCGCCTGCTCGGGGCCGAGGTAAGGGGTGTATCCACAGGTACAGGAACCCTCAAGGACGCCGTCTCCCAATGCATGAGGGAATGGACCTCGCGCATCGCCGACACCCACTACTGCCTCGGATCCGTGATGGGTCCGCACCCCTTCCCCACGATCGTCCGCGACTTCCAATCCGTCATCGGGAAGGAGATCAGGGAACAAATGATGGAGAAGGAGGGGCGCCTCCCGGACATGCTCATCGCCTGTGTCGGGGGAGGTTCCAACGCCATCGGCACGTTCTACGATTTCATCAAGGACGAACAGGTGGAACTGGTCGGAGCAGAGGCCGCAGGCAAGGGTATCGATACCCCCGAAACGGCCGCAACAATGAATACTGGCTCTGTGGGTATTTTCCATGGGATGAAGTCCTATTTCTGTCAGGACGAGTTCGGTCAGATAGCACCCGTCTACTCCATCTCTGCAGGTCTCGACTATCCCGGAATCGGACCGGAACACGCATGGCTCGCCGACATCAAGAGGGCGAGATACGTCGCTGTAACTGATGAGGAGGCCGTGCAGGCCTTCGAATACCTCTCGAGATGCGAGGGCATCATCCCCGCCATCGAATCCTCCCATGCGCTCGCCTATGCCATGAAGGTCGCCCCGACCATGGACAAGGACAAGATCATCGTCGTCACCGTGTCCGGACGCGGGGACAAGGACGTCGCGGCCATCGCCAGATACAGGGGGGAGGACATCCATGAGTGAGATCGCCAAAGCATTCGACCACGGCAAGGCGTTCATCGCCTTCATCACCTGCGGCGACCCCGACCTGGAGACCACCGGGAAGGTCGTACGGGCGGCTGTTGAAGCGGGTGCAGACCTGATTGAGCTCGGCATACCGTTCTCCGACCCCACGGCCGAGGGACCCGTCATCATGGAGGCCGACAAGCGGGCGCTCGACAACGGCATCACCACCGATGAAATATTCGAATTCACCAGGGAACTGAGGGAGAATGTCAGAGTCCCCATGGTCTACATGACCTACGCGAACGTCGTTTTCCACTACGGAATCGAGAGATTCTGCAAAAGAGCGAGCGAGGCGGGAATAAGCGGACTTATCCTTCCCGACGTACCCTACGAGGAAAGCACGGAATTCAAGTCGGTTTGCTCCCAATACGGCATGGACCTCGTCTCCATGATCGCTCCGACATCAGCCGACAGGATCGCCATGATCGCCAAGGAAGCGACGGGATTCATCTACGTCGTATCCTCGCTCGGCGTCACCGGAACGAGGAACAGCATCGACACCGACCTCGCACCGATCATCGCAAACATAAGGGCGAACACCGACGTCCCCTGCGCCATAGGGTTCGGCATCTCAAATCCCGAGCAGTGCAGACGCATGGCCTCGTTCGCGGACGGTTCCATCGTCGGCAGCGGGATAATCAAGATAATCGCCGCCCACGGACGCGACTCCGCCGGACCGGTCGGAGAGTTCGTGAAAAGTATGAAGGATTCCATCAAGGATCTATGATGATTGAATGAGCCAGTAATTCATTTCTGATATTAACGGATATAACATTGTATGTATTATATACTGGCAACGCATACTATTATTGAAGATTGAAAGGCAATACGGGACGACTGTTCCCGGAGGCCGTGACCTGTTCGGAGGGCGGACTCCCGAAAGGGAGGATGAGGCCCTCTGCCCTCACAGGCTCGGTTTCACCGCAAGTGCCTTACTCCAAACCCCGAGGCAGGGGGGGGGACACCCCTCCCATCCATACGGAAGCCGTATGCTGCGGAATCAGGAACCCACGAATTAGCGGAGAACCCCTCAGCGGATGAACAGGAGCTCGCGGTACTTGGGCAGCGGCCACATCTCGTCGTCCACGATCATCTCGAGGGCGTCGACGTGCTTCCTGACATTGTCGAGGAAGGGGACGACCTTGTCGTGGTAGGCGACGGCCCTCTTCCTCGCATCCTTGGAGGCGGCGGCCTTGTCCGCGGTGTCCTCCATCTCGATGATGAGCTTGCGGGCCTCGTTCATGTGGAGGGCGATATCGCGGATGGTGGCGATTTCGCTGTCCGCGATAGTGCGGAACTCTTCCTCGGAGAAGATGGCCTTCATCTTGGTGACGTTGTCGAGGAGGACGTTCTCGTACCTCGTGGCGACGGGGAGGATGTGGTTCTCGGTGAGGTCGGCGAGGATGCGTACCTCGATGTCGATCTTCTTGCAGTAGATCTCCCATTTGATCTCGGTGCGGGCCTCGAGCTCCTCCTCGGTCATCACCCCGGCTTCGGAATAGACCATGACGGACTGGGAGGAGAGGTAGGAATCGAAGCACAGGGGCGGGGACGTCTCGCAGTCGAGCCCCCTCTTCTTGGCCTCCTTCTTCCAGTCGTCGGAGTAACCGTTGCCGTCGAAGCAGATGGTCTGTGCGGAGCGGTAGGTCTCGCGGGTCTCGTCGAGTATGGCCTTGAGGGGCTTCTCGCCCTTGGCTATCCTGGCGTCGACGGCGGCCTTGAACACCTTAAGCTGGTGGGCCATGATGGTGTTGAGGACGGTGATCGCGGAGGAGCAGTTCGCGCTGGAGCCGACGGCCCTGAACTCGAACCTGTTCCCGGTGAAAGCGAATGGAGAGGTCCTGTTCCTGTCGGTGTTGTCCAGCAGGAGCTGGGGGATCTGCGGGATGCCCAGGCTGAATCCCCTCTTGTCGGAGATCTCCACCATATCCTCGGAACTGAGGAGTTCCTCGAAGGCCTTGGAGACCTGTTCCCCGAGGAAGGAGGAGATGATGGCGGGAGGGGCCTCGTTGGCGCCGAGCCTGTGGGCGTTGGTGGCGGTCATGACGCAGGCCTTGAGGAGGGCGTTGTTGTCGTAGACGGCCTTGAGCGTGTTTGCCATGAAGCAGAGGAACCTGAGGTTCTCGGTGCTGTTCTTACCGGGGGACATCAGTCCGATGCCGGAATCGGTGGCGAGGGACCAATTGCAGTGCTTGCCGGAACCGTTCACGCCCTCGAAGGGCTTCTCGTGGAGGAGGACCTTGAAACCGTGCCTCTCGGCGATGGAGCGCATGAGGCTCATGAGTAGGAGGTTGTGGTCGATGGCGAGGTTCGATTTCTCGTAGACGGGGGCGATCTCAAACTGGTTCGGGGCGACCTCGTTGTGCCTGGTCTTGACGGGTATTCCGAGCTTATAGCACTCGAACTCCAGGTCCTTCATGAACTCCACCACCCTCGGGGGGATGGATCCGAAGTAGTGGTCGTCGAGCTGCTGGTTCCTGGCGGAGTTGTGGCCGATGAGGGTCCTCTCGGCCATGATGAGGTCGGGCCTCTGGGCGTAGAGCTCGGAATCCACGAGGAAGTACTCCTGCTCCCAGCCGAGATAGGAGGAGACGGGGTCGTTCTTGATCCCGAAGTAGGCGAGGAGGTCGGCGGCTGCCTTGGAGACGGCGGAGTCCGACTTGAGAAGGGGGGTCTTGAAGTCGAGGGCCTCGCCGGTGTAGGAGATGAATACGGTAGGGATGCAGAGGCAGTCCCCGAGGATGAATGCGGGGGAGGAGGGGTCCCATGCGGTGTAACCGCGGGCCTCGAAGGTGTTCCTCAGTCCTCCGGAGGGGAAGGAGGAGGCGTCGGGCTCCTGCTGGCACAGCTGTTTCCCGGAGAAGACCTCGATGCTCTCCCCCTTCCCGTAGGGGTCTGCGAAGGAGTCGTGCTTCTCGGCGGTGCCGCCAGTGAGGGGCTGGAACCAGTGGGTGCAGTGGGTGGCGCCCATGTCCATGGCCCACCTCTTCATGCCGGCCGCGACCTGTTCGGCGACGTCGCGGTCGAGGGTCTTCCCCTGTTCGATTGATTCGTAGATGGCCCTGCGGATGTCGGAAGAGAGGTATCCCCTCATGTTCTTCCTGTCGAAAACCATGCATCCGTAGTACTCCGAGGTTGCGGGAGCGGGAGGTGTTGCGACGATCGGTTGGTGTTCGAAGGCTTTCTCCACTGCCTTGAGCCTGCTGTTGGCCATGGTTGCTCATCGGCTGTTTATTAATAATGTTTTCCCGTGGTACGATTATTTGACTGTTTAAACTCATTGTAATTAGATATTTGTCTAATAAAAATCGAGTTATAAATTGATAATTATATAAAAATTCCAAAATATCATAAATTTATTACCAAATGTCTAAAATGATTAAAACCTATTATAGGAAATTATCTGTAAAAAACCATTTTTCGACCGAAATTGAAGGCTGAAAAGTAGAAATAAGGTGAATTATTGGTTTAATCAGGGAAACACATGGACAGGAAGATCCTGATAATAGCAGTGGCCGCGATCGCATGTGTTGCGGTCGGTGCCGCCGCATACGTTCTCATGAACAACGACGATAAACAAGAATACGACGGACCCGTCGATCCCGTCGACGTCAGCAAATCTGCTGTCCTGTATTTCTCGTACACCGGGCACACCGACGAGGTCGCCAAGAAGCTCGCCGAGATGACCGGTTCTACACTTCTGAGGATCGAGGCCGCCGTGCCGTACACGGAACAGGACACCGAGTGGGAGGAGGGCAACCGCGCCCACATAGAACAGAATGACCCCGCGTCCCGTCCCGAAATCGTCTCCATCCCGGACATCTCGTCCTACGATGTAATCTTCCTCGGATATCCGATCTGGGATTACATCGAGCCCCGCATCATGGACACGCTCGTGGAATCCGTGGACTTCACCGGAAAGACCGTCGTCCCCTTCTGCACCTCCGAGAGCAGCCCCGTAGGCGATTCTGACGATAACCTGAAAGCCAATGCTGGCACAGGCGAATGG
>SUSU01000015.1 GCA_015063225.1 Thermoplasmata archaeon | reverse complement strand
TCCATTGGACAGCAAAATGTGAAGAGCAAAATTTCCAAAACGAGTCTCAAATCGAAAAGTCAACTGTCCAACTTAAGATAATAAAAAATCATCAGTGCGTGTTAACGAAATCATCAGCACGGCAACCCCTGTTTGAACGATTATGGCGCGTATCGAAGGGATCCGACTTATGTCGGAGAGCCCTCGTTCCGCGCCCGTGCGCGACAATAATATTTAACCGCGGGAACGATGACAGGTCATGAACGGGTACGCCACAGCCGCCGCAATCATCGCAGCAGTCTTTTTCGCTGCGGCATTCGTTTGCGTGATGCCCGGCTCCGACGCGGATGTAACATATTCTGTCGAAGGAATGGTCCAGGATTCGGGCGGAAACGGCATCGAGGGCGTAAGGGTCACCATCTCGTCCCACCCGGACACGACGGCAGCCGACGGGTCCTTCAAGATCACGGACCTGGAATCCGTCACCGACCTCACGGCGACGTTCTACATCCAGGGGATGGCCGTGACGAATGTGCCCGCGATGTTCACGGACAACAAGGACGGGACATACGACCTGAACCTTTCCGACCTGACGCCCGACGTGGATAACAACTACGACATCACCGCGTTTCCGGTCACGATGACCAAGATCTCCTTCACCGCATACCTGATGGAGCTCAACAGCGACGGGAACACGCCCCTCGCCGGAACCAAACTCAACCTTAGCGCCGACACGCTCACCACGGATGTGCTGTCGACCGTGACGGGAGTCGACGGGAAGTTCACGTTCGCCCCCTGCAGCCTGTACAACCTCACACTCTCCATCGACCCCGAGGACAAGAAGGGATACTCCATCCTGTCCGACCTGCTGTACTTCGGGACCTCCACCCAGGACGGTTCCCTGGTGTTCAGCATCAAGGGCGTTAACACCTCCCTCGGGATCAACAACTACGAGTTCCAGTCGACAGTGGTCGACGGCGTCAGGTCATACACCCTTCCCGAATCGTTCCCGATCCTCGTCGCCGGCTCCACGGGCACCGTGTCGTTCACCGTGTACGATTCCAACGGGAACACTCTCCAGGGCGCGACCGTCACTCTGACATCCGTCGATTCCTCCGACAAATACATCGAGGAGTCCAAGGAGAACGGCGTGGCGACGTTCACCAACGTGGTCATCGGCGATTACGAGATCGAGATAAAGGTAGGCGGATTCGAGGAATACGAATCCACCACTCACATCACCAAGGGACTGAACGACGGCAAGAACGTGGAGATGTCGGTCAAGGAGGAACAGGACTTCTTCGGCATGAACTTCAGCCACTTCATGATGATCATCGGAGTGGTGATCGGTGTCATCCTCGTGATGGTCTCATACCTGATGTTCTCGGGACACCTGGAGCCCCGCCTCGAAGAGGAATGATCACTCCTTCTTCGCGGCACGGTTCTTGGATACCCTTTCGTTGACCTGCGAGTAGAGACTGTTGCCGTCGGCATCGATGGCCACGACGAGGGGACCGAGGCGGTTCACGTCGAACATCCACAGGGCCTCCGCCATGCCGAGGTCCTCCCACTCACAGCCCTTGCTGATGCCGAGTCCTTCGGCATAGGAAACCGCGACACCGCCGGTGGCGGCGAGGTAGACGCAGCCGGTCTCCTTCATGGCATCCACCGTCTCCTGGCTCATGCCGCCTTTACCGATGACGGCACGAATCCCGAACTCCCTTATGAAACGGGGTTCGAGGGAGTTCATCCTGGCACTGGTGGTGGGACCGGCGGCCACGACTCCCCATTTCCCGGAATCGAGCTGCCTCATGATGGGGCCGCAGTGGTAGATGACCGCGTTCTTCAGGCAGGCGGGGACCTCCTTGCCCTCGTCGAGGTACTCCAGGGCACGGATGTGGACCTCGTCCCTGCCGGTGACGACGGGCCCGGAGATGCAGACAATCTCCCCCAGCTTGAGGGAACGGACGTCCTCGACGCTGAGAGGCGAGGTTATGGGCTTCAAAGGATCATCCCCTGGGAATACGAGACTTCATTGTCGGTGATCTTCACGTAAGCCCTCCTGGTCGCCCAGCAGCCCATGTTGACGCATACCGGGAGGGATGCGGTGTGGCAATCGGCGCGGCGGACCTTGACTCCGAGAACGGTGGTATCGCCGCCGAGGCCCATCGGTCCGAGTCCGGACTGGTTGAGTTCCACGAACAGGTCCTCCTCCAGCTGCCTCAGCTCGTCGTCCTCCTCTTCATGGTCCAGAGGCTCCATGAGGGCCTCCTTGGCCATCGAGACGCAGTGGTCGGCCGTTCCGCCGATGCCGATGCCGATTATGCCGGGAGGGCACGGGCGGCCGGCGGCGTCCAGGACCGAATCGATGATGAAATCCTTCACGCCGGCCATGCCGTCGGAGGGGTTGAGCATCTTCAGGCGGGTCATGTTCTCGGAACCCGCGCCCTTCAGCATCACGCCGATTTCGGTGAAATCGTCGGATGTGGGGATGTAGTGGATCTCGGGCATGCCCTTCCCGAGGTTGTTCCCGTTGTTATGACGGGAGATGACGTTGACGGTGTTGGGGCGCATCGGGATGTTGCGGGTGCAGTTCTCGATGGCTGCGGCGATGTCCGCGGATATGGCGGGGTCGATCCTCCCCCTGACCCAGAAGATGGGTATCCCGGTATCCTGACACATAGGGCGTGCCAGAACCTCGGCCTTCTTCACGTTCTCCAAGATCGCGCCCAGCTGGGAGGCGGCCGCGGGATTGCTCTCCCACTCGGATGCCGCCTCGAGCGCCCAGATGATGTCTCCGGGGAGCCTGGTGTTGGCGAGGCGGATGATGTTCTCGACGATCTGCTGTCTTGTCTCAGGAAGTTTGACTACCATACGGACACCTCATTTCAGCGGGGGGACGTAATAGAGGACGTCCTCGATGCTGATTACGGGGACGGTCTCGCCGACCTCGGAATACATGGGGATCCTCAGGTCTATCGTCTCGTAGGTCGACGGGTCCATGACCTGGATCTCCTTGTCGGAGGTGGAGACGACAACGGCCTCCCTCGCCTCCGAACGTTTCGCGAATACCTTGACCTCGGGCATGTCCTGTCTCTTGACGGGAAGCTCCCTGAAATCCTTCATGGAAACGAGCCTGCCGCCCTGAGAGGACACCCTCTTGAGCATGTAGTACTTCTTGCGGAAGGTCACGATGTCCCCCACCTCGAACTCGGGGAGACGCACAAGGTACGAAACGCGGTACATGTCGAGACCGTCGCGGGTCTGCCCCACGAGCTTGGAGGACTCGTCGGTCTCCGCACAGTACATGTCGGCGAGGTCCTTGCAGCAGGCCCTGCCGAGGGCGATGAGCGAGAGGTACACGTCGACGCCGCCGGGGACGATCTCCATCTTGGTGATGAACGCGTTCGCATCGGTCATCGCGGCATCGTCGACCAGCCTCTCGACCCTGGCAAGCGCCCTGTCCTGCAGGTCGGGGTCCAATACCCTTCCGGAACCCCTCACCTGAAGGATGCTCTCGTAGTAGTTCCCGGTGCGGCGGGAGCAGATGCGGCAGACGGTGTTCTTGACGCGGACGATGGTGGAGGCGGCACCCTGCGTGCTGAAACCCTCGATGTCTATGTCGCAGGTGAGGGTCACGAGATAGTTGTACTCGTCGCGGGGGTCGATGTCATAGGCGGTATGGGTGATGCGTCCCTCCTTCACGCAGGTGAGCGCCTCGCGGGCGGACTGGCGGATCGCCTTGTCCATGGCAAGGGAGAGCCAGTCGCCGTGGAAATGGAACTGCCCGCACTCCGTGCAGGTCTCGAGATCCACGTGATCGGGGAGGGAGAGGAGCTTCCTGTCCCTGAGGAAGCAGTCCATGCACATGCCGTGTACGGTGTTCTCCACATCCTTCCCGCACTCCACGCAGAACCTCACATCATCACCGCCTGAGCATGCTTGATACCGCCGATGACGATGACGTTGTCCGGATGGATAATGCCCTCCGCGATGGCGAACTCGACGATCTCGTTGCCGACTATGTTGAGCATGGTGAAGTTGCGGAAAGCGTTGCGGACCTCCTCCTCGGAGACTATGTCCCCTCCGTAGAATCCCTCGCTCACCTCGATCTTGAGGCCGTCGCCCCTGAAAGTCTGTCCCAGGACCGACTCGTCGCAGACGGCGAGGATGACCTCGTCGGGATGCCTGTGGATACGGAGGCAGAACATCAGTTCACCGCCTTGTAGATCCCGCCGGTGGAGACGTACAGGAGGCTGTTGTTGCGGAGGAACTGGATGGCATTCTCGACATCCGCCCTGTCCCATCCCAGGCGCCCGGCTTCATCGATGATGTCCAGGGCCGACATACCCTCCTTGCCCTTGGATTTCACAATCTTCTCGACCACCTGGTTGACGTTGCGGTCGTTGGAATCCATGGTGTTGGCGAAGCGGTCGTAGTCGAGGTTTCCGTTCTCGTCGGCCATGCAGCTGAGGTAGTACTCGAAGAGCCTGATCGCCCTGTCGCTGTCCACCTTCTCCACCTTGGCGCTGAGCCTCATGCGGGCGGAGGCCTCGGCAAGCCTGACGAGACCCTCCAGGGCCCTGGCGGTGATGGTGATCTTCCCGTCGCCGCCTAGTCCGCGGATCTGGACGTACTTGTCGACGATGTCCTTCTTGACATCGTCGGTCATGTAGGGGGTGATGCGCTTGGCGTATGAGATGTACTTGCGGATGACGTCCCTCTCGAAGTAGGGGACGTACTTGTCGGTCTTCTCCATGACGGCCGCCACATCGACGCCCTCCACCTGAGCCTCGGCACCGCCGATATTGTTGAGCTCACCCCTCTGGTGCACCCCGACGATGAAGTCCGCGAGCTTGCGGTCCTTGTCCTTGTCGGACTCGTCGGTGAGGACGAAGATGAGGTCGAAACGGGAGATGAGTGCGGGCGGGAGGTCGATCTGTGAGACGAACTTGCTGGTGCGGACGAACCTTCCCTCCTTGGGGTTGGCCGCCGCCAGGATCGAACAGCGGCACTGGAGGACGGCGGTGATCCCGGCCTTGGCGAAGGATATCCTCTGGCTCTCCATCGCCTCATGTAGAGCGGAACGGTCTTCCAGGGTCATCTTGTCGAACTCGTCGATGCAGGCGAGACCCTTATCGGCGAGAACGAGGGCTCCGGCCTCGAGATTCCAGCGGCCGTCCCCGAACTCGTCGGACCTGACAACCGCAGCGGTGAGGCCGGCGCCGGAAGCACTCTTACCCGACGCGAATATGGAGCGCGGGGCGAGACTGGCGGTGTAACGCAGTAGCTGCGATTTGGCGACACCGGGGTCGCCCATGAGCAGGATGTGGATGTCCCCGCGGACCTCGGAACCGTTGCCGTTGTCCTTGTGGCATCCGCCGAACATCTGGAGGGTGATGGCCTCCTTGACCTCGTTGAGGCCGTGGATGGTGGGGGATATCGACTGGGCGAGGTGCTCGAACAGGAGCGGATCCTTGCTCATCTCCTTGAGCATGACCTCGTCCTCGTCGGTGATCTGGATCTCCTCGTACTCGTGCTGTTCGAACTCCACCGATACGACCTCGAGGCAGGTCTCGAAGAGGGTGGTCCTGTCGTTCTCCTTCTTCTCCTTGGAGCGCACGATGGCGTTGACGGTGATGCGGTTTCCGGTGGTGATGACACCGCAGAGGTCGTCATCGATGTAGCAGGTCTTCCTCTCGGGCTGCTGTCCCCCGCGGAGACCGTCGGGACTCTCCTGAATCTCCACGAACTGGGAGTCGAGGTACACGGTGTTGACCTCGTCGAGGATGAAGTTGTTGGCGGTCTTGTTACAGGTGGTAGCGGGGTTGGGGCATGCGATGGGGCGGGAGAGGAGGGTACCGCGCTGGGGGACCCATATCTCCTGGCCGCATTTGGCGCAGGTGAAACGGGCGTTGATGGCCTTGGGGTTCACCACGGTGACCTTACGGGCGAGACCGTCGACCGCAACCAGGGTGTTCAGGTGCCTGGCGCGGATGTTGCGGATCTCCACCTTGACGTCGTAGGGGAGGTGCTTGACCCTGAGATTGACGCGATAGAGATTGGTGGAGAACTTCTCGGAATAATCGATGACGACCTTGGTTCCGAGCTTGAGGCAGCGGTCGGGGGAGGTGATTACGAGACTGGAGAAGTCCTTGTCGACGTTGTCTATGTCGAAGTAATCGACATACAAACTGCGCTTGTCCGGGAACGCGGCCGCCAGCTCGGAAAGCTGCTTGCGGTAGTCCTCCCTGGAGAACAGGTCCTCCCAGAACTTAGTGATCTCTGCATCGGTGTATTCGGTCATCTCTATCCCCTTGGCCACGGGAGCGGCACTCATCGTCCGCCCACCATATCCATCCCCCATCCTCGAACGAGACCCTGCCTTTGATCAGACCCTCGCGGCGGTAGCGGCTGAGGGTCTTGGCGAGGTCGTCCGGACACCTGTACTTGAAGACATCCTCAAGCCTCTTGGCGGCCTCCGCGGTGGTGACGCGGTCCGTCCCGAGTGCCTCCCATATCATAGGCAGCAGGTCGTCCGACATAGCAACCACGCTATGGTCGGTCCGTATAAAATAAAATGCCCGCGCGTAAGTGTGCGCGCGAGGAAGACCATCCGGGAGAAAAAGAATGATTTGAAAAGAGCCAGATCACTCTTTGATGATGGATTCGATGTAATCGTTCTGTATCCTCTCGACCTCCTCGGGGCCGTCCGCGGCGCGGTATGCCTCCAGGAGGGAGCGGTTGAGGTTGACGAACTCCGGGGCCCAGTTGAAACGGGGCATGAAGAGATCGGCCTGCTCGTCGAAACCCATGATCAGGAGGGATGCGAGGACGGCCTCGGCGGAGTTCAGCTGCCACGGTTTCCCCCAGTTGACGGGGTTGGAGGCGAGGAGGTACGGGAGGCGGCGGAGGAGGACCCCGCGCATGTGCGGCTCCTGGTCGATGTTCGTCCATGTCATGTCGAGGACCGCGACCCCCCTGCGGGCCTTCTTCGCATCCGCGGGGGAGAGGATCTGATTGCCATTGGCGGAGAGCACGATCGCACCGGGAGGGACCCCGCGGACGGAGACCGACCTCCCGAGGCCGAACTTCTCCATCCTCTTGCCGGTGCACTTCTTGGGGTCGCCGCCGTCGAGGTCGACAACGTAGACCGGGATCATGCGGAGACCAGGGCCTTGAGCTTCTCGGGGTCGTCCATGTTCTCCTTGACCCACTTGCGCACACGCTCGGCCATCGCCCTGAGCTCGTCGGCGAGTTCCGCGTCGTCGGTGCACTTGAACTCCTCGCGGGTGCCCATGTGGGCGAGGATCTGGCGGCCCTGCCAGGGGGATTTGTGGGCGAGCTCGTCGAAGACGTCCTTCTGGGTGTAGATGACGTAATCGTAGGGCTCCCCCTCGGGGAGATGCTCCGTGTCGAAGAAATCCTTGGAGAACTGGTAGCGGAGGTCGTCCCCCTGGACGTACATGACGGAGAGCAGGTCGCAGTCGACCATGTCCTTCTTGGGCCCCGCACTGTAGACCTGGTAGAGGTCGGGGTAGAGTTTCTTGGTGTAGTACTCCCCCAGCTGCGAGGGCAGGTCGTTCAAACGGTCCACGAAGAGGACCATGGTCTTCTTCGCGTCCTTCTTCTCTTTTGCCATGGATGCACCAACACGGACGGATTGTTAATATTTTATCCGGGGCGGAGGCCCCGGATTGAGAATTATTCGGGTTTCTGATCACTCGGGGGCTTCGCCGCGCATGATCTTGATGTTGGCGGCGGCCTCCTCGGAGCCTGCGGCGGCGGCCTTCTCCCAGAGGGCGAGGGCCTCCTCGTCGCTCTGCTCGACGCCGATGCCCTCGGCGTACATGATGGCGAGGGAGTTCATGGATGCCGCGTGGCCGGCCTCCGCACCCTGCGCGAACCAGTAGGCGGACTCCATCACGTCGGGGCGGCAGCCCTCTCCGGAGGCGTACATGGTTCCGAGCATGTACATGGCCATCTCGTTGCCGAGGATGGCGGAGTTGTAGAACCAGTAGAGAGCCTTCCTCTTGTCAGGTCTCTTCCTGACACCGAAGAAGTTGCGGTAGGCGAGCTCGAACATGGCGTCGCAGTCCATGTACTGGTCGAGGTAGCGGATGATGTTCCTGACCTTCATGCCCTCGAAGCACTTGTAAGCGGGAGCGGAGTCTTCCATGTCCGAGGTATCCCGTCATTGGGATATGAAAGTGAGCATCGGAGAAGGGATGCCGCCCGGGGTCCGGGCGGCTGGTGTTTGATCACTCCTTGGAGCGGAAGACGCCGATGCATCCGGCGATGGTGACGAGCACGCCGCCGATGAGGCAGAGGTCGTATCCGATGGCGACGACGTCGATGACGTGCATCTCACCGACGACCACGGTGTTCCCGGGCTGGAGCTCGGCGACGGTAGCGGCCATCTGCTCCGGGGGCATCGAGGAGATCTGGGGGAGGACGACGGCGGGGTCGAGGCCGAGCTGCGTGATGATCGCGCTGGCGGTGGGGATGTCACCTCCGGCGAGGGCGGCGGCGAGACCGTTAACAGCGGCTCCGACCTCGTCGGGAACGTCGTAGGTCACATCGAAGGTCCAGGCGGAGAACGTGAGGGCGGACACAATGCATCCGACACCGAGGATGACGACACACGCGGCGAGCGCACGGGAGCCCTTGCGGACGAAACAGCTCACGGCGAAGATGACGGTGCCGAGGATGGCGCAGACGCCCGCGATGACGGGGGTGTAGATGTGCCAGTCATCGGGGATGTCGGTGCTTCCCTCGACGACCTTGATGGCGGTGGCCTTCATGGTGTAGGGGATCTCGAAGAAGGAATAGCTGAATACGGTGCAGATGTCAACCCAGTAGACGAACAGCGAGACTATCGCCAGGACGCCGCCGACGGCCGCGAGGGCGATCAGCAGGAGGTTGAGCGGTTTGTTATCATTGCTTTTAACATCGGACGACATCGGTTTACCGCCTGTGTTGGTGCGGGGACCACGCATGTCAGATTAAATTGTTATCATCATAGGATAATGAGGTTCATACGGGCATATTGTACGGTCTCTGCGGACGGATTGACAGATTCGGCGGAAAACCCATTATACCATCATCCCCTCTCAGCGCATGCCGCGATGATGAACGTTTTTTCGAGCTGAACACTGATGATTGACGGGCGAGCTGAGCGGCTTTCTTCAATTCTTTATACGTGATTGGCCATCGAAACCTCATGGAGCCCGTCCTGCAGGTAGCATTGGACATGATGCAGCTCTCCCGCAGCATAGGTATCGCCGATGAGGCGGTCGCCGGAGGAGCCGACTGGGTAGAGGTGGGTACACCCCTGATCAAGAGCGAGGGCGCGGAGGCCGTCCGCACCATGAAGAGGAGATTCCCCGGACACCGCATCATCGCGGACACCAAGACCATGGACACCGGTGCGTTCGAGGTCGAGATCATGGCCAAGGCCGGCGCGAACATCGTCACCGTCCTCGGACTCGCCGACGACGCCACCATCTCCGAGGCCGTCGAATGCGGCAAGAAGTACGGAGCGGGGGTCATGGTGGACATGATCAACGTACCCAACAAGGTCGAGCGCGCGCTCCAGGTCGCCAAGCTGGGGGTGGAGATCATCTGCCTCCATATGGGCATCGACTCCCAGATGAGGGGCGAGAGCGCACCTGTCGACATCCTCAGGGAGATCGTCTCCAAGACGGACGTGCCGGTGGCCGTCGCCGGCGGGATAACCACCGAGACCGTGAGGGAATACGTCGAGGCCGGGGCCTACGACATCATCGTCGGCGGGGCCATCACCAAGACCGATGACATCAAGGCCTCCGCCAAGGCGATCAAGGACGCCATGAAGGGCGTCGAGATCCCCGAGACCATCGCCAAGAAGTACACCGAGGACCAGCTCTTCGAGGCCTTCTCCAAGGTCTCGACCTGCAACATCTCCGATGCCTATCACAAGAAGGGAATCATCTTCGGACTCCACCCCTACATCAAGCACAGGGCAAAACTGGTCGGGCGGGCGCTCACCGTGCAGACCGCCAACGGAGACTGGGGAAAGCCCGTGGAAGCCATCGACCTCGCCAAACCCGGCGACGTCATCGTGGTCGATGTCGGAGGGGCACCCATGGCGGTGTGGGGAGAACTCGCCAGCAACTCCGCCATGCAGATGGGCGTGAAGGGCATAGTCATCGACGGCGCCATCAGGGACATCGACGACATCATCGACCTCGACTTCCCCGCGTTCGCCAGGACCGCCGTGCCCTGCGCCGGCGAGGCGAAGGGATGGGGAGGCATCGGCATCGAGATCACCGTGGGCGGACAGAGGGTCCGTACCGGCGACTGGATAATCGGCGACGAATCCGGGCTCATCGTGGTCCCCAAGGAGGAGGCCGTCGAGGTCGCCAACCGCGCCCTGGACGTCCACGAGCACGAGACCCGCACCCGCGCCGAGATCAACAGGGGCTCCACGCTCTCGAAGGTCAACGAGCTCGCCAAGTGGGAACCCGTCCAGTAAACACCAATGGGCCGGGTGACCGGCCCCTTTTTTCTCATCACGGCATAGGTTACCACCGTGTTGATGACATGACGGTCCGATGCCTCCGCAGGGGGTTTTTCCGGGGGTTCGGATGCCGGGTAGGGCACCTACCTCGGCCCAGGGGCAAAATCGGCATGCCGCAGGTAGGTAAGTCCCTCCGTTCCCATCGCGGCCACCCGGGCCGTTCCAGGCACATTGGGGGGCAAACACCCCGGGAAGATTCTCCACCAACACGCTGGTAACCTATTCCGTCATCAACACGGTGGTCACCTATCCCGGACCAACACGCTGGTATCCTATGTTTGAAACGAATGCACGAACAACTTCAAAGAACTTCAAACTTCAAAAAAATTATTTTTTATAAGTTCTGCGATAATGAAAAACATGAGGAGGCCGCAGAAATCCCCCGGCCTGTCCGAACTCAAACCTAATACGAACATATTGAACGATTCCAGATCGTTGGAGCTCGCCAGGGAATACAACGAAAAGTACCTCCATTGGGACAGACTCCGGTACTACGACTGCGGAGATTACGGCCGCGAAAGCCTGTGGTATCTGATGAGGACCATCCGGGCTAGCACCTGCAGGAAGGTGGAGTTGGAGGGCCTGTCGATGACCTACAACATACCCGACAGATTCCTGGAACCCCTTCACGAAATAGATCTGGCACTTTCTTCCGACATAATTCCGATAGAGGGTTTCGACGAGAAAAGGAAGGTGACCCTATCGGTGAGTTCCATGATGGAGGAATCCATCGCATCGAGTCAGATGGAGGGTGCGGTCTCCACCACGAAAGAAGCGAAAAGGATGCTTCGGAACAACACGGCCCCCAGGAACACATCGGAGAAGATGATCCTGAACAACTACCGGGCAATGGAGTTCATCAGATCGAATCTCGACAGGGAACTGTCACCGGAGCTCATAAGTGAACTGCACGGCATCATAACCGAGGACACCCTCGAGTCCCGTGGATTCGAGGGAGAATTCCGCAGGGACGATTCCATCGCCGTCAGGGACATCCTGACGGGTGAAATCTACTACGAACCGGTCCCCCATGAGATGATCGAACCGATGATCGGGGACCTGTGCAGATTCGCAAACGACGACAGTGAATACATCCACCCGGTGATCAAAGGAATCCTCATCCACTTCATCATGGCGTTCATCCATCCCTTCATGAACGGCAACGGGCGCATCTCCAGGTCGCTGTTCTACTGGTACACCATGAAGAAAGGGTACTCCGTCATGGGATACCTGTCGATCTCGAAGGAGATCAGGGAACACAAGGGCGGATACGAGGAGGCGTACCGGCTGAGCGAGACCGACGGGAACGACGTGACTTACTTCATCGACTACAACCTGAAGATGCTGATGTCGGCCGTCGATACATTCTCCGGATATCTGAGGAAGAAGATCGACGAGCGCAGGCGCGTGAGGGACCTGATGGATACGGACAATCTCACCCAGAGGCAGGCCGATATCCTCGTATCCTTGATGAATTCCGACATACCGCAGGACATCTACGAGATAACGGCCAAGCTGGGGGTGTCGACGCAGACCGTCCGGAACGAGATGCACACCCTGATTGAGAAAGGATACGTCCGGGAATCATCGAAGGACGGGCACAGGCAGAGATTCGCTTTCGCAGAGAAGGATTCCAGAGCCGAGGAATGAATCGGAACCTGTATGAAAACCAGGCATAGACTCAGTCAATCGTGTTTCGAGGATTTTTCCATAACGACCTTCGGAATGTATGTGTCCTTAGGTATCTCCGAATCTAGATAAGGATTGGTACCGAGATAGGTATAGAATGGATTGGTATACTCCGAATCCACGTAATCTTTCAGCCCCTCATCCACATTCGACAAAATCTTAATGAGAATCGAGCGAACGAGATCCACATCTTCCTTAGACACGCCCTTGAAGTAACCATTGACACGGTCCTGGGTCTTGACCATAATATTGTCCGCGAGTTCCTTTCCGGAATCCGTAAGATAGACCTTGAACTTCTTAGAGGTCTCACTCACACGGTCATCAAAGATGAACCCCTTGCTTTCAAGGACCTTTGTCGCACGGTTGATGTTGGAGATGTCGATATCGAGGAATGTTCTCAGCTGACTAAGTGTCATCGGACCGCGGATATCGAGAGCTATGAGGCAGTACGCATGGGTGTTGTTGAGCCCAAACTGTTCCACCGAATCCACCATAGCCTTCCTCATCAGATATGTTATCCTCTCAAAAAAGATGGGCAGGAATGAATCCCAGTACAGATTATCATTGTCGGATTTACCGCGGAGAATGTACTCGGCGGGGAGGTATTTGATTCCGTTTTCCTCAATCATGTGATTCTCCGCGTTATCAATCCTGCTTTCTCCCTTCATATGGATAGACGAACAGTCTACTCATTTATCATTTTTAATCCCTCCCCCGTTCCCGGGGGAGGGAGTTGGAGGAATCAAGCAAGTCATTTAAGCTTGGCTTTTAAGAGCGCGTACCACCTTTTCGACAATTACCGACGAATTCTCCGAATAAATGTCGGCGCCTATCTCATCTGCCCACTGCTGTGACACGGGCGCACCGCCCACGTTAGTCAGGCATTTGCCTTTAAGGCCTCTCTCCGCCATAATCGCCTCTAGTGTTTTTTGATTCACCATCGTCGAGGTCATCAGAGCGGATGTGCCCACGGCAATGGCGTTGTAGTCCTCGCAAGCCTTAGCTATGTCAGCGAGAGGAACATCCCTGCCGAGGTTGATAACGTTGAATCCGCCGACGCTGAGCATGATAGCACAGATGTCCTTACCGATGGAGTGGATGTCTCCCTCGATTGTGCAGATGACGAAATTACCCAGAGACTTGGAAGTGGAGTCCCCGGCAAGGTATGGCTTCATCACATCGATGGCGTTGTTCATTCCTGCTGCAGCGGCCATCATCTGCGGGAGATACACCTTCTGCTCACCGTACAACTTACCGACGTCGTTTATTCCGGCAGTGAATCCGTTGACTATTAGGGAAACAAGATCGACGCCTTTGGAGATGGCATCGTTCGCAAGAGCCACACAGCCTTTTACATCGAACTTATTCACGCATTCCCGCGCCTTCGACTCAAAATCAGCCTGGGTCGCGGCATCGGCCGTAACCGCATATGCCTTCTTCGATTCCGTTTCGACAGAAACGGAGAGGGCGGAGTCGGACTGTTTCTTCTCCAATTCATCGCGGGCGGCCTCAGCAGCTTTAGTTTCCTCGGCCATCCTAGCCTCGGCCCTGGCGATAATCTCGTCGAACTTCTGTAGTGCATAGTCGCTCAGAGGTTCGGGAACATGGTTCTCGAGGATGTCCGTCACGATCTCGTGTGCGTAATCGACCGTGTCCTTCTTCCCGTCAGTCTCCCAATTGGGGCGCATATCACGGTTGAGCACACGGGGCTTGGAAGGGTTGTCCACATGGCCGAGGGTGTCGTTGCAGGAAAGGAAATCGTTGCCTATCCCAACCTCGCAGATCGTGTCGTAAGCCATGGTGCCTTCATCGACTGCTACCCCCTTAGAAGCATAGCGAATCATCTTGATGATATCATTATCGATGACGAGCTGTTCCTTGGAGAATGACATCCCCAGGGAGAGCATTCCCGACCCATAGATGTTGGACGCGCCGGTCATCGCGGGAAGGGTTCCAGTGATGGTCTTCTCATGACCCGCCTGAGCGGTCGGCCTCTTGGCATCGGTCTATGTACCGGCTACGACGGTGGGAATCTGATAGTACCTGCCCATCTGAGCCACGCATGAACTAATCAGTGACAGTTCGGGGGATCCCACAGGTGCAGAACCGCTTCCGAAGTCGAAGGCGGTCGTGGATGAACCATAGAAGCAAGGGGCCCCGGGATATTTGCACTGAACAAGAGTTATTCCGGCAAGAACCTCTGCATTGTGGACGACGATGGTGCCGGCGATGTTGATGGGAGCTGATGCCGCACCCATGGCCATCGAGAGGATCATCATCGGGAATCCATACTTGGGTGCCTTAAGGGCAAACTCACCGAAACCGTCGTCCAGCTGGAGCGGACTGCTCGGACAGCTTCCCATGATGGATACGGGTTCCCTAAGCGCCCTCTCGCGGTCACCGTTGTACATGGCAACCTCCATCTCAAAATACTCCTCGATGAAACGCGGGTCCGGGTCGGCCATCAACGGCTTCGTGAGGTTGGAGAATATGGTCTTCCACTCCCTCAGTGCCCTGCACTTTTCCGTCTCCACGGCCATGTCCATGGCGGAGACGGGGGCACACACCCAATCGATGTTGTCCAGGGCATCCGCAACCTTGCATATTTCCCCAAGATCCTTCATCGTGCTTGCCCTGTCCCTGTACTCCCCGTTGCCGAGATAGTCGGTGACTTCGGTTCCGACACCGAAGGTAAGGAAATTGGTCAACGAACCATCGCTGCGCATTTCAACGGCCTTTCCCGTGCGGCCGTACATGTTGAAATGGTCTGGTGCAGAGGCAATGGCCTTCTCCACGACTTCACGCGGGAACTTTACGACCCTCGTCTCATCATCGACTATGCATCCCGCTTCTCTCAGAACGGCCCTCGCATCGTTATTGTCCACACGGAGACCGGGATTCATCATCACCTTCATGGTGGTCTCGTGGATCTGTTTAATGTCCTCCTCACTGAGAACCTTCACTTCAGTCTTCATATCAACCCTCTGTGTTTGATGCCGCCCGAAGGCGGCATAAATGGTTTTAGATCTTCTTCATGAAGTTACGTGCCAGATAGATGCAGATTGCAACCATGGCGACAGCCACGCCGATGAAGACATAGTTGGCCCCGGCCCAAGAAAAGAACTCTTCCTCTAGCATTGTATCACTCCATCGCAGGTTCAAGTGCTGCCCTTCCATACTCTGTGAGCTTGAGCTTAGCCTTGATCTTGCCCGCAGCGAAAGTCCCCTCGGCATAGACGTCGTGATCCACGGCCTCAAGGAGGCCTCCCGTGGTGAACTCACCAACCCAGAAGTGGAAATTCCACCTCCACTGGTCAGAGTCGATTCCCTCGGACTTCATGATAGATTCAATCGCGACGTCCTCCCATTCGTCCCCGTTCAGGAAATACTTCAACAACAGAGTTTTCAGCGGAAGATGCACTCACTCACCCCCATTGTTGCGAAGAGACTCCGAAATGGATCCGCTCTCCCAGTACATCACGAACATTCCGGCGACACAGGTGACGGTACCCACAACCAGCAGATACGTCGGCATGATGCCCATGAACACAAGGATGAATACGATCTGCAGCGGAACGTACAGGGCGGTCATACTGAGCGTCCTCCCTACCCCGATGAGGGGGTAGCACTTGTACATACAGGCATAGCACATGCCGAGCGTGAGCGCGGCCATAATGGTCCAGAACACGAAGCTCGTGTTGGTGATGCAGTCGAAGAGGGCTCCGAAGAAGTCCGACGGTCCGGCGATAACACCGATGACGGGGAATAGGATGCAAATCCACACGACAGACTCCCACATATACCTGACAGGCTGGCTGGAATCAGCGTCAGTGATATCGATGGCCTTGGCGGCGAATGCGCCCTCGACTCCCCATCCGATAATGGACATCAGACATCCGATGTAACCGTAGATGGCCCCGTCGGCGGAGTTTTTGATATTATCCAACATGTCGGCGGGATTCAAGATGATGATTCCTCCGACCAGCAGCAGGATGATACCCAGGATTGTCTTCTGGGAGATGCGTTCCTTGAAGAAGATGCGTCCGATTACCACTCCGGTGATGGCGCTCAACAGGCCCATTCCGGCAGCGAACGAGGGTCCAATATACCCGATAGCCAGAGTGGACCCGTAAACCGCACAGGGGCCTCCGAAGAGGGAAGCCAGAAGCAGCCATTTGCTGATCTTCACGTGGGTGAACGTCTTGATCGATTCCTTGAACTTTCCATTGGTTGCGGACCAGACAATCAGGAGCACGACGGCGCACATTATTGCCTGGAAACCAGCGATGATCACACCGGCAATCAGATACGAACTGGATCCATCGAAATAACCTGCGAGGTTATCCCCGATGGGGCCCACTCCCCAAACCACAGTCATGGGAATGTATCCAAGCCCCCATGTGATGGCACACAGGATGGCCCAGATGAATCCCCACTTGACGCGGTTCTTGTTCTCCTTCATGAGGAGATTCCTTATGTCACTCATACGAACACCCTTTCAAACCCTGCGGGATAATCCCGTATTCTCCCTGAAACGCTTGCAACTGGCGATTTCGAAGCCGAGGACTTTCTCTATATTCATCTTGGCTTCCATCGGAGTCGGTCCACCTCCAATAGCGGTGATGGTGCCGATACCGAGCTCCTCGCGGAGTTCTCTCATGATCTGCTCGTCTATCAGGTCGAATGTATCGATTCCAAGCTTGTCGGCAACGAACTTCTTGGATTCCTTGATCTTCGTCTTGTTGTGGAACTGAGCCCTCGAAATAAGGTCCCCAGCACACCTGGTACATTGAAGGCCGGCGGTGAGGTGGGCCATGAAACAAGTCGGATCCCCGACTCCGATCTAAATGCCGTCAACGCCCGCTACCTCGACCATTGCCTTGTCTGCGCGTGAAATCGCATCCATGGGAGGAGTCTCGAACATAGGGGTTCCGCCCACACCCATACCCATGTTGACCTGGAGGGGAATCGTGGACACCCTCTCACACTCTTTTACGATTGTGACGGCACGTGCGATGTTCCAGGCAGAGGATTTGGAAGTGTTGGTGTTGACGACGGGGCCGAAAGCACTGACACCGGCCTTTTCCGCCACCTTCACCTGCTCGTGGGGATACATGCCGGCTACAACCTTGCCATCATACTCCACCATTCCGTGGACGCCAAGGATGTTCTCTGCGGACATGCCCATCTGGATATAGGCATCCGGGTAGCTCTTGCGGATATTCTCGACCGCTTTGAGACAGGATACAAACTCGACATCCCCTGCAGAAGCAGTGGTGTCAAAGTCTAAACCGTCCACACCGACACTGAGTATTTTGTCGGTAACGTACATGAGGTCTTCGTACAATGCGTCGCCGGCCTTCTCTGCCTGGTCCATGGCCTCCTCAATCTTAAAATCCCTCATGAGGTCGGGGGGATTACCAAACATACCGGTAGGCTGGTAATAAAGACCCAGATTCGGCATAAACATGTAGAGAACAGGGGCAACCGTGTTTGACATAAGGTCCTGACAATGCACCATCTCGTAGCCGATATTGGGCTTTACCTCCTTCATACTGGCATCATACCAAGCAGTCTCGAGGGTATCGACACTGAATACTTTCTCGAGGACCTTGGTCGCCTGTACACGCCCCAGATCGATACCGGGGGCACTTGAACCACTGTCGATCATCAGTTTAAGGGGCCCGCCATCATTGGTGATGACGACCTCGTTCCCCTCCTCTACTGTAACCATGTGGTTTTTCTCGCAAAGAATGTCGACGATACGGCCCATATCGTCATCGGTCAGTGCCGGCACTTCCGCACAATCCACGGCATCATTGACACCGGCCTGCACGTCGTCGATAATCTCTTCCTTGCTCATCCATCTGCGACTTCCATCACCCATGCGCATTTTGTAATTGCCTACCATCAAACATCACCTGCAATCGCTTTCGCTTTGCTTGTTGTCTCGTTTGCGGATTCTCCATAGATATCTGCCCCGATTTTTTCACAATAAGCCTGCGTGACTGGAGCTCCGCCCACCATGATTGTGACATTGTCGCGGATTCCTTTCTCTTTCATCTTTTCAATGACCACAGGCATGCATACCATCGTAGTCGTCATTAAAGCGGACATACCGCAAAATGTACACCCGTTCTCGCATTCGGCCACGAACTTGTCGAGGGGGACGTCCCTGCCGAGATCATGTACCTCAAAACCTGCACACTGAAGCATTGTAGAACAGATCGACTTCCCGATATCGTGGACGTCGCCCTCGACCGTCCCCATCGCGACTTTCGCCTTGACCCTATTGACATCGATATCGGTGGCAGCCATCATGGGACCTAGTTTTTCCATAGTCTTGTTCATACCCGCTGCTGCTGAAAGGACGTGCGGAAGGAACAATTTGCCCCTCTCGAAATACACGCCAACCTTGGACATTCCTTCAGACATCGCGTCTACGATTTCCGTAGGACTCATCCCTGCGGCTAGCGCCGCATTCACAGCAGCTAAAATCACAGGAACTTTACAACCGACCATTGCATCGATCAGCCCCCGAGTCTCAGTTTCGTACGGCATTTTCCTCACTAGCAGGCTTTTGCAGCCCACGTAAAAAAAATGTGCGTACGCAATATTTAATTGTGTTTACGCATAATTTATTTTGCTCTCGCAAAATATTCTACAATTCGACCATTTGTATAAATATATATTGATTACTACAACAAAATTTATTAACAAATCAATAAAAATACATCCAAAGGATGATTCAAACAACAAGTACTTCGAATCAGGATAACAACAATCCCGATTGATCTTTCTAAGGAATGATAAATGAAATCACTCGATCGAAAGACCGGTGTGGTTCCCGTACTTCTCGTCGGGCTCGTACCCGGGGACCTCCCCCGACTTCATCTTCCTGGCGATGGCCTCGAGGCGCTCGATCCTCTTGGAGGTCTCCGGATGGGTGGAGAACAGGTTGCGGAGGATGGACCTCCTCTTCGTCCCGGGTTCCGAGATCCACATGCTGGAATGTGCGGTGTCGTCGATGGCGTTCCTGGGGTTCTGGCACCCCGATTCCAGCTTTGAGAGTGCAGATGCGAGGGCGAGGGGTTTCCCGGTTATGCGGGCACCGGTCTCGTCCGCGAGGTACTCCCTGCTGCGGGATACCGCCATCTGAAGGATCACGCCGGCGAGGGGAGCGAGTATGTAACCCACCACGACGAGGGCCAGGACAAGGAGGCCGCTGTCGCGGTTGCGGCCATCGAAGGCCGTGGAGAACAGAGCGAACCTCGATACGAGGGTGAGGGCGGACACTACCGTGGAGGTGACGGACATCACGAGGATGTCACGGTTCTTCACGTGGGACATCTCATGACCGATGACGCCCTCGAGCTCATCATCATCCAGCAGGTAGAGCAGCCCGCGGGTGGCGACAACCGCCGCGTTGCTCGGACTGCGCCCGGTGGCGAAGGCGTTGGGCATGCTGTACTCCGAGATGCCGACCTCGGGCATGGGGAGACCCGCCTGCCGGGCGACCTTCTCGACGATGCCATAGAGTATGGGCTCCTCATCACGGGTAATGATATGGGCCTTGTTCGCACGGAGAGCCAGGGACTTGGAGTTCCAGACAGTGAACGCTGACATCAGGACCGTGAGGACCAGCATCAGGACCAGGAAGATGAAATTGAATCCGAAAATCAGGTCGATGAGCGCCCCTATGGCCCCCATTATCAGACCGAGCACTATGAACACGCTGACGGTACGGATGATCGCTCCCATGATATCACAACGTGTATTCGGCGGATTCGCCGACGTAGAAATCCTTCAGTCCATCCAGCCCGAGGACCGTGCGCAGACGGCCGACTCCGATAGGGCCGGTGCAGTGGTTGAAACGGAGGTCCCTGCATCCGACGGTCTTCAGGTAGTTGGCGACCGCATCGCACAGGGGATCGTTCTTCCTCCCGACCTCTATCCCGCCGATAAATGCGACGGGCATGACCTTGAAACGGGCCTCGACGGCCTCGAATATGCTCTTCATCCCCGACAGGCAGCGGTTGGACACGACCACGGGGCCCTTGGCGGCGCGGATGACCAGGACGGCCTCCTCGAAGGTCGCCGCACCGAACACTCCGACGAACAGATGTTCGCTTATCTGGCTCCATCCCGGGGGGAGGTCCTCCCTGTCCAGTTTGGACTTGTTCTCCTCGGCGACGTACATGCCCGTGCAGCCCATGAACTTCTTCTTCTCGCCCCACACGGTGGAGGGTGCGAGCACCTTCAGGGGCTCCGAACGGGGCTTGAGGAGGGCATCGATGGCCCCCCACTCGTCCTTGTGGATGTCGGGGATCACGGCGCGGGTGACGCTGTCCGCGTCCAGATCCATGACGTACATGTTGTTCTCGAGATAACGCGGGCGGTGGCCTACCCCCATCAGGGTGGTCTCGCCGTCGGCCTCGATCACGAAGGACGAACCCTGGGCACCGATGTATGACGTGTCGGGGAGGGCACCCTCGTCGTAGAGGACCGTTATCTTCGCTTCCATGAGGGGGCTGACACAGTACTTAGATTAAGATTCAGCGGTGGTAGTACCGCGCCGGGAGGTCCGCGCATATCCTCTGGATGTTCTCCTCGGTGGCGATCCCGGATGCGAGCATCCATTTCACCTTCTTCGGGACGGTGCTGCACGCCATGATGGCGGTGGGCTTCCCGGGGTCATCGATGTAATCGGTCTCGATCATGAAACGGTCGATGCCGGTGGAGAGGGCGTCCTTGATGTACGTCTTCGAAGCGGGAATCGAGGGCATGACACCGAAGTTCTCGTCGTCCATCACCAGCGGCGGGGAGGAGTGCTTGATCACCATCTCCGGGGCGAGCCCATTGTCCTTCGCAAGCTTCGAAAGGCTGTAGTTCGTGTTGGTGTCGTTCTCGCAATGGATGATGACTGGCACGTCAAGTTCCTTCGCTAAGGAGAACCCGTATCCGAGCACCCTGTTTGAGGCGTCCCATATCTCCTTGTCCACGGGGAAATGGGGCCTCCCGACCTCGCCGATGGCGTTCGCCTTCCCCTCGCGGATGCATTCCGCCGCGTCCTCCATGCCCTTCATGAGCATCCCCTCGGCGGCCTTCAGGCCGTACCTCTCGGCCAGGGGAACTATGAGCACCGGATAGGGACCGACGGCCACGTTCACCTCGACGGAGGTCTCCGCCCTCGCCCTCTCAGCCAGACGGAAGGTGATGCCGTAGGATTCCAGGAAATCCTCCCCTTTAGTGATCGGGACTTCGGGGTAAGGGAGGGTGACGAGGGTGATCCCGGTCCCGCCCTCGCTCTCGAACTCCTTCAGGGCATCGATGTTGCGTCCGGAGGGGCTCATGTGGAAGTGGTTGTCGTAGGCGGGGACCTTGTCCATGCTACGGCACGCAGGTATCCGTATTTCGTGCTTACCGTCCTCGAATCCTTTATAACGGATACAATCCGTCAAACCGCTCATGTACGGTGACGGGGAGGGGCAGCAGACCAAGATTCTCAGCCCCAACAGCAGGTTCCTGTTCAAGCTGTTCCGCCGTTACTACCGCAGTTACATCCCCATCATGCCCGAGAGGTTCTCCCGCAAGGAGTACGGGTTCATCCCCTTCGAGGGCACCATGCACAGGCACCTCGCGTTCCCAACGCAAAACGACCTCCGCCTCTATCTCTCGGGGAGGGTGCCCGCCCACAGCTACTACTCCACCGCCTACTACCGCAATCCCTCCGCCCCCAAGATGGAGGACAAGGGATGGATGGGCGCGGAGCTCATCTTCGACCTCGACGCGGACCACCTGGCGAACGCCGACAAGATGACCTACGACGAGATGCTCGTGCAGATCCGCAGCGAGATGATCTCGCTGGTGGACGACTTCCTCATGGGCGACCTCGGGTTCTCCGAGGACCAGGTGCACATATCGTTCTCCGGCGGCCGCGGATACCACGCCCACGTCCGCACCGACGACATCTACACCCTCGGCACCAACGAGAGGAGGGAGCTGGTGGACTTCATGACCTGCACCGGCCTCAGCCTCGACTGGGCGTTCCCGACCGTCGTCAAGGGGATCGGCGGCGTCGCATTCGGTGACGGCGTGAAATCCACCACCATAACCTACCGCACCATCCCCTCCCCCGAGGAGGGCGGATGGAAGAGGAGGATGCGCAACGCCCTGAAGGACATCGTGCAGGACATCACCGAGATGGACCCCAAGGATGTCAGGAAGAAGTACCCCTCCGTGAAATCCCAGAACGACAGCATCACCAAACTCGCCGACCATTTGAAGAAGACCGGGGAGCACATGTTCGCCTCCAACAGCATGGCGGACCTCAAGAGCTGGGAGCAGGAGATCCTCATGAAGTGCCTGGACGACTGCCGCCCGTACTACGCGAGGGAGGTCGACAAGCCCGTCACCCCCGATATCAAGAGGCTGATCCGTCTGCCTGGCTCTCTTCACGGGAAGACCGGACTGAGGGTGCATCCGATCACCCGCGAGCAGCTCACCGACTACAACCCCCTGATGTACGCCGTGCCTGACGTCTACACCGACGAACCCGTAAAGGTCACCATGAGGAAAGACATGGACCTGAAGATGCTGGATTTCAACAGCCGTCTCTCCGGTGAGACGGAGGTCCCCGAATACGCCGCGGCGTTCCTCATCGGGAGGAAATACGCCGATTACGGATGGACATCCGAGCCCAGGGAGCACCTTTTCTGAATGCTTTTCATCCGGGGCAACCTTTATATTAATAATATAGGTTGGTCGCCCCAGAGATTACCATGAAAGCATATCTTATCACCGGTTCTTTTGACGACCCCAGGAAGAAACAGCCCTTCTCCATCGAGATGGCTGCCGAGAGCGAGGACGCCGTCCGCGAGAAGGTCCTCTCCACCATCGGCTCCCGCCACAAGATGGAGCGCAGGCAGATCCACATCGACGAGATCAAGGAGATCCCCGCTGAGGAGGTCACCGATCACGTCGTGAAATACCAGGTCGGTGCCTGATCCAAATGAACGACGAGGAGCTGCGGCAGGCCGCCCAGGCGCTGGATGTCTACAACGCCCAGCTGGAATCGCTCTCGAGGCAGGTCAGCCTGCTCAGGGCCACCAGGGACGAGACCTTCCGTGCGGGAAAGGCGCTGCACGCCCTCGCGGAGGCCAAGGAAGGGGACGAGATCATCATCCCCGTCGGAGCCTCCGCTTACGTTAAAGTGATCGTTACCGGCAAGGACGCCATCTGCGGCATCGGTCAGGGGATCTCCGTCGAGAAGCCCGTCGCCGAGGCCGCGGACAAGATGGATTCGGACCGTTCCGAGGTAGAGGCCGCCCTGGAGGAGGCCCTCAGGAACGTACAGGAGATCCAGAACTACGCCAGGGAACTCGGTGCCGCGGTGCAGCAGGAGTACAACCAGCGTCAGGGGAACCAGCCTCGGTGAGGCCCCATGTTCGATTCCCTCAAGTCCAAGCTGAAGAACATTTTCAAGAAGGGCGAACGGCTCGACGAGCAGGCCGTCTACAAGGACGCCCCCGCCGAGGAACCCAATACTTTACCGGAGCCCGCACCGGCCGCTGAACCCGCGGTCAGCGAGGAGACTCCCGTCTCCCCCGCCGTGCCGGAGAGCACCCCCGAACCCGCTCCCGCAGCGGTCCCCGAGCCTGCCCCCGTGCAGAAGCCCGCGGAACCCGTACCCGAGAAGAAACCCCTCTCCAAGAAGGAGAGGAAGGAGGCGGCCAAGAACAAGGGCCGCAAGCGCTCGGAGGACATGCTCAGCGACAGCTTCATGTCCAAGAAGATCAAGGAGGACCCGCTCGACGACATCCTCGACGAGCTGGAGGTCACCCTCCTCGAGAGCGATGTCGCCTACGATGTGGTCCAGGAGATCATCCTCGGCACCCGCAACAACCTCGTCGGCAAGAAGTACGGCCGCGAGTACACCCTCGAACAGGTCGTCGAGCTCGCCGTCAAGGACGCCGTATCCGACGTCCTCCAGGTGAACGAGTTCGACTTCGACGCCTGGATGGAGGGCAGGCAGACCCCCGTGGTCATCATGTTCATAGGCATCAACGGCACCGGCAAGACCACCGCCATCGCCAAGATCGCCAACCGCCTCAAGGCACAGGAGAAGAGCGTCGTCCTCGCCGCCTGCGACACGTTCCGCGCAGGTGCGATCGAACAGCTCACCATCCACTCCGAGAAGCTCGGAGTCAAGATCATCAAATCCGTCCAGGACGCGGACCCCGCCAGCGTCGCCTACGACGCCGTGGAGCACGCCCGCTCCAAGAGGAAAGATGTGGTGCTCATCGACACCGCCGGAAGGATGCAGACCAACAACAACCTCATCGCCGAGATGCAGAAGATCGCCCGCATCGCCAAACCCGACCTGAAGATCTTCGTCGGGGACTCGCTCGCCGGGAACGACGCCATCCAGCAGGCGAAGGTGTTCGACGATGCCGTCGGCATCGATGCCATCATCCTCACCAAGATCGACACCGACGCCAAGGGCGGTGCCGCACTGTCCATCGCCAAGAGTATCGGGAAGCCCATCGCCTTCGTCTGCGACGGCCAGGAGTACAAGGACATCTCCAAGTTCGATGCCGAGTGGATGCTGAACAGGCTCTTCGAAGGCAGCGAAGCCTGAATCACCGGACGCAGAGCTTCCAGAACATCGTCGCGAATACCTTCGCGTCGTTGATTATATTCTGAATCTCCACGTATTCGTTGGGTCCGTGGAGCGTGCCGCCGCCGGTCTCCCACACATACGCGTCGTGACCTGCGAGCCTGAAGAAGTTGGCGCAGGTCGCGCCGCCGATGCCGATGGTCTCCGGGACGTGCCCCATCACTTCTTTGACGGATTCCCTCAGGGTGTCGAACACGTACCCCTCGGTGGACGAGCATCCGCCGGACACGTGCCTCTGGATCTCGGTGACCTCGATCTCCGCACCGGTCTCCTTGGAATACCTCTCCGCCACCTGCTTCGCCACCTCCAGCACATCGTCGGGTGAATAGCAGGGGAGTATGCGGCAGTCCATCGAGAAGGACCAGGAACCGGGGATGGTGTTCACGTTGAGCACCGTCATGTCGGCACGGGTGGGCTCGAACGTTGATTTGGAGGGAGTGTACATCGGGTCCTCCAGAGGGAACCTCTCGCGGAACACGTCGCCGAGGTCTCCGATGAGCGCGGCACCGATCTTCAGGGAGTTGACCGCCCTGTCGGGGGTGGACCCGTGACCGGATTTTCCGATGATGCTGAAATTGAGCCAGATAAGTGATTTCTCACTCACTTCGATATATTTCCCCTCGGGGGATCCCCAGTCGGGGACTATGAAGACGTCGTCCTCGGAGAAGCATCCCCGGGCTATCAGGGCCTCGACCCCGTAGACACTCGCCATCTCCTCGTCGGCAACCCACACGAGTCCTATGGACATCCCGTTGAGCTCCTCCCCGAGGAGGTCGCGGGTGGCGAAGTACGAGGACACCACGGTCTGACCGTTGTCCTCGGTACCCCTTCCGTAGATCCTGTCGCCCTTAACGACACCCTCGAACGGATCCGTGTCCCAGGCATCGAGGTCCCCCGCGGGAACGGTATCGATGTGGGCCATTATCCAAACGGTGCCCTTCTTCTTCCCGATCTTCCTGGCGAGGAGGTTGGGGCGCATGATGGAGGGGTCCGGACCGTAGGGGATGTCTATCCTCTCGACGATATCGAAGCCCTTGAGGTAATCCATGAGGAAGTCCGCGCGTGCGGCCTCGCCGGTGCCTCCGGCAGCAGGGGATATGGACGGTATGGCGGTCATCCCGCACATCATCCTGATGATGTCCTCGCGCGATGCACCGATCTTCTCCAGAATCCCGTTCAGGGCCATGAGCGCTAATCGAATAGAAAATAGATAAAAAGTGCGGGGTCGCCCCCGCTTGAATGGTTTGCTCAGTCCCTGCGGACGATCATGGTGACGGCGTTTCCGCCGCCGAGGCAGAGGGTCACCAGACCGGTGTCCTTCTTCCTGTCCTGCATGGCGTACAGCAGGGTGGTGAGGACACGGGCTCCGGAGCATCCGATGGGGTGTCCGAGGGCGACGGCGCCTCCGTTGACGTTGAACCTGTCCTCGGGGACCTGCAGGTCCTTCATGACGGCGCAGGAAGCGGAGGCAAAGGCCTCGTTGTGCTCGAACAGGTCGATGTCGTCGATGGTCATGCCGGCCTTCTCGAGGACGTGCCTGGTGGTGGGGATGGGGGCCTCCATGATCCTCTCGGGGAGGACTCCGCGCTCGCCGTAGGCGACGATGGAACCCATGATGGGGAGGCTGTGCTCCTCAGCGTACTTCCTGGAAGTGACGACGAGGGCGGAAGCACCGTCGGATACCTGGGAGGAGTTTCCGGCGGTGACGATGCCGTCCTTCTTGAAGGCGGGCTTCAGCTTGCCGAGGGTCTCCATGGAAGAGTCGGGGCGGATTCCCTCATCCTTGTCGATGATGATGTCTCCCTTCTTCCTGTCGTGAACGGTGTAGGGGACGATCTCCTTGTCGAACTTGCCGTCGACCTGCGCCTTGTAGGCCTTCTGGTGGCTCCAAACAGACATCTGGTCGGCGTCCTCGCGGGTGACGTTGAACCTCTCGGCGACGATCTCGCCGGTGTTACCCATGTGCTGGTCGTTGAAGATGTCCCAGAGACCGTCGTGGACGAGGCAGTCGACGACCTTCTGGTCGTTCATCCTGTATCCGAAGCGGGCGCCGTTGAGGATGTAGGGGGCGTTGGACATGCTCTCCATACCTCCGACGGCGAGGCAGCTGTATTCGCCGGCCTTGATGGCGTCGGCGGCGAGCATGGCAGCCTTCAGACCGGAACCACACACGGCGTTGACGGTGAAGGAACCGATCTCGACGGGGAGACCGGCGCCGATGGCGGCCTGTCTGGCGGGGTTCTGGCCGAGACCAGCCTGCAGGACGTTACCCATGATGCATTCCTGGATGTCCCCGGCCTGGAGTCCGGCGCGGGAAACGGCTTCCTTGACGACGTGGGCACCGAGGTCGGTGGATTTGATGCCGTTGAAGGCGGATCCGAATTTTCCGATGGCGGTACGGCATGCGCTGACGATGACTGCTTCTTCCATAATACATCCCTCTCTGATAGAGAATTGATAATACGCTAAGTTGCAGCCTATATAATATTGTCGTTGAAATACCACGTCAATCGTCGTTATTGGGATTGCGGCAGAGCAGCATCCCCAGAGGCTGTTCCTCCCCCATGCGCTTCAGGGGTTTGGAGAGATGCCTCCGGGATTCCGTAGGGGGCTCGTACCAACCACATACGATCTTCCTGGAAACCGCTCTGTACGTGACGGGGGCTTTTGTATGGCATTTCCTGCAGCGGTAACCGCTGTCCTTCCCCGCGGATTCCATCCTCTTCCCGCAGCCGGGACAGAGCGGATTGGGATCCTTGACCCTGTCCTCCGCGAGCGATACGATGAGCAATTTCTCCACGTTCAGCGTACGGGGTTCCTTACGGAGTTCGCCGAGCACCCTGATGACATCCCCTTTGACCAACCAGTCGAGGACGAACCTGAACTCCTCCGCCTGAGCGTATATCCCGGCCGTGACCGTTCCCACATCGGTCTCTAGATCCACGAACGTATGTCCGCCGTGTATCCTCCTGACCGAGACAACCCTGCCTTCGACCGAGTAGGAACTGTCGGGGATGAACTCCTCGGGTGTGGGATCTTTGATGATATGATCATCGGTCCCCTGATTGGTCTCGAATATGAGCCAGCGGTATTGTTTTTCTGTCTTGATGAGGTCATGTCCCCTGATGAGATCCGAAGGGATATCACCCCTGAAACCGTACATGACGGGACACGGCGTCGCCGGGACCATGGCAACATTCCCATGTCTGAAATCAAATGAATTGAACGATGATCCTATCGTTCTTTCGGCTTCCGCAATAGATTTCGCATCATATGTCCTCTTGGTACCCCATTTATCGGGACATCTGTACGCGAGGAGCTCGAAAGTCCTGTCCTTCGGTATCCAGGCACTACCGCAGACACAACCGATTATGCCGCGCCCGATACCCCATTCCATCTTACTGGCACCGATGCGGATTATCTCCTTCTCCACATCCTCACGTGGCATCACACGCGTGACTCCTCTCTGATAGAACGAATAATCAGGTCTTGTTTCTGTAATCAGTATTCCCGGATCGGAATAATCGGGATCATGAAATTTCTCGACCAAGGGACTGATCAGTTTTCTGATGAAATCCATATCGGGTTCTTCATCGGTTTTGGATTCGAAAATGAAGACGTCCTTTCCTTCGATGTTTCCGATGAATTCCTTCTCACCGGTACCTTTGCCGAATTCCATCACAAGTGCGCCGTTGCCACGGGTCTTCCAGGGAATCGCAGGATTCAGTCTGACCAGTCTCGGATAACCGATGAGGTCCCAACCCTCGGAGATCATCGCATTGATTATCTCGGTAGCAAGGAATGTTGTACAATTCCCCCTCATGGAATCCGTATCGTCGGCCGCGATGATCATGGATATCAGCTGTCTCTAATTGCGGATATGGAAGATACGAATAAAATCATATTATCATCCGAGTAGTTTCCTTTGATTTTGTAAAGATTGTTTTCCGATGGTTTTTCCTTAGACGTGAATTCGGCACGTTGTCCTGATTATTTTTGACCGGTGCCATAGCTCACGCTGTCTCTGCACAGGGTCCGGCC
>SUSU01000014.1 GCA_015063225.1 Thermoplasmata archaeon | reverse complement strand
CCCATGTCGGGGTGGAGGTGGACCAGACTGCTGTCCGCGGTGGTCAGGCGGAGCTTGGAGATGAGCTTCTTGGCGGATTCGGTGTCCGCCACGGGGTGTTTGTCGTCCTCAAGTGGGAACAGCGCCTGTACCTGGGGGGTCCCGGCCCTCTCCTTTGCCTTCTCGGGACGTCCCATACGGGTGCCGATGCGGGTCATGGCGCGGGCCTTGATGGTGTATCCCGCGGCGCCGGATATGATGGAGAGGATCTCATCGGCGTCAAGGTCGTCGTCCGGCCTGCCTTCAGGGGCGGGTGCGAGCTCTCTCACGGAGGTTATGGTCTTGTCGTCGTGGCCGAGGCCGAGCCCCTCCATTAGGGGGAGGCTGTACCTCTTGGAGATGAAGACCTTGTTCCCGGCGCACTTGTGGATGGCGCCGAGGGTCTCCAGGGTGCGTTTGGTGGCGGGCTCCTTGACCAGCGAGAGGGAATCCTCGATGAACAGTCCCGTCTCCAGGATGTGGGCGCGGAGTGCCCTGAGGGATGGCATGCTCACGTCGTTCCAGAAGAGGTTGTAATCCGGGTGGAGGGCGATGCCGTACTGCGCGCACATCTCCTTGGCGCGCTCGAAGGTGGGGTGGATGTAGTCGTCGGGGAGGGGGGTATCGCCGAGGATCTCCCTGAGCTCGACGCGGAACCTCTCGATGGGGTATCCGCAGGGGACGAGGACGTGGTTGTTCTCGCAGAACTCGCCGTAGGGCACGAGGATCTCCCCGTTGTCCACGACCTCCGCGACCCTGTCCTTCACGGCGAGGTACTCCTCCTTGGTGCCGCAGTAGACCAGGTCGCCGTTGGTGAGGAGGACGGTGGGCCCTTCGATGCTGGTCACCGGGGTGACAACGCAGGCCTTCCCGGGGCGTTCGATCTTGAGCTGTGTGCCGAGAGCCAGGAACTCGTCCATGGCGTACATGGACGCGGGGTTGTAGGCGAGGGATGCGAGACCGGAGGTCCTCGCCCTACCGTACCTGAGCCTGAATCCCCCGAGCTGGCAGGGGTGGCCGAAGATGGGCCTTCCAGCGACCATGTCCTTGAGATATTTGTAGGAGGGTTCGACGACCTTCTTCTTGTCCCCCTTGTCGTCGACGTTCTTGTGGGCGTCCAGGTACTTCTTGATGAAGCCCCAGCCCTCGATGTGGAGTTTGTCCACATGCTTCTGGATCTTGGATGCCTTGAGGCACATTCCTTCGGCGATGACGAGGCATGCGCCTCCGCGGACCTTGTTGGTGTCGATGCGGGGGAGGTCGCGGAAACCGCCGATCTCCACCTGTTCCGTCCCTTCGCCGTCGACCATGACCGGGCATTCGGAGACGATGGTGCTGATCTCGTCGGATGTGGGTGTGAACTGCAGGTGCTGGCACTGTTTGTAGAGGGGGATCTCCTCGTTGAAGCGGCCGACCTCCTCGGGCGTGGCGATGTACCTGCCGATGCCCATGGCCTGGCGGACGACGTCGCAGATGAGCACGGAGAGGGCCTGTCCGGTACCTCCGGACGCCCTGATGGGCCCGGCGAAGACGAGGTCGGCGAAATCGGTGCCGTCGGCGTTCTTGCGGATGCGGGTGCAGGCGATTCCCTCCAGGGGAGCCACGAGGATACCCTCGGTGACGATGGCGAGGCCAATCCTCACGGCACGGTCCAACGCCTTCTCCTTGGTCTCGGCGGGCCTCTTGGCAAACTCCTCGGCGGCCTTGATAGCGACGACCTCACGGTTGTCGTACTCCTGGGAGAGCCTACGGATGATGTCCGCGAGGCCTGCAACGTCGTAGTCCTCGAGGAGCTTCTCCACGCGGGACGCGAGGTCCTCGGCACGGGGGATCTCCACGTTGAACGTGGGGTCCTTGCCGCAGGCCTTGGCCTTCTCGGCGATCTCGTAGAGTCTGTTGTCCTCCTCCTCGAGCTGCTTGAAGTAAGCCTGCATCTCCTCCGAGGCTGCGACCTGTCCCAACCGTTCACTCTCCGTCCAGGGGAGCCTCGGCGGCCTTCTGCCTGAATATCACGCGGAGCCTGGAGATGATGTCCTCCTTGAGGGCCTCCATGCCCTCGCCGGTGACGCTGGAGATGCGGAGCACGTCGTTGTCGGTCTTCATCATGTCGGATTTGCTCTCGACGACGATGATGGGCACGCCCTCGAAGTTCTCGCGGATGTTCTTCAGGAGCCTGTTCTGCTTCTCCAGGTCGTATCCGCAGGTCTCGGAGGGGTCGATGATGAATATCATCACGTCCGAGAGGAAACGGAGGGCGAGGACCGCCTGCTTCTCGATGTCGTTGCGCTCCTCGAACTCCCTGTCGAGCAGTCCGGGGGTGTCGATGATCTGATACTTCCTCCAGTCGTCCTGGATGTGGCCGATGGTGATCCCCTTGGTGGTGAACGGGTAGGGGGCGATCTCGGGTTCGGCGGTGCTGATGTAGGTCACGAGGCTGCTCTTCCCGACGTTGGGGAACCCGGCCACCACCACGGTGGGGACGGAGGGTTCGATGGTGGGGAGCTGCCTGAACTTGTTCTTGGCGTCCTGCAGGAACAGGAGGTCCTTGGAGATCTGCTTCACATACGAGCCGAGACGTCCGTAGAAGCCGTTCTTGACGGCGTCGATCCTGGCGGGGTCCTTGTAGCGGCGGACCTCGCGGAGGGAGCGGTTCTTCAGGAGCTCGACCTGCCCGGCGGCCCAGTTGAGGGCCCCGAGGGACTTCTTGTACTGGTCGGTGCCGATGACGAGGTCGATCAGCTGGGGGTAGAAGTCGTCACCCTTGTCGAGGCGGGGGAACTTCTCCACGTAGTTCGCCAGTGCGGTGTGGACGACGTCCCCGGAGGCGGTGATCCTGGCGAGGACGGTCTTCTTCTTGGTATCGAGGGCATCGGAGCCCTTCTTGGAGATCTTTGAGGCCCGGCGGAACGCTTTGTCCATGAGCTCGTCCGCGGACATCACAGTAGGTATCTTTGCGCTCATTCCGGTCATGCGAATCTCTATGTTGAGCGTGTAATTAAACCCATCTGATAGGGCCTTCCGGCCCCTTTTCCGCGGAATAGCCAGCCCCCCGTTCACAGCCCCTCCGGATACAGTGTGAGCCTGAAGAGCCAGAGGTCCGAAGTCAGCTTCGGGTCGGCCTTCATAAACGCGGGTATGGCGGCGCTCGGGATGTTGAACGCGGCGATCCCGGCGGCTATCCTCGGGGTGCCCGATGGGCTCCCCATCGCCTTACGGACCGCCGATATGTTCAGGGACACGTCCGCCCCGACGCGTACGTCCTTGTCACCGGAAGGGTCGAGGAACGCCGGCAGGCCGTGACCGGTGTACACCGTCACCCCTAGGAATATGTTGTCCGATGCGGACGTCCCGATATCTATCCCGTATGGGTCCTCGATGTTGAACACCATCTCCGCCGTCCTGCCCACCAGGTATCTGAGGACGTCCCCCGCCAGCGTCTTGTCTGCGGTCAGATGTACGCGGAACCCCAGCAGGGTGGCCGTCGAGGAGATGTCGGAGAACTCCACCTTGAGGTAGAGGGAAGCCTCCACCAGCATGTCCGAGATGCGGTCGATGCCCTCGTCGAGGGCATAGGTGAAGGTGAGGCGGATCAGGTCCGCCATCCCCTCCTCGGTCGTCACCTTCCCCCCGAGCTCCCCGATTGCCCTGACCGCCGCGTCCCTGAGTATCTCCAGGCAGGCCTCGGTCACGGTGCCGTCCTTCCCGAACAGCCCGCCGGAGTTCCTCGCGTCGGGGGTACCGTCGAAGAGGCCCCATTTGGTCATGCCGTCCATCGGTCTCTGACACGTACGGGAGTCGTCCGCCCTGTCGTCCACGAGCTTCACCTTGGACACGGGGAGGCCGTCGGAATCCGAGAGGGTGAGGGTCTCGGAGGTATTGTTGAGGAACATCCCCGGGAATGCGACGACGATCCTCTCCCCTATCTCCAGCGCGGTGCCCTCCGGGAAGACGTATTCCTTGTTCTTCGAGGTGGTCAGGGTCCAGTTCCCCAGGTCGGCACGGGAGGAGCTGAGATTGAGGATCTCCGCCCATTCCGCGTCCCTGTCGTTCCCCGGGGGATTGGCCTCCGCCTCGTTGATGATGATCCCCGAGGTGATGGGGGCGTTGTACCTGATGTCGAGGCCCGCATCCAATGAAACCGAGGTCCCCGGTATCAGGAAGGGGATGTCCGACAGGAGCAGCCCGACGGCCGGGATGTCGCAGAGGCTGAGGTCGACCTCGCGGTATTGCTCGAGGACGGGGAGGTCTATCATGAACCCCGTGCCCCTGATGTTGCCCGCCATCTCCAGCATGAAGCTGTGGGAGACCATCATCGGGTCCACGGTGCCCTCCACGTCCCAATCATCCCCTTTCGCGGAGAACTTCCCGGTGACCATGGGGGTGTACTCGTCGGAACCCTTCACCTTGACATCGACGGTGGCGGAGAAGTCCGCGCCCCCAACGTTCCCCGTCAGGGTGGCCTTCACAAGATGCTTGGTGTAGTTGGTCATGGTTCCGAGGTAGAACGTGAGCTTCAGCCCCCATCCGCCGTAGGTGAGGTTCACTGTCTGGTTGCTCAGGGTTATGGAATACGTCCTCTCGAGGTTCTCGAGTATGTCCATTATCGCTCTGCATCCGCTGTCCGTCAGTTTCGAAACGATGGCGTCGTTCATGACGTCGATGGGCCCCCTCAGCATCCCCAATATGCGTTCGAGTTCGTTCTGCGCGATGCCGCACAGCATGGAGACGGTGTCGTTCAGCACCGCCATGATCTCCTGGAGGGACCTCATGAGGTCCAGGAGGGGTTCCACGAGTTCGCTGAGGGCGCTGAATATGATGCCTATGACATCGTCCTTCAGGGTGTTGCTCGGGTGGTACTCTATGCCGATGAGCGCCCATCCCGAGACCGCGGAGACGGTCAGTTCCGTGTCTATCGCGATGCTGTCGGAGAACTCGGAGGTTGTCGTTCCGGATGCGGACGAGGCGGTATCGGACGAGCGTACGGTGAAGCGGAGTTCGTCCTTCAGCGATATCTTCCAAACGGTGGTGAAGGATGCGACATCGCTGTCGCCGACCGAAGTTCCGTGCACGCATTCCGAAGGGTCGACGGATACGGATACCCTTGGGGACGATTCCGTCTTGGATTCGAGCCAGATGCGATTATCCGATGCACCATCGGTAAGTATCAGCCCGTCCGCGGACGGGTATTCCCTTAGGCCGGAGGCACCGCAGACGGAGATGTTGTCGGCGAACTCGCGGCAGATCTCTCTGATCTTCGGCCCCATGTCGATCATCAGGTCCGCGAGGTGCAGTCCGCTCTTCACGATATGTATGCAGCCGTCGCGGATGATGCCCGAGTTCTTCGCCTCCACGGTGAGGAGGGGGCGCATACCGTCGAGTATGCGGTCTACATCCTGCACCCATGAGGCATGGGCATCGAGGAACGACTGGTTGGAGAGCAGGGTCTCAGTATCGATGTCCGTCCCCGTCTCTTCCTGGATGATTGTCCCGCATTCCTCCGCGAAGGTGGAGATGTCGCAGAGGAGGTCCTCCGCCCTGGAGCCGTCGACAGCGTACCAAACCGCGGACGACAGCCTGTCGTGGAACTCCGTGGAGCGTACGGCGTCCTCCAACGCACCCTCCAACACATAGAGGCTGCCCTCCGCCGCTGCGATAGCGCGGGAGCACAGGGCTTCCGGGAATGCCTCATCGCTCCCGACGCTGAACCTCAGCACCCCGAGCTTCTTGGCGTCCGCCACCGAGGTTACCGCATCGTTGATGATCTCGGTGAGCCAGTCCTGCAATCCGTTGACGGAATGCCGGTAGTCGCTGTAGAACGATGTCACCGCATCGAGGTCCATGATGTCCCGTTCGGGATAGGGTATGGTGATCTCGGTCCCGTCGTCCAGGGTGAGGGTGAACGATTGGTCTTCGCAGACATCGTAACCGACGTCCCCGCACACGTCCTCGATGTAATCCTCTGCTGAATCCGTGTTTTTCCCGGTGAGGAAGCTTGTGACCTTCCCCCAGATGTCGGCGAAAGTGTCCGCGACGTCGTCCAGCAGGGATATGAGCTCCTTCCCTCCGAAGTACTCGGCCCATCTCAGCGTTATGTCGTCGACGACTCCGTAGAGCGCCTGGGCGTAGATCATGTTGAGGTCCAGAGTCAGCTCCCCGGACATGAGCACCGAAGCGGCATCGCAGGTCCCGCTCCACTCCCCGTCAGGTGATGAGAGGTATACCGAGGACACCGCTCCGAGGCAGGATTCGTAGGATTCCCTGATGTCGTCGTTGGTGAGTATCGATGCCGTGCCGGTGTCCCCGTAGTATCCGCCGGAGCCGTAACCGTTGAGCACGCGGTATTGAGCCAGGGATGTCAGTTGATACGTCATGAGCTGGGAGAGGAGGGACCCGTCCCCGCTTGCGGCATGGGCGAAAAGCGACCCGCGCTGGGCGGTCAGGGGGAATGCCGAGCCGGCATCCGCCTCAACGTCCACGGGTCTCGACGCCTTCCCCGAGGAGCTCTCCATGACCAGTTCCGCCCTGCCCGATGCCTTGAGGTAGGCTGGGGTGTACCCCTCCCCCGACATGGCGGCGTCCTTCTGGAGCAGGGTGCTCGTCAGACTGTAATCCCAGCCGGATACGGTGATCCTCACCCCCGAATCGACCGCGGGGAACATGCGCTCCATCCACGAGTCGGACAGGACGTGGAACCGTTCCGCCCTCTCCTCCATCGTCCCTCACCCGAGTTGCTGACGGTCCTGATGATTTCCCCGAGCCCCCTCTCGATCCACGATGCGGTGTTCCCCGCTACGGTCTCGAAAGCGTCGGTCTCCTTACCGATCTCCTCCTCTTCCCCGCCGTTTCCGCCGAGTCCGTGGACGGACACCGCCCATGCGGAGACGAGAACGAGAATGGTCACCGCCACGGCCGAGAACGGGACCGAACCCCTTCCGTTTCCTGACAATCCCCTGACGTTCATGGTACGGGTTCCCGTATGGACGGTTATAAACCGTGTATGTTGCAATCCCATTCCACGTTCCGCGTGTGTTGCATACGTCGATTGTCGAAATAAATCGGTCTGGATGTAGGATTATTATGAAAACGGCCGTCTGTAAGTGGTAAAATCGGGCCGTCCAGACGTTTGGATCATGTCTATCAACGTACCGCACATTATATATTTTGAACTCTTACGCGCGAATATGTGCGCTACAGTCAGAAAGTACACCGCGCCCACGGGACTGCCCAAGCAGATCAGATCACTCTGCCCCGAGTGCGGCAAGACTCTCACCGCAACAGTCTACGAAAAGGATGGGAAAGCCATGGTAGACAAGGAATGCCCCGACTGCGGGAAATTCTCCGATGTCTACTGGTCCGATGCCAAGAAATACCTCGAGTGCGAGGAGTTCGCCAAGGACGGTACCGGCCTGTTCAACAGCATGAACGAGGTCGACAACCCCGACGAGAACGTCCACATCGTCATCAACGGCGAACAGCTGGATATGCTGTCCCCCACCGCCCTCGCCAACATCGACCTCACCAACCGCTGCAACATGAACTGCCCTATCTGTTTCGCCAACGCGAACCAGCAGGGATACGTCTACGAACCCGACTTCGAGACCGTGTGCAAGATGCTGGACACCCTCCGCAACGAGAAGCCTATCCCCTGCACCGCCGTCCAGTTCTCCGGCGGAGAGCCCACCATCCACCCCCGCGTGGTCGACATCATCAGGGCCGCCAAGGAGAGGAAGTTCGCCCAGGTGCAGATCGCCACCAACGGTATCGAGTTCGCCAGGCACTACGACAAGCTCAAGGCCTGCGCCGAGGCCGGTCTGAACACCATCTACCTGCAGTTCGACGGTCTGAGCGACGAGATTATGATGAGGTCCCGCGGCCGTCCGATGGTGAAGGTCAAGCAGGATGTCATCGACAACTGCATCAAGCTGAAGGAGGAGACCGGGCACTCCCCGTCCATCGTCCTCGTGGTCACCACCGTCGCCGGGATGAACGACGACTCCATCGGTGAGATCATGCGCTACGCCATAAAGTACCGCAAGGTCATTCGCGGCGTCAACTTCCAGCCCGTGGCCTTCACCGGCCGCGTCACCCGCGAGGAGGTCTCCGAGGGCAGGATCACCCTGACCGACGTCGCCCGCAAGTTCGGCGAGCAGACCGGTTGGACCCAGATGAGCGACTGGTATCCCGTGCCCACCGTATCCGGCATCTCCAACTACGCTTCCATCATCCTCGGGGAGAACAAGATCACCTTCCCGACCCACCCCCACTGCGGACTCGCCACCTACCTCTTCATCGACGACCAGGACAACGTCTACCCGATGCCCTCCTTCATCGACGTCAAGAGGTTCACCAAGGGACTCGACGAGATCGCCAACAAGGCCGAGAAGGCCACCTTCAAGAAGCTCACCGCCCTGAAGGTCAGGAAGCTCCTGCTCAACTGCTGCATCGAGGACAAGATGCCCCCGGGAATGACCCCCAACGGACTCATCAAGGCCCTCATCTCCATCATGAGCAAGAAGAGCAAGGAATCTCTAGCCGCCTTCAGCTGGGGAATGATGTACGTCGGCGCCATGCACTTCCAGGACTCCTACAACTACGACTTCGAGAGGGTCAAGAGGTGCTCCATCCACTACGTCACCCCCGACTGCCGCGTCATACCCTTCTGCGCGTACAACTCCGGTATCGAGATGCGCCAGGAGATCGAGAAGAAGTTCTCCGTCCCGCTCGCCGAGTGGAAGGAGAAGAACAAGGAGGAGGCCGCCAAGCTGGCGGAGGCCCTCATCGTCCCCACCGACGAACCCCAGTTAAACCTCAGTGAGAAAAAGGAGTGAGCCCCCATGATCACCGTAGACCAGACCAAATGCCTCCACTGCGGTGGATGCGTCGGAGCCTGTCCCAAGAATGCGATCTTCCTGAACGACTTCTACCTGACGTTCAACGAGAACTGCATCAACTGCAAGCGCTGCGTCAACCTCTGCCCCGTCGGGGCCCTCTCTATGGAGGGTAAGGAATGAAGACGCTCAAGTGCGAGATCCTCGTCGTCGGCGGCGGACCCGCCGGCGGATGCGCCGCCAAGAGCTGCGCCGAGAAGGGTCTCGATACGATCCTCATCGAGAAGAAGGCCGAGGTCGGCGCCCCCCTCAGGTGCGCCGAGGGGGTCTCCAAGAAGATGTTCGAGGAGATCGGCATCAAGCCCAGGCCGGAGTGGATCCGCGCCGACATGAAGGGTGCCGTCATCAAATCCCCCGACGGAACCTCCTTCGAGCTCGACGAGACCAAGGCCGGAGCCGAGGTCGGATACGTGCTCGAGAGGCACCTCTTCGACAAGGGAATGGTCAAGGGTGCCATCGAGGCCGGTGCCAAGGTCATGATGCGTACCTGGATGTACGACGTCATACGTAAGGACGGAGTCATCGTCGGTGCCAAGTGCAAATCCATGGGCGAGGACCTCGAGATCTACTGCGACTGCATCGTCGGTGCCGACGGTGTCGAGTCCCAGGTCGGCCGCTGGGCCGGCATGGACACCAACCTCAAGCTCACCGACATCGAGCCCTGCATCCAGTACAGGATGTGCGGCTGCGACTGCGCTATGGACTTCTGCGAGTTCATCCTCGGACGCGAGATCGCCCCCGGAGGATACCTCTGGATCTTCCCCAAGGGAGACGGTGTCGCCAACGTCGGTATCGGCATCTCCGGACAGTTCTGCAAGAACGGCGTCCGCCCCAAGCAGTTCCTCGACAAGTTCATCGCCGAGGACCCCCGCTTCAAGAACGCCCAGATCCTGGAGATCGACGGAGGTTTCGATTCCACCTGCCCCGGACTCGAGGAGTACACCTGCGACCACGTCCTGCTCGTCGGAGACTCCGCGCGTCTCATCGACCCCATCACCGGCGGCGGTATCGGACACGCCTGCATCTCCGGTATGTATGCCGGAGAGGTCCTTGCCGAGTGCAAGAAGAAGGGCGACTACACCCGCGCTTCCCTGAAGGCCTACGACAGGAAGATCGCCGACCGCATGGAGGACGGCCTCTACCGCGACTGGATGGCCAAGGAGCGCCTCGCCGAGCTGGACGACGACACCCTCAACCAGCTCATCAAGCTGATCTCCACCGCGGACATCGACCACGTCAACGTCCCCAACCTCCTCAAGGCCATCAAGGAGAAGTTCCCCAAGGTGGTCGAGGGATTCGAGGACCTGATCTGAAAACATTCTCAGGGGGCGCGAGCCCCCTTCCATACCATGGACGCCGGATTGGAGGACACCCTGCGCGGATGCGCCGAGGACGGCGGCTGCGACAGAGACGGATGCGTCCTGATGATGTCCTTCCCGGAGGACTCCCCCGAGGCCTCCGCCGTCATCTCCGAGGCCTTCCGCATAATAGCGTCCCGTACTAGCGGTGTGGGGCGCATAGGCGCCCAGATCGGTGTCATCATCGGTCCGTGTTACGCCGACTGCGGTTTCTGTTCCTTCGCATCGAGCGTGTATTCCGAGGAGGAGTACGTGATGCGGCCCGGCGACCTCGCCGGATACATCTCGAGGCTCACCTCGGCGGGGGAGGTCTCCGACATCTCCCTGATGACCGTCCACAATTACGAATTCGACGACCTGGTGACGCTGGCGGAGGCCGCGTCCGAGGTCCTCCCGGACGGCGTGGGACTCGCGGTGAACACCGGGGACCTGTCGGCTTCCGAAGCACGGGAACTCCGTTCCGCGGGCGTGCGTTCCGCATATCACGCGTTGCGTTTGGGGGAGAGCATAGACAATCTCCTGGAGCCCCTCGGCCGTTACGAGACCATTCGCAACCTGAGGGATGCCGGCATCAGGGTCTACATGGGCGTCGAGCCCATCGGTGCGGAACATTCCCCCGATGAGATAGCCGACCTGTTCTACAAGGCCATGGGTTCCGGCGCCTACGCTTGTTCCGCATCGGCGAGGGAGTCCGTGCCCGGCACCCGCATGGCACATCTCCCCTGCATATCCCGGAGACGCCTCCTCCAGATACGTTCCGCACTCGTCCTCTCCTCATGGGGGAGAGAAGGATCCGAACTCGGGTTCTATGGGGGTTATTACGGTGGTTTCGACCGGGTGATGGCCGAATACCTGGCGAGTCCGAAGGACGTCAACGACATCACTGAAAAGGGTCTGGGACGTACCGTGGATTGGGCCAAGGACGAACTGAGAAGGAACGGATTCAAGAGTCTGGCTCTATCATTCGGAGGACTCGTCCCTCTTTGATTTCCTGGGGTTCTTCTTCTTCCCCTGGTTCGCGGGTTTCTTCTCACGGACTTTCACTTCAAGTCCCGGAACGCCGGTCTTGACGATGTACGGCGTTCCTCCCGCGGCACGGATCGCGGCGGCGGTCTCCTTCGGCTTGTCGGTGAGGGCGACCATGCATCCCCCTCCCCCCGATCCGGTGAGCTTGGCGCCGTAGGACGTGGGCATGGCGGCCTCCACGAGGCTGTCGAGCTCGGGGCAGGAGACCCCGAGGATGCCCAGGAGTTTGTGGTTGTAGCTCATGAGCGCACCCAGTTCGACCCAGTCGTTGCCCGTGATGCACTTCATGCCGTCCAGGGTGAGCTGTCCTATCTCCTCGACTATGTTGTAAGCGAACTCGCTCTCGTCCCTGTACTTGCGGACCTTCTCCACCAGGGGGCCGGTGGGGGCCTTGATCCCGGTGTTCCCGATGACGAACGTCATCTCGGGGACGTCGAAACGGGAGATGTCCCACGAGTTGCCGTTCTTCTCGATATGCCACAGGAAGTCCTCCTTCGAATAGGGGACGTTGAGGGCTATCCCGCCGCCGTTGACGGACGCGGAGGTGTCCATGGGGCTTCCCCTGCCCTGGGCGGCGAACTCGGCCTCGTAGGCCTCCCTGGCGACGGATTCGTGGTCGACGGGGAGGTTGCATAGCCTGCGTACCGCTCCCGAATAGGCTGCGGAGAGCGCGGCGGAGGAACCGAGACCGGAACCGGTGGGCACCCTCTCGTCGATGAAGATGGAAACCGGCCTGTTGCCGTGGGCCTCGGATATCCACTTCATGTGTGGGGACATCGTGGCGTTGGTGGCGGGTTTCCCGTTCACGCGGAACGTCTTCCCCGGGTTCATGCGGATCGTGAAACGCATGTCGATGGCAAGAGCCAGAGCAGGCTTGCCGTAGACGACTGCGTGTTCGCCCATGACGACGAACTTCCCGGGGGCGGACGCGGATATCATAGTGTCAGGCCGTACTTGTTCAGGGTTTCCCTGATGGCATCGTTCGGGTTGCGCTGGTCGAGGAGGGGCTGTGCGATCTCCCACCAGATGTCCTCTGCGCGGGAGACGGCCTCGGCGTACTCCTCGTCGTTGGCGAACTTGGAGCGGTCGACGGTCTCGAGGGCCTTCTGCTGCTCGGCGAACAGGTTGATGTTGTACTTCTTGTTGGTCAGCGCGACGGCGAGGAACATGTCGAAGTCGCTCATCACGTCGGGGGCGGCCTCGGGATCCTGGGAGTCCGCGATCATGTCGAGGAGTCCGCTGGCGGTGAGCTTGAAGACCGCCCTGAGCTTCGCTTCCTCGTCGGGGAGCTCCATGTCCTTGAGGGTCTTCATCATCTCCTCGTACCAAAGGTCGGTGATGGCGGAGACGCGGTTTGGGTTCTTTCCGAACACGTATTCGATGACTTCGTTCTCGGAGGCGTCCTCGTCTCCGAACAATCCTGCGTTGGGGTCCTGTTCTGTCATTGTTTCTTCCCTCTGTACTTCGATACGACATCGGCGAGGATGTCCATTCCCCTGTCGATCTTCTCCTCGGAAGCGGCGTACGAGAACCTGAGGTGGTTCTCGCCGAAGGTCCCGAAGGCGGATCCGGGGGTGCATATGAGCCCGTTCCTGGCACACTCGTTGGCCAGTTCCTGGGAGTTCACCGGCAGGTCGAAGGACGGGAACGCGTAGAACGCTCCCCTCGGGGCCTCGAGGTGCATGCCGGGGATCTCGTTGATCCTGCGGGTGATGAGGTCCCTCCTCCTCTTGAACGTCTCCCTCGCCTTGACCAGGTAGGGGTCGATGTTGGGCAGCGCGCCGAGCACGCCGTACATGGCGGGCATGCCGGGGCTGGCGCAGACGTGGTACTGCATCTTGATGAGGGCGTCCATGACGTCCTCGTTGGCGATGGTGAAACCGAGCCTCCAGCCGGTGACGGCCATCATCTTGGAGAACCCGCTGGCGACGACCGCCCTGTCGAGGTAGGGCAGGAAGGAGCTGTGCTCCCCCTCGTAGATGAAGGACTCGTAGACCTCGTCGGAGAGGATCATGATGTCCTTGTCCCTGGCGATGTCCGCGAGGGCGTCCCTGTTCTCCTTCGAGAGGATGCCTCCGGTGGGATTGGAGGGGGTGTTCACCACGATCATCTTGGTGTTGGGGGTGATCCTCTCCTGGATGTAGTCAATGTCGGGCTGGAAGTCGCCCTCGGTGAGGCGGTACTCCACCGGCTTCCCGCCGGCGAGCTTCGCATGGGGGGCGTAGATGACGAACCCGGGGCTGGGCACGAGGACCTCGTCCCCGGGGTCGATGAATGCCTGGGTGATCTCCAGCAGGGCGGTGGAGCCGCTGGGGGTGACGATGACGTTTTTCCTGCTGAGGGAGGGGTTGTACCTGGAGAAACGCTGCGCGATGGCGTCCCTGAGCTCGGGGATGCCCGCGGTGGGCGAGTATTTGTTCTTCCCGGCGAGGGCGGCGGCGTTCATGCATTCGACGGCCTCCTTCGGGGGGTCGAGGTCGGGTTCGCCGAGACCGAGGTTGATGGAATCGGGACCGGCGAGATCGAACATCTTCCTGATGCCGGACATGGGTACGGAATCGAGTCTGTCAGAGACCTTCATTCCTTTCATACGGCGGGGATGGCGCGAATCGTTTATTAGCGTATGCGCGCGCGTGCGCTTAATCCGCGCGCCAATCTTTATTACGGCAACTCCCTCTCCAGGTGCATGGACGTACGTTTCGGATACCTCACCATCGTTCTCCTCGTGGCAGGCGTGATCCTCATGCCCGCGGGGTTCTACCTGATGGCCAAGGGCGGGACGTCGGTCCTTTTCATCATCGGTGCCGTCATCATCTCGGCGGCCATCGCCATGGCGGCGCTGAGGTCGTACGGGTTCCTCATGGATGCTCCGAAGGAAGTCTCCCAGGAGGATGAGGGATCCGGGGACTCCAAGGAGGAAGAGGCATGAGCCAGCGTGCGCTGAATGCGGACATCATGTACTATATGTTCGACGCCGCGAACATGAGCCGCTGGAACGACCACCTCCGCACTTTGGATCTCTCCGAGCTCGACAAGCAGGCCCACAAGGCGGTCATCGCATGGGTCATCGGCAAAGCCGAGGAGGACGCCGGGAGGTCGGTGGAATGGCAGACCGTCATCGAACACACCCTGTTCTCGTTCCTCCAGCGCATCGCGCTCACAGACCTGAAACCCCAGGTCTTCCACAAGATCGCCAAGGAGAAGAAGGACGAGGTGAACGCCTACGTACTCGGTTTCTTCGACACCAACATCCCCAACACGAGCCCCTCTTTCAGGAAAGCGTTCGAGGATTATCTCGTCTCGGAGAAGGATTCCCACGAGGATGCGATCATCCGCGCGGCCCACTACCTGGCGACCAAATGGGAGTTCGACACCATCTACGACGTCAACCGTTCCGTCTACGGGATTGAGGAGACCAAGAGGGAGATCGACGAACAGATCAGCGCCCACGGGGACCTCGCCGGCGTCAAGGAGATATGGACGAACGGTTCCGACCTTTCCAAGTTCGTGAACATCCTGGGGCAGCTGAGGTTCCAGCAGCGCTGGTCCCGCACCCCCCGCATTCCCAAGACCACCGTGCTCGGCCATTCTTTACTGGTGGCGAACATGGTCTATCTCAACGACCTCGACCATGGGGTATCCGGCCGCAGGGTCTATTTCGATTACTACAGCGCGCTCTTCCACGACCTCCCCGAGGTCCTGACCAAGGATGTCATAACCCCCGTGAAGACGTCCGTTTCCGGGCTGCCCTCGCTCCTGGAGGATATCGAGAAGGAGATGGTGAGGGAGAAGATCATGCCCTTGATCCCGAAGTCATGGGCGGACGAGCTCGCATTCTTCGCCTATGACCCGTTCACGGATTCCGACGAGCCCCCGCGCTTCGGCCGTCAGATCAAGGCCTGCGACATCATGGGCGCATGGATGGAGGCCCACGTCTCCATCGTCTACGGTATATCCTCGAGGACCCTCATCGGCGGCAGGGACGGAGCGGTCCAGAGGTTCAGGGACGACGATACCCTCGAGAAGAGCATCGGCGCCCTGGAGCTCATAGGGGACTTCACCCACAAGAGCATCTGAGTTCTTTTTTCGGATGAGCCAGCATCATCGGTTTCGGTATAGGTGACCTCCGTGTTGATGGAAATAACATATATAACATTGTATGTATTATATACTTGTACAGCCATGTATTAAACATGGAAAGGGACAACATGGAGAACCATGAACTCAGGCTCCGCGAACTCATCGACAGGGAGTTCTCCATTGCCTCTTTCACCTGCCCCGTCTGCGGTTCCGATGACGCCGTGAAGTGCGGTACGACCTCCTCCGGAACCCAGAGGTGGAAGTGCCGCGGGTGCGGATCCGTCCGCTGCGGTACCCCCGAGGGGCGCATCCTCGCCAACACCAAGCTCCCCCGCAGCACATGGATGGCTTTCATCCCCCTTTTCCTGGCCCGCCTGTCCTGCGACAAGGTGGCCTCTGCCCTCGGAGTCTGCCACAAGACCGCTTGGTTCATGAGGGTCCGCATGCTCGAGGCGGCCTACGACATCCTCCCCTCTTTCAGGACGGAGAAGGCGACCGTCGGGGTCGAGGGGATCTACTTCCGCGAGTCCTTCAAGGGTGTCGGGAATTCCGGGTCCGCCATCCCCGGGGAGAGGTTCTGCGTCATGGCAACCGACGACGGGGACGGGTTCCTCTACGACGTGGCCTGCAGGGGCAGCCTCGACAGGTGCTCCGCGGGGAGTTCCCTCGCCAGATGTGTCTCCATCGGGGCGGTCGAGGGGTCCGACGGGGTCTCGGCGGAGGTCAGGCAGGAGAAGCAGAGCACCATCAGGAAGGCCGTCCGCAATTTCATGAAGCCCTTCCGCGGTGTCTCCAGCAAGTGGCTCCACCTCTACATGGCGTGGTTCAAGTTCACCGTGAACTCCGCGGACGCGGCAGCGGTGTCCGAGAGGATCTCCGAGGGGGACTACGTCCACACCTGGAGGGACATCGGGATGATGTACCCCACGGCGGTCACCGCCTGAAAGGTCTGAAACCTCCGATGCAGGCCGTTGCTCTGATATTATCATTGATTTTGTTTGCGCTTTTCGGAGTATGGCTCCGGAATCTCACGTGATCCCGGAAATCCGAAGGCCGGTTGCCAAAACAATGCGATGGTTTCCCGGATTAATCCGGATCATTCCGCTGTACGGAGGCCTCCGTTAACAATCATCAACACGGAGGTCACCTAACCCACGAGGGGGACGGGGGGTAAACCCCCGCCAAGGAATCAGAAAACGGGTTTCTTCTCGGGAGGCACCAGTTTCTCCTGACCGCCCATGTAGGGCCTCAGGACCTCGGGGATCGTGACCGATCCGTCGGCGTTCTGGTAGTTCTCGAGGATGGCCGCCATGGTTCTGGGGAGTGCGAGTCCGGAACCGTTGAGGGTGTGGACGAACTCGGACTTCATGTGGGGTTCGGGGCGGTACTTGATGCGCGCGCGGCGGGCCTGGAAGGTCAGGTCGTTGGAGCACGAGGAGCACTCCAGCCACCTCTCGTGGGCGGGGGCCCAAACCTCGAGGTCGTAGCACTTGGCGCAGGAGAAGCTCATGTCCCCGGTGCAGAGGGTGAGGACGTGGTAGGGCAGTCCGAGCTTCTGGAGGAGCTCCTCGGCGTCGTGCCTCATGTCCTCGAGGGCCTGCCAGGAATCCTCGGGGAGTTCGAAGCGGACCATCTCGACCTTGTTGAACTGGTGGACGCGGAGGATACCGGCGGTGTCGGCGTGCTTGCCGACCTCCCTCCTGAAGGACGGGAGGTAAGCGGTGAGCTTGATGGGGAGGTCCTCCTTGGCGAGGATCTCGCCCTGGAGCAGGTTGGTGACGGGGACCTCGGCGGTGGGGTTGAGGAACATGTCGTCCTTCTCGAGGTAGTACATGTCGTCGGCGAGGTTGGGGTACTGCCCGGTGCCCGTTACGGCGGCCTTGTTGACGATGACGGGGGTGAAGACCTCCTTGTATCCCTGTTGCCTGTGGGTGTCGAGGAAGAAGCAGATGAGGGCCCTCTCGAGCCTCGCTCCGTCGCCCTTCAGGCAGTAGAATCCGGAACCGGTGATCTTGGTGGCCCTCTCGAAATCGACGATCCCGAGCCCGAGCATGAGCTCGGCGTGGTCCTTGGGGGTGAAGTCGAACTTCCTCTTCTCCCCCCACTCGAAGGAGACGACGTTCTCGGTGTCGTCCTTGCCGAGCGGGACGCTCGCGTCGGGGATGTTGGGGATGTTGAGGAGGCAGTCGTTGCGGACCTCCTCCAGCTTCGCCATCTCGTCGTCGTTCGCTTTGATTTTGTCGCCGACGGCGCGCATCTCCTTGATCTTCGCGTCCTTCTCCTCTCCCTTGGGAAGTTTGGAGATGACCTGGGAGACCTCGTTGCGGGTCTTCCTGAGCTGGTTGTTCTCGGATACGAGGTCCCTCCACCTGTTGTCGGCCTCCATGAGCCTGTCGAGGATCTCGGTACCTTTGTTGCGTTTGACGAGCATGTCGCGGATCTTCTCGGGGTCCGCCCTGATAACATCGATGTCCAGCATCTTATCCCTTCACGAATGTCACTCGAATTTCTTCTGGCACAGAGAGGTCCAGGTGCGCTTGTCGGTCAGTACGACTACGCCTCCTCTCACATCCACCACTACGGAATCCGTGGCGGCGGCGATGGACTCTGCGGTCTCCTCGGCGTCGCTCTCGGCGTTCTTGAGGATCTTGACCTTGATGAGCCTGCGCTTCTTCAGCTGTGCGGTGATCTCGGCGAAGAGGCTCTCGCCTATGCCGTCCTTTCCGACGCGAACGGTCGCGTCGATGTCCTTGGCGCGCCTCATTAATTCCTTCTTGGCGTCTCTCTCGGTCATTTCCTCTGCTCCTTCAGATAGGGTCTGCGCCAGACCTCCCCGCACCTGCAGGCCGACACCACCTTGTGCCCGGTGAGCCTGACTGTGCAGTTCACGCCGGGGATCAAGGGGAGCAGGCATTCCTTGCAGTAACGGAAGCCGTCGGGCATCCTGACCCTAGCCTTCCCGCATATCCTGAGCGACAGGTCGACGTAGCGCCTCGCGCGGTCGTCCCTGCAGGACCTCGCCGCCTCTTCCGCCAGGGCGGTCAGGGTGAGGACCCTCTGCTCTCCGAGACTGCGCAAAGCGGTCTTGGATATGTGCTTGGCCATAAAACGTCCATCCCTCCCCCCATATAAATTAGATTGCATGCGCGCGCGGGAGGAAATCCGTATGAGCCAGATGTATGATTTGCAGCATGTTGAGGGTAATGTGGCGCTCCCTTCTCCCGACGGTTTTATATGGGGGCCGAAGATACGAAGGATGCAGCGCCCTAAGGGAGATCGGCGAATCTTTTTCTCTTTCTCTTTATCGCGTATAATAGGGGCGTGCAAGCAATTATATACAGAATGGGGTTACGAGCCTCATTCAGAGGAGGGCATGTGCCTTTCTCAAGCCAAAAGGTGGCAATCATGGTAAGAAAACCAGCTTCAATGTACAGGGAAATCAAAGGCATGGCCTACACCCGCCGCGAATACATGGGCGGTGTTCCCGCAGTCCGCATCAGCCAGTTCGACATGGGAACCCTCGACAAGGACGACTCGTTCCCCGTCGTGCTCTCCCTCAAAGTCAAGAACCGCGTCCAGGTCAGGCACACCGCCATCGAGGCCGGCCGTATCGCCGCCAACCGCGTCCTGAACAAACTCGGTTCCGAGAACTACCACTTTAAGGTCAGGGCGTACCCCCACGTCGTCCTCCGCGAGAACAAGCTTGCCACCGGCGCCGGTGCCGACCGTGTGTCCAGTGGAATGCGCCGCGCCTTCGGAAAGACCGTCGGTACCGCCGCTCGCCTCGAGTGCAACCAGACCATCTACACGATCTACACCACTCCCGAGAAGGTCACCCAGGTCAAGGACGCCCTCTGGCGCGCCTCCATGAAACTCCCCTCCCCTTGCTACATCTTCGTCGACAGGGGCGAGGAGTACGTCAACTGATGTTCGATCTTCAGTTAGAAACTATCAGCGGTTGGATCCGCGGCAGGGGTTTCTCCTCTGTCGCGGTCCAACTCCCCGAAGGGCTCAAAATCCATTCTTCCGAGCTCTCCGATTTTATTTACGAATCCACCGGTGCTCGCACCGTCATACTCGGTTATCCCTGCTACGGCGCATGCGACCTCTTCGTGGATTACAAGAGGTACGCCCAGGGACTGATCCACTTCGGGCACTCCCCCATCCCGAGTATGGGCTCGGACCCCGATGTCCTCTACATCGAGGCCCGTGCGGAGGTCGGTATCGACGATGTCCTGACCCCCGTGATTGACTCCCTCCCGCAGAAGGTGGGTCTCCTCGCATCGGTCCAGTACGTCCACCTTCTGGACCGTGCCAGGGAGATGATCGAGTCCGCAGGCCGCACCGCGGTGATCGGCAAGGGCGATTCTCGTATATTCTATCCCGGGCAGGTCCTGGGATGCAACTGCTCCTCCGGACTGTCCGTCCAGGACGAGGTCGACGGATTCCTGTTCATCGGCGAGGGCAACTTCCATCCCCTGGCCGCCGCATTCGGTCTGAAGAAGCCCATGACTGTCCTCAACCCCATCACCGGGGAGGTCAGGAATCTCGACGAGATCCGCGACAGGATACTCCGCCGCAGGTTCGCCGCGATACAATCAGCCAGCAACGCGGAATCCTTCATGGTGATAGTCTGCGGGAAGGTCGGTCAGGCCCGTCCCGAACAGGCCGATAGGATAGAGGATGAACTGAGGAAGGCGGGCAAGAAGGTCACCCGCCTGCTCATCGACGAAATCACCCCCGACGCCCTCATGGCCTACCGTGCCGACGCCTTCGTCAGCACCGCCTGTCCCCGCGTCGCCATGGACGACGAGGCGAAGTACGGGAAGCCTGTCCTGACGGTCACCGAGGCGGAGATCGTCCTCGGCATCCGCTCCTGGTCCGACTACGTTTTCGACTCCATATAATCCATTATCGCGTGTGCGTGTACACTTTATATAGCGTGCGCGGGATGGACGAAGCATGTTGACATCCGACTCACTGGTCACCAAGGACCTGCCGAACAAGAAGGTCGGCATCGGATGCGCGCCCGACTCCCGTTACGTGGAGGTCAGCGTGCGCGAGATGGACAATCCCAATGTCATAATCTACAAGGACCCCCAGGCACTCGCAGACGATCTGGCGTCCGGGAAGATAGACGCCGCCGTCCGCGGCGACATGTCCTCCTCCGAACTCCTGCCCCTCATCAAGAAGGCCTTGGGGCTCGAGTCCCTCCAGCGCGTGCTCATTCTCGGAGTCGACGGGCGTATCGTCATGTCGCTCCCCGTCGGCATCGACGAGGGGTGGAGCGTGAAGACCCGCGTTGAGATGACCGAGCGTTCCGTGGAGTTCATGAAGAAGCTCGGTCTGGAGAACCCCCGCATCGCCGTCATGTCCGGCGGCCGTCTGGACGACCGCGGACGCTGCGATGCCGTCGACAAGACACTCGACCAGGCGGAGGAGATTGTCAGCAAGCTGAAATCCAAGGGCTACGACGCTTACGATGCGCAGATCCTTATCGAGGATGCCATCGACCACGCGGACATCATAGTCGCTCCCAACGGAATAATCGGGAACCTCATATTCAGGATCACACACTTCATCGGAGGCCTGGAGGCGCTTGGCGCCCCCGTGCTGAACTCCGACAAGGTGTTCGTCGACACCTCCAGGGTGAAGACGGACTTCTCGGACTGTATCGCGGTTGCCATGAAACTCGCGGGGATGAGAGAATGAGCACACTGGAGATAGACGGAGGATACGGCGGCATACGCTTCAGCGCCTGCCATTTCATTCCCAGGCACGAGAAGTGCTCCCGCCTTCACGGCCACAGCTACATAGTGCGTCTGCGCCTCGAGGGAGACATCGGCGAGGACGGCATGATCATGGACTTCGTGGTCCTCAAGAAGAAGCTCAAGGAGATGATTGACGAGTTCGACCACGCCGTTCTCCTTCCCGCGGATTCCGACATCGTGAACATAACCGAGGAGGGGCAGGATGTCAACGTCGAGTGCCTCGGCAAGAGGTACATGTTCCCCAGGATGGACGTCCGTCTGCTCCCGGTCCCCACCACGACCGCCGAGGAGATGTCCAAGATGATGGCCCTCCGCATGGTGAGGGAGGTCGAGATCCCCGCCAACGTCAGGACCCTTTCCATCGGCCTCGACGAGGAGAGGGGACAGACCGCCTGGTACACGGTGAACATCCATGCCTAAAGCGGTAGTCCTCCTTTCGGGTGGACTCGATTCCACGACCACCCTGGCACAGGCCCGGGAGGACGGGTGCGAGGTCACCGCTTTATCCTTCCGCTACGGTCAGCGCCACACCCGCGAACTGCAGTCCGCCAAGGACGTCTGCGAGTTCTACGGAGTGAGTCATGTGGTGATAGACATCGACCTCACCTCCTTCCGTTCTGCCCTCACCCGCAAGGACATCGACGTTCCCATGGACCGTCCCGGCGACCTCGCCGAGGAGATCCCCGTGACGTATGTCCCTGCACGCAACATCGTGTTCCTCTCCGTCGCCGCCGGTCTCGCCGAGAGCATCGACGCCGACAGGATCTACATCGGAGCGAACGTCGTCGATTATTCGGGATATCCCGACTGCCGCCCGGATTTCTTCAAGGCCTACGAGGAGATGCTCGCCAAGGGAACCAAGGCGGGCGTCGAGGGCCACCCCGTGAAGATCTGCACCCCCATCATGAACTCCTCTAAGGCGGACATCGTCCGTCTGGGGAAGAAGCTCGGTGCCCCGCTGCACCTCTCCTGGTCCTGCTACAACGGAGGGGAGAAGGCCTGCGGGCACTGCGACTCCTGCCGCCTGCGCCTCGAGGGCTTCAGGCAGGCCGGTTACAAGGACGAGATCCCCTACGCGGATGACGTGATCCAGTGAGGATAGCGGAGCATTTCCTGTCCCTCCAGGGCGAGGGCCTCATGATCGGCCGCCTGACCTATTTCGTCAGGACCGCCGGGTGCAGCCTGCGCTGTTCCTGGTGCGATACCGCATGGTCCCGCGACCCGGACCAGGGGGAGGAGATGTCCGTCGATGATGTCATGGACCTCATCGGCGATGTCAAGAACGTATGCCTCACCGGAGGGGAACCCCTGGAACAGAAGGAGTCCCCCGAGCTGCTCCGCAGGCTCGCCGATGCCGGAAAGACCGTGGTCCTGGAGACCAACGGTGCCGCGGACATCTCGGTAGTGCCAGTATCGGAGAGCATCATCATTTCCATGGATGTGAAATGCCCCTCGTCGGGCATGGCGGACAGCTTCCGCATGTCCAATCTGGAGCACATGTCGTCCAAGGACCAGCTCAAGTTCGTCATCGCGGACCGTACGGACCTCGATTATGCCGAGCGCTTCATCACCGAACACCCCACCGACGCCAACGTAATCTTCTCCGCCGTCGGCGGCATCGACATAAGGACCCTCGCCGAAGAGGTAGTCTCCAAGAAACTCGATATAAGGGTGCTCCCCCAGCTGCACAAGATCATCTGGGGAGATAAAAGGGGTGTTTGATCACTCGAACTTCTTCTCGAATCCGACGCGGTCGGCGATGTGCCTGACCGCCTCCTCGACGGTCATCTCGTCCATGTCGTACCACACGCGGATGTTGGCATCCTGGAGGATCTTCAGTCCGTGGGTGCCGATGCCTCCGCACACCACATGATCCACGCCGATGCCGACGATGTTGCCGGCCACCTTGTAGCCGGCGCCCTCTCCGTTGGCGAACTCGTTCTCCACCACGGAATAATCGAGGGTCTCGGGGTCGACGATTAGGAAATAAGGGGCGTGGCCGAAGTCCTCGGCCACGAGGCTGCCGAGGGAATCCCCCTCGGCCAGCACGCCGACCTTCATTCCTTCTTCTCCTCGAACTTGCTGCGCTGGGCCTCGAGGTACGCCTGCTCGTTCTCGACGGTGCGGACGATCTTCAGGACGATCTCGCGGAAAGCCTTCGCGGAGGCGCAGTCGGGAGCGGCCTCCACGATGGGGAGACCGTCGTCGCCCGCCTGGGCGACCGCGGGTTCGATGGGGACCTTGCCGAGGAACTGCACGCCCATGTCGTCGGCGGCGGCCTGACCTCCTCCGGAGCGGAAGATCTCGGTGACCTCGCCGCAGTGGGGGCAGACGAAACCGCTCATGTTTTCGATGATCCCTATCACGGGGATGTGGGTCTGGAGGGCGAAGGTGACGCTCTTCCTGGAGTCCAGGATGGCGACGTCCTGCGGGGTGGTGACGATGACGGCACCGTCGGCCTTGGGGATGAGCTGCACGATGGAGAGAGCCTCGTCGCCGGTTCCCGGGGGCATGTCGATGACCAGGTAATCGAGGGTGCCCCAGTTGACGTCCTCGAGGAACTGCCTGACGGCACCCATCTTGACGGGCCCCCTCCACATGATGGCGGAGTCCTTGTCGGGGAGCAGGAATGCCATGCTCATGATCTTCAGGCTCGGGGGGTACATCACGGGGATGAGCCTCTCGTTCTCGACGAGGAGCTTGCTGTCCTCGACGTGGAACATCTTGGGGATGTTCGGACCGGTGATGTCGAGGTCCATGATTCCGACCTGGTAGCCCTCCTTGGAGAGGGATATCGCGAGGTTGGAGGAGACGGTGGATTTGCCGACGCCTCCCTTTCCGGAAAGTACGATGATCACGTGTTTGATCCCGGCGAGGGTCTCCCTCAGCCTGGTCTCCTCTTCGATGTCTTCTGCGCTCATCATGGGTTTGGACATTTCGAATCCTCTGGTTGTGAATCGGGGTTTACGATATAACAGTACCCCCTGGATAACATTCAATAGCAACTTGCCGATTACGGTTCATGCCTCTCGGAGACCCCCACGGAGGGAACTTCACATACACTGTCGAGGGCCTCCCCCTCGAGACATTCATCGCGAGCGTGCCCTCGGCGGACCCCGTAAAGGCCTCCGCATTCTACCGTGACGTGCTCCTGATGAAGGTCCTGATGTCCTCTCCCGACGAGGTCATCGTGAGAAGAGCCAGATGTACGCTCCGCTTGTACAAATCGGATAATTGTGGCGTCGATACAGGCATCTTCATCGGGGTGGAGGACACCTACGATTTCCACCGCCGCATGATCGACGAGGGGGTACGTTTCAAGATGGATCCGAAGCGCCTGCCGATGGGGGTAGCGACGTCTTTCTTCGACAATGACGACAACGTCCTCTACGCCATCGAGACCCTGGCGGTCCCCTGCGAAGATGATAAGAACGAAAGCGGGGATGAAGGGGCATGAAGGTCATCCTGCTCAACGGTAGCCCCCGCGTAATCGGAAACACCTCGAACATCCTCGGCGACCTCGCCGACGACCTCGAGCGCGAGGGGATCGAGACCGAGCAGATACAGGTCTACGCCCATTCCTTCGAGCCCTGCAACGACTGCCGCACCTGCGAGATGCGCGGTGACGGCCGTTGTGCCGACGAGGCGGACGGTTTCAACGAGATCCTCGACAAACTCAGGGCGGCGGACGGGATCATCATCGCATCCCCTGCCTACGCGGGCTCCGCCACCGGCGTCCTCAGGATTTTCCTCGAGAGGGCCGCGCTATGCCTTGAGAAGGGCGACAGGGGGCTCCGTGGGAAGCTCGGGGCTGTGATAACGGTCTCAGAGCATGACGGTGCCGAGACCGCTTACATGCAGTTGGTGCAGTGGATGCTCCGCTGCGAGATGATGGTCGTCGGTACCGGGCACCTCACCGTCTTCAGGGCGCTGAATTCCCCCGCATACGAGGACGATACTCTCGCTATGAAGGGATACAAGTGCCTGGTGGAGTCCTTCACCGAGGCGCTCTACCGCCTTGCCGGTTCGGAATGAATCAGTCGCGGTCGGTTATCTCCTCGAGGAGTTCTTCGTTCTCTAGATAGAGGTCCTTGAGCCGGTCCAAAATATCTCCGGACGGTTTCCACATCCCCCTGGATTCCGCCTCCATGAGGATATCGAGCATGTCATGGACGGCATAGGGGTTCGCCTTCTCCATCCACTCCCTCACATCCGCCTTCAGGAGGTAACGCTCGGCGAGGGTGTCGTACATCCAATCCTCGATGATGTCGGAGGTCGCATCCCAGGCGAACACGTATTCGAACATGTGCTTGATCTCGGTCGCGCCACGGAATCCGTGGACACGGAGTCCCTGTTCGTACTTCGGGTTCATCACCTTGCTATGGAATATGAAACGGGATTCCTCCTCTATGGTGCGGAGTACGGGCTTGGCGGTGTCGGCCGAACAGCCTATCACGGACATGGGGCGTTTTCCGGTGACGGATTCCACTGCGGCGTTGAATCCTCCGAGATATTGGAAGACATCGTCGTTGTCAATCATGTCGTATTCGCGGCTGGTGCTGTTCTTGACGGTCACCTCTATCTTGGACATCCTGCGCCTGAGCGTTTCCTCATCGAGCAGGCCGTTATAACGGATGCCATAACGGTATGCTCCTATTTCGATGTAGTAATCTCCGATTTCCTTCCGTTGTTCCCATGTGGAGGTCCTTGTGAGCACATTGACTCCGGTGCCGTACTGACCGGGTGCGCTGCTGAATATGCGGGACAATGCCTTCGCACGGGCCTCGTCTTCGGGCACGCCTTTGGCTATGAGTTCTGCGGTTTCGTTGCGGACGTTGGAGCGTATGTGGTTGTCATCGCCTGATTCGTCAAGGTCTGAGACCATTTCAACGGCTTTGTCTAGCATCTCACTCAGGTTGGGGAACGCATCGCGGAACAGTCCGCTGACCCTGAACGTCACATCGATCCTGGGACGGCCGAGTTCTTCAACGGGGATGACCTCGAGGCCGACGACGGCCGCGGCAGGTCCTGCCCATACAGGACGAACGCCCATGAGCCAGAGGACGTATGCGATGTCATCCCCTCCGGTTTTGAGGGTATCGGTCGCCCAAAGGACGATGCCTATGCTGTCCGGGTAACGTGCGTTCTCCTCGAGGAAGCGGCCGAGCATCTGATCGGCCATGACCGCCCCGATCTTCCAACTAGCCTGGGTAGGGATGGAGTCCGGGTCGAGTCCGTAGAAGTTCTTCCCCGTTGGCAGGAGCTGTGCCCTTCCGCGTGTTGGGCATCCCGACGGGCCGGAAGGAACGTACCCTCCCGACAGGCCGTGGACGAGACTGTCCATCTCATTTGTGGTCGCGAGGATGTTGGGGTACAGTTCCCTGCAAATGAATTCCAGGGACGATTCCAACTCATCATCGGTTCCGTATAAATCCCGCAGTTTTGGGATGCACACGTCGGGATTCCAGCCGAGTCCCGTGAATTCTGTGATGAGTCCGATGGTTCTGTCGGCGATATCGTCTGCGATTTCTGCATTGAACCTTCCTGTTTTCTCATCGAATCCTGATGCGTTCTCCTGAAGGTATTCCAGGTCGTAGCCCATGGCATGGGCTATGGATCTCGGGAGGGACGGGACTTCCCCGTTGGGCAGACGCGTCAGGCAGTAAATCATCTCGTGCATGCGCTCGTTCTGGGGCACGGTCCCGAATATGTGGAGTCCGTCCTTGATGATGTTCTCCTTTACTTCCTCGACATAGTCGTAAAGGCGGTCCGCGGCATCGACTATCTCCTGCACAGTGGGATCGTTCCCTAGGTCCGCGTCCTTGCGCATGTTCATCTTATCTATGAGTGCCAGAAGGTCGGAAGCGGCCTCCGGCACCTGAGCGTTCTGTGAAGCGGCTACCATCTTCATCAGTGACTGTATGGATACCTCTAGGTCCCATAGCTCGTCGTAGCTGCCGGCCCTCCCGAGAGCCGGGATCAGGTGATCCACGAGCACGGCGTAGCTCCTGCGTTTGGCCTGAATGCCCTCTCCGGGGTTGCAGATGACGTATATGTAGAGGTTGGGCAACTGCGAGAGGACGTAGTCACAGGCACAGTCGCCGGAGAGTCCGACGGATTTGCCCGGAAGCCATTCGAGGGTCCCATGGGTGCCGACATGGATTACGGCATCCGCACCGAACTCCTCCTTTATCCATCTGTAATGGGCAAGATATTGGTGGGGGATGGTGCAGTTGTGGTTGTGGTAGGCTGCCTGGGCATCCTTCCCGCGTGCGGGTTGGAAACTCAGGAATATGTTCCCGTTGATGATCCCGGGTACCGCCATCTCGCCTTTCAGCGTGAGGACCTGTCCCGGAGGTTCGCCCCAGTCGCGGATCAGGGCGTCCTGTTCCCGTTTGCAGAGTGTGTCGAACCATCTCCTGTAGGTCTCCGCAGATATCCTTCCGGCTGCAAGCTCCATCAGGTCCTTGTCATCGGTCCATTCGGTGTCGTTGGTGATCCCGGACATGATCCGTTCGGTCATCTCCTCGCGGCCATCGGGCACCCAGTCGAGCGTATATCCCTCGTCCTTGAGTCTATTGAGGAGGTCCGCGATGCTCTGGAAGGTATCCAGTCCGGCAGCGCTTCCTCCGTTGGACATCTCTGGGGGGTACATGTAGAACAGGATAGCAACCTTCCTGTCCTTGTTCGCGATGTGTTTCAGTCTCCCCCAACGGACAGCCATCTCGGTTATGGCATGAACCCTCTCTTCAATCGGTATCTGGGTGCTGCCGTCCGCGGTCTTTTCTGATGCACTGTGGGGGATTGTGATGACCTGCCCGTCGAATTCTGGGAATGCGACATCGTATGCTATCTCGGCGGTGGTGAGTCCGAAAATGCTCTGCCTCCATTCCGATTCCGACTTCACAAGCATCTGTGTCTGGAGGACGGGAACGTCTAATCTCTCGAGGAACGGGTCGTCCGGGAGCGGTGAGTTCAGTTTAGCCTCGTTTCTTATCGAGGACGAGATGGTATTGATGGCGACGTCTATGATTGCTTTGCCGTTTTTCACGAGATATTCATCGATTATGCGGCGGATTCCTATTGAGCCGGTGTTGGGTTTCTCAGCGTAGTTGAAGAATATCGTGAAGGGGTATGCTCCCTGCCGACGCACCTCGTCAGCCAATGCATCAACCGTGGATACATCGTGGCCGTTCCAGCGTCTCTGGCTCATGAATATGCCTACGACCGTTCTGTCGTGCGGGATCTATTTGATGTGGGTCTCGAACGATACATCCGGGCAACCCGGTACGTAGACTCCCTGGGCCGGCGGTTTTTCGGGGTTGGGGAGATCGTTTTTCTCGGATTCGAACTTATTCAGCATCCACAGCCCCATGGACCTGAGATTGGACTGTCCCCCGAGGAGGGCATAGTCATAGAGAAGGTCGTATTCCCTATCAGAGTAGGGGAAGGTGTCTCTTTGTTCATCGGCTCTCTCACGGTTCATGTTGAATACGAAGGTCGGGATGTTCAGAAGTTTGGCCTTCTTCAACATCATGGCGGAGTTCTTGAAGTATTCCAGATTTCCAGAGACCCAGATGACAAAGAAATTCGTGTCATCAAGACCCTTGAGTACCTTTGTCAGAGTTTTGGGGTCGCTGTCGATGCTTCCGTAATCATATGCTTCCGCAATTAAGGGATGGCTCTCGTCCGAGAGTTTATTCAAGGCATTCGCGAGGTAGTCTCCGTCCAGAATCCTCACAGAGATTATCGTGACCTTCATGGAGACTCATCACGCTCCCCAAGCGCTCTTTTTCTGTCTGAGGAGTATGATTAGGAAGAGCGGTCCGCCGACGAGGGATGTTATGACTCCCACGGGGAGACCGGTGGCGGTGGCGACCCTCGCGTATGTATCCGCTGCGATGAGGATGAGTCCGCCGATGATCGCGGATGCCGGTAAGAGGTATCTGTTGTTGGAACCGACGAATATGCGTGCGATGTGCGGGGCCACCAGACCTACGAAACCGATGGTTCCGACGAAACATACCGCCGTGGCGGTGGCGACGGCCACCAGGAGAAGGCATAGGACCCTGGTCGTCTGGGGATTTACTCCGAGGGACCTGCAGAGCCTATCATCCGCGGAAAGGACGTTGATTGTCTTGGAATAGACGAAGCCCAATGCGAATACCGCCACGAATACGATGATCAGCAGGAAGGTGGAATCCCAGTCGAGCATCCCCAGGAGACCAACAGACCACGCGAAGATTGTCGCGACGTCTTCGTCCGTCGCGGTGTACCTCATGAGGGTAGAGATGGCGGTGAAAACGTACATCACGGCGATGCCGATGAGAATCATGGTCGACGGGGTTATGGTCTTGAAAGCCGAGAGGAGTATCACAATCGCGCAGGGGATGAGAGCGAACACGAACGCGGTGGTTATCAGTCCGAGGTCCGAATCTCCTACGGGGATGATCGTGAATCCCATGATGGTGTAGAGAGTGACCCCGAGAAGGGCACCGGATGATATGCCTGTGGTGTAAGGGTCCGCAAGGGGATTGCGAATGGTGGACTGCATCATGGCACCGCAGACCCCGAGGATGGCGCCGACAGCGACACCGCCGATGGCCCGGGGTACAAGACAGTCGCAGACGAGGTAGTCCTCTAGCCAATTCATGTAGCCTACGGGTTCCACGCCGTTCAGCCTGTTCCAGACTATCTCCAGCGCTCTCTTGAACGCGATGTCGTGCTGGGTCACGCAGATTGAATAGGTGGCTACGATGATCAGAACTATCCCGAGGGCCGCTATCCACACGGTCCTCTTCCTGTTGGCTTTCAGATAGTCTTCCTTGCCGAACATCACCACACCTCCCTTTTGCTGCGAATGATTATATACAGGAAAATCGGGGCACCTATGAACGACATTACGACGCCGGCCGGAATGCCGTCAAGAGGTGACAGATATCTGGCGATACAGTCTGCTCCTAGGAGGACGATTCCTCCTAGAGCTGCGGAAGCTGGGATGACGAATGTGTTGTCCGAGTTGAGGAACGATCTGATGATGTGGGGAATCACCAGTCCGACGAAGCCGAAAATGCCGCAGAAGCAGACGACCGATGCCACCATGATCGAGATGATGAACAGGCAGACGACCCTCATCATATCGGTGTTGAGGCCGAGGCTTTTTGCGCTGTCCTCGCCAAGTGCCAGGACATTGAGTTTCCTGGACATCAACATGAGTGCTGCCGATCCAACGATGTTGATGACGAGGACCAACGGGATACTGCTCCATTTGATGTTTGTGAGGGATCCGATCTGCCAACGATAAACTGTTGCTAGGGTGGCCGAGTCGCTCATCATCATGAGGAGTGTTGTTAGTGAATTGAATATGTATGTGATGGCGACACCGGCAAGGATGAGTGTGGCAGGCATCGAACCTATGCGCTGCGATATCAGCAGTATGAGCAGCATGGGCACGACTGCGAAGATGAAGGAATTGACGATGCCGCCCATGTCCTGTGCGGTGCTCCCGCCGATATTAATGCCAAGTATGACGGCGACGGCCATCCCGAAACAGGCGCCCGAGGAAATGCCGGTGGTGTAAGGGTCGGCCAAGGGGTTCTTCATCACGGATTGCATCACTGCCCCGCCGACGGCGAGACTCGCACCCGCTATTATACCGAAGAAAGCGCGGGGAAGTCTGAGATTCCAAACGACGTAATCGTCGTGGAACTCATCCGTACCGATTTCGTAGGTGACTCCCCTGAGATGGTTCCAAATGAGTTCGTAGATGTAAGTGAGGGAGAGGTCGGAACCTCCAAAGTATACCGATAGTCCGATGAGGATGATGGCCGCAATGACGCATCCGACGATGAAGAGAATCTTACGTCCGATATACGCCTTGTAGTCATTCTTCAGGTCTTCTTTAGTGGATCCCAACCTCTTCCCCCGGGTTTATGGGGTTCAGGCAGTAGCCTTGTCCTTAGCAGCCTTGTAGTCGTCGTAGCTGATGGTGAAGAACTTGTCGGTGAGATCGATATCGATTGGATAGTACTTCTCGAAGATCTCCTTGTTCAAGTTGTTCGCCCAATCCATGCTGAAGACGTCGGGGTACATGACTGCAGCAGCATATGCGATACGGATGGTGATGGGGGCATCTCCGGTGATGACGAAGACATCCTTGTTTTGGTATGATTCCGTCATGTTGAAGAGTCCGACACTCTCCTCCCAAAGGGTTACGATATCGACGGTGCCGGCGTACCAGGAGCTGACACGCATGGAGACGATGAAGTCAGGGTCGATGTCGTAAATCCAGGAGTCACCGGTGTTGAAGTATGCACCGGAGGTGTAACCGCTGACTGCCTTGATGTCGTACGAGTCGCTGATGGCGTAAGTGGCGCCGGCGGCTTCGAGGACGTTCCTGTAGTCGGATGCGCCGGCGGAGATCCAGATTCCCTTGGCGGTCGCCTTAGAGTTGGAGGTGATGGCGCTGGATTTCTTGGAGATCCCGTCGACCTTCTCCTTGATATCCTTCAGGACCTTGGTGTTCCACTCGGCGAACTCCATCGCCTGGGTCTCGGTACCGAAGAGGAATCCGAGGATGAGGAGCTGGCTAGCGTACTTGTCGGGGTCCGTCACGGCAGCGGACACCCTGATGACATCGATTCCGTTCCCCTTGTATTCGGCCTCGTTGCTGATGGTGCTGTCCGTGTAGTCCGAGATTAGTGCGGTGACACTGTATTTCTTGATGGTGTCGTTGGCCGCATCGATGGGGATGGCGGTGGACGAGGTTCCGAGCCTTTCGACGGTCTTGTAGATAGGGAAGAGGGTCCAGTCGGGAGTGGTGGAGTAGCAGATTCCGTGAATCTTGTCGTTGATGCCTGCGAGGGTGAAAAGCAGGAGGTTGTTGGACGAGCCGGTAGCGATGGCGGATTTCACGGGCCATTTGACTGTGGAGTCGTAGTTTCCGGCGGTCTTCTTCTGGTTGATTATGTTGACGGTGCAGGGCTCCTTGTCGATAATCTTCTGGACAAGGGTCTTGTCGGCATCGTCGACCTTTCCGCTCTTGTCTGCGTCGGCAAGGGGGTAATCAGCCGAGGATTTCTTCTCATCGATGATGTCCTGAATGACATCAAGGTCGTCGCTGTCGATCTTGTAGTCACCATCAGCATTTCCGTAAACATTGAGGGCTCCGTCGATGGCATAGGAGTTGTCCTTTTTGTCATCGGAGTTCAAGAGAACGAAAGCACCGGCGGCGGCTGCTGCAACGACAACAACTACCACAATGACAGCTATTGCTTTGGTGTTCATATTACCACTTCTGGGCATATCATCCTGTACGCGCTGATTTGTGATAATCTGCCGTATGGATGAATCATCCAGAAACACGTGAACTATTTAACCAGTTCGCGCGCACGTGAGTTTGAAAAGTGTTACCGGGTCATCACGAGGTTTGTTCTTCCGATGAATCGGATTTCTTGCAAGAGATTTCCTGCATGCTCGATACTCCTTCATCATCCATGGGTATTGCATCCCTGAGGATGACGTGCGGACGTCCCTCATCCTCCACGACCAGCGACTCCACCCCGTAGACGGTGCGCAGGTTGTTCGCGGTGATGACCTCGTTGGGGGTGCCGACTGCGTAGATCGTACCCTCGTGCATCATGATGACCTCATCGGCGTACTTGGCGGCGATGTTGATGTCGTGGCTGATCATGATGATGAGGATCTGTCTCTCCTCGGAGAGCCTCTTGAGCATCTTGGTGACGTCCAGCTGGTGCCTGATGTCGAGGTTGGAGGTGGGCTCGTCGAGCAGGAGGATCTGAGGCTCCTGGACGAGGCCGCGGGCGAGCATGACCTTCTGGTGCTGTCCTGCCGAGAGCTCGTTGAACGGACGCATGGCGAGGTGGGATATCCCGAGCATCTTCAGGGTGTCATAGACGATGTCGAGGTCGTTGTCCAGCGACTTCCACTTGCTGTGGGGGTGCCTTCCCATGAGGACGGTGTCCACGACGGTGAGAGGGAAGGTGTCGTTGGAGGAGTAGGGGACGTATCCAATCTGCTTCGCGAGCTCCTTGATCGTGATGTCCTTCACATCTCTGTCATCGATGAAGACGCTGCCTCCGGTGGGGGTGAGGATCTTGTTGATGCAGTGGATGAGTGTGGATTTGCCCACTCCGTTCGGTCCGAGGATCGAGATGAAGCGTGCACCCTCGACTTCGTAGGTGATGTTCTTGAGTACGGGGGTGCTCGAATACGAGAAAGCTACGTCGTTGATCTTCAGCTGCATTTCGAAGCCTCGGCTGTGTCTGATGGATGTTATATCCAACTTATAAAAGTTACCAGATGAACGGGGTCAGCGGTCGGTGATCTCCTCGATGTGCTCCTCGAACTCCAGGTACTTGTCCTTGAGCTTCTCGAGCATCTCCGGGTCGGCGTCCCATAGTCCCCTCTCCACGGCCTCCTGCAGACGGGCCAGCATGGCCATCATGGCGTAGGGGTTCTCGTCCTTTATCCACTCGCTGGTCTCCTTGTCGAGGACGAACCTGTTCGCCAGGTCGTCGTACATCCACTTCTCGATGATGTCCGAGGTGGCGGACCATCCCATGGTGTAATCGAACAGCTTGGAGAGCTCCTTCGCGCCGGCGAAACCGTGCTGTTTCAGCCCCTCCAGCCATTTGGGGTTGTCGATCTTGCTCCTGAAGATGAACCTGCATTCCTCCGCGGTCGTCCTCAGCTTCAGGTTCTGCATGTCCGAGGAATCGCCCATGAACGACGCGGGGGCCTTCCCCCTGATGGCCGTGACCGCGGCGTTGAACCCTCCGAGGTTGTCGAAATCGTCGTCCATGTCCAGCATGTCCACCGCGCGGGTGTTGTGGTTCTTCACGGTGACGTCCATCCTCCCCAGCCTCGCGCGGAACATCTCGGGCTGGGATTCGCCCTTCAGTCCCTTTCCGTAGACGTAGCATCCGTGCCTCACGAAGGCGTCGGAGAGGTCCTCGATGGTCTTCCAGTCGCCGGTGGTGATGAGCTCGGAGATCCCGCATCCGTACTCCCCGGGCTTGTCGCCGAACACGCGGTAGCTTGCCATCCTCATGGCCTCGTCCTTGGGGATCCCCTTGGATATGGCCTCCACGGTGTCATTCCTGACGTTGGCGGCGAGGTAGTTGCTGTCCTCCGACTCGTCGAGGGCGGCGATCGTCCGCACCCCCTGGTCGATGAGGTTGGAGATGTTGGGGAACGTGTCCCTGAACAGTCCGCTGATCCTCACGGTGACGTCGATC
>SUSU01000013.1 GCA_015063225.1 Thermoplasmata archaeon | reverse complement strand
TGAACGCCGCAAGGAATATCCGGCGCTTGGGCCTGCAAGCGCTGCGGTGGGAGAACCGCGAAATGGAGAGGTCCCCTTCGGGACCGATCACAGCGTTGGGATCGTTATGATTTCAACGGGGCCAAAAATTCCCACAGGTTTTAAGGCGACGCCCCCATACCAGAGACCACTGATAGCATGGACATCACCGGGAAACAGCTGGAACTCGTCAACGGCCGCATAAAAGCACTCATCGAAGCAGGGAGCTTCTACGGGAAGAAGCTCAGGGAGGCGGGGATATCCAGCGTCTCCACGCCCGAGGAGTTCCGCAGGCTCCCCTTCTCCGACAAGAAGGACCTCCGCGAGGCCTACCCCCTGGGGCTGATGTCCGTCCCCGAGGAGAGGATAGTGCGCATCCATTCGTCATCGGGGACCACCGGGGTCCCGGTCATCATCCCCTACACCGCCAAGGACGTGGACGACTGGGCGGAGATGTTCAAACGCTGCTACGAGACAGCGGGGATAACCGCGAAGGACCGCATACAGATCACCCCCGGATACGGTCTCTGGACCGCGGGGATAGGATTCCAGTACGGTGCCGAGAAGCTCGGCGCGATGGCCATCCCCATGGGGCCGGGGAACACCGAGAAACAGCTGCAGTTCATGCAGGACATGGGTTCCACCGTGATCTGCTCCACCTCGTCCTACGCCCTGCTCCTGGCCGAGGAGATCCAGAAGAGGGGCATCAGGGACAACATCAAACTGAGGAAGGGGGTCATCGGCTCCGAACGCTGGGGGCCGAAGATGCGCGAGACCATATCCAACGGGCTCGGCATCCAGCTCTACGACATCTACGGACTGACCGAGATCTACGGTCCCGGAATCGGGATAAGCTGCGACGAGAACGACGGCATCCACTACTGGGACGACTACATCTACCTGGAGATAGTCGACCCGTCCACCGGCGAGGTCCTCCCGGACGGCCAGTGGGGAGAGGTGGTGATCACCACCCTCTTGAAGGAGGGCGCCCCACTCATCCGCTACCGCACCCACGACCTCTCCCGCATCATCCCGGGGAAGTGCCGCTGCGGCCGCTGTTACCCCCGCATCGACACCGTCACCGGCCGTACGGACGACATGATGAAGATCAAGGGCGTGAACGTGTTCCCCGCCCAGATAGAGGAGATCCTCAGGGACTTCCCAGAGGTCTCGAGCGAATATCAGATCCGCATCTCCCATCTCGACGGGAAGGACACAATGCGCCTCTACGTGGAGACCAACGGAACCGTGGACTTCGTGGACCTCTCGAAGAGGATCGCGTCCACGGTCAAGAGCAGGATAGGTTTCACCCCGCTCGTCAAGGTCGTGGAGAACGGCGTGCTCCCCAGGAGCGAGAAGAAGACCGCCCGCGTCATCGACGAGAGATACGACTGATCAGAGCAGCCCCTTGTCGATTATCTCGGGGAATATGGTGGCCACAGAGGCCGTCTTGAATGTGGGTTTCGAATCCGACCTGGCGAAAAGGGCCTCGTCGGTCTCGCCGCTCATGACGAGAATCGTCTTCGTACCCGCGAGCTCCCCCATGCGTATGTCGGTGGACAGCCTGTCACCCACCATCACGACGTCGGACGGGGACATCCCCATCTCCATCGCGGCCATCTCCAGCATGCGGCGGGACGGCTTCCCTATGACGGTCGCCTCGATCCCGCAGAGGGACTCGTAGAGCCTGATGAAGGGACCGATGTCCACGTCGTAGGAGTCCTCGGTGGGACAGACGTCGTCGGGGTGGGTGGCGACGAGCTCGGCCCCATTCAGGAGGTGGTGGTAGCCGGCATTGATCTTGGCGTAATCTATCGTGGTGTCGAACGAGAGCAGGACGATGTCCGGGTCCGCACCGTCATAATGGGGGATGCCGAGCCCATCCAGCTCCGCGGCCACCTGGGGGGTGGCGATGACGTACACCTTCGCACCCTTCCTCTCGGCCTTCAGGAAACGGGCCGTGGCGACGGTGGAGGAGAGCACATCGCTGTCCTCCGCCTCGAACCCCATGCGCCTCAGCCTGTCGGCGTAGAACGAGCACGGATGGGAGGAGTTGTTGGTGAGGAAGCGGAACGGGATACCCCTGCGCCTGAGCTCGGAGACGAACTCCTTCGCCCCGGGGATGGGGTCCTCCCCCTTGTAGAGGGTCCCGTCCATGTCGAGGGCGAACCCGATCAGTAGAACTCCTCCTTGATCATGCGCATCGCCTCCAGGAGGGACTCGCGCGCGGCCTTGCGGTAGACGCAGGCCATGGGGTGGTAGGTGGGGAGGAAGTCGACCTCCTTCCCGTTGACGGTGATCTTCGTCTTCCTGTTGACGACGGGCCCCATCGGCCCGGTGTATCCCATGAGGTCGCGGATGGCGCTCTTCCCGAGCCCCACCACGAGGGCCCTCGACTCCATCTCGGAATCCAGGAACCTGCGGCAGGCGGCCATCTCCTCCTCGGTGGGGTCGCGGTTGCCCGGGGGCCTGCACTTGACGGTGTTGGTGATGAGGACCTTCTCCCTGGGGAGGCCGGCCTCGGCCATGATGCCGTCGAGGATGGACCCCGCCCTGCCTATGAACGGCATGCCCTTGAGGTCCTCGTTCTCCCCCGGACCCTCGCCCACCAGCAGGACCGGCGATGAGGGGTCCCCGGAGGGGAGGACGATGTTGGTGCGTCCGGAACACAGCCCGCACAGGGAACAGTCGGGATCGGGGGAGAGGAAACTCATGCCCTGTCCTTCAGGAGGTCGGAACCCTTAACGAGGGCGTGGAGCTCGACTCCGATCTCGGCGAGGTTCTCCCTGCCTCCGCCCTCGCGGTCGATGACGGACATGACGTAGGAGACCTTGGCGCCCTCGCCGCGGAGCTCGTTGATCGCCTTGATGGACGAACCGGCGGTGGTGATGACGTCCTCCACCACGAGGACGGCCTCGCCGGCGTTGAGTTCGCCCTCCACCAGCCTGCCGGTACCGTGGTCCTTGCGCTCCTTCCTGACCATGAGCAGGGGGATCCCGGTCTTCAGGGACAGGGCGGTGGCGAGGGGTATCGAACCCAGGACGACTCCGGCGACGCGGTCGGGCTTCAGGCCCTTGGCCTTGATCTCCTCGGCCATGGTCTCGGCGATGAGGGAGAGGATGGCAGGCTTGGTGCTGGCCTTCTTGATGTCGATGTAGTAGTTGCTCTTCGCTCCGGAAGCGAGGGTGAATTCTCCGAACTGGAGCGCACCGCACTCCTCCAATGCCTTGTTGAGTCTAGCGTTCATGGTTCTCACCAGGGTTCTTTCTTGAGATGCATCTTGTATCCGATGATGTTGACGGACCTGTGGATGGCGAACATGATCGCCAGCAGGAAGATCAGGGCGCAGATGTTCCATCCCTCGATGTAGGTGGAGTACACCCAGTCGGGGTGGAAGAGCGCGGTGAACAGGAGGGCTCCGGCGACGAAGTCGTACTGGTCGAGGACGGGGGCCTTGGCACCCCTCTCGAGACCGATGCGCCTCTTGAAGAACGCGGCGCAGACGTCGCCCAGCAGGGCCCCGAAGGAGAGGGTCGCGAGGATGCCGACGTTCTCCCAGAACGGTCCGTATCCCCAGTAGTCGTCGGGGTCGAAGATGGCGGAGATGCCGATGAGGAGCAGCCCGAAGATCATTCCAGACACGGCGCCGCCGAAGAAACCGCGCCAGGACTTGCCGTCACCGAGGATCCTCTTACCCCTCCAGCTGCGTCCGAAATCCATCTTCGTCTCTCCGCCGAAGATGACGGCGGCCGAATTGGGGACCATTGCGGGGAGGAACAGCCAAAGGCCGTTCAGCATGATTACGATGACGCCCAGCGCATCCATGGTGTCGGATTATAAGGGGGATATAAAGAATTCACCCGCGGGAACGGGGAAGAATAGATAATCGGGAGCGTCCATGCGATACGCATGTTGGTTCTCGACAGTTCCGCCCTATTCGCCATGGACCAGCTCCCGGAGGAGGAGTCCTGCTGCCCGCCGGGCGTCGTGGCGGAGCTGACGAAGTACAAGGACCCCCGCCTCGCCCTCTGGGGCGACATGCTGAGGGTGTCCGACTGCACCGGGGAATCCCTAGCGAAAGTGAGGGAGGCCTCCGCGAGGACCGGGGACTCGGGACGTCTCTCCCCCGTCGACATGACGGTACTGGCTCTTGCCCTCGACACCGGCGGGACCATACTCACCGACGACTACTCCATCCAGAACACCGCGCGCATCATGGGCATACCCTGCAGGGGCGTCGGACAGGCCGGGATCAAGAAGGTGGAGAAATGGAACTACCAGTGCACCGGTTGTCACAAGTGGTTCAAGGAGAGACAGGACGAGTGCCCGGTGTGCGGCTCGCCGATGAGGGCGCACCGCAAGCGCTGATCAGTTGCCGAAGTAGAGGTGCTTGCAGCGGATCAGGTTGGACATGTGCTTCTGTCCGAGGATCCTCATGCACAGCCCGGTGGTCCAGTCGGAGTGGAAGGCGAAGGTGTCGGCCAGCTTCTTGTTCTTGGCCGCGATCCTCAGGGGCTTCCCCAGCACATTGTCCCAGGCGGCCTGGTAGTGGTCGAGGGTGGTGCCGTTCCTGATGCGCTCCACGGCCGCCTCCGCGCATATCCTCCCGCCGATCATGGCCAGGGGGATGCCTCCGCCGTTGACGGAGATGACGAATCCGGCGGAATCGCCGACGAGCATGCCGTTCTCGGTGTAGGTGCGTGCAATGGGGCCCTCGCTGGGCACGAACTTGCCCTCGAGCTTCCTGGTGGGGACGAGGTTGTGCTGCGCCACGAACCTGTCCATGTAATCGGAGAGCTTCCCGTGGGCGAACCTGGGGCTGAAACCCACGCCGACGTTGGCCTCGTTGTCCTTGGGGATGATCCATCCGTAGGCGCCGGGGGCGATGCCTCCGAAGAACATCTGGACGAGGGGTTCGAAGTCGCCGTCGGCCTGCGAGGTGACCGCCGGGTAGGGGTGGCGGTTGGCGGGGAGGCCGAGGGCCTTGGCGGTACGGGAACCAGGCCCGTCCGCGCCGATGATTATCTTGTAGGAGATGTCGCCCATGGTGGTCCTGGCGACACCGTCGGAAGCATCCATGAAACGGCAGCTCGTGATGAGCTCCGCACCGGCATCTACGGCCTTACGAGCCAGATGCTGGTCGAAGCGGTCGCGGTCGGTGGTGTATCCGGTGAAGGGGAACTCGTATCTCCTGTCCTTGGGGTCGACGAGCCTGATGCCCTCGATCTCCCTGCGCCTGAGCTCGGAGGGGACCTCGAAGAGCTCCTCGGCGCCGGTCAGGTTGGGGAACATCCCCTGTATCTCCTCCACCGAGGGGACGAGCTCGCCGCAGCGGACGGGCACCCCGACCTCGGGGCGCTGCTCTATCATGGTGACCTTGAGGCCGCTCTGCGCCGCGTAACGGGCGGTGACGCTGCCGGCGGGGCCGGAGCCGACGATGAGGATGTCGGTGTCTGCGAACAAATGCTCACCTGTCCCTGGAGACGATGTAGTCGACGACGTTGACGAGGGTCTCCCTGTAGACGGAATCGGGGATCTTCGAGATCACGGCCTTCGCCCTGTCCGCATATGCGGTGGCGAGCGCCCTGCACCTCTCGACGGAATCGGTCTTCAGGATGAGGGAGATGGCCTCCTCGGCCTCCTTGTAATCAGTCAAAGAGGAAGTGAATATCTCGCGGATGCGGGGACCGTACTCGGGATCCTCCATGGCGTAGATGACGGGGATGGTGGGCTTGCCGTCCACGATGTCGTTGCCGACGCGCTTGCCTGTGGCCTTGACGTCGCCGATGATGTCCAGGAGGTCGTCGGCGATCTGGAACGCGTGGCCGGCCAGGAAGGCGAACTCCCCGGCGAGGTCGATGGCCTCGATGTCCCCGGGTCTGGCATAATAGGCCCCGCACTTCGCGGAGGCCTCGAAGAGACGGGCGGTCTTGCCGCCGATGATCTTGATGTACTGCGCCTCGTCGACGTCCGTGTTGTGCTCGTAGTCCCTCTGATTGAACTCGCCCCCGGCGAGTCCGACGGCGGCGTCCAGCACGTATCCGACGATGTCGGAGCTGGTGGTGCCCAGGAGCCTGAAGCCCATGGCATAGAGGTAATCGCCGGCGACGATGGATTTGCTGAGGCCGTACTCGCGGTAGAGGGCCTTGGCGCCCCTCCTGAGCTCGCCGGCGTCGTTGATGTCATCGTGGATGAGGGTGGCGTTGTGCACTATCTCGACGGCCGCGGCGGTGCTGGCGACGGAATCGGAACCGTCGCCGCCGAGCGCGTGGTAGAAGAGTATGGACATGGCGGGGCGGAGACGCTTGCCGTGGTTGGAAAGGACGTAGCGGCACATCTCGGTCAGTTCGGGGGTGCCGGACTCGCAAATGCCGTCGATGATCTCATCGACATGGTCCATCTCGTCCGAGATGCAGTCCAGCAATCCTCCTGCCATGTTGATTGGATATGTGGACCCTACTTAAACGTTATCTGAAAAAAGGAAAGGGGTTTAGGAGAGCCAGCTCAGGCGGGCTCCCATTTGCACCGGACGGGGGACACGATGGCGTTCTCGGCCTTGAGCTCCTTGAACGCCTTGTCGATCTCCTTGCGGTCGATGCCGGTGGCGGCTGCGACCTCGCCGGCGCTCATGGGCTTGCCGGCCTCCTTCATGGCTTTGATGACTTCGTCCTTTACGGCCATGCGCTGTAAATCACGGAACAGGGATAAAAAGGGAACCCGGCCCGGAGGCCGGGAAGAGGTTTCAGATCGCGAACACTACGGAAGCAGCCTCGGCGCAGAGGTCCAGGATGGGTGCGGGGTAGATACCGAGCACGACGACCAGGACGGCGCAGACTGCGATAGCGACACAGAAGGTCTTGGGGAGCTTCAGGTCGGCCTTGGCATCCTTGGCGGGCTTCTCGATGTACATGGCGCGAATGACCTTCACGTAGTAGTACAGCGAGATGGCCGAGTTGAGGATGGCGACGAAGGCCAGCCAGATCCACTGGGTGATGACACCGTCGTCACCGTAGATGGCTCCGGAGAACAGGACGAACTTGGAGGTGAATCCTGCCAGGGGAGGCACACCCGCGAGGGACATCAGGAATATCATCATCGCGAAAGCGAGCCAGGGGGCGCGCTTGGCGAGACCGTTGTAGTCGCTGATCTTCTCACCGATGCCGGCGAAGATGAGGGCGCCGACGACCAGGAAGGCACCGCCCTTCATGAACACGTGGGTGAACATGTGGAAGATACCGCCGGTGAGGGCGTACTCGCTCATGACGGCCATGACGATCAGGATGTAACCGGCCTGCGCAACGGAGGAGTAAGCGAGCATCCTCTTGATGTTGTGCTGGGCGATGGCCACGATGTTACCGATGGTCATGGTGATGGCAGCGATGATGGCGAACAGGTACTGCATGGGGTCGTTGTCGATTCCGCTGAGGGCGTTGGCGGCAACGAACATCACCAGGAAGACCTTGATGAAGACGGCGAGACCCATCTTCTTGGACCCGGTGGCCAGCAGGATGCTGACGGGGGTGGCTGCACCCTCGTACACGTCGGGCGCCCACATGTGGAAGGGAGCCGCGGCGATCTTGAACCCGTAACCGGCGACCATGGCGATGACACCGAGGATGAATGCCCAGGAGTATCCGTAGGCACCGAGGGCAAGGCCGAGGTCGGCGATGGTAAGGGTGTGCAGAGCCCCGTAGATCATGGAGATACCATAGATGGTGAGGGCAGTGGACAGACCGCCGATGACGACGTACTTGACGGCGGCCTCGGAGGCACGGGGATCGTTCCTCTTGAGGGCGACGAGGGCGTAGGACGTGATGGAGACGCACTCCACACCGACGAAGATGCCGATGAGGTCCACGGCGGTGACGACGAACATCATGCCGGTCGTTGCGATCAGCAGGAGGCTCATGTAGGCGCCGAAGTGGAGCTTGGTGGTCTCGTTGCTCTCACCGGAGACGAACACGACGATGGCGAGTACGATCTGGAAGAGCAGGATCATCAGTCCGCTGAAGTCATCGTATGCGAAGAGGCCCGCGGCGGTGTGCGCGAACGCGGACTTCACACCTCCGTCCTCGACCGTTCCGGTGAGGAGGAGGATGTTGAAGACCAGCGAGATGAGCACGATGACCATCGCGATGGAGGTGACCGGCAGGCGCTTCTTGAACACGTAGTTGGTGGCGGGCAGGAGCAGGGCTCCGACGATCAGGATGAGCATCGGAAGGACTGCCGCGTAGTTTCCTATGAGGTCGGTAATCCATGTTACATCCATCTCAGATCACCCCGATGAGGTAGTAGGTGTCGATGAAGCTCAGGGCCAGGTCGGGCCACAGACCGTACGCCACGATGGCGGCGGCGAGGACGCACAGGCAGACCATCTCCACGCGGTTGAAGTCGTGGACGTGGGAGAGGTCGATCTTCTCGGTGAGGTCACCGAAGAGGGTCCTCTGCATGGCCCACAGGTAGTAACCGGCGGTGAGCAGGAGCGACAGCAGGCTGAACACGAGCAGGTAGATCATGTTCTCGTCCACGAGGAACTCGTAGAATCCGAAGATGATACCGAACTCGCCCCAGAATCCGATGAGTCCGGGCAGGCCGAGAGAGGCCATGAAGCAGAACATCATCATTCCGGCGAACTTCGGGAGCTTGGAAGCGAGACCTCCCAGGAGGGGGATCTCCCTGGTCCCGACGGAGTGGCCGGCCCATCCGCAGACCATGAAGAGCATGGCGGAGATGAGACCGTGCGCGAACATCTGGAAGACAGCGAACTGGATTCCGATGTCGGACAGGAAGCCCATGGCCATCATTACGAGACCCATGTGGCTGATGGAGGAGTATGCTACCATCTTCTTGAGGTCGCGCTGCGCGATGCAGGCGTACGCTCCGTAGACGGCGGCGAGGATACCCATGATGATCAGGACCCACTGCCAGTCGGCGGCTCCGAGGGGGAGCACCTCGAGGTTGATGCGGATGATACCATAGGAACCCATCTTCAGCATGACACCGGCCAGCAGGACGGATCCGGCGGTAGGTGCCTCGGTGTGCGCGTCAGGCAGCCAGGTGTGGAACGGAACCGCAGGCATCTTGACGAGGAACCCGAAGAAGAGCAGTCCGAAGACGACGACCTGGAAGACTTCATCGAAGAACCCGGCGGCATGCTTGATGGCCTCGAAGGAGAAGTCGACGACTCCTCCGTTGACGGCCGCAGCCTCGAAGGCGAGGGCGAAGATACCGATGAGCATGACCAGGGAGGCCACGTGGGTGTAGATGAAGAACTTGATCGCGGAGTAGTGCCTCCTCGGACCTCCGTACCAGGAGATGAGGAAGTACATCGGAATCAGGGTGATCTCCCACATGATGTAGAAGAGGAAGTAATCCGCGGCGGTGTAGACACCCATGAGTCCGACTTCGATGAGAAGCAGGAGCGCGAAGAACTTGTTGGCCTGGTCCCTCTCCTTGTAGGAGAAGACCATCACCAGGACCTCGAGGAAGGCGGTCAGGAACAGCATCAGGATGCTGAGACCGTCGACGGTGAAGATGAGGCTCATCTTCAGGCCGGCGGTGTCGATCCAGCTGGCGCAGAAGTCGTAGTCGCCGGCGGCGTAGTCGCCGACGACCATCATGAAGACGCAGAGGACGAGGTCGGCCGCAGCGACTGCGGTGCTGACTATCCAAGCGTACCTGGCCTTGGAACCCGAAAGGAACATCGTGATGATGGCTCCGATCAGGGGGATCAGGATTATCAGAGGAACAATCAGAGAACCGCTCATGCGATCACCCCATAGAAGATGACCAGGGCAGCAGCCACTGCGAAGAGCAGGACGATGCCGAGGATGACGACGGCGGAGTAGGTGTGGACGTTACCGTCCTGGGCCTTGCTGACGGCATCGCCGCCGCCGATGACGGCGTTGGCGAGACCGTTGACCGATCCGTCGATGATGTTGCGGTCGAAGTAGTCGACGCACTTGGCGACCCCGTATCCGAGCTTCCAGGAGGTCTGGTCGTAGATCTCGGGCAGGTACCACCTGTTGGCGATGACCCTGTAGAGCAGGGACTGCCCGTCCTTGTTGAACTTTCCGGGGTTGACCGATCCGCGGCTGTACATGAGGTACGCCAGGGAGATCGACACGAGGACGAGGACGATGGTCAGGTAGGTGTAGGGGTTGGTGAACAGGTGCTCGATCCAGTGGAATCCGGGCTCTCCGGCCTGTCCGCCGACAATCCAGTTGCCGGCGACCAGCTCGATGGTGAAGATACCGTCGTAGCCGATCAGCAGGACGAATCCGAATGCGAGGGCGAACACGGAGAGGACCACCAGGGGCAGCGCCATGCTGCGCGGGGACTCGCCGTGGCAGTGCTCGGCGTTCTCGCGGGCCTTGCCGCTGAAGGTCATGAACCAGAGCCTGAACATGTAGAAGGCGGTCATGAAGGCGGTGACGACTCCGAGGAACCACAGGAGGATGAACACGTAGCAGGTGGGGTCGGCCGCGTCCTTGAAGGCATCCATGGCGACGTCCAGGACCAGATCCTTGGACCAGAATCCCGCGAAGAAGGGGAATCCGGCGATGGACAGGGTGGCGATCAGCATGGTGATGGAGGTGATGGGCATCTTGCGTCCCAGACCGCCCATCAGACGCATGTCCTCGGTGCCGGTGCTGTGGATGACGGAACCGGATCCGAGGAAGAGGCATGCCTTGAAGAAGGCGTGGTTGGCCATGTGCAGGGTGGCTGCGGTGTATCCGAGGGCACCGGCGGCCATGAGCTCCTCGCTTCCCTCCTCGATTCCGAGGGCGAACAGGTATCCGCCGGCTCCGAGGGCAAGGAACATGTACCCGAGCTGGGAGAGGGTGGAGTATGCGAGGACCTTCTTGATGTTGAAGTTGTTCATCGCCATGGTGGCGGTGAAGAACGCGGTGACACCACCGATGATCGCCACGAAGAGCATGACCTCGCTGTTCATGCAGAACAGGGGGAAGCAGCGGGCGACGATGTAGACACCGGCCTTGACCATGGTGGCCGCATGGATAAGTGCGGAGACGGTGGTAGGACCGGCCATCGCATCGGGCAGCCAGTCGAGCAGCGGGAACTGGGCGGACTTGCCGATCGCACCGCCGAAGATCAGCAGGGAGGCGAGGGCGAGCATCTCAGGGTCCGCAGCGGCGAGGTTGGCGCCGTTGAAGATGGTGACGTAGTCGAGGGATCCCATCTCGAAGAACAGGACGAACATACCTCCCATGAGGCAGACGTCTCCGGCCCTCGTGACGAGGAAAGCCTTCTTGGCGGCGGAAGCCTTCTGCTTGGCCTCGGGGTGGCCGAAGCCCCAGAACCCGATGAGCAGGTAGGAGCAGAGACCCATGATCTCCCAGAAGATGAACATCTGGACCATGTTGGAGGCGGTGACGCAGCCGATCATTCCGGTGAGGAAGAGGGCGACCTCGGCGAAGTAGCGGCGCTTCTTGATCCCCTGGTCACCCATGTACCCGAGGGAGTACACGAAGATGAGGGTGGAGATGAAGGAAGCGAACATCATGATCAGGCACGACAGCGAGTCGAGGTAGTATCCGATGCTGATCGTGAACGAGGTGCTGCCGAATCCGACGGTGAACCACTCGAGGGATTCGGTGACGTAACCGACTTCCGAGTAGTCCGAGCTCGTGAAGAACTCGTAGGACGCGAGCAGCGCGATGATGAACGAACAGGCGGCACCGGCGACGGTGATCAGGCCTCCACCGTGGCGGATGCGGGTACCGAGGGCACCGACTATCACGAAGCAGAGCAGGGGTATGAGGACGGTGAGCCAAACATATTCTACGAACATTTCACCACCTCATGGTAGTAAGGTCATCAGCGTCAGTGGTCTTGCGCATCTTGTATGCGTTGAGGACGATGGCGATACCGACGGCAACTTCGGCTGCCGCGACGGAGATGGTCATGATGACCATAACCTGACCCATCGCGTCGCCGAGGAACGCGGAGAACGCGATGAAGTTGATGTTGGCAGCGTTGAGCATGAGCTCGATGCACATCAGGATGATGACGGTGTTCTTCTTGGTCATGACACCGAAGGCTCCGATAGCGAAGAGGATCGCACCGAAGGTCAGGAAGTACTCCATCGGGATCATTCCTTGACCTCCTTGTCCTCATCGACCTCGATCTCCTCGCGGGCGATACAGATACCGCCCACCATGGCACCGAACATGACCAGGGCGAGGACGATCAGCAGGGGACCGTAGTGCTCGAAGATCTGGTAGTTCAGACTGTTGTGACCGAGTTCGCTTCCGTCGTCGACGGGGTCGTACTCAATGGCCTGGGGTTCATCGTAGTTCATGTCCCAGGTAGTGGCGTAGATGCCGACGGCGAGGACCGCCACGAGGGCGACGGCGACGGCGGCTCCGAGGGCGAGGCGTTTGCTCATTCCTCTCCCTCCTCGATGATGTGCCTGCGCGTAAGCATGATGCAGAACGCGAACAGGACGGTGATCGCACCGACGTACACGAGCATCTGGATGACACCCATGAATTCGGCCTCCATGAAGAAGTAGGAGACGGCGACAGTCACGAACACGAGCGCGAGGTAGAACGCGCTGTGAACGGGCTGCTTGTCGGTGACGACGTACAGGGCACCAGCTACTCCGAGTGCAGCGACAATCAGGAAGGCGAGGAGGTCCCCGTTCGTCCAGACGTACATGCAGAAGTCGTAGATGAAGTCCCAGATATCTTCCAGTATTCCCATCTCACAGCACCTCCTTCATTTTCAGTGCGCTCTTCGGACATGCGTCGATACAGTTGCTGCAGCTGACGCAGACGTCGGATTTGACCTCGGGCCAGAGGATCGGGCGGCCCTTGGCGTTGGTCCCGTGCTCCACCATGGTGATGGCGTTGACCGGGCAGACCTTGGCGCACTTCTTACAGCTGATGCACTTCTTCTCGTCCAGCTCGGGGCGGTCGATGCTGAAGTGATCGTGCCTGATTTCTCCGTTTCCGTTCTTGTAATCCGATATGAGGGTCTCCTCGAACTTGACCTTCATGCCCTCGGTGGTGTGCTCGTAAGCAAGCCTGCGGGGACCGTAGATGAGGTCGGAGCGGGTGTACTCGGCGAGCTCCACGATGGGAGTGACGGTCATGGCATCGACGGGGCAGTATTCGGCGCAGTAGGCGCAGAACGAGCAGCGTCCCATGTTGATCTGGGGGCGCATGACGGGTTTGCCCTCGTCGTCGGGGGTCTCGACCAGGATGATGGCCGTGCAGGGACACATCCTGACGCACATGCCGCAGCCCAGGCATTTGTTGAATTCCAGGGCGGGGCGGCCGCGGTAGTTGTCGGGGTTCCAGAGAGCCTCGTACGGGTAAAGCACGGTGACGGGGCGGTGGATGGTGGTCCTGAGGAGGAGCCTGCAGCAGACCAGGATAGGCCTTACGACCCACAGGTCCTTCCAGGTGCGGTGGCGTCCGTCCCTGTATTCTTCAAGATAATTCATGGCCATCAGATAATCCCTCCTACCTTGAGCATGAGGACGATCATGAGGTTAGCCACGGCGAGGGGCATGAAGACCCTCCATCCGAGGTTCAGGATCTGGTCGGTCCTGACACGGGCGGTACCGACCCTGATGAGGATCATCAGCAGGAAGACGAACCACGCCTTGAGCAGGAACACGAACTCGGGCATGTAGTTATTCCAGTCCCCGATGAAGGGGATGTTCCAACCGCCGAAGAACATGATGACGATCATGGCGCAGGAGACGTATCCCCTGAGATAGTCGGCAAGCATGATGAGACCCCATTTCATACCGGAGTACTCGGTCTGCCAACCCTCGACGAGTTCCGACTCGGCCTCCGCGAGGTCGAACGGGGCACGCTCGGCTTCCGCGGTGGCGCAGAACAGGAAGGTGATGAAACCGACGAACTGGGGGATGAAGTAGGGGATGGTGTCGTACTGGGCCTGGACGATCCCGTTGATGTTGAAGGTACCGGCCTCGAGGGCGACAGTAGCGATGATGATCAGGATCGGGATCTCGTAAGCAAGCATCATCTCGGCGGCACGGATACCACCGATGAGGGTGAACTTGTTGTTCTGGGCCCATCCGGACACGAGGATGAAGAAGGGAGCCAGGGCGTAGAGCGCCATGATGATAAGCAGTCCGCTTCCATAGTCGACCACGAACCACCTGCCGGACAGGGGGACCATGATGGCGAGGAGGACGGACACACCGATGACCAGGGAGCAGGTCCACATGAAGGCCATCTTGTCGACGGCCTTGGACTGGACGTTCTCCTTCATGAAGGTCTTCAGACCGTCGGCGACGCACTGCAGGAATCCCCACATACCGATCATGGTACCGCGCCTGTCCATGGCGCGTCCGAGGATCTTCCTCTCCTCCCAAAGGGAGACGAGACATCCGATGAAGGGCACGGCGAACATGAGAATCATGAACACGACGAGCGCGAAGAAGTTCGCGGTCATGTCGCAGACGAGCCATCCGGAAATGCCGTTGTTGGGGAAGATCAGGTTAAGGAGCCAGGCGATGGTTCCGCCGAGGATCTCCCAGATCTTCATGGAGATATCGTAGGGCAGGTTGTAGGCGTCTCCGAAGGGATAGTAGGGGTTGCTCATAGGATCGGGGAAGTTGATCCAGTCGAGGATACTCTGATACTCTACCATACTATCACCTGTCGGTCTCTCCGAGACACATGTCGATCATGGCCATGATAACAGGGATATCTGCAATCCTGCAACCGGTGACCAGCTGTTTCGAGGAGGAGACGTTGTTGAAGATCGGGCTGCGCACCTTGAGACGGTAGGGCTTGTCGGTACCGTCGGAGACAAGGTACATGTAGGAGGTACCGCGGGGGTCCTCCATGCGCATGCGGGTGGTTCCGGCCGGGATGTTCATCGGGGCCTTGAGGCGGTAGGGGGCGCTCTTTCCGAGGGCGCGGATCTTCGCCATGGCCTGACGGATGATGCGGGTGGACTGGAACATCTCCTCGACACGGACGACGTACCTGGCATAGGAGTCACCGGCGGTGAGCACGGGGACATCGAAGTCGATCTTGTCGTAGTTGTCGTAGGGGTCGTCGCGCCTCACATCGAAGTCGACGCCGGTTCCCCTCATGGCGGGTCCGGTGATGCCGAGGTTGGCACACTGCTCGCGGGTGAGGATTCCGGTACCGATCATCCTGCTGGTGAAGGTGGAGTTGTCGTCGAACAGGGTGATGATGTCCCAGAGGGCCTTGTCGAACCTGTCGCAGCACCTGATGATGTCCCTGTCGAAGATCTCGGGGGTGTCGTTGCGGACACCGCCGATGCGGGGGTAGTTGGTGGTCATACGGGCTCCGCAGAGGCGGACGTTCATGTCCATCCAGTACTCCCTCTCCCTGGTGGCCCAGATGAATCCGGTGAAGTTACCAAAGTCGGTACCGACGGCAGCGAGCCACATGAGGTGGGACTGCAGCCTGTTGATCTCATCGGCGACGATGCGGATGTACTTGGTCTTCTCGGGAATCTCGAGGCCGAGCGCTTTCTCGCAGGTCATGCAGTACAGGTGGGTGTACGTCATGGATGCGGCGTAGCAGAGACGGTCGGCCATGGGGATGATCTTAGGGTAGGTGCGGTTCTCGACCTCCTTCTCCCATCCCCTGTGGAGGTAACCGATGATGGGCTCAGCATCGGTGACCATCTCTCCGTCGGCTTTGACCCTGAGGGTCCAAAGACCGTGGGAGAAGGGGTGCTGGGGACCCATGGTGATCCACATGGGGTCGGTGTCCATCCTTCCGCCGTGGACGTGGGTCCAGGCAGCGGGGTTGCGGGGGACGTTCTCGGGGAGCGCTCCCTCGGCGATGGCCTCGGGGGTGAGGTGCATGTCCGGGGGCAGGGTGTCGAACCCCTCGATGGGGTATTTCGGGTATTTCGAGCTGTCGTAGTTGTCGTTAGCCATTTCACTCCCAACCCCTGAGCTTGTATGATTTCCTGAAGGGGAAGAACTGGTAGGTCTGAGGGGTGAGCAGGCGCTCAAGCCTCGGGTGACCGTCGAAGACGATTCCGAAGAGCTCCCAGGTCTCCCTCTCGTTCCAGTTGGCTCCGCCCCAGATGTCGGCCATGGAGGGGATGTGCAGATCGTCCGCGGGGAGGTCCACACAGATCTCGATGACGACTCCGCGGTACTGGCGGTAGCTCTCGATGTGATAGACCACGGTCATGTGGTCGATGTAATCGACACCGAGGACGTTGGCGCACTGCTCGAAGTCGAGCTCGTCGCGGAGGAACTTGTTGATGTCATGGATATCGCACCTGCCGGCCTTAGCGAAAATGCGGCGGGTCTCGGTTCCAGTGATCTCGATCTTGTCGCCGAACTTAGCGGTGAGCTTGTCGGCGATCTCCTTCTCCCAGGAGGGGTCGTATTCACGAACTTCAAAAGCCATTTCTCAGCACCTCAGTGGTTCTTGAGGAGGGCTCCTCTCCTGAAGTAGTCTTCAATCTTCCTCTGGAGCAGCATGAATCCGTCGATCATCGCATCGGGACGCGCGGGGCATCCGGGGATGTAGATGTCGACAGGGACGATCTGATCCAGACCCTGGACGGTGTTGTACGAGTCATACCACGGTCCGCCGGAGATGGCGCACTCGCCCATGGCGACGACCCATTTGGGCCACGGGATTTCCTCGTAAAGCCTCCTCAGGTCGGGGCGGATCTTCTTGGAGATCCATCCGTTGACGAGAAGGATATCAGTCTGACGGGGGGAAGACCTGTAGATCATTCCGTAACGCTCAGCGTCGAAACGGGATGCGGAGGCCTGTGCCATCTCGAGAGCGCAGCATGCAAGACCCCAGTGCAGCGGGTGCATGGAGTTCTTGACAGCCCAGGTCCAGACGGGCCCGGTGAGCTTGTCGATGGTCTTCCTCACGCCGGAACTGAGCAGGTCGTTGATGAGTGCGGATGACCAAGTCATGAACTCATCCGCAGACATTGCGACAGCGTGCGGGTAGAACCTCATATCCATATGTCTTCCTCCTTTTTGAGGGCGTAGGCACAGCCCAGGAGCATGATTCCAAGGAACGCGAGCATGTAGATCGTCGCGATCTTCGGGAGCCCCTCATACGCAACCGCCCAGATGAGCAGGAAGGTAGTGACGAGATCGAAAACCACGAAAATCAGCGCAAAAGCGTAGTACTGGAACCTAAACTGGATACGGGTATCACCGATAGGTACCGAACCACACTCGTACGTCTCTTCTGTCCACTTAGAGGGCTTCTCAGGCCTAATGAGCCTGGAAGTCAGCCATGCTGCGGGGGCAAATCCGAGGGATATCAATCCCACGAAAATGATCGGCAAATAGGCTTCTATAAGCGTCATTAGATTTTGCGCACGTACTTACCCTATATAATAAGGAATGAAGAGGAAGAAGGGGGAGTTTAAATACCCCCGAATTTGAAGAATTTAATTGAAACTAAATATTCTTTAAAGAATAAATGTGGTGCTTAACTAGGAGGGGCGCCATAGACCTGCCCATGGCATTCGGATTCCGCAAGGAAAAGGACGGAAAGAACGAAGAGAAAACGGTCAAGATCGGGTTCATCGGAGCCGGCCGCATGGCCGGCGCGATGATAGACGGACTCATCGAACAGCACGTCTACGACCGCGACGAAATCATCGCCTGCGCACCCACGAAAGAGACCCGCGACAGGATGTGCCAGCATGCAGGAATCTCGATGTATGAGAAGGCCTCCGAGATGGCCCCTCTCACCGATGTCATTGTCATCGCGTGCAAACCCAAGAACATCCCCCCGCTCTTCACAGAGGAGGGATTCTCCGTCAGTCCCGGCACCCTGCTCATCAGCATCGCCGCCGGCGTGAAGATCGACACCCTCAGCCAATACGCCCCCGGTGCGAAGGTCGTACGCGCCATGCCCAACCACTGCTGCATGATGCTCGAGGGCGCCACGGGTTACGTCATGGGCCCCGGCTGCGACGACTCCGATAAGAGGACCGTCGAGAAGATCTTCGGCGCCAGCGGACTCTGCGTGGAGGTGCGCGAACAGGACCTCGACGCGGTCACCGGCATCGCCGGCTCGTCCCCCGCGTTCATCTACATGATGGCCCGCGGCCTCGTCACCGCGGGTATGAAATACGGGCTCACGGAGGAACAGTCGCTCAGGCTCGTGTCCCAGTCGCTCATCGGTGCGGGATGCATGATTCAGGGCGCCGGGAAATCCCTCGACGACCTCATAGACGGGGTCTGCAGCCCCGGAGGGACCACCATCGAGGGGTGCAAGGTGCTAGAGTCCGAGAACTTCGAGGACACCGTCGTGAAATGCGTCGACGCCACCGTGGCGCGTTCCATAGAGATGGGTAAGCAGTGATCAGGCCTTCCTGAAGAAGGACTTCATGAGCCCCGCGAGGATGCGGGGCGAATTGCTCCAGATGGAACCGGACCTCCAGTCGAGGTCGTTCTTGTCCGTGATGGTGCTGTCCATCAGGCGGATGCCCTCGTCCTTGACCGCCCAGAGGGCCCTGTCGCGTTCGGCAGGGTCCTCGATGGCCACCGCCTCGTCCACGAGGTGCATGACGTGCCTTGCGGTCTCCGTGCGCTCGTTGCGGGCCTTCGCCTGCTCGGGGGTTATCCTGCCGGTCTCCATCTCGGCGTTGGTGAGTTCGATGGCCGCATCGTAGGAGACCTCCCCGATGTCGTCGCGGGTCATGAACTCCGTCTCGTAGGAGAGGGTATGTTTCCACGAGGGGCTGTCGAGCAGCCTCCTGTGGTCCTCGAGCGTCCTCGCCCTCAGCCTGTAGCCCCACTTCTCGGGCTCCTGGAAGGCGCGGCTCCCGGGATCGACGAAGGGGGCGAACGGAGAATCGTAGATGAACAGGCCGTCCCCGGGATTCACCTGGTCCCACAGGTGCCCGGCCGCCCTCGCGGTGTCCAGGGCGGAGTCGCGGGTCTGCTTGGGAAGCCCCGTCATGAAGAAGAGGTCGAAGCGGGAACAGCCGTTCTGGAATGCCGCGGAAAGGGTCTTGTCGATGGCGTCGTTGGTGTATCCCTTACCAAGAGCCAGACGTACGCTTTCATCATAGGAATCGGGAGAGAACTCGATGCTCCACCCGCCGGGGAACGAACGGTCGATGTTGGAGAAATGCTCCGCGGACGCACCCCTGAAGAGCTCGATGACAACGTGGTTGTCGATGCCCCTCTCGCGCACCTCGCTCAGAAGGTCGTCGCAGTACTTCTGACCCGCCTGACGGATGTCGCCGACGATGAATATGGGAGCCCTCATGTAGTTCTGGATGCCCTCCATGTCCTCGGCGAGCTTCGCCGGGCTGCGGTAGGCGGGACGGTTCCTGCATACGACGGTCTTGTTGGCGGCATGGGAACCTCCGCATTCGGCACAGTTGATGCTGCACCCGCGCACGGTGAAAACGGACGTGAGGGGGACCTTGGACCAGGCCTTCCACGGCAGGGACCCGTTGATGTCCATGGTCTTCATGACCGACTTGATCATCACGCCGTAATCGAATATGACCGAATCCAGATCATCCAGCACCCACGTGACATCGTTCTCATGGACACGCCCCTCGGAGTCCTTCCAGATGAGATTGGGCACCTTCGAGAGGTCCCCGCCCTTCTTCAGGGCCTCCATCATGAGCACAGTGGGATACTCGGTGGTGTCCCCGCGCATGACGAGGTCCACCTCGGGATAGAGGATGAGCTCCTGGCGGAAGTAAGAGGAGGAGAAGCCGCCGAACTCGACCTTGGAGTCGGGATGGTATTTCTTAACGATGCGTGCCAGTTCTATCGCGCCGTGCGCGTGGGGGAGCCAGTGGAGGTCGATGAAGTACACGTCCGCGTCGATTCCGCGGATCTTCTTCTCGACATCGAACTTCTCGCTGGACAGCATCAGGTTGGCGATGTTGACGATGCGGGTCCTGAATCCGGCCGCTATGAGATGGGCGGAGATCGTCATGAACCCGACGGGATACATCTCGAATACGGGGGAGGAGGGGATGACGTCGCTGACCGGACCGTAGAAGATGGGTTTCTTACGGAAATCATAGACGCTCGGGGCGTGGATGAAGACCGCGTCGTAACGGGACATTCAGGCACCGTACCGTCTCACGCGCTGCTGATAGGTCCTTATCGCCCTGAGGAGGTCGATGTACCTGAAACCGGGCCAGTAGACATCGGAGAAGTAGAGTTCCGAATATGCCAGCTGCCAGAGGAGGAAGTTGGAGATGCGGACCTCGCCTGATGTCCTCAGGACGAGGTCGGGATCGGGGAGTCCGGAGGAGTAGAGGTGGTCGGTGACCATCTCCTCGTTGATGTCCTCGGGGGAGATCTCGCCGTCCCTGACGCGGCAGGCTATCCTGCGGGTGGCCTCGACGATCTCCTGCCTCCCGCCGTACGCTATGCAGACGCTCATCACGTGCTCCGTGAACTGACCGGTGCGCTCACGGGCGTATTCGATGGCCTCGCGGACGTTGTCCGGAAGGATCTCCAGATTGCCGAGGGCCTGGATGCGTATCTTGTTCTTCTGGACGAGCTCGTTGTCAGCCATCTCCCTGAACGATTCGGCGGCGAGATCCATGAGGAACTCGACCTCCTTGTCGGTACGGTTGAAGTTCTCGGTGGAGAAGGCGTAGACGGTGATGTAGGGTATGCCGATGTTTATGCACCACTCGGCCACCTCCAGGAGCTTCGCCTTTCCGGCGAGGTGCCCCTCCTGTCCTTCGGTGTCGCCGAGGATCTCCGTGGCATAGCGGCGGTTGCCGTCCATGATGATCGCGATGTGTTTCGGCATCTTGCCTCCTTTCGCGACCTCCTTCATGAGCTTGCGCTCGTATGCGGAGTAGACCTTCTTCTCGACGACGCCGGGACTCATGGGATCACTCGAAATCCTCGGGCACGCCCGCGGCCTCGGTTCCGAGGTCGAAGCACCCGATGGCGGCGACCGCGCCGACGAGACCGCCGTCGCCGGTCACCTTCATGATCTGTACGCGGTTGGCCTCGGCGATCTCGATGGCCTTGGACTTCTCGTACATTATGGATTTTGCACTGTATCCGAAATCCGACAGCTCCTTGGGGATGGAAAGCCCCTTAAACACGGTCATGACCGCAGCATCGGAGTACGAGCCCTTCTTGATGAAGTCGTAGCAGTACTCGACGAGTGCGGGGATGTCCTTCTCCTCGACGGCGAACGACACAGCGGTGGCGCAGCAGTTCGTGGTCTTGGTGGGGGACTTGGGGTTGAGCTGGATGATGCGGTGCTCCATGAAACGTCCGATGGGGCACTGGGTGGCCATGGCGAGGGCGGTGGCCCAGGTGGCCCCCTTCTCCTTGGTGTCCGTATCGTCGACACCGATGATGACCCTGACCATCTTCCTGCTGACGATGGTTACGCGGGACTCGTAGCCCCCTCCCATCTTGAAGTCATCAGGATACTCGGTGTACAGGACGGTGTCACCCTGGGGGAGGCATGCGCCCACGCCCACACCGGCGCCGGCTATGCCGTACCAGTCGACACGGACCTCGTCCCCGACCACGTGGAGGGCGGATATCCCCTGGCCTCCGAGGTCCTTGGACGCGGGGCCGGCCTTCAGGGGGCGGTCCCCGATCAGGCAGTCCATCACGAGCGTGTGTCCCACGAGGTCGATGACGTTGATCACGCCGCCGGTACGGCGGCGGTTGACAAGGTCCCACTCGGCAGGCCCCTTGGCGGTGCAGGTCTCCACGATGCGGGCCACTCCGGACTCCTCGTCGACGAGGGTCATGTAGCCTCTGTTGAACATCCTGCCGTAACGCTCGCGCACCTCATCCGGGGTAAGTCTGTAACTCACTCGTCATCACCGTCTTCGAAATCGTCCTCGTCGGCGATCTCCACGCAGTCCGCGGGGACCTCGTCGACCAGGAACACGGTCTTGGCGGCGCGGCCGATGGGGTGGCCCATCTCGGCGCAGAGAGCGGTGTCGATCTCGAGGACGACGGGCTCGTAATCGTGGACCTTGCCCGCGTTGTAGGCGAGGTCGTAGGTGGAGGAGAGGTGGACCATGGCCCTGTCGGTGGGCTCGATGCCGTCCTCCAGGACGTCATCGCACTCCTCCTCGGAGACGGGGTAGTAAAGGTAGGGGGGAACCCTGTCAGTGGGGAGCTGGAGGTCCAGCTTGATGGTGTGCCCGTAGGTGGCCCTGACTGACCTGCTGCGGATCTGGTACCTCCCCTTGGGGTCGGTGATCGCCAGCGCCTCGATGTGGCGGGTGCGCAGCCATTTCAGGCGGGGGTTCTTCTCCCTGACGATAGCCACGATGTCCCTCATGTCCACGAATCCCTGGGGATCCATCTCGAGGTCGAACTTACCGTGGCGGAGGACGGCGGCCATGGTGCGGCCGATCTTCTCCACCTCGTAGTCGCTCATGACGAACTTCACATCATCGCCGCTGGCACCGCAGACGGGACACGCCTCGTCGCGGAAGTATCCGTGTTCCTCGCATTCGTTAATCATCTTGATGCCCTCTCTGCTGCCCTGACGGCATTGGCCATCAGCATGCATATCGTCATGGGTCCGACGCCTCCGGGAACGGGCGTGATCCAGGAGGCCTTCTCCTTGACGGCCTCGAAATCCACGTCCCCGACGAGGCGGCTGCCCTTGGGGGACGAGGGGTCGTCTATGCGGTTGGTCCCGACGTCGATGACGACGGCACCGTCCTTGACCATGTCAGCGGTGACGAAACCGGGTTTTCCCACGGCGGCGATGAGGATGTCCGCGGTGCGGGTTATCTCGGGAAGGTTCTCCGTGCGGGAGTTGGCCACGGTCACCGTGGCGTCGACGCCCCTCTGCATGAGGATGGCGGCCATGGGCTTGCCGACGATGTTGCTGCGGCCGATGACGACGGCGTGCTTGCCGGCCGTCTGAATGCCCCTGCGCTTCAGCATCTCCATGACGCCGGCGGGGGTGGCGGGAAGGAAATCAGGCTCGCCGATGAGCATCTTGCCCACGTTCACGGGGTGGAAGCAGTCGGCGTCCTTGGCGGGGTCGATGGCGTTGATGACCGCCTTCTCGTCGATGTGCTTCGGGAGGGGCAGCTGCACCAGGAACCCGTGGATGGCGGGGTCGGCATTGAGCTCCGCGACCTTGGCTAGGAGTTCCTCCTGGGTGGTGCTGGCGGGCATCTCGATCTTGACGGAGCGCATGCCGAGCTCCTCGCATTTGCGTACCTTGTTGCGGACGTAGACCTGCGATGCGGGGTCCTCTCCGACGAGGATGACGGCGAGTCCGGGAAGCGTCCCGGCGGCCTTCAGTGCATCGATCCTCTTGCGGAGGTCGACGAATACTTCCTCTGCTACTTCTTTTCCCAGAATGAGATCGGCAGCCATACTATCTGGTGTCCACGATGCCCCTCTTAATTATATAATAATGCACACGCGGGCGGGAACTCAGAAGGCCGCGAGACGGGAGGCCTCGGAGATGGTGACGGGTGCGCACCCCAGGTCGATAATCGCCTCGAGGGCCTTGCGCGTGCGGGCGACGTTCTCCGATACTGCGTCCTCGGACATGACGCCGTCATCCCTCAGTTCGACCATGTGCCAGGAGTGGTCGGCGAGGACGAAACAGCCCTCATCCGGAACGGCCTGTGCGAGGTCGGCGTAGTCCAGGGGACCGCGTTTGCCCTCGTGCATCGGCCAGAGGTATGCGGAGATCTTGTTGCCGTTGAAGTCCTTGCCGTCGGCTACGGGGACCTCCGCGATGTATCCCGGGAGCATAGACGGGATGCACCTGTCCGCGGGAGCGTAGGAGGAGGAATCCACATGGATCCCCGTACCTTTCAGGAAATCCCCGATGTCGCGGGGCATCTTCATGTACGGGGCGCGGAAGCATGTAGGGGAGCGCCCGGTCACGTCCTTCACGGCCTCGCAGCCGTGCATCACCGCGGCCATGGAATCGGGACGGGCCATGGAGGGAAAGTACTCGTGGTCGTATCCGTGGACGCCTATCTCGAACCCGTCCAGGAGGCCGGCGTGGTCGCGGATGACCTCCAGCGTATGGCCCTCACAGAAGAAGGTGCAGGGCATGGAGAGGTCGTCGAGGAGCCCCACGAGGACCTCCAGACCCTTCAGTGTGGATATGAAACGGGGTTCCGTGCCGTCACCGCGGTCCGCGGAGAGGGCGACGGCGGGGTTCTCCGGGTCGCGGATGTTCACGTCCCTGTCGAGATCGACGGTGAAACAGAACTCCGCGGCCATCGGATCACTCCGTGACGCGGCTGAGGATCATTCCCTCGATGACCACGGGCATGAGTTTCTCGGCCATGTCCTTCGCACGGGCGAGCTTGGCGTCGTTGTCCGCGTACAGGCGGAAGAGGACGTCACCGACCTCCACGCGGTGGCCTCTCTTCTTGATGACCTCGATGCCCGCACCCTTGTCGGACGGGGCGCCGAGAGCCTTGGCGACGGCCACAAGGTCGGAGTTCACGACGCGGTTGACGTATCCGCTGCGCTTCGAGATTATGTCGACGGTGTGCTTCCCGACGGGCATGTCCGAAGATTTGATGTCCGCACTGCCGCCCTGAGCGACCACGATCTCCAGGAACTTCTTCCTCGCCTCACCGGTACGGAGTATCTCCCTGGCACGTCTGGCACCATCGGGAATACCGCCCATCTCGAGAAGCATGCCGGCGCATTCGCAGGCCTTCTCGATGACGGATGCGGGATGGTCGTCGCCCTCCAGCACGCGAAGGCATTCGCGCGCCTCGAGGGCAGGTCCGATGGCGTGTCCGACGGGCTGATCGGCATAGGTGATGGCGCACTCGATGTGGATGCCCAGCTTCTCGCCCAGGGCCATGAAGTCGCGGGAGTACTCCTTAGCGGCCTCGATGGTGGGGACCTTGGTCCCTCCGCCGGTGGGGATGTCTATCAGGAGGAAGTCCGCACCGATGGCGAGCTTCTTCCCCAGAATCGATGCGAGCATCTGTGCGCGGGGGTTTATCCCGAGGGGGTGCTCGATCTTGATGACCATGTCGTCGACGGGGGCGATGTTCATGCTCCCGCCCCAGACGAAGGCTCCACCGACGGTCTCGCCGATCTCGCGGAGACGGTCCAGGGTGACCTCGACGGGACAGAAGAGTTCCACGAAATCGGAGGTCCCGCAGGCGCTGCTGATGGCACGGGAGGAGGTCTTGGGGACCATCAGTCCGGCGGCGGCGCATATGGACACGACGATGGGGGTGATCTTGTTGCCGGGAACACCGCCCATAGAATGGAAATCAAAGACGGGGGAACGCCCGAACTCCACGCGGTCGCCGGTGTCCACGAGGGCGTTGGCGAAGACCGCGATCTCGTCGAGGTCCATGCCGTTGATGTACAGGGCGGTCAGCCATGCGGAGGTCTCGATGGTCGACAGATTACCCTGGTAGATGTCGTTGACGATGTTGACAATCTCTATGGAATCCAGCTTCTGGCCGTCCATCTTGCGGCGGATGGAACGGACGCTGTCGGGGTTGGGGGAGTATGCTACGCACACCTCGCACCCCTCGGAGGCCCCGACCCTCTTCATCAGTGGGATGGACACTAGGAGTTCGCCGGGATTCACGGCCCGGTCTGCGACCACGACGACGACTGCCATCTCCCCTTTGGGTCCGGTAACGCGTATGCGGTCGTTCTCCTTGACGCCCAGGACGAGGGCGTCCGCGGGGTCGATGCAGGCCACGTACCCTGTGATGAGATGATCCATCGGCTTCACGATGAGCTTCATTTGGAACCCCACCTCTCGAGGGCTTCGCGGAGCTCCGCATGATCCTTCGCATACTCGGCGAGGGGGATGCCCTCGTAGGCAGCGTCGACCGCCTGGCACATGGCCATGGCGCCGGCCCTCACGCCGCGGGGATGTCCCGCGACTCCGCCGCCCGCCTGGATCTGGATGTTGTTCCCGGCGGCCTTCATGACGCCGGGGACGATGCCGGGATACATGCCTCCCGAACAAACGGGGAGGACCTTCTTGAAGGGGACGTCGTCGGACTGGCAGGCGTCCTGGTTGAGCCTTCCCTCCGCGGGATCGCCGGCCATCTTGCCGACGCCAAGGGTACCGATGTGCAGGGCGTCGCCTCCGCACATGCGGACGAGTTTCGACACGACCCTCATGGAGATACCGTTCAGGGGGTCCTTGGTCATAGCGCCGTGCATGGTCCTGTGGACGTGCACGGGGACCTTGATCTTCGGGTCCTCGGCCACCGCCTGGACGGCGCCGTACCCGCATGTTATGACGTCGACCATGATCTCCGTAGCGCCCCATTTCTGGACGTCCTCGGCGAGGTCGCGGATATCCTGGCCGTTGGTGCTGATGTTGATGGCGTGGACCATGCGGTGGCCCTCCTCCTTCAACTTGTCGATGGCCTCGGCTACGGCCTTGGTACGGGCCTCGATGGGGCAGAAGACCTGGTCCACGAGGGTCTCGTCGTCCTTTCCGTTGGTGAGTCCTCCGGAACCCGCCTCGTAGACGTATGCGGCGGTGTCCTTCGGGTTGAGACCGATCTTGGGCTTGACGATGGTGCCCACCAGGGGCTTCTCGGGGCGTCCGAGGATGTCCCTCAGCCCCTTGTCCCCGAACTTGGGGCCCTTGTACTTCTTGAGGATGGACGGACAGAACTCCACGTCCTCGAGCCTGACCCCTTTGATGGTCTCCAGTCCGAAGAGGTTCCCGGCGATGACCGATAGGATCTGCGGCACGGCGCCCCTCTCGATGCAGAAGTCCTCCACGGGATAGGCGATGGTGACCATGTCCCCGTCGATGGCGGTGACCTTGGCGGCGTATTTCCTGAAGATATCGTCCTTCAGGGTCGAGATGCCGGTCCACGTACCGGTGGACTGCTCGGCGGCGATATTCTCAGCGGCCTTCTCCATGGGGAGGTCGGTCGTTACCCTGTACTTGGTGAAGACCCAGTTCTCACGGTCGAGTTCCTCGCCAAGAGCCAGATACGAATAGTTCTCCATTGGTTCACTTCCTCAGATGTCGGTGGATGCCCCCATGCGGGACGAGAGCACCCCGTAAACGGAGCCGGGCGACATTATCCCGATCTCCGTGATGATGTTGTCTATGTAGCGTGCGGGCGTCACGTCGAAAACGGGGTTGAACACCTTCACGTCCGACGGGATGTCCGAAGGGGATACGACCTCCCCGGGATCCCTCTCCTCTATGGCGACGGTCTCCCCGGCGAGCGTCCTAGGGCTGAACTTGTAGGTCTCGGCGCACACGTTGAACTCGGTGCGGGCCTCGTGGGCGCACAGTGCGACCTGCGAGGTGCCGACCTTGTTGATCAGGTCGCCGGACGATGTGACGGTATCGGCACCGACGAACACCCTGTCGACCTTCTTCATCACCGAACGGACGGCGCTGTCGATGATGAGGGTCACGTCCACGCCCGCCTCGGAGAGGTCCCTGACGGTCAGGAGCCCCTGCCTCCAGGGCCTAGACTCAGTGGCGTAGACCTTAACATCCTTGCCCTGGCGGACCGCTTCCGCAATGACCCCCACGGCGGTGGAGCTGTTGCAGTGGGTGAGGAGCACGTCCCCGTCGCAGATGCGTTTCGCACCCATGCGGGCGATCTCGTCCACGGCCCTGAACGACGATTCGGAGAACTCCTTCCCGTTCCTGATCACGGATTCGCGGGCGGCCTCGAAGGAGGATGCCGAACGAACATCCCTGAGGGTTATCCTGACCCCGTTCCAGAGGGATACCGCCGTGGGGCGGGAGCCGAGTATGGTGCTCTCCGCCGCCGAGATGTCCTTCAGGAAGTTATTGAGATCATTGCCGCGGTATTCCTCGGCGTATTTCACAAGTGCGTCGGCCCCGGCACGTGCGATGCGCCCCGCGCCGCGAACCTTCATTTCGCGGATATCATCCGCCGTGGTCTCTATGATACCCTTCATTGGCGGTACATATGCGTTCGCGGATATATCATTAAGTCGCGCACACGCGCGACTAACTGCAGGGGTTACTGTTTTAATCGCAATCACATATGGCAGGGACATGGCAGAGAAGAAGCACCTTCGCATGAGGGGTGTAAAACAGGCATCGAAGCGCGAGGAAGGGGACATCCTCGGCCGCGCCAACGAGCTCGCACAGAACCCCGGGGTACTCAGGCCCATGTGCGCGGGCAACTGCCGTAAATGCATCTTCGACAAGGTCTTCAAAGACATCGACAAGATCGGGAAGTACAGGGGCGATGAGAAGACCCTCATCAAACTGGCCGGACGCGGGTTCAACGACATCGCGAAGGCCTACGCTGGTACCATCTCCGTCGATGCCGCCGGGAAGATCCCCCTGCTCGCCACCGCGGTCATCGCGGGGGAGCGCGTGCCTTACGTCGTCAGGGGTTCCGTCCGCACACCCTTGCTGATTGGTATCCAGCACTACGACGACCCCAAGCTTAGGCTTCTTCTCTACAACGACCTCATCAAGGCCGAGAGGCTCCACCTGTACTCCTGGGGGGAGAACATCGTCTGTTCCGATGCGCCCAACATGCCGGAGGACTACCTCTACGACACCTGGTGGGAGTCCCCCTACGAGTTCCCCGGGGACGGGATCGACTGCGGCCACGAAGGGGCCGCATCCCTCAACATCACCATCAAGAGCACCGGGAAGACCATCCACATCTGCAACGACTGCGCCAAGAACGTCTCCACGCTCGCCTTCCTCGTGTCCCGTATGTGCGCGGTGAACGTCCTCGACGACGTCGAGGTCGCCGTCAGGCACGCCTACCACTCCGCGGGAGGGGAGAACGAGGTCGCCGTCACCGAGAACGACCTCAAGGAGTACATGATCGGCAAAATCACCGACCGCGCCCTCATCGACAAGATCCGCCGCGAGAAGCTGGGAGAGCTCTCCGAGGGGGACACCGTCACCCTCGTCATCGGCGACAGGAACTACGGCGATGACATCCCCAAGTTCCTTGCGGACCTGGAAGGCGACGAACAGCAGAAGAAGCTCATATCCGCGTTCCTCGAGAGGAGGCCGTGCGCCATCATCGTCAGGGCGCCCCGCACCGTCGATGCCGTCGCGGCCCTCTGGGACATCGACTGGCACCTCCTCGTGGAACTCACCACCTCGAAGGACTTCGCCGACAGGAACTACACCGAGAGGCCGAAGCAGCCCGCCCAGGAGGTCCTCGTCAAGGCCCGCAGGGACTTCATCTCCGAGGATGTCGTCAAGTCGCTTCCGGAGTTCTTCAAACCCGGTCACGTCACCCGCGTCGCCGATGCCCTCGCCAAGGCCGGGAAGGTCGGAGGCATACCCATGATGGAGGACGAGCTCACCCGCTGCGTCCTCAAGGACAGCAAATCCAAATCGGTGGCCGCGGCGTTCTTCTACGCCACGGACGAGAAGGCCGTGCCGAAGCTCACCCTGAGTGCGGAGGAGGCGGATTTCGCCAAGTTCCTGATACCCTTCGCCAAGAAGGTCCTCGTCGCCGACGGATCCACCTATCGCGAGGAGATGAACACGCTCCTCATGGCCGCCTGCGCCGGCGAGAGCGTCTGATCATACCCGGACGTCCGCCACGTAATGGGAGACGTTGGGCGCGAAGGATTTCACCTCGCGTATCGAGAGGATCTCGAACCCGTCCCTCCCGGCATGTTCCGAGAACACCCTCTCGGTCTCGCTGCGTTCCGTACCCACCATGAACGTGTCGTGGTAGTGGATTATGCACCCGGGTTTGGCCATGGAAAGGGCCTTGGGAATGAATTCCGAGGTTCTCTGGACATATCCCATCATGATGCGGTCGGCGAACCCCTTCCCGCACAGCGAACGGTTGTCGGCAAGAATCGGGATGACCCTGTCGCCGACCCCGTTCAGCTCTATGTTGCGCACGAGATATCCGTAGGAAACAGGATTCTTCTCGCAGGCAAAGACCTTCCTGGCTCCTGCGAAGCGGGCGATGGGGAGAGTGAAATAACCGATGCCCGCGAACATGTCCACGACGGTCTCCCCGGTGCAGTCGGTCCTCCCCATGCGGGCGCGCTCCACCAGGTTCCCGGATGCGAACATGATGCATGACGGGTCCCATGTGTAGGTGATACCGCTCTCCGTCTTCTCTGCGGGACATGCTTCCCCCCAGATGAGACGGACATCGGGGATACGGAGCTCGTCGTGGACGCCGGAGACATCTGCGTAGACTGCGGTAACCCCCAGGGCCTCGGCGTATGCACGGCCGATGTCCCCCATCACCGGGGACAGGGCGGGATCCACCTTCATCGTGACCGTGCGCCCGGCGATCTCCCACTTGTCGGGAAGAAGAGCCAGCAATCCGGGGTCCATATCCGGAAGGGAATCCCTGACCTTCTCCAGCGGACTCAGGGAACCCTCGGAACGCGACGGGATCTCGGTGAGGGAGAAGCCCATCGCCTCGGCATCCGCCTCGCGTCCGGGGACCAGCGGGACGAAACGGTACTCTCCGTCGCCTGAGATGCGGGAGGAGAGGTCTATCATCCCCGCGGAACGCATGCGCGGTATGACCTCGGCGGCCTCCCCGACAGGGACCTTCGCGGCCCTCACTTTCTGCATAACTTGGCCTTCAGGAAGGTCTTGAGGAGTTTGGACTTGACGCCTTTCTGGGACATGATGGGTTTGACGATGCCCGAAGGGTCGTCGATGTCTATGGACGTAAGCTGCTCGAGGATCTCCGGGGTGTCGAATATCTCACCGACCTCGTCCATGCGGGCGTCGCTGAGCCCGCAGAACAGCTTGCGCATCTTCATGCCGTTGTCTATGGTTGTGCCGAGTGTCCTCTTCCAGTTGATCTCGTACTGCCCCAGGACGGCGGACGTGAAGAGGTTGGTCTCGTAGGCCTCGTGGATGGTATCGCACAGGATTGGGGCGACGTAAGAAATGGGTGCCAGTCCCCCTCCGGAGACGGGCTTCACCTGGGACGCGGCATCGCCGATGAGGAGGGTGCGGTCGCCCACGGTGGTGATGCGGTTCCCGACGGGGATGGTGCCGCCGAACTTCGAGGTGCCCTTCATGGAGTAATCGTGGCCGTCCTTCTTGACGAGCTGCTTGAGATAGGTGACGGGATTACCGCTGCCGCCGGCCACGCACAGGCCGTACCTGGTCTTGTCCCCGTAGGGGAGTTTCCAGGCGAAGAACCCGGGCGCGACGTTGTTGCCGATGCTGAGGACCATCGAATGGTCATCCTCGGGCGGTACGGGGATGTCTATCTGCGCACCGACCAGATAGTTCTTTGAGTATCCCGCGCCGATGGTGCTGGCGACGGCGGACTTCTGCCCGTCGGCACCGACCAGCAGGTCCGCGTCGATCTCGCCCTTGTTGGTGACCACGGTGATCTTGTCGGGGGAGTGGATGGCCGTGTTGAAACAGATGCCGAGCCTGAGGTCGACACCGTGCCTGACCGCGTGGTCGGCCAGCATGACATCGAGGTTCTTGCGGTCGAGCATGTATCCGAACGGACTGCTGCGCTCCAGCTCCAGGACCCTGCCCCCGGGGAACACGACCTCGGCCCTCTTGATGGCGTTGACCACGGGCGGGGAGATGGGTATCCTGCGGAGGAACGCGTCGGAGACGATACCTGCGCAGTGCTCGGGCATACCGATCTCGGTATGCTCCTCGAGGAGCACGACGTCACGGCCGTCGGCGGCGAGAAGTGAGGCGGTGAGGGACCCTGCGGGACCCCCACCCACCACGATTACGTCGGTCAAATGATCACTGAGGGCCGTTGACCTTCTCGTAATCGGCTTTGAATTTGGCGATGCCTTCGTCGGTCTTGGGGTGGCTCACCATCATCTTGAGGATGTTGTAGGGGATGGTGGCGATGTCGCATCCGGCATCGGCCGCGTCGAGGACGTGGGTGGGGTGGCGGATGGAGGCGGCGATGACCTCGGTGTCGAAACCGTAGGTGTAGAGGATGCCGACGGTCTCGGCGAGCATGTCGGAACCGCGGGTGCCGATGTCGTCGAGGCGCCCCACGAAGGGGGAGACGTAGGCAGCTCCGGCCTTGGCGGCCATGAGGGCCTGGAGGGGGGAGAAGATGAGGGTCATGTTGACGTCGATGCCCTCGGAGGAGAGCACGCGGGTGGCCTTCAGGGACTCCACGCACATGGGGAGTTTGACGTTGACGTTGGGGGCGATGGCGTGGAGCTTCCTGCCCTCGGCGATCATTCCCTCGGCGTCCATGGACATGCACTCGGCGGAGACGGGGCGGTCCCCGAGGATCTTGGCGATCTCGGCGACGCGGGTGGGGGTGTCGGTGCCCTCTTTGGCGACCAGGCTGGGGTTGGTGGTGACACCGTCGAGGATGCCCCAGCTGTCGATTTCCTTGATCATGTCGAGATTAGCTGTATCGATGAAGAACTTCATGCGTTCACTTCCTTTTCTGTTTGACTGACTGTTCCGCGGCGGCCACGATGTCGTCCACGGAGAGGCCGTACTCGGCCAGGAGTTCATCGGCCTCGCCGGACTGTCCGAAGACGTCGCGGGTGCCGATGCGGCGTACGGGGACGGGGTATTCCTCGGTGAGGCATTCGGCCACGGCGGATCCGAGACCGCCGATGATGCTGTGCTCCTCCACGGTGACGACCGTACCGGTACGCTTGGCGGAGGCGACTGTCGCCTCGCGGTCGAGAGGTTTGATGGTGGCCATGTTGATGAGGTCGACCGAGATGCCCTTGGACTCGAGGATCTTCGCGGCCTCGACGCAGGACTGCACCATCTGCCCGCAGGCGATGATGCTCACGTCGGTGCCTTCCCTGAGGACGTCGGCCTTGCCGATGGTGAACCCGCATCCCTCGTCCTTCAGGACGGGGAAGGCGGAGCGGCCCATGCGCATGTAGCAGGGACCGTCGTGCTCGGCGATGGCGAGGGTGGCCGCATAGGCCTCGTAGGCGTCGCAGGGGACCACGACGACCATGTTGGGGAGGGCACGCATGATGGCGATGTCCTCGAGGGCCTGGTGGGTGGCTCCGTCGGGACCCACGGACAGACCGCAGTGGGTGGCGACGATCTTCACGTTGGCCTTCGGGTAGCACACGGAGGTCCTGATCTGCTCCCAGCAGCGGCCGGTGGCGAACACGCCGAAGGTGGATGCGAAGGGGATCTTGCCGGAAAGGGCGAGACCGGAGGCGATGCCGATCATGTTGGCCTCGGCGATGCCGCACTCGAAGAAGCGCTCGGGGGCGACCTTCTTGAAATCGCCGGTCTTGGTGGAACCCGCGAGGTCGGCGTCCAGGACGACGAAGTCGGGGTTGCTCTTGGCGAGGGCGGCGAGGGCCTTGCCGTAATAGGAACGCTGCGCGAGCTTCTCACCGCTCATTGGATGACCTCCTTGAGCTCGGAGACGGCCTTCGCGTACTCCTCGGGGGTGCAGGAGCGGCCGTGGAAGTCGGCGTTGTTCTCCATGAAGGAGACACCCTTGCCCTTGACGGTCTTGAGGATGACGACAGTGGGCTTCTTCCTGGCGCGCCCGGCGTCGGAGAGGGCGTCGAGGATCTGACGGATGCTGTGGCCGTCGACGATCTTGACGTTCCATCCGAAGGCCTTCCACTTCTCGGGGAGGGGTTCGATGCACATGACGTCGTCGGTGCGCCCGCAGATCTGGAGCTTGTTCTGGTCGACGATGGCGATGAGGTTGCTCAGGGAATACTGGCTAGCGAACATGGCGGCCTCCCAGTTCTGGCCCTCCTGCAGCTCCCCGTCCCCGAGGAGGCAGTAGACCTTGTAGGACTTGCCGTCGAGACGGGCGGCGGCGGCCATCCCGCAGGCGACGGAGAGACCCTGTCCGAGCGAACCGGTGGACGCCTCGATGCCGGGGAGGTCCCTGTATCCGGGATGTCCCTGGAGACGGCTGCCCAGCTTCCTGAGGGTCTTGAGCTCGTCCGTGGGGAAGAAACCCCTCTCAGCGAGGGCTGCGTAGAGGATGGGTGCGGCGTGTCCCTTGGAGAGGATGAACCTGTCGCGGTCCTCTTTCCAGGGGTCCGCGGGGTCGATGTTCATGACCTTGAAGTAGAGGGCGGCCATGACATCCGCTGCGGAGAGAGATCCTCCGGGGTGGCCGGAACCGGCCGCGGTGGTCATCTCTATGACGTCCAAACGCATCCTGTTGGCGAAGTTCTGGATATCGTCGATTCCCCACTCGGACATCTGGATCACTCGTTCTCGATGCGCGGCGCAAGGAAGTAGACCACGTTGATGTTGTCCTCCGCGATGGAGAACAGGAGTTTGACGGGGAAGTTGTTGTCCAGGCAGACGGCGACCTCGGTCTTGTCGGGTATGACCTTGACGATGTTGGAGAAGTACTCGAGGGAGTACATGCTCTTGATAGACCCGGGGACGTCGATGGAGATGACATCAGCGGTGCCGACGCTCATGGAGGCGTAGTCGGTGTCCCCCTGGCAGGAGAGGGTGAAACGCTCGGGGTCGGCATCGATGAGGATGTAATCGCTGATGGACTCGCAGGCCTTGATTCCCTTCTTGAGGAGGTCAGCGCTGAGGGCGATGCGGTTGGCGATGTTTATCTCGGGGACCTTGGGGTCGGACATGTTGCTGGTGTCCACCAGGCTCATGCGGCGGGTGATGTTGCCGATGCGCATGATGAGACGGCACTGCTCGGGATCGTGCTCCAGGAAGATGTCGTCGGAGCTGTCGGCGAGCTTCAGAACGGCCTTGACCTTCTCGAGGTCGAGTCCGATCTCACCCTCGTCGGCCTCGTAGGTGTTGAAAGCCTCCTTCTTGACGGAGACGTCGAGCATGGCGATGTGCGCGGGGTCGATCGCCTTGATGCGGACCATGTCGGGGGTGATGGTCATCTTGGCCTCGTCGACGACGGTGGAGACCACGTAGATGACGCTCTTCAGGGTTTCAGCCTTGATTATCGCTTTGAACATACTGCACCTCGTTCAGTATTGTCTCCAAGTGTGATTGCAGTTGGGGTTGCAGCAACGGTAGATCATGGTCTCAGGCTCATCCGCGGCGCGGGTCTGACGGACCGTGACGGTGGCCTCGGTGTAACCGCACTCGGGGCAGATGACCCTCACCTTGGGCAGGAGGGCGTCGGTATCGGACTGGACTATGGTCTGCTTGGACTTTGCATCGGTAGTGAAGGTCTGGGCCTTCCCGTCGGAATCGGCTGTGTATCCGCATTTGCACACAATTTTCCCATCCTTCGGAATGACCATCGAACCGCAATTCGGACAGAACAAAACAATCACCTTGTACTGCGCAAAACATTCGCGCGCGCTATTAATATTCTTTGTAAGAAAAGACAGCGTACCCGGACGGGGCACGGCTGGACGCCGCGTCACGAGAAATGGCACGGCGGGAAAATACGGGGAAAAGGGGACGGTTTCCCGTCCCCTGAAAGGGTTTATGGGCCCGGGGGCCCGTGAAGCGTTTAGTTCTTCTTGGCGGCCTTGCGAGCCTTGGCCCTCTTGGCCTTGGCGGCGGCGGCCTTCTGGGCGCGGGTGATCTCCTTCACGCGTTCGGCGATGATGTCGGCCTCCTTCTTACCGTCGGTGACATCGGCTCCGTCGAAGCGGAGGATCTCCCATCCGTCGGCCTTGAGTTCCTCATCGAACTCGTCCTCAGGCTCTCCGTCGGTGACGTAGACGGCGAGCTTGCAGGTGACGAAGGCCACGGGGATCTTGTAGGGCCCGTACTTGCGGCGGAACCTGAGACCCATGTTGTACGCGGTACGGCGGACAGGGGTCTCCACGGTCTCGGGCTCGATACCGAGATCGAGGTTCGAGAAGTCGGGACCGAGGACGATGGTCTCGGGCTCGACGGGTTCGGGCTCCTCGAAGGTGGGTTCGGCGGGCTCGAGCTCGGCGAGGTAGTCGATGATGACCTCGGCCTCCTTCTTACCGTCGGAAACCTCAGCAGCATCGAAGCGGATGATGGTCCATCCGGCAGCCTGGAGCTTGGCATCCTTGGAGGTATCGGGCTCTCCGGAGAAGACGTAGACTCCGAGCTTCTCCTTAGGGAAGGCCATGGGGATGTCATCCTCTCCGAAGTCACGGCCGAACACGAGGTCGCGGTCGTAACAGGCCTTGCAGACGATCTCGAATGCGTCGGCGGCCTTGTCCTTGGGGGCGGCTGCGGCAGCGGCGGCAGCGGCAGCAGCAGCGGCTGCGGCGGCCTTCTCGGCATCCTTGGAAGCCTTCTCCTCGGCAGCAGCCTTGGCGGCAGCCTCCTCGGCGGCCTTCTTCGCGGCCTCTTCCTTGGCGGCAGCCTCCTCGGCGGCCTTCTTCGCGGCCTCTTCCTTGGCAGCAGCCTCCTCGGCGGCCTTCTTCGCGGCCTCTTCCTCGGCGGCGGCCTTTGCGGCGGCCTCCTCAGCGGCGGCGACGGTCGGAGTGGTAGCGAGATAATCGACGATGACCTCGGCCTCCTTCTTACCATCGGAGACTTCGGAACCGTCGAAGCGGATGATGGTCCATCCGTCGGACTCGAGCTTGGCATCCTTGGAGGTGTCGGGCTCGCCCTCGAACACGAAGACGGCGATCTTCTTGCTGGGGTAGGACATGGGGATGGAGTTGCTGTTGCGGACGTATGCGAGTCCGCGGTCGTCGCAGGCCTTGCAGACCTTGTCGAAGGGAGTGGCGGGAGTCTCCTCCTTCTTAGCGGCAGCGGCTGCACCGGTAGCGGCAGCGGCGGCAGCGGGCTTGGCCTCGTCCTTCTTGGCAGCGGCGGCTCCCTCCTTCT
>SUSU01000012.1 GCA_015063225.1 Thermoplasmata archaeon | reverse complement strand
GCAGCGAATGCTATGCAAACCTTGATAAAAATCGACAGAGTTCACAGCATTGCGAGCTCAATTTTAATGGAATAAGTATGGCGCCGCCGCACGGGATCGAACCGTGGACCTTGGGATTAACAGTCCCACGCTCTACCAGCTGAGCTACAGCGGCCTTAGTGCGACTGATAGAGGGGGCATATAAAAAGATAGTCATTCGCGGAGCTTGCCGCGTATCTCCGCCGCCCTGGCGGTCGCGGCGTCCAGAGAATCCTCCAGTTCCCTGAGGTAATCGGCGTACCTGTCGGAGACCTTGGCGCCCTCCTGGGTGGCGATGATGAGCCCGTCCTTCTCCAGAAGGCGGAGGGAGTACCTCACCTTGTGGCGCGGTATCCCGGTGATCTCGGAGAGGCGGATGATACCGACGGGTTGGTTCTCCTTGGTCGCCCTCAGCATTAGCAGGTGGCGGTCTATGAGATCCAGTTCGCTCATCGTGCCTTTGAGAAGTCCCTCTCCCATGGTACACGGATGATGGAACGGATTAATAAATTGTGCTATTGATTAGCACGGTGTCCGGAAGACTGAAAAAGCCACGGCTGGGCATTGTGAACGCATCAGAAACAGACCGTTGATTCTGAGTGGGAAATCAGCGGCCGTACCACTTCTGGATTCCCCACCTGCGGTAGTTCACGTAGAACCCCTGGATGAAGGAACCGCAGCAGTCCAGGGCTTTCTGCTCGCAACCTTCGCCTTTGTAGGTCTTGTAGCAGTTGAGGCACTGGAAGCACAGTGTGAGGGGAGCCTTCCTGTCGAATTTCATCAATCTGCGGATGGACCAATCCGTTAAAATACCTTTCCAGACCGCCAGAGGGGTGAGAATCTGCAAAAATTTGTTTTCACTACTTAAATTTTAACAAACTCTTTTATATCCAGTAAAACACTATAGTTGACATGAACAGAATCAAGGTCATCAACGATCCCTCGGAGCTCGTTCCGATGCTCAGGGCCGTTGACACTCCCGTTAAAAGGGACGTCCTCAAAGAGGTGACCGTTGAATGGAAAACCGCCGACGACATCGAGGCCAAGTTCGGCCCCGAGGGTCGCGACGCCGTCGTCTTTTTCGAGAAGATGAAACTCGTCGAGACGAGGTGGCTGTCCACCAACGGACAATACCCCGAGAAGTCCTACCATACCTACTACTCGTCCTTCAGCATCACCGCCCAATGGCCGGTTTTCGAGATCAGCGACGTCCTCGCTGCCGCGATGATGCCCGACGAGGAGTACGCCGAGATGGAGCAGAAGATCCTCGACATGGTAGGGGAGAAGGGCGGGTTCTCCGGCGATATCGCCGAGGCCCTCGGTCTTTCGAGTACGTTCCTGAAGAGCCTTGTGCGCAGATCCGTGAAGATGGATTTCCGCGGACACAGGATCGAGATCATCAAAGATGCTTGATACCCATGGCAGACATTTGGATCATGCGTATCGGACATAGGCCCGAGCGCGACAAGAGGGTGACCACCCATGTGGCCCTCGCGGCGCGCGCACTCGGCGCCAAAGGCATCTACGTCGACACCGAGGACCTCGTTCTCGAGGAGAACATCCGCTCCGTCGTCAGCCGTTTCGGCGGCGACTACACCATCAAGACCGGTGTCTCGTGGAATCAGGCGATCAAGAACTTCAACGGCAAGGTCGTCCATCTGACCATGTACGGCCAGAGGGCCGACGAGGCTGTCGCCAAGATCCCCAAGGACGAGGACATCATGGTCATCGTCGGGGCCGAGAAGGTCCCCGCCGAGGTTTACCAGAGGGCGGATTTCAACGTGTCCGTGGGCAACCAGCCCCACTCGGAGATCGCCGCCATGGCGATATTCCTCTACGAGTTCACGGGCGGCGTCCACCTTTACGAGGACCGCGGCGGAGAGATGACGGTTATCCCTAACGAAAGGGGGAAAACGGTTGTCCACAAGCAAGAGTGACGTCCCCAACGAAAAGGAATGTCTGGCTCTTCTGCGTGACGAGGGCTGTACCAAGAGGGTCATCGTCCATTGCGCCACCGTCCGCGCGGTGGCCGAGCAGATAGCCTCCCGCATCCCCGCGGCGGACATGAAGCTGGTCATAGCCGGCGCTCTCCTCCACGACATCGGACGTTCGCAGACCCACAGCATCATGCACGCGGTCATCGGGGCCCACATCGCCATCAACCGCGGGCTTTCCCCGGAGATCGTGGAGATCATCCGCAGGCACACTGGCGCCGGGATCGACCCCGAGGACGCGAAGGAGATGGGCCTGCCCGACGGGGATTTCATCCCCCGCACCCTTGAGCAGAAGATCGTCGCCCACGCGGACAACCTCGTGAGCGACAACTGCGTCGTCAAGGTGGAGCATTCCGTCGAGAAGCTGGAGAGGAAGGGCGCGCACCGCGGTGCCGTCAGGGTCGCCGAGCTCCACAAGGAGCTCTCCGCCCTCTACGGGGAGGACCTCGACTGCATGGTCGACGTCCTGGGGGAGTACCCCCGCCTGAAAGGCGTCCGTCCCTGATTTCCCCGAACGGCTTTTTTAGTACAATGCGGATACTCGGAGCATGTCTGTTACCGAACTCACCTCAAAGGATTTCGATGCGTTCGTATCCTCCAACAGCGTTGTCCTGATCGACTGCTGGGCGCCGTGGTGCGGCCCCTGTCGCCGCATGGGCCCGGAGGTCGACAGGGTCGCCGAGGAGATGGCCGGGAAGGTCGCCGTCGGGAAGCTCAACACCGACGAGAACCAGGAGATCGCCTACAAGTACTCCATCAACGCCATCCCCACCCTCCTCGTCTTCAAGAACGGCGAGCAGCAGGAGTCCCTCGTCGGACTCAGGCCCGCGGCCGACGTCATCGAGTATCTCAACGGGTTCCTGGAGTGAGCCCTTTGGATGCCGACGTTCTCGTCATCGGCAGCGGACCCGCCGGCCTGCAGGCCGCCATACACGCGGCGCGCGCCAAGGTGGGGGTCGTCGTTCTCGGGAAGATCGAGAGCAGCGCGGCCTATTCCGTGAAGATGGAGAACTACTTCGGCCTCCCCAAGACCGTCGACGGCACCGAACTGCTCATGAACGGCATCCGTCAGGCCCGTTCGTTCGGTGCGGAGATCGTCCAGGGGAACATCGTATCCGCCTCCGCCTCCGGCGGGAGGTTCGAGGCCGTCCTGGAGTCCGGGGACACCGTCACCGCCAAGGCCGTGGTCATCGCGAGCGGCGTCTCCCGCGTCAAGCTCGGGGTCCCCGGCGAGAAGGAGCTGTTCGGGAAGGGCGTCAGCTACTGTGCGTCCTGCGACTGCAACTTCTACAAGGGGAAGAGGGTGGCCATCGTGGGCAACCAGTCCGAGGCCGCCGTCTCCGCCGAGCTAATGACCAGGTATGCCTCCAAGGTCTACTGGGTCGCACCCCAGATGGATGTCGACCCCTCGCTCTCCGAGAAGGCCCTGTCCGCCGGCGCCGAGCATGTGGCCTCGGCCGTCGGGTCCATCCAGGGGGAGGGAAAGGTCGAGCATCTGCTCCTCGAGGACGGTACGTCCCTGGACGTGGACGGCGTGTTCATAGAACTGGGCGGCAGGTCGTCCGCCGACATGGCCATGGACCTCGGCCTCATGCCCGAACTCGACGACACCATAGCGGTCAACCGCGACTGTTCCACATCGGTCCCCGGGATATTCGCCTGCGGGGACATCACCGGCCGCCCCTGGCAGCTGGCCAAAGCGGTCGGCGAGGGTGCCGTCGCCGGTCTCTCCGCGGCTGCTTATGCCAAGAAGGTATCCGAATGACCCTCGACGATCTCGTCCATGCGATGCTCCGCGACGAAGGTGCGTTCCAGCGCGCGCTGAGGAACATCCTCGACGACGAGCTCCACATCTCCCTCAACGAGTTCTGCCGCATGTCCGGCATCTCCCAGAGCACCATGTACAAGATCCTGGAGGAACAGAGGGAACCCAACCTCCGTACGGTCCGTCAGATATACAAGGCCCTGAGGGCGCAGTACCTGAAGGACGAGATGAAGTTCGTCGCGGTCATCGCGGCCCCGATGTTCATGTCCGGTCTCCCCCGCACCCTCGATACCGTCGTATCGGGTTCGGTGGACGTTAAGGAGTACACCGTCTCCAACGTGGAGGATGCCATCCTTGCGGCCGTCAGGGCCGAGAGGGACGGGGCGCTTGCCATCATCTGCGCTCCCATAGTCGCGGAGACGATCATCAAGATCGCACGCATACCCGTCTACACAGTCAAACCCATGGATTCGGTCGTCCAGATCCTCGACGAGATCAAGGACAGATACTGATATCTGCGATTAGTTAATATAATCGCTTTACTTTTTACACTCAGGTTTTAACATGTTCGAATTGAACGTGGTTTCCAATACCCCGATGACCGGAACCGACGATATCAACGTCATCGCCGAGACGTTCCTGGTCCAGATAGGGTATCTCCCCTCCGGCAACGACTCGCGTTCCTCCGGTGTCAATGGCATCAGGGACAGCGTGCCCTACCGCCTGTTCATGGACTACTTCATGAAACACCCCTCGCGCGGATGGACCGCGGACGAGCTCGCCGCCCTCCTCGACACCACCAAGCCCACCATCTACCGCCACATCAACAAGTTGAAGTCGATGGACCTGCTCGAGAGCGTGGACACCGAGGTCAACGGCCAGATGAGGAAGGGATTCAGGATCCGCTACGGCGACCTCTCCCTCGCATGGAACTTCGTGGAATCCAACGTCAAGATGGCCATGGACAACTACCGCAAGACTGTCACCCGTTTCCAGGAAGTCGCGAATGCGGAAATGGGAGAGAAATGAGCGGGAACATCCCCGCGATCCTGGCGGAGGCCCTCCGTTCCGGCGAGGTCACCGACAGGGAATCGTTCTACAAGCTCAAGATGAGGCTGTGCGCCCAATACGGTCCTCACAGCGTCCCCGCGAACTCCGAGGTCATCGCCCTTCTGGATGCCTCGGAGAGGAAGAAGTACCACACGATGCTGGTCAAGAAACCCGTGAAGGACGCCTCGGGTGTCGCGGCCGTCGCGGTCATGACATCCCCGTACCCCTGCCCCCACGGGAAGTGCTCCTACTGTCCCGGGGGTGTGACCGAGAGGTCCTCCCAGTCGTACACGGGGAAGGAACCCGCGGCGAGGAGGGCGTCGTCCAACCGTTTCGACCCCTACGACCAGACCATGGCGAGGATCACCCAGATGGAGGACACCGGCCACGACACCTCTCGCATCGACCTCATAATCATGGGAGGGACGTTCACTTCCCGCAACAGGCAGTATCAGGAGTGGTTCGTCAAGAGGTGCTTCGATGCCCTCAACGGGCGCGATTCCTGCGACCTGGAGGAGGCTAAGAGGATCAACGCGGAGTCGGAGCACAGGGTCGTGGGACTCACCGTCGAGACCCGTCCCGACTACTTCACGAAGAAGAGCCAGATAGACGAGATGATGTCACTCGGGGCCACCCGCGTGGAACTCGGCGTGCAGATTCTCGACGATGATATCCTCGAGAAGGTGAACCGCGGCCACGGTGTGAAGGAGGTCGCTGAGGCTACTGCGGTGTGTCTCGATGCCGGGCTCTCCGTCTGCTACCATCTCATGCCCGGACTCCCGGGTTCGGACCCCGAACACGACGTGGAATGTTTCCGCAGGGTGTTCGACGACCCCTCCTTCCGTCCGGACAACCTCAAGTTCTACCCCGTCCTCGTGGTGGGGGACACGGAACTGGCGCGCATGTGGCGCGACGGCGAGTACACGCCTCCGGATCTCGAGACCGCCGCGGACGTCCTCACCCGCATGAAGCTCATCGTCCCGCCGTATTCCCGCATCCAGAGGATCCAGAGGGACATCCCTGTCTCCGAGATCACCTCCGGGATCACCAACAGCAACATGCGCCAGATTGTCCAGAACCGCATGAAGGAGGCCGGGCTCGTATGCCGCTGCATCCGCTGCAGGGAGGCATTCCGCACGGGAACGGAGCCTGCGGACCCCGAGGGCGACCCCGGGGACCTGGTCTACGAGGCTTCCGGCGGAACGGAGCATTTCATATCATATGAGAGCGGCGGGGCGCTCATCGCTTATCTCCGCCTGAGGCTCGACGGTTCCGATACCGCACGCATCCGCGAGGTAAAGGTCATCGGGACCGGGCCCGACGGGTGGCAGGACAGGGGCTACTGGGAGGCGCTCGTCGATTATGCGGAGAGGCTTGCCGCCGACAACGGGGCGGCCATCATGAGGGCGACCTGCGGACCGGGAGCCAGACCCATCTATTCGGAGATGGGGTACGTTCTGGAGGACCCCTACATGGTCCGCCGTCTTCACTGATAGAAGGACTTCTCCTCCCATCTGCTGCGGCTCTTCGCGGTCTCCCCCGCGAGTTTTGCGTAGGTCTCCATTACCGTCTTCCCCGCGGACGGGAGCACCTTCCTCAGGGCGGTGTCGAAGTCGTCGTAGGATATGGCGTCCGCACCCCTGCGGTACGCGGATATGCCCGCTTCGCGGCAGAGCTTCTCCAGATCGGCGCCGACGTAGCCGAAGGTCAGCTCCGCGATGCGATTTAGGTCCACATCGGGGGAGAGCGGCATCCCGCGGGAGCACACCCCCAGGATGTCCAGCCTCCCGCCCTCGTCGGGGGCGTTGACCAGGACGAGGCGGTCGATGCGTCCGGGACGCAGCACCGCGGGGTCTATGATGTCGGGGCGGTTGGTGGCCGCGAGGACGAGCACGTCCTTGAGCTCGGTGACCCCGTCCAGACAGGTGAGCAGCTGTGCGACCATGCTCTCGTAGACCCCCGAGGAGTACGACCCCCTCTTGGGGGCGATGGAATCTATCTCGTCGAAGAATATGACTGACGGGGCCATGTTCTTGGCCCTCTCGAAGACCTTCCTCAGGCCCTTCTCGGAATCGCCCACCCAGTGGCTGAGCAGTTCCGGTCCGTTCACGGGGATGAAGTTGAGGCCCTTCTCGTTGGCAACGGCCTTGGCGATGAGCGTCTTCCCTGTGCCAGGGGGTCCGAACAACAGCACACCCTTGCCGGGTTTGATGCCCAGTCTCTCCATCCTCTCGCGCTGTTTCCCGGGGATCATCTCCTCGATCTCGGAGCGCACGTTCCCCAGGCCGCCGATGTCGTCCCATGTGACGGAGGGGATGCCGCCGGAGACCTCGCGCATGCCGCTCGGCCGGACATCGGAGAGCGCATCGGTGAAGTCGCGCATGGTGACCTTCATGGAGTCGAGGGCCTCGGGGGTGCAGAGGGCGTCGAGTGCCTCCCTGCTGCCTTTGGTCATCCTCAGGAGCGCACGGTTGGCCGCCTCGGTGGCGAGGGCGGCGATGTCCGCACCGGTGAAACCCTGCGTCATCTTTGCGATCGCGTCCAGATCGACGTCGGAATCGAGGGGCATCCCCCTCTCCACGGTGCGGATCCCGAGGATGTCCCTCCTTCCCTTGAGGGAGGGGATCCCTATCTCGATCTCCCTGTCGAACCTCCCGGGGCGGCGGAACGCGGGGTCGATGTCGTCGATGCGGTTGGTGGCGGCGATGACGATGACGTTGTCCTTGCTCCCGATGCCGTCCATCAGCGTGAGGAGCATGGTGAGGACGTTCTGTGCGACGGAATGGTCGCTGTCATCCCTCTTCCTGGCTATGGCATCGAACTCGTCGAAGAAGATGATTGCCGGGGCGTTCTTCTCCGCCTCTTCGAAGATCTTCTTGAGATTGTTCTCGCTGCTCCCGACGTAGGCGCTGAAGATCTCCGGGCCGCGGACGGATATGAAATATGCGCCGGACTCGTTCGCGATGGCCTCGGCGATTAGGGTCTTCCCGGTTCCCGGCGGACCGTGGAGGAGGACCCCCTTGGGCACGTCCATGCCGAGACGGCGGTACACGTCCGGGCGGGCGAGGGGCCATTCCACCATCTCCCTTATGCGTTCGATCTCCTTGTCGAGACCGCCTATGTCGGAGTAGAGGACGCGGTTCACGTCCCTTTCGCCATCCTCCTTCCTGGCCTTGCCCACGGTGAGCTCGGTCATCTCGCTGACGGTGACGGGTCCGCGGGGCTCGGAGGAGAGGACGGTGAACAGGGTGTCGCTGCCCATAAGCGAGATGTTCGGGATCATGAACTCCATCCCGGCGACGAGGGGCCTGTTGGCGAGGTTCTTGAGAAGCGTGGTTTTCGGGATGTCGTCGACGCTCCCGGAGATCGGGGCGATGGTGATGCGTACCGCCTCGGGCGCGGGGACGATGGAGACGTCCACGCTGTCCCCGTTGGATACGCCGGCGGAGTGGCGGGTCGGAGCATCGATATGGATTACGTTCGAACCCTCGTCCTCCGCCCCGGCCCTCATGAGACGGACGACGGCCTCGCCGCCCCCGGTCCCATGGAGCAGCGCGATGTTCGATGTAGGGGTCGTGCCCAGCGCGGAGAACACGATAGGGTCTATGCGGGCTATCCCGTAGCCGATGTCCGACCTCCTGTCGAATCCGGCCACCCTCACACGGATCCCCGAACGCTCCTTCATGCGGGGATGTATGCCGAACAGGTTTTTATCTGATGGGGCGGAACCCGGTCCGCATCATGTCCTGTCGTAGAGATCATGCTATCCGTCCGATGTTTCTGGCTCATTGTCTGGGCAAACTATAAGTGTTCGTCACCGCGATTTCGTGAGTATGGGCAAATTAGCAGTCCTTCTGGGTGTCGTGGTCGTCGTGGCCGCGGCCATAGGCGCTTACTGGTTCTTCTTTGCGGACCAGGACGAGCTGAAATCCGATTACACCCTCCTCGATTCCGATGATAAGATTAAGGAAGGATTGACAATCAAAACGAAAATGGAATTAGATGATGAAGTTTCCGACATGGAGATGGTTGTCGATTCGGTCTCCGGTGGAATGGTGAAATACCACTTCACTTCCAAGGGTTCAATCGAATATGATTTACTCGTCTACAAGCCACTTTACTTCGACTTCGATTACACCGCCACTGCCCCCTCCGGTGTCACCGTTACGAAGGACGGCAACACGTACACCATCAACGGGAGTTACACTAAATCCGATACTACCTGCTCGTATGATGGCCTGAAAATCATTTTCGACGGCAGCACCGTGACGTCCGTCAGCGGAGCTTATGGGAGCGAGATCAAGAAAACCTCGTACGTGGACAGCACCGAAAACACTGTCAGAACGGAGGATGGCAAGGCTGATGTGACTACGAAGCGCAGTTACACCGATTTGGCTGGACGCGCCGTGGATGAGTTCTATGACTGGGTGTTTTTGTCATTCGATCCGGCAGACTACTCCGGTCCCAATGTGACCGTGAAGGAAACCGAAGGCAGGGTCGGGAATGTGAAGACCCAGCTCTATACCATCAACGGGACGACCTCCGATGACCGCACGTTCAAGGACGTTGAGATACACGTGTACAAGGGATACATACTCAAGGCCGACGGCGAGATGGACGACGACGATCAGACATACAGGGCATACATCTACCTCAACTGAAACTTCTTACGGGGGGCATCCCCCCGTGTTCTTTGATCCCCGATGGGTCTCCGGTCCGCCGTCGCGAACGTTTCCGACCGTGCGTGATGTCCGAAACCGTGGGTAGGATACATATATCTGCGGAGCATATGGGGTAATTCCGAGTATTTCGTTTGCTAGTTATTATATATAAGAAGGGACTAGCCGCGTAATACAGCTTAGAAATCCACATGGGCCTGTAGCTCAGCTAGGTAGAGCATCTGACTTTTAATCAGGTGGTCGGGGGTTCGAATCCCTCCAGGCCCGCTGGGGTTCTTCATGAGCGATCGACGGCGGATCAAGTATGAGGAATGGGATAGGAACAACAGTAATGTTTTGCAAAACATATTCCCGCTGACCGAACGGGAAAACCAAGGATCAGGTGAAAAGTTGGCAGAAAACGATTCGTTCAATACGCTTACGCACGACCTTGTTCCCGAGCACCATCTGCTCACGCCTGACGAGGCTGAGCAGGTGCTCCAGAAACTCGGTATACACCGTGACCAGCTGCCCAAGATCAGGAAGACCGATGCGGCCATCCAGATTCTGGCCTCCATCCACGGGGACATCCCCGAGGGCAGCATCGTCAAGGTGATCAGGAAGAGCAAGACGGCCGAGGTGTTCACCGCCTACCGTCTTGTCGTCTCGGAGGGCAAATCATGAGGGAACTAGTAGACCTTTACTTCAAGGACAACACCATCGTCACCCACCACATCGAGTCCTTCAACGACTTCGTGTGCGCTCCCGACAACCCCAACAGCAGGATGCAGAGGATAGTCGACGACATCCGCGTGCCCACCGATGACGCTACCCGCGGCATCATCAAGCTGGACCCCGAGCGCACCTCCGGCAGGGACATCGAGATCCGCATCGGCCGCCCCCGCAACGAGGACGGCATCGTGGACAGCTCCGCGCCCGCCACCATCCGCATCGAGAACCCCATGGTCATCGAGGCCAACGGATACTCCCACGAGATCACCCCCATGGAGGCCCGTATCCGCAACCTCAACTACATGTCCCCCGTCTACGTCCACTTCGACGTCGTCGTCGACGGCGAGACCATCCCCGATGTCGGCGGATGGGTCCACATCGGCGACCTGCCCATGATGATCAAGTCCAAGGGCTGCAACCTCTCCAAGGCCAGGCTCGAGGACCCCGAGCACATCGGCAAGAAGCTCACCACCGAGGAGTACGAGGCCGCCCTCATCGAGAGGAAGGAGGACCCCAGGGAGCCCGGAGGATACTTCATCATCGGAGGTACCGAGAGGCTTCTCATCACCCTCGAGGACCTCGCCCCCAACCGTGTCATGTGCGAGTACGACGAGCGCTACGGCACCGCCACCGAGGTCGCCAAGGTCTTCTCCCAGAGGGAGGGTTACCGCGCCCTGACCCAGGTCGAGAAGAAGAAGGACGGCACCCTGATGGTCTCCGTCCCCGTCGTCAACGGAGAGATCCCCCTCGTCGCCCTCATGAAGGCCCTCGGAATGGAGAAGGACAAGGACATCTACGATGCCATCGTCTCCGACGAGCGCATGGCCAACATCGTTTACGCCAACCTCGAGAACGCCTCCGATACGAAGACCTGGCTCCCCAACGGGTTCCAGACCACCGAGGACGCCATCGCCTACCTCGAGAGGAACTTCGCCGCCGGTCAGGCCAAGGAGTACAGGACCAAGAAGGTCGAGTCCATCCTCGACAGGTCCCTCCTGCCCCACCTCGGCGACTCCAAGGAGGACCGCATGAAGAAGGCCATCTACCTCGGCCGCATCGCCAGGTCCGTCCTCGAGATGGCCATCGGGATCAGGAAAGCCGACGACAAGGACCACTACGCCAACAAGAGGCTCAAGCTGTCCGGCGACCTGATGGAGGATCTCTTCAGGACCTCCTTCTCCGCCCTCATGAAGGACCTGAAGTACCAGCTCGAGAGGAACATGGGCCGCAAGAGGAACGAGCTCAGCATCTCCTCCTCCATCCGCCCCGACCTGTTCACCCACAAGCTCATCCACGCCCTCGCCACCGGCAACTGGGTCGGCGGCCGCGCCGGCGTGTCCCAGCTCCTGGACCGCACCTCCAACCTGTCCGCCATGTCCCACCTCAGGAGGGTCACCTCCTCCCTTACCAGGTCCCAGCCCCACTTCGAGGCCCGTGACCTGCACCCCACCCAGTGGGGAAGGCTCTGCCCCTCGGAGACCCCCGAGGGTCAGAACTGCGGTCTGGTGAAGAACGCCGCCCTCATCATCAATGTGTCCTCCGCGGTCCCCGACCAGGAGGTCATCGGCATCCTCAGGGGCTACGGCCTCGACGATGTGTCCGAGGAGGGTACCCGCGTGTTCGTCAACGGTGACCTCGTCGGTACCCACAAGGACCCCCACAAGCTCGTCTCCCAGGTCAAGGAGGCCCGCAGGTTCGGATCCATCAGCGACAGCATCAACATCCGCCACGACGAGGACATGCACGAGATTATCATCAACTGCGACGACGGTCGCCTGAGGAGGCCCCTCATCATCATGCGCGAGGGCCTCCCGATGATCACCCGCGACCACATCGACAGGATCCGCGAGGGTAGCCTCGTCTGGAAGGACCTCACCAAAATCGGTGTCATGGAATGGGTCGACGCCGAGGAGGAGGAGGACGCCCTCGTCCTCGTCAAGCCCTACAACCTGCCCCACCGCTGCCCGGTGTGCCAGCACGCACTTTCCGAGAGCGATGTGGATTGGCTCAACCCCGGTGTCGCCGGCCGCTGCGAGCTGAAGTGCAGGTGGTGCTCCGACTCCTTCGAGATCGACCCCTCCTACGCCAACTCCGTCGAGATGGCCGAGAAGATGCCCGCCATCCCCTACACCCACATGGAGGTCGACCCCATGATCATCATCGGTGTCGCCGCCGGTATCGTCCCCTACCCGGAGCACAACTCCGCTCCCCGTATCACCATGGGTGCCGCCATGGCCAAGCAGGCCCTCGGTATCTCCTGCTCCAACTACAGGATCAGGCCCGACACCCGCGGGCACGTCATGCACTACCCCCAGGTCCCCATGGTCCAGACTCAGACCATGGACTACATCGGCTACAAGTACCGCCCCGCAGGACAGAACTTCTGCATCGCGGTCATGTGCTACCACGGATACAACATCGAGGATGCCATCGTTATGAACAAGTCCTCGGTCCAGCGCGGACTCGGCAGGACCACCTTCATGAGGTCCTACCGCGCCGAGGAGCGCAGGTACCCCGGAGGACAGGAGGACAAGTTCCAGATCCCCTCGCCCGACGTGACCGGATGCCGCCCCGACGCCGCCTACTACAACCTCGCCGAGGACGGACTCATCTCCCCCGAGACCTTCGTCTCCGGCTCCGACGTGCTCGTCGGAAAGACCTCCCCGCCCAGGTTCCTGGAGGAGGAGACCGACTACCTCTCCCCGCAGAAGCGCAGGGAGACCTCGGTCACCGTCCGCCCCGGGGAGTGCGGATACGTCGACTCCGTCCTGATCACCGAGAGCGAGAACGGCTCCAGGCTCGTCCGCGTCAAGGTCAGGGACGAGCGTGTCCCCGAGCTCGGCGACAAGTTCTGCTCCAGGTTCGGTCAGAAGGGTGTCGTCGGACGTCTCGTCGACCAGGTCGACATGCCCTTCACCTCCGACGGTATCACCCCCGACATCGTCGTCAACCCCCACGGTATCCCCAGCCGTATGACCATCGGGCACGTGCTCGAGATGATCGCCGGCAAGGTCGGTTCCATGGAGGCCCGCACCATCGACGGTACCGCCTTCAGCGGAGAGTCCGAGGACTCCATTCGCGACGGTCTCGTCCGCAACGGCTTCGCCCGTTCCGGTAAAGAGATCATGTACAACGGAAGGACCGGTCACATGATGCAGACCGACATCTACACCGGTGTCATCTTCTACGAGAAGCTGCACCACATGGTCAGCGGAAAGATGCACTTCAGGTCCCGCGGTCCCGTCCAGATCCTCACCCGCCAGCCTACCGAGGGACGTTCCCGTCAGGGAGGTCTCAGGTTCGGTGAGATGGAGCGTGACTGTCTGATCGGACACGGTGTCGCCATGGTCATCAAGGACCGTCTCCTCGACGAGTCCGACGGTACCCAGCAGTACGTCTGCGGCAACCCCGCCTGCGGGCACATCGCCGTCATGACCCGCACCGGGCAGCTCTACTGCCCCGTCTGCGGCAACAACTCGAACATTCACCTCGTACAGACATCCTACGCCTTCAAGCTCCTCATGGACGAGCTGCTGTCGATGGGTGTCGCCATGAGGCTCCAGACGGAGGACCTTTCATGAACGCCATCACCAAGAGGATCGGATCCATCAAATTCTCCTGTGTCTCCCCCGACGAGATCAGGAAGATGTCCGCCGTGAAGATCATCACCGCGGATACGTACGACGATGAGGGATTCCCCATCCAGGCGGGTCTCATGGACCCCCGCATGGGTGTCATCGAGCCCGGCCTCCGCTGCAAGACCTGCGGCTGCAAGGTCGACGAGTGCCCCGGCCACTTCGGGCACATCGAGCTCGCCGAGCCTATCATCCACGTCGGATTCATCAAGGACATCAAGCAGATGCTTGAGTCTACCTGCCGCCAGTGCGGCAGGCTGATGCTCCCCGCCGAGGAGATCGCCGAGAAGGTCAAGCGCATGGACACCATCGCCGAGATGGGCGGTGACACCGCTGACCAGAAGAACTTCGTGAAGAGCGTCGTCAAAGGTGCCAGCGGCGTGACCACCTGCCCCTGGTGCGGTGCCGAGCAGGTCAAGATCAAGCTCGACAAGCCCACCACCTTCCGCGAGGTCACCGACAACCACAAGCTCACCGCCAAGGAGGTCAGGGAGCGCCTCGAGAGGATCCCCGACGACGACCTCAAAGCTCTGGGAATCGATCCCACCGTCTGCCGCCCCGAGTGGATGGTCCTCACCGCACTCCCCGTGCCCCCCGTGACCGTCCGCCCCTCCATCACCCTGGACTCCGGCGACAGGTCCGAGGACGACCTGACCCACAAACTCGTCGACGTCCTGAGGATCAACCAGCGCCTCCGCGAGAACCGCGACGCCGGTGCCCCCCAGCTGATCGTCGAGGACCTCTGGGAGCTCCTGCAGTACCACATCACCACCTACTTCGACAACCAGACCGCCGGCATCCCGCCCGCGAGGCACAGGTCCGGCCGTCCCCTCAAGACCCTCGCCCAGAGGCTGAAGGGTAAGGAGGGACGCTTCAGGTCCAACCTGTCCGGTAAGCGTGTGAACTTCTCCGCCCGTACCGTCATCTCCCCCGACCCGAACCTCAGCATCAACGAGGTCGGAGTCCCCATCGCCGCCGCCAGGGAGCTCACCGTCCCCCTGCACGTCAACGCCCGCAACCTCGAGCAGATGAGGCAGATGGTGCTCCGCGGCACCGAGCCCGTCGACGAGGACGGCGGTTACATGCCCGGCGTCAACTACGTCATCAGGAACGACGGCAGGCGCATCAAGGTCACCGACGAGAACAAGGACCTCGTCGCCGAGGGTCTCGACATCGACTACGTGCTCGAGAGGCAGCTCATCAACGGCGACGTCGTGCTGTTCAACAGGCAGCCTTCCCTGCACAGGATGTCCATCATGGCCCACCGCGTCCGCGTCATGCCCGGCAAGACCTTCAGGTTCAACCTCTGCGTCTGCGCCCCGTATAACGCCGACTTCGACGGTGACGAGATGAACCTCCACGTCCTCCAGTCCGAGGAGGCCCGCGCCGAGGCCCGCATTCTTATGCTGGTCCAGGAGAACATCCTCTCCCCCAGGTACGGAGGACCCATCATCGGTGGTATCCACGACCACATCTCCGGATCCTTCCTGCTCACCCACGGCGACCGCAGGTTCGGCCGCTGGGAGACCATGAACATCCTCTCCAAACTGGTGGACATCGAGCCCCCGGAACCCTCCGGGTACGACGAGAAGGGCGAGCCCTACTGGACCGGCAAGGACCTGTTCAGCCTCACCCTCCCCGACGACTTCAGCATCACCTTCAAGAGCAGCATCCAGGGATCCCTGGATGAGAACGACCCCGAATACGACGGCCCCGTAGTCATCGAGAACGGCAAGCTCATCTCCGGTACCATCGACGAGAACGCCATCGGCAACTCGAAGGGACAGATCCTCGAGCACATCGCCCGCGACTACGGGGCGGACCGTGCCACCAAGTTCCTGAACGAGGTCACCCGCCTGTCGCTCGCCACCGTCATGGACATGGGATTCTCCACCGGTATCTCCGACGAGGACCTGCCCGACGAGGACCTGCTCCAGATCCGCGAGGTCTGCAACGAGCGCGTCCAGAAGGTGGACGAACTCATCCAGTCCTTCAACGAGGACACCTTCGACTCATCCCAGGGAGGCGACCCCAAGGCCGCCCTCGAGAGGAACATCGCCAAGACCCTCGGCGAGGCCCGTACCGACGTCGGTAGGATCGCGGGTATGTCCCTCGGTATGTCCAACCCCGCCGTCATCATGGCCAAGACCGGGGCTCGCGGTTCCATGACCAACCTGTCCCAGATGGCCGGTTGCGTCGGACAGCAGAACATCCGCGGAGACCGTATCTCCCGTGGTTACTGGCAGAGGACCCTCCCCCACTTCAGGAGGAACGACCTCGGCGCCTACGCCAAGGGATTCTGCTCCAACTCCTACAAGCTCGGCCTGACCCCCACCGAGTTCTTCTTCCACGCCATGGGAGGAAGAGAGGGTCTCGTCGATACCGCCGTCCGTACCAGCAGGTCCGGTTACATGCAGAGGCGTCTCGTCTCCGCCCTCGAGGACCTCAAGCTGACCAGCGACGGTACCATCAGGAACACCATCGGCACCATCGTTCAGTTCAAGTACGGAGAGGACGGAATCGACCCCGCCCGCTCCGTCCGCGGAAAGGCCATCGACATCAACGACCTGCTGGTCGAGGTGCTCGGCGCCGACGCCGCCTCCACCCTGATCGTCGCTGAGGACACCGCCGGAACCAGCTACGGTACCCGCGAGAAGGACCTCGACGGCATCGACGGAATGGATTCCGACGGTGAGGGAGACGAGGACTCTACCGACTACGGAGATGACGGCGACTACGACGGAGGTGAGTGATAATGGCAAAGAAAGACACTGTTATAGCGCTGACCAAACGCGGCATCAACGAGGAGACCGCCGCTCTGCTGGTGAACACCTTCGGGTCCATGTCCGCCATCGCCGACGCCGGGATGGAGGCCCTCATCGAGGCCGGTCTGACCGAGGAGTCCGCCAAGGACGTCACTGCGGCCATCGGCAAGCGCCGCCGCCCCAGCACCGCCAAGAAGCCCGCCGCACAGGCCGAGGACGTCCCCGACGCCCCCGCCGCGCCCGTCTTCGAGGAGGTCACCCACGTCCGCGAGTACACCCCCATGGAATCCAAGCTCATCTCCATCGGCGAGAAGCTCGGTGTCGACCTGCCCCTCAAGATCTACGTGGACATCGCCGCGAAGATCGAGAACGCCGACGAGTCCCTCATCACCGACGACGTCTGCGAGAAGCTCGTGGCCCGCGCCGCCGAGATGTTCCAGAGCCACCTCATGGACAGGAACGAGTCCGCCGGTATCATGGCCGCCCACTCCATCGGAGAGCCCGGTACCCAGATGAACCTGCGTACCTTCCACTTCGCGGGTGACTCGTTCGTGTCGGTCACCAAGGGTCTGCCCCGTCTCATCGAAATCGTGGACGCCCGTCGCGAGCCCTCCACCCCTTCCATGACCGTGCCCCTGCTCGGTCTCGCCAAGGAGGACGAGGGACTCGCCAAGAGGATCGCTTCGGACATCGAGATCACCACGCTCGCCAACGTGGCTGAGATCGAGACCGACGTGACCAACCTGGTCCTGTACATCAAACCCATCCCCGAGCTCCTCAAGGACAAGGGCATCGAGTTCGATGACGTCGTCGACCGCCTGAGCAAGATCAAGGCCCTCAAGGGTCAGGTCCAGGCGGAGGACTTCAGGATCAAGGTCAGCTCCTCCGAGCCCTCCTTCAAGAAGCTCCAGCAGATGTCCGATGCCGTCCGCAACGCCAAGATCAAGGGCATCGACGGCATCAACCAGGCCTTCATCAAGAGGGAGAAGGACGGCACCTTCACCATCATCACCGACGGATCCAACCTCAAGGAGATCCTCAAGGTCGAGATGGTGGACGCCGCCAACGTCATGACCAACTCCATCTGCGAGATCGCGGACGTCCTCGGTATCGAGGCCGCCCGCAACGCGATCGTCCGCGAGGCCTACTCCACCCTGGAGGAGGCCGGTCTGAACGTCGACATCCGTCACATCATGATGGTCGCCGACCTGATGACCAACGACGGTACGGTCCGCGCCATCGGACGCCACGGTGTGTCCGGTAAGAAGTCCTCCGTCCTCGCCAGGGCGGCCTTCGAGATCACGACCGCGCACCTGCTGCACGCCGCGATCATCGGAGAGACCGACGGCCTGGAAGGTGTGACCGAAAACATCATCGTCGGCCAGCCCGTCACGCTGGGAACCGGCGCAGTCAATCTACAATATACACCCAAGAAAAAGGGGGATAATGAATGAGTGAAGAAATCGACATTGGAAAAGCATTGAAAGCAGCCATCTCCACCGGAAAGGTGGAGTTCGGAACCGCCCAGACCGAGAAGGCCGTCAAGAACGGCAGCGCCCAGCTGATCATCGTCAGCGAGAACTGCCCCTCGACCTTCCTCACCGAGAACAAGGATGTCAAGGTCCGCGTGTTCAAGGGCAACAACATGGAGCTCGGCGCCGTCTGCGGTGTCCCCTACTCCGTCGCCGCCCTGGCCGTCATCGACAAGGGTACATCCAACATCCTTACGCTGTGAGCCGTATGGTTTCCGAGATCGTGCTGACCGAGGACACGCTGCGCTACATCGCCCTGTTCCAGCAGATCACCCACACCAATGCCGTGGACTGCATGGACGCCGGCGACAAGCTGGTCTTCGTGGTCGAGAAAGGCCAGGGTAACATCGCCGTTGGCAAGAAAGGCGACCACATGATCAAGCTCAGCGAGATGACCGGAGGCAAGAGCATCCAGGTCGTGGAGTACTCCGAGGACCCCCAGCAGTTCGTCCTCAACGTGTTCCACATCTACAACCCCTCGAACGTGGTAATCGAGCAGCGCGGGAACATCACGCATGCCACCGTTACGGTGGACCCGGCCCTCAAAGGCCGTGCGATCGGAAAGAACGGCAAGAATCTGCGTATCGCCCGGGATATCGTGAACAGACACCACGACATCCAGAGCCTCAGCGTTCAGTAAGTACCTCTCTTGGGTGAAACCATTTCGCGGCCCTCCGGGGCCGCAAACTTCCCTTAAGAGTCCGGGACGATGGGGGTGCGCTCCACTTCCATCCTGTCCCTGGTCGGGTATTCTTCCGTTATGTAGCAGCGGAACGGCAGTTCCGGTCCGACCTCCTCGAGGATCCAGGCCGCTATCTCCATCCTGTTGCGTTCGCGGTCGATGAACATCAGTTCGTCGGGGACGTCGTATTCTTCGCGCATGAACGAGGCGGCCTCATCGAGGTCCTCCGCGTAGATCACGCCCTTGATGAACGTGCCGTCGTCGGTGATGACATCGTACTCCCTGGCTATATGCTCGGCACGGCGCTTGAGACGGTTGCGCAGCTGCACCCCGTCCTTGAAGGTCGAGGAGCAGAAGTGGATCGGGAGGTCCGGCAGCGCGGCCATCACGGCGAGCGCGGTCTCCTCCGAACCGGCGACGGCGGAGGAGATGTCGTCCTTGAGCGAGTAGCCGTGTTCCTCCATCATGGACCAGTTGCTCTCCGAGAACTCGAGCTCGTTCAGGTTCATGAACGACACGCCGGCGGAGAATGCGTATTCCGCGAGGGCGATGAGCTTCGCGCTGCATCCCGGAAGGGCGGGCACCTCGATGCCGACGTCCATGCCGGTGTTCGCGATTATCTCCGCCAGTTCCGTCTCCTGCATCCTGTCCCACATCCTCTCCCCGGGGTGGTAGCGGATCTCGTCCAGTCCCGCCTCCTCCAGTATCCTCGCGTTCTCCGCGCTGATGGTGGAAGTGTACATGTGGATGTGGAAACCCTTCCCGAAGCGTTCCTTCAGGAGTCTTATGTAATGTACGGTGCGTTCGAGGCACTGCGAGGGGTCCCCTCCGGTGATGCCGGCGCCGAGGGCGTCCATGCTCTCGGCCTCCTCGATGACCTCCGCGTCGGAGGTCACCCTCCCTTCGTTGGCGTAGACCACGTCCTTTCCCTTCTTCTCGGCGGACACGGGGCAGTAGAAACAGCCGGTGCTGCACCTGCCGGAGACCAGCAGGACCATCTTCGCACCCTCTATGCAGAACCTGCATCCCTGAGCCAGATTGCCGTTGGCGGCGGATCCGGAGTCGAACCTGACGAAGGACATGCGCCGATTATCGATGATAGGGTTTAATAATAATCCCCCGATGGAAAGGCGATGAAGAAGGACACGAGGCTCATACTCGCCATAGACGAGACCGATGCGGACAAGGCCGTTTCCATTGCGGAATCGGTTACTGGCTCAATAGACGCCATCAAGATCAACTGGCCCCTCGTGCTCTCCGCGGGACCCGAGATGATAACCCGTCTCTCCCGCATCTCCGACGTCATCTGCGACTTCAAGGTCGCCGACATCCCCAACACCGTGAAGCTCATCGTGGAGAACTCCGTATCCCGCGGTGCCTGCGCGGTCATCGTCCACGCCTTCCCCGGCAGCGATTCGATGAGGATGGCCGTGGACACCGCCGCCTCCATGGGAGCCTCCATCTACGCCGTCACCGAGATGAGCCATCCCGGGGGCATGGAGTTCACCGCCCCCAACGCCGAGGCCCTCGCCCGCGTGGGAGTGGAGTGCGGGGCGAAGGGGTTCATCGCCCCGGCCACCCGTCCCGACCGCATCGCCGCCATCCGCGCCATCATCGGCGACAGGGAGATCCTCTCCCCCGGAGTGGGGGCCCAGGGGGGTTCCGCCGCGTCCGCAATCAGGGCGGGGGCGGACTACGTCATCGCCGGGAGGGCCATCTACAACGCGGAGGACCCCCGCGCCGCCGCCGAGGCCATCTCCGAGGACGCCCGCTCGGGTCTCTGAGTTTTCCATGCCCCTTCGGGGGCATACCAATTCCGTCCAACCGCTCCTTAACTATTACGCGCGCGTGAAATCATTATATAGGAACGGACGGATGGGCGCCCATTCGACAGCGCCCGCTATAGCGGGCATATTTGGAGAATTAGCATGCGCAGAATTGCTACCGGAGACACTGAGGCCGAGAAATCGGCCGTTAAATCCGCCCCCCGCTCTGACAAGGGGACGGGCAGCTGGTTGAAGGTGCACTGGTGTCTCGTATCACTCGCCGTCATCATGGTCCTGGCCTTCGTGCTCAGGGTCGTGTTTGCCTACGGCATCTCCGCGGGGGACGATTACGCCCTCTCGGGTGGTACGAGCGCTTCCAGCCACCTCCGTATCGTGATCGAACTCCTCGCGGGTACCTACGATCCATCGTCACAGCCCCAGCTGAACTATCCCTACGGCATCGAGAGCGTCTCGGGCCCCCTTTACGACTACATAATGGCGGGATTCGCCTACCTCGTCACCCTCTGCGGAGTCAGCGACTCCACTGCGGCCTCCGGGGTCATGGCCTGGTCCTCACCCATCATCGGTGTCCTGACCGCCATCCCCGTCTTCATGGTCGCCAAGAGGATCTACGACGACGATGTCGTCGCGGTCGTCTCCGCGCTCGTCTACGAGTTCACCGCCCTGGTCATCATGGTCACCCCCTTCTCCTACGGCGGTGAGTATGCACTCCTGGGCTTCATCTCCGCGTTCATGGTGTACTTCCTCGTCAGCGCCATCAAGGTGTCCGACGAGCAGAACCTCACCGGGTTCCTGTGCGTCCTCCAGAGGGACGTCTTCTTCTACGCCATCCTCGCCGGCATCTTCTACGGTCTGGTCATCCACACCTGGACCGAGTTCCGCGTCATCGCGGTCGTCGCGGCCGTCATCGTCGCGATCTCCCTCGTCGTCACCCGCATCAAGGGCAGGGACATGGGGGCCATCGTCGGCATCTCCACCGTCTTTCTCCTGTTCGGTACCTTCATCGGTGCCGCCTACTACCTGCCCTTCGGGCTGTGGGACGACGTGTTCTCCGGAGGATGCCTCATCGCCCTGTTCACCGTGCTCTACTCCGTGGTCTTCCTCCTCCTCGCGAAGAAGCCCTGGATAGTCACCATCCCCCTGATGGCCGCGGTCATCATCGTCGTCGGGGTCGCCCTGCACTTCGTACTGCCCGACATCGCCGACGCCATCTTCAAGGGCAACAGCGCCTTCGAGGGCGGTCTCGTCTCCGAACTCGCCGAGTCCTTCACCCGCAGCAGCATCTCCGCCATGGCCACCTGGTTCGGCTGGCTGACCGTCTGGATGTCCTTCGCCCTGGGAGCCTACATGCTCGTCAGGTATCGCAAGGACGGCGGCAAGCGCCTCTACGGCTTCGTCATGCTCTGGATGCTCTCGATGTTCTTCATCGGCTGGTTCGACAGCGGATACGCCTACTTCTCCGCCGTCGCCATGGCCATCGGTGCTGCCTACGTCATGGTCACCGTCCTCCGCGCCGTGGACCTCCCCGCATACTTCGCGGGCCTCAAGACCATCCGCGGTTCCGGATTCAAGGGAGCCGCCAAGAAGGTCTTCAGCTTCTTCCCCTTCGTCACCATCGTCGTCATCGCGGTCCTCGTGATCGTCCCCAACGCGGTGTACGCCTTCGACGCGGCCACCCCCACCAACGACGAGAAGTCCGGCTATTACGGCGGACTCGGATACACCATCAACACCTCCGACGCTACCGAGCTCAGCAGCGCCTGGAACCACTACAGCGACGTCGACAAGGACGGCGCGCTCCTCGCCTGGTACGGATACACCGACTCCGCCGCAGTCTTCGGCGGGTTCAGCACCGTCACCAGCCCCTACGGCAACGGTTCGGCCGCCATGAGCACCGCCTATCTCCAGGACGGTTCCTCCGGCGCCCTCGTCTCCATGTCCGTCCGTCTGCTCGATGCCAACCAGTCCAAGGTGGCCGCCGCCGTCTCCGGCTCCGGCCTCACCGTCATCGACTCCGCCAAGCTCTCGAAGATCCTCAGCGACAACTCGTACTGCGACGAGATCCTCGCCGACACCGATTATGCGAAGCTCAACCTCGACGACTCGCTGCGCCCGTACTACGCCGCCTTCGTGTACCTGACCGAGACCTGCGCCCTCGGCCCCACCCAGCTCTGCGCCCTGTACGACAGCGTCTGCAACGTCACCGGCGAGAAGATCTCCTACATCGAGGTCGACAGCTCCATGCTGCCCATCGCCTACAACGACAACAGCTCCATGAGCACCATCGCCTACCTCGGCGGGTACGATGTGACGTCCACCGGCGTCTCCCCGTTCTACACGGTCAACAACTACACCGGCTACGCCTACTACGACGAGGCCATGTACTCCACCCTCGTCTACCAGGCCCTGATCGGATGCACCCCCTCCGAGGCCGGGCAGTCCTACTCCATCAGCCTGCTCTCCGAGCTCTCCGCCTCCGACGGCGACGTCAAGCCCATGCCCGCCAAGGGTCTGACCGGTTTCGCCGTGGACTACTGGCATGTCATGTACAACGCCGACTCCGAGGCCACCGGCAGCTCCGACGGATGGAAGGACATGGACGCCTACGAGGCCATCGCCCTCCAGAACGAGAAGGGCGGTCTCATCAACTACATCTCCTCCGTCATGATGCTGAAGTACGTCGGCGTCTCCGCCGCCGTCTCCGGTACCGTCACCATGGCCTCCGGCGACGCACTGCCCGGGGCCACCGTCAACGTGTACTCCAAGACCGACTTCGACTCCACCGGCGCCGTCGACTACGTCCTGTACTCCTCCGCCGACACCGATGCGGACGGCAAGTACGCGGCGGCCATCCCCGCCTCCGGTGCCTTCAAAGTGGTCCTCAGCACCTCCGCCGGCAAGAACGCCGACGGCAACGTGCTCGAGACCGTCTACTACGATTCCGCCTCCGGCAGCATCACCAAGGACTTCTCCGGCTATGCCGACTCCCGCGTCAGCGGAGCGATCACCAACGGCAACGAGGTGTCCGGCACTGTCGGCGTTACCGGCGTCATGTCCATGAAGCTCCAGGGTTCCGACATCGAGTACAAGGTCGACGTCCAGAACGGTTCCTTCGACACCGAGCCCCAGTACGCCAGCATCCTCCCCGGGACCTACGACATCAGCGTCTTCACCAACTCCGGTACCGCCGTCGGCACCGCCACCCTCAAGGTGATGCCCGGCCACAACGAGGACATCGCCGTGAAGGTCACCTCCTACGCCATCAACATCACCGTCACCCACCAGGACGACGGCACGACCAGCGACTACACCGAGGTCACCGTCCTCGACACCGCCAGCAACACCGTAGTGTGCGAGGTGATGACCAAGGACGACGGCAAGGCCGTCGCCTACGTGCCCGCCGGCACCTACTCCGTGTTCGTCAGCGGTTCCACCGGCGAGATGTCCCTGACCCCCAGCAAGGTCACCGTGGGCTCCTCCGCCCAGTCCGTCACCCTGAACGTCGTGGACTCCGAGACCCTCGAGTTCACCGTCGCCGGCGACGCCGACAAGGCCAAGGCCGCGGCGATCTGCGTCGACTCCTACGCCTTCTCCACCGCCGCCGTCAACGGCGTCGCCTACGTGCCCGCCGCGGTCGGCATCACGTCCGAGTACTTCGCCTACGTCACCATCGGCGGCGAATCCTACTACGGATCCGGCTCCTCCGGCACCATCGACCTCGTCGCGAAGCCCTCCTTCACCATCTCCGGTACCGTCTCGGACGATTCCGGGGACGTCGCCGGTGCCAACGTCTTCATCGAGGGCGCCGACTTCTTCACCCGCGTGGTCGCCGATTCGAACGGACAGTTCGACATCATGCTCCCCACGTCCGCCGACGGGTACCTGCTCTACGCGAAGAGCGGCAGCAAGTACTACTTCGAGAACATCCCCGCCACCGCCGACATCGGCGGCAAGTCCATCGAGCTCGTCAGCGGAACGGAGTTCACCTACACCCTGAACTACTACACCGGAATGTCGCCCTCCACCAGGGCCATCCCCTACGCGGGCATCTTCTCCGCCGCCATCACCGCGGACTCCGCGAGCTACACCCTCAGCCACCTCATGACCGGTTCCGACGGCAAGGTCTCCCTCGCCCTCCCCACCGGCTACAGCGTCGTCATGACTGCCGCCTGCACCGAGACCGATTACATGTACATCGGCGACGAGGGCGACACCGACTTTACCACCGCCTCGCTGACCTCCAGCGGCACCCTGTACGTCCAGCGCACCGAGCCCACATCGCGCAGCGCCAGCTACGGTATGTCCCACGTCAAGACCGTCACCGGCGTCACCGTGACCACCGATGTCGGCAGCGCGTCGGACTATAACGGCAAGATGACCAACACCAGCAGCTCCTCCACGACCTACGACGTCGTCAATGGAGTCATCACCGGCGATGTCGTGCCCGGGAACTACACCTTCGAGATGGACGGCGCCTACTTCTACGACGGCACCGTCTCCGTCTACCCCGGCCAGGCCTCTCAGACCGCCGTGTTCGCCTCCAAGCCCTTCCAGGCCACCAAGGTCGAGGTCACCGTCTCCGAAGGGGACACCGTGACCCTCGAGAAGTCGGACGACGACGCCCTCAGCCACCAGGACCACTCCGGGAACACCTACACCTACCACCTGCAGAAGGACGATGTCGAGGAGTACACCTACATCATCAAGGCCGCCGACTCCGACGGAAAGGTGGCGTACTGCTTCGTCGACGAGACCGGCGCCGCCTCCGCCACCGACCTCACCGCCAAGAGCACCGTCGTGAAGGTCTCCGGCAACCTCGGCGTCAGCGCCTCCGGTACCGTCTACGCGATGGACGGCACCGTCATCCTGAGGTCCAGCATTACCGGCGGATCCTACAGCCTGTCCCTCCCCGTCGGGAAGGACTACGTCCTCCGCGCCGAGCTCGACAAGGACGCCGGCAGCAGCCACTACGAGTACTCCACCGATGACTTCAACCTCAGCATCCCCGCCGATGCCACCGAGGACATCGTGTTCAACTTCGCCGCCACCACGTCCGACATCACCCCCGCCGAGAACGATTACGTCAGCCTCACCAGCGCCACTGTGAACGGAGAGGAGGTCACCATGACCCTCGAGCTCACTTACAACGGCGACGCCACCGGGATGACCATGATCGTCACCGGCCTCTCGGGCCTCAGCCTCAACGAGACCTACTCCGCCTACGTCGCCAACGGCAGCAGCGCCAGCCTCACCGTGGCCGGTGTCTACAACAGCAGGCTCCACGGCGCCGGCGACTCCCTGGTCGGTGTCTCCGTCCAGGACACCACCGGCTCCGAGCTCGGCACCGTCTCCGTCCCCGCCGACGCGTACCCCGAGCCCTCCGACGCGGTCAAGGTGAAGCTCACCAAGGCCGCCGAGGGTGCCGGCGTCGCCGATGCGGTCAACGGTTACTCCTACCGCTACGCCCTGAGCATCGCCAACGACAACGCCGCCGCGGTGAAGGTCACCGTCGACGGTGCTCTGTCCGCCGCCAGCGACAGCTGGAAGGTGTACATCGCCGATGCCGATTCCAACGTGGTGTACGAGGCCGGCGAGGCGTTCGTCCTCGACGGTAAGACCACTTCCGTGTACTACCTCGTCGTCTTCTCCAAGGCCGACTACACTGCCGCCGACGTCCCCTCGGTGACCTACACCGTCACCGCCGAGACCATGGGCGGCTCCGCCGTCACCATCGAGGGAGACGCCTCCTCCGGATCCATGGAGCACGCCACCGTCAAGGTCGACCAGAGCGGCGGTTCCGCCGCCGACGGAGGAGCGAGCGACGAGGGTAAGAAGCTCAGCACGCTCTTCTACGGCCTCGTGGTCGTCCTCGTCCTGCTGGTCCTGCTGTTCGTCTGGGCCGCTTCCAAGAGGGGGGTGTTCTCACGCAACTGAACCTGAAAGCAACAATCGCCATACTGATGTGCGTCCTCGCGGCGTTCGCGGGCTTCGCGGCCGTCTCCGACGGCTCCGACGCCACGGACCCCGTGGTCATCCGCGAGCTCACCGGGGACGACGTCATCTCCACCGGCATCGCGGCGGAGTACAAGTACACCTTCACCGAGTCCGCGGTCTTCAGCTCGATCTCCATCACCTACACCGCCGAGCTCGTCTACGACGGCGACACCGTCACCAGCGGTGTCTCCCCGTCCTCCGGAAGCCTCACCAGCGGCACCCCGGTGACCCTGAAGGTCGCCTCGCAGAGCGATGCCGGGACCTACACCCTGAAGGTGACCGTCACCGAGACCGTCACCGACGAGGACTCCCAGACCGTCACCTACGAGTACAACGACTCCAAGAAGATCAAGGTCATGGAGCCCATCAAGCTCACCGTCTCCGTCGAGAACACCGGCGCCGCCGACCTCTACAACGGAAAGGTCGTCTTCTACCTGGACGGCGAGCTCATCGAGGGCAGTGAGACCGACGTCTCCGTCAAGGCCGGCGCCACCACCGACGTCAGCTACAGCTACCTGCCCGACGGACTCTCCTCCGGCAAGCACACCTACTACATCGAGGCCACCGACGGTTCCGTCATCCAGGGCATCGGTGCCGACAACAAGGTGACGTTCTACTACGAGGACGGCAACTACGACTGGATCAACTACCTGATGGTCGTCCTGATCGTCGTGATGCTGCTCCTGCTCGTCTGGGTCTTCCGCAAGCCCGTGAAGAACTTCGGGAAGCCCAAGTCCCGCAGGTGAAACCATTCATGAGGGGGGAGACCCCCTCACAACCCCATTATGCGCGCGGCCGCGAGGTCGCCGCGCGACTTCTCCATTATCCCGCGGCAGATGTCCTGCTTGCGCCTGACGGGTGCTACGGAATCCTTGACGTCGAATCCCATGAGGATCTCCGAGAGGGATTCCATCGACGCGTATATCGAACGGGCGGCCTTCGCATCTCTGTCCATGAGGCGGGCGAGCATGTCCCTCCTCAGCTCCCCCACTGAGTCCGCCAGCCCTAAGAGCCAGGCGGAGGGGGAGACCTCCAGCACGGTGTAGTCGGGGATGTCCTCCCCGCGGAGCGCCCTGTCATAGATGACGGTCTCGGCGAACTCCGCCATGGCGTCCTCCACGTACTGTCCGTACAGGACGCGCGGGAAGGCCTCCAGGGCCTCGCAGAGCCCCGCGAGGTCCGAGGATACGGAATCGATGAGCTCGGGGTCCCTGCGGCCGTTGTGGATGCCGGAGATGGCCCTCTTGGTCTTGCGGATGATCTCCCTCCCGGTGCGGAAGGCGAGGTCCTGTGCCTGTTCCTCTGCGGCGAGGGCCTCCATGGCCATTTCGTGGGGTTCCATGCCCCTCGGATGGCGGAGGTCTCACAAGAACTTATGGAAGGAATGGCGGAGCCCGTCGAGGTACAGGTCCCTGCGGAGGTTCTTCTCGTAGGGGCATCCCTCTGGTTTCGGGAACGTCACGTCGTCGTAGGTGACGTCGGTGAGTGTGAGGCCCGCGGGTTTGGCGAGGCCGAAGGTACCGTCCTCCCCTGCGAGCTTGCGTTTGATGTCCTCGCAGTCGGTCATGTGCTTCCCCACCTCGATGACGGCGGCCATTATCCTGCGGATCATGTTCCAGAGGTAGAAATCCGCGCAGAAGTCGGTGTGTATCAGGCCGTCCTCCGCGGTCACGCGGACGTAATCGATGGCCATGACGGTGGACCTCCCGGTCTCGTTCTTGGCGAACCTGCAGAAGTCGTGGTGGCCCTCGAAGAGCATGGCGGCCTCGCGGAAGGCGTCGATGTCGATGCCGTGGTCGGGGTAGGTGTAGCGGTAGTAGCGTTTGGCGGCCACCCTGGGGTTGAAATCGTCTGGCACGTCGGTGATCGCCCTGTAGTAGATCCCCCTGGAGACGGAGTTGATGGCCCTGAGGAGGGTGTCGTTGTCCCCGAACTCGGTGTAGAAGGCGACCACGTTGCCGAGGGCGCTGACCCCGGCATCCGTGCGGGATGCGAACTTGAGGTCAATGCGCTCCTCCGGCACGTGGTCTATCAGCAGCAGTTTCTCCAGCATCTCGCCCTGCACGGTGCGCAGGTTGCGGGACGCCGGCTGTATCTGGGATCCGGAGAAGTCCTCCCCCAGATAGGCTATCTTGACAGCTACGCGTCTCATCCGCGGATCGCTTTCATGTGGTCGATGCGCTTCTGGATCAGGGCCTCGGTGCCGATGTCGTGTCTGACGGCGATTGCGTCGCACTTGATGTGGCTCAGTCCCTTCTCGCAGTTCCTCTCGGCCTCGGCGATGGTGTCCCCGACCCCCACCACTCCGACGGAGCGGGAGGTTCCGGTGACCAGCTTGCCGTTGACGACGTCCACGCTTCCGTAGTAGAGGGCGGCGCCGTCGTTCTCGACGGCCTCGCGGTCCAGGGAGATGGTGTGCCCCGGTTCGGATTTCACTCCGTATCCGCGGGGTACGATGTACTTGCAGACGGTGGCCTTGGGCAGGAAATCCACGGACTTGAGGCGCAGGGTGCCGGTCATCCACCTGACGATGTCGGTGAACGGGGTGGAGAGGACGGTGAGGACGTTCATGGCCTCGGGGTCGCCGAAGCGGGCGTTGATCTCGATAATCTTGGGGCCGTCCTTGGTGAGCATGAACTGGCCGTACATGGGGCCGCGGTAGGGGCACTTCTCGGCCTTGAGGGCATCGACGATCTTCTTGCAGATGACGATGGCCTTCTGGCGGTCCTCGTCGGGGATGAACGGGAGCAGTCCGTCGGCGTCGCTGTAGGATCCCATGCCTCCGGTGTTGGGTCCGAGGTCGCCCTCGTAGGCGCGCTTATGGTCCTGAACCAGGGGCATCGGGAAGATGTCGGTGCCGTTGGTGAAGACCATCTGGGTGAATTCCTCGCCCTCGGCCTTCTCCTCGATGATGACCTTCCCGCCGCCCATGTTGCTGTCGAAGATCTCGTTGATGTAGGCGATGGTCTCCTCGAGGTTGGTGAGCTGGTCCCCCTGGACCTTCACCCCCTTTCCCCCGGTGAGGCCGACGGGTTTGACCGCGACCTTGTAGGGGACTGTTTTGACGTATTCGATGGCGGAGGCGGCGTCGTCGAAGGACGCGTAGCCGAGGTTGCCCTCGATCCCGTACTTGGTGACGAGCTCCCTCATGAACGTCTTGGATGTCTCGATGCGCGCGGCCGCGCTGGTGGGCGAGGCGCATTTGATCCCGAGTTCGTCGAGGGCGTCCACGACGCCGGCGGCGAGAGGGGCCTCGGGGCCGACGAAGGCATACTCGATGTAGTTCTTGATGGCGAAGTCGCAGATGGAATCGATGTTGTCCTCGGCGGTGTGGAGGACCGCGGTGGCCCTGCTCTCGATGCCGGGGTTCACGTTCTTCAGGACGCAGTAGATCTCGGCGCCGGAACGTGCCAGCGCCTCGACCGCGGCGTGCTCCCTCGCTCCGCCGCCGATAGTCAATACCTTCATTGTTTCCCTCCTCAGAAATTGAAGAAGCCCAGCACGTCGTCCACGCCGTCGCCCTTCTTGGCGGCGGTCCTGAACATGGGCTTGAGCCCTCCGGTGAGTTTGGCGTAGTCCCTCTCGATGACCTCGGGGTCCACGTCCACGGCGGAAGCGATGTCCGCCTTGTTCAGCACGGCGAAGTCGGAATGCAGGAAGACCTGGTGGTGTTTGCGCACCATGTCGTCCCCCTCGGTGACGGAGATGACCGCCACGCGGAAGTCGGTCCCGAGGTTGAAGTCCGCGGGACAGACGAGGTTTCCGACGTTCTCGATGAATATGATGTCGTATGCGTCGAGGTCCATGGATTCGAGGACCCTCTTCACCTGGGGGGCCTCGAGGTGGCACTCCTTCCCGGTGTTGAGATTGACGGAGTCCAGGCCGGCGGCGGTGAACCGCTTGTAGTCGTCGTCGCCGATCACGTCGCCGGCGATGACGCACACCCTCTTGCCCTGGGCCTTGAGTCTCTTCCCGAGCTCGATGATGAGGGTGGTCTTGCCGGATCCGACGGAACCCATGAAGTCCACGGACCTGATGCCGTGCTCCTTCAGGAGATGGTAGTTGGCGTGGGCGACCTTGTCGTTCGCGCGGAGCACGTCGTGCTCCATCCCGGCCTGTACTATGTGCATGAACGATGATAGGATTACCCCGATTAATACTAATCGCGCGCGCGAACAGCCGGGCGGGAGAGGCGCGGGGGTGAGTCAGGCGGACAGCTGATTCTCGACATCCCCGCGGATTGCCTCGCGGACCTCGGCGGATATGGAGAGCAGGTCGAACGCCTCGTCGATGGATAGTTTGAGTTTACGGACAACCGAAACAACATGTTCTGTGCACACGCGGTCTTCAGTATCGTTGGACGCATCCATTATTGCACGTTCCGTCATCGACATCATGTTTCTTCCCTCGATTATTGATTCTGTTTCACGGAATTTATAGGTATCCGTTAGGAGAGTGCGGAGTTTCTCATCATCCATGGACGATCTGAACACGGCCGTTACCAGGCTTTGAAAGTCTTTTTTATCGGTCGCATAACTCCCGTCGATGCTGACTATGGCGAGTCCCGTCAGGTCTATGGGGATCGGTTCGCCGCTCCCGAGTATCCTCTTGGCGGCCATCCGGTACTCGTCGATGGTATTACCGTTTGTCCCGCAGAAATCCAGCCATATGCCGAACGTCCGGGAGATGTTCGCGTAAGGATTCCTAGCACCAGTGGTTTTCTGCATGGAGATTATGCTCGATAGGTAGTGCATGGCGCGTTTCGCGAGGGAGTCGAAGGACATCTTATACGACTGTCCCTCTACGTTGAGGTATATCACCGCATTCTCCCCCTGCGGCAGGCGCACTATGAAGGCCGTGTCGAGCTTTATGTAACCGCCGCGCCCGTCGGGAATCTCCTGTTCGATGCCCTGGACGCGACCGTTCCTTATCGTGAGACAGTCCTTTATCTCATCGAGGGTGCAGTCCTTGTACGGATCCACGCAGGTTTTCAGGATCCAGCAGAGCATGTCGACGTTGTGGACGACCATCTTGAAACCCGGGTCGTCGTGGCGTTTGTTCCCGCCGTTCTCCGATGACATGGGGGATATCTCCCACGGCGGGGATATAAGATGTCGTATTGCAATCAACAAGGAGTCAACAAAAACGTCACTCGTCGTCGAAGTCCATGACGCCGCCGCCGTCGCCGGGGGAGTCCTCGGAACCGCGGTGCACGACCTTCGCGTAGACGCGGGTGATGTCCCTCGCCTCCGCGGAGCCGCGGCGGAGCAGTTTCGTCTTGGTCTTGATGGAGGTGATCTCCGCATCCCAGAGGTCGAAGTTCATGATCATGCCGACGGCGAATTCGTCGTCCGGCTCCGCTTCGGAGTATAGGGGGTAGGTCTTCTTGCCGCTGTTGACGGACACCTTGACCCTGAGGACGCCGTAGTCCTTCACCCACAGCTCCTTGATGTCGGCCGCGGGGCAGGATTTCCTCTTGCCTCCCTTCTGGTCGATGATCTGCGTGATGAGGACGTGCCTCCCGTCGTCGAGGTCGAACTCGTCGCCGACCGCGGGGGATTCGTTCTCCATGACGGTGGTCTGGGTGGAGCTGGAGGTCTCTTCGGAGGATACCACCGCCTTCACGGTGAAGGGGCGGGGGAGGCGGATGGTGCCGGTGAACACCCTGCCGCAGCCTGCGCACTTGAAGGTCCCGGTCACGCCTGACTTCCCGAGCCTGCCGTTGAGGATCTCGTGCTCCGTGATGTCGTCGCATTCGGGGCATTCCGCATAGATGGTGTCGGGAAGGTCTTCCATGCATGTTCCATCGCGCGCGGCGTATATAGTTTATCACAGACCAGGCGCGATTCTGCCTCATTTGCAGATGAAAATGATGCAGAAAAAACGATTGATTCAAATATCGATTGAGCGGGGATGCAAATGAATGTCCTCAATCATCATCGTGTCGCGTTCGGCGTTTCTTCCTCTGTCCGCCCGCCTTTCTCGTGAAAAAGGGTGCGCCGTGTCCCGGCACGACTACGTCGGCGTAGGCGGCGATGTGTTCCAGGGATTCCAGCGCGAGCCTCCTGTCGTAGTTCAGGGCGGGAGGGATCATCTTGAGGAAGTTGTCCTTGAGGGGGCAGGCGTCGCCGGTGATAGCGTAAGCCCTGTCGCCGTCCACGAAGACGCTGCAGGATCCCGGGGTGTGTCCGGGGGTGTGCACGATGCGGACTCCGGGACAGACCCTGTATTCCTCGCCGTCGAAGGTCTCGGCGCCCTTCACCTGGCTCTCCTTCGCGTGGATGAGCACCCTGGCCTTGGGGAACATGGACAGGTTGCCCTTATGGTCGCTGTGGTTGTGGGTCAGGATGACGATGTCCACCTCGTCGGGGAATATCCCGATCTGCTTCAGCGAGGTCTTGATGCCCGCCTTCATCATGGGGGCGCCGGTGTCGACCACGATGTTGTGCCCGGGACAGCGGATGAGCGCGGAGGTGGAGGAGGTCCCCTCGGGGACGACGTTGCCTTCCGCGTCGCGTTCCAGGAAGCCGATCAGAAGCACATCTATGGCGATTCCGTCCATGCCTCGGAATCCGACTTGCGAAGATATAATCATTGGGAAACGCCGTTGACCTTGCATGAAGTTCCGCGGGTACGACGGTTATCTCGACGACCCCGACGTCTATCCTCCCTGCGACGATTCCATCCTCCTGATAAGGTCCTTGGAGATCGTCCCGGGCATGGACGTGCTGGAGGTCGGATGCGGCAGCGGGGTGGTCTCCATCCACGCGGCCCTTGAAGGAGCCAGGGTGACCTCCGTGGACATCAACCCTAAGGCCGTTGCCCTCACCCGCGCCAACGCGGAGAGGATGGGCGCGGAGCTCGATGTCAGGGAATCGGACTTGTTCTCCAATGTGGAGGGAAGGTTCGATCTGATTCTTTTCAACCTCCCCTACCTACCGGTGGAGGAGGGGGAGGTCGGGGGCCTCATAGAGAAGGCGTGGGCCGGGGGCCCGGACGGCATGGGGCCGTTCCCGGAACTGGTTGAACGGTGCCCCGAGCATCTGAAGGAGGGCGGGAAGCTGGTCGTCGTGGTGTCGAGCCTCATGGACCAGGAGGCCCTCGCCGGGGTGCTGGATGGGCATTCAGTGAGGATCCTGGGGGAGGACTCCTACTTTTTCGAGAAGCTGAGGGTGCTGGAGATAGGTTTCCCATAACCGTCATGGCCCTAGGCATCCTATGGGCACGACATACACCCCGTTCCGCCCTCAAAGGAAAGAATCGCCCCGCCGCGGTGGCAGGGGCATGGACGATGACGTATAGTGTTAAAGTAGCGTCATCGTAGGTTTGTCATGATAGTACGACACGTTGCCTGGGATGGAGGATGAATAGTGTGGCTCCTTGTCGATTTGAGTGGAAAGGTGTTACGGTACCGATCCGTGTCCGCGATTTACGACCGATTTGAAGGGATCCCGGATGTTTGTTATAACATCAATAACATTTATAACAAGTTAGTATTCAAATATCCGAATCAATGTGTATAATCTGATGACGACATCCATGCGCTCCGTCACATACAGACTCTACCCGAAGAGGGAATATGAGGAGAAGATGCTCCATTTCCTGGACGGATTGCGCAGGACGTACAATCATCTGGTCGAGATGTGCAGGATATACCTCGGGTTCCGCATGGGTCTTCCGTCTGAGTTCGACCTGATGGGGATGGCCACCAGGATGAGGCAGGAGGACCCGTGGTTACAGGACATCCATTCCCATTGCTTCGCATCCGTCGCCAAGAGGGTGCATGAAGCTTTCGTCTCATGGATGAAGATGCATTCCGAGGGGACAGGTTTCCCCCGGTTCAAGAACGATATGATGTTCGATTCGTTCACATACACATACAAGACGGATTACGGATTCGTAAGCAAGGACTGCGGAAGCGGGATGGAACGCATCCGTCTGGGGATGATAGGCCTCGTGAAGTACTCCAACCCGTACGTCATGGAGGGGGAGCGCAAGACCGCCACCGTGTTCAGGAGGCGGGTCAACGACCATTACGAATGGTACGTCACCGTAGTGTACGCCCTCGAGGACCTGGGGGAGGATATCATGTACCTCGATCCCTCAGAGGGAAGGGACGACGTGGGCCTGGACCTCGGACTGGAGAATCTTGCTACGATGTCCGACGGAACGGTGATCCCCAACGACCGTACCTACAGACGGAAGGAGGAAGAGCTGTCCGCCTTGCAGAGGAGACTGTCCGGGTGTGAGAAAGGAACAGCGGAGTACAACAGGATACATGGGAAGCTGTCACACAAGTACAAGAAACTGAGGAACCACCGCAAGGACATGTTCCACAAGATATCCAGGGAACTGTCGTTGCGTTATGCGGACATAGTCATGGAGGACCTGTCCGTCAGGGAGATGGCGGCGGATTCCCCGAAAGGCATGAGGAAATCGTACCGCGATGCGGGCTGGGGCATATTCACGAGGATGACCTGTTACAAAGTGGAGGAGACTGGTCACAGGGTCGTGTTCGTGAATCCGGCGTACACATCGCAGATCTGCTCGTCCTGCGGCACCCTTGTGCCGAAGGACCTGTCCGTTAGGATGCATGAATGCCCGCACTGCGGGCTGAGGATGTCCAGGGACAGGAATGCGGCGATAAACATTTTGAACCGTGGTTTGGGGCTGCAAACCGGGGCCGGTAAATGCCCGAAATGCTATGATGGGTAATCCCGGAGCGCAGGATTTGACTGTGGGTTCCCACCCGAAACGTCAAAGAGCCAATAGTGTTGACTTTGCGGTACTTTAGCGGTATTTTTCCGCAAAAATAAAGTCATTCGGGAGAAAACGATGCCCGGTCCGGGCCGGAAAGGCCGCAGACCGGGAGGAGAGGGGAACCCCTCATCCGAGTAACTGTTTGATGGCCTTGGTCAGCAGGTCGGAGGCCTGCTTCCCGTCGATCTTGCCGCGGAGAGCGCCCATGACGGGACCCATCAGAGGCCCTACGGCGCCCATGCCCTTGGAGCGGACGAAGTCCTCCCTCTCCTTGACGATGGCTGCGATGATCGCCTCGGCCTCTCCCGCATCGACGGCGGCGACGCCGAGCTTCTCGACGGCGGCGTCCAGGGAGGTGCCGGAAGCCATCTCCTTCAGCAGTCCGGGCAGGGCCTCCTTGGCGTACTTCCCGTCCTTCAGGCCGGAGAACAGGGCGTAGAGCATCTCCATGTCTATGCCCTCGAGGTCGACGCCGTCGTGCTCCAGCTCGCGGTAGGTGTTCTCGAAGGTGGTGGCGGCGACGGCCGCCATGCCGAACTCGTCGGAGATCCTGCAGAACACGTCGTCGAGGGAACGGGCCACGATCTGGTGGGCCTGCTGGGGGTTGATGCCGTATGTCTGGCACAGCCTATTCTCGGTGACCTCCGGGAGCTCGGGGAGGTTCTCGGAGATCCTCTTCAGCCTCTCGGGGGTGATGGTGGTCGGGGGGACGTCCGTCTCGGGGTACATCCTCGCGGCGCCCGGCAGGGGGCGGCTGTACTTGGTGGTGCCGTCGGGCAGGGGGTCCCTGGTCTCCTCGGGGACGCCGACTATTCCCTGGTTGGCCCTTCCCACGGCCAGCTCGAGTGCTCTGACCGCTCTCTTCTCGGGCGCGGCGCAGATGACGAATGCGTCGAACTCCCCGGTCATGCCGAGCTCCTTCCTCAGGGCGTCGACGTAATCCTGCTCGATGCCGTAGTTGGGGAGCTCGTCGGAGTGGAAGATGCCCTTCACGCCGGCGGTGCGGGCGTACTGCGCCATCTCGGAACCGAGCCTGAGGGTGCCGTTGTCGCCGTTCATGACCCCGGCGAAACCGGGCAGACGGACGGCCATGACGACTCCCTTGGACTTCAGCGCGCCGGAGATGACCTTGGCGGGGCAGTCCTTGAAGACGGATGTGACGTCGACGGGCTCGAATGCGGCGTCCTTGGTGCCCCTCTCCTTCAGGATGTCCCTCACCCTGACGAGCATCTTCTGCCTCTTGACCTCGTTCCTGACGAAGTCGGGAAGCATCCTGAGCTCCTGGACGCCCTTGATCTCGATGCGGGCGCCCTCGGGGATGGAGATGTTCAGGTCCTCGCGGATGGTGCCGAGTCCCCTCTTGACCCTCTTGGTGGCCCTCAGCAGGGTACCGATCCTCAGGGCGACCTCCATGACCTCCTCGGGGGTCCTCATGTCGGGGGCGGTGGCGACCTCGATGAGGGGGATGCCGAGCCTGTCGGTCCTCCACACGACGTCGGTGTCGGTGGCCTCGATGCGCCTACAGGCGTCTTCCTCCAGACAGACGGAGAGGATGCCGATCCTCCTTCCGAGGGCGTCGACGGAACCGTCGACCGCCACGAGGGAGGTCCTCTGGAAGCCGGAGGTGTTGGAGCCGTCCACGACGATTTTGCGCATGAATTGTACTTCATCTATAACGCTGGCTCCTATGAGCTCGCTGAATATGAGGGAGGTCTCCATGGCGTCCGCGTTGACGGCGTGGGGAGGCTCTTCGTCGAGTTCGACGAGGCAGGTGGTGCAGGGGCAGGACTGGTAGAGGAAGCCGTATCCCCTGCGGAACTGGGCGAGGGCGGCGCGGTCGATCTCCCCCATCTCAGAGGTGGTGGGCCTGAGGCGGCGGTAGATTCCGCCGTATCCCTCCTCCTCGAGGCGGCTCTCGCAGTCGCAGAAGAGCTTCTTGGTGTCGAGCTGCTGGTGGATCTCGATGCCGCACATCATGCCTTCGTATGAATCGGCCATCACTCCTCCCTCCTGTCGGACATCTCGCCGGCCATGCAGGACTGCATGGCCACTTTGGCGGCTTCGTACGATTTTGTGTTGGCGAGAACCCACATCAGCTTGACGTAGGCGGTCTCCGGCAGCATGTCGAGCACGGTCACCGCTCCCGCGGCGAGCATGTCCCTGCCGGTGTTGTAGACGTTGAGGTTGGTCCTGCCGTTGAGGCACTGCGAGGTGATGACCACGAGGATCCCCTTCTCGCTGGCCTCCCTAATGAGGGGGACCATGTTCTCGTTGACGTGGCCGAGACCGGAACCGGCGATGACCACTCCCTTGGATTTCATGACCACATCCCTGAACAGGGCGGGGTCCATCCCGGGATAGAACTGGAGGAGGACGACATCCCGGCACATGGCGGAGGATACCGTCACGGGGGCGTCGGATACGGGCCTCCCGTCGGTGTTGAACGTTATCTTGCCCTCCTTGTCGACGTGTGCGACGGCGGGGGCGTTGATGCTCCTGAAGGCGTCCCTGCGGGAGGTGTGCATCTTGCGGACACGGGTTCCGTTGTGGATGGCGAAGGAGTCGTCGCCGGAGGTGTCGTGCATGCACACGAACACTCCCGCCCTGTTTCCGTTGGCGATGAACCTGGCGGCGGCCATGAGGTTCGAGGACGCGTCGGACGAGGGGCGGTCGGACGACCTCTGGGCTCCGACAAACACGACGGGCTTGGAGACGTCCCCGAGCATGAACGACACCGCGGCGGCGGTGTATCCCATGGTGTCGGTACCGTGGGGGACGATGATGCCGTCGGCGCCGTTGTTGAGCTCCTCGGCGATCTGCTCGGCGAGCTTCTGCCAGTGGGGGACGGTCATGTTCTCCGAGAAGATGGAGAAGAGCACCTTCGCGCGGAGGTTCGCTATGTCCCTGATCTCGGGGACGGCGTTGATCATGTCCGAGGTCGAAAGAGCGGGGTGGACGGCGCCGGTCCTGTAGTCGACGTAGGACGCGATGGTGCCGCCGGTACCGATGAGGACGATGGTCTTCAGACCCTCCTTGTCCTCGGGGAGGGTCTCGTCCCTCTTCACAGCGGCGGGGCGGGATTCCACCTCTACCGTCGAGGTCTCGTCCATGCGGATGCCGATGTTGTAACCGCTCTTCACCTTGAGTATGAGGATGTCCGGGGCGCTGAACTCGTGGTGGGGCATGAGGACGCCGCGGTACTGTTTCCCGCCGACGGACACCGAGAGCATGCATCCCTCGGAAGCGTCCGAATCTGCGAGTTTCTTCGCTAGGAAACCAGCGTATGTCATTGCCGACGCATCGGTACTCCCTTATTAAACCCGCGCGGGCGCGCGGTCCCGTGCGGGAACTCAGTTATATGCAGATGCAGATGGCTTCCGCATGTCCTTGAATTTCTGTCCTATGTGCGGGACGTCCCTTGCGGGACAGGGGTCGATGAACTTCTGCACCAAATGCGGCGCGAAGCTGTCGTTCTCCTCTTCGCCGTCCGGGGGGTTGTCCTACGGCGGAATGACGGGGATCTCCGTGGAGTTCCCCTCCCAGCCCGCCAAGGTGGGCGGGACGTTCAGCTATTTCGGGGTAAGCGTGGACGGGAGGGACATGCGCGAGAACGCGCGTCTCGGACAGACGCTGTACCTGGACGTGGGTCGCGGGGTGCACGAGATCACGGTCAGGCAGGTCAACACCGCCGTGTTCGGCGGCATCGCGAAGGCCTCCGTGAGATTGGAGGTCTTCGGCGGGGAGAAGCTTATCGTCCGCACCGAGGGGAAGAACCTGACCGTGTCATGCACGGGGAACGGGGTCCTCCCGGAGACACCCGGGGGCCCCGATTCGGGTCTGTCTATCAGGTGAATCCCGGAGGGGCTCACCAGTCATCGTCGTCGAAAACCGATTCGTCGCGGAGCTGGGGGTCCTCCCAGTCGGCGTGGACGCGGTATCCGTCGTGCCATTCGGAGTCCTTGACGGCCTCGAGGTACTCCTCGAGCATCATGCGGAGGCTGTTGGCGAGCAGGGGATTGAGCTTGAGGGGAGGGATCTCGCAGTCCGGGGAGTCTATCCTGAGAACGGGTTTCACGACCTTCCCGGACTTCGGTTTCCCCTGATACTCGAACTTGAAACCGTTGACGCGGGCCTTCTTCATCTTCTTCTCGGCGCGGCCTGATTCAGTAGACTCTAGTCTCATCCTTTTTCACCTCGGGAGCATAGTATCTGCTCGGATTTAAAGCCTGCGGAGAGCTCGTCGGAGAGGGTCGCGCGCGCAAGAGCCAGAGGGGTGGTTTTCAGGCCTAATGTATCTTCAGTGAGCGCTGACTTTGCCTTGCTCCACTGAACATCGCCCCTAAGATTCGCTGGCTGTTGTTCTTC
>SUSU01000011.1 GCA_015063225.1 Thermoplasmata archaeon | reverse complement strand
CGCCTTCAGGTCGAAGGTCCTCAACCCCAAGTTCATCAACGGCCTGAAGGAGCACGGCTACCGCGGCGCCGCCGAGATGGCGAACCTCACGGAGTTCACGATGGCATGGGGCGCGACATCCGATGTCGCCGAGGATTGGATGTACGAGGGCCTCGCCGACAAGTTCCTCTTCGACGAGGACACCCACGACTGGATGGATGATGTCAATCCTTACGCCATGATGAACATAATCAACAGGCTCCAGGAGGCCATCGAGAGGGGACTCTGGAACGCCACCGACGAGTATAGACAGAAACTCAAGGATCTCTTCATCAAGACGGAGGAGAGGATCGAGGAACTGACCGACAGATGAACGTGTTAGGTAGCAATGTATTAATCTGTTGGATATATCGACCATCAAGGCTATAAGGTGAGTGAAATGGACAAACTTCCAGCATTCTTCCCGTTCACACAGGTCGTCGGACAGGACGACATGAAAAGGGCACTGCTTCTGAACATCGTGGACCCCGGTATCGGCGGTGTCCTCATCAAGGGTGAGAAGGGTACCGCCAAGTCCACCACCGTCCGTTCCCTCAACTGGATCCTCCCCTACCGCAAGGCGGTCAAGGGATGCCCCTTCCACTGCCAGTTCGGCCGCGAGGACAGGTACTGCCCCTATTGCTCCGAGAGGCTCGCCAAGGGCGAGAAGCTTGAGCCCGAGGACGTGAGGATGAGGGTCATCGACCTCCCCCTGAGCGCCACCGAGGACCGTGTCTCCGGAACGCTGGATCTCGAGCATGTCCTGAAGACCGGTGAGAAGAAGTTCGAGCCCGGCGTTCTCGCAGCCGCCAACGGCAACATCCTCTACGTCGACGAGGTCAACCTCCTCGACGACCACCTTGTGGATCTCCTCCTCGACTCCGCCGCCATGGGCACGAACTACGTGGAGAGAGAGGGAGTGTCCTTCTCCCACCCCGCCCGTTTCGTCCTCATCGGTACCATGAACCCCGAGGAGGGTGACCTCAGGCCCCAGCTCCTCGACCGTTTCGGACTCTCCGTGGATATCAAAGGAGAGAGGGACGTCAAGATGCGCGCCGAGGTCGTCAAGAAGAGGGTCGAGTACGACCTCGACCCCGAGGCGTACATCGCCAAGTGCTCCAAGGACCTCGAGGCCATGACAGCCAAGATCGAGAAGGCCATCGAGCTCCACCCCAAGGTCAAGGCCGGCGACGACGTCATCGACATGGTCGTCTCCGTCATGGTCCACTTCGGGGTCGACGGACACCGCGCCGACATCACACTCATGAAGGCCGCCAAGGCCAATGCCGCCCTGGAGGGCCGCACCGAGGTCACCAAGGACGACATCCGCCAGACCGCGGAGCTCGTCCTCTCCCACCGCCTGAAGAGGAAACCCTTCGAGGAGAAGGCCCTCGACAGGGAGGAACTCGAGGAATGTCTGGCGAACCTTTGAACCTCTTCCCCTTCACCGCAGTCGTCGGCATGGAGGATGCCAAGAGGGCACTCGAGTGCGCTCTCGTATCGCCTTGCATAAGGACCGTCCTCATCAGGGGCGGGGAAGGTTCCGCCAAGACCACCCTGGCTCGCGCCGCCGCAGGCATCTCTGGGAGGAAGGTCGTCAACTGTCCTCTCAACGTCACCGACGAGCAGCTGTTCGGCGGGATGGACATCGAGAAGACAATCAAATCCGGGAAGCCGGAGTTCGAGCCCGGTCTTTTGGCCAGGGCCGACAAGAACATCCTCTACATCGACGACATCAACCTCATGGACCGCGCCATGCTCGAGGGCATCCTCGATTCTGTTCTTACCGGGGTGGTGTGCGTGGAGCGCGGACCCATTTCCACCAAGTATCCGCTCGATACGGTCCTCGTGGCCACCATGAATCCCAACGACAGCGACCTGTCGTCTCACGTCCTCGACCGTTTCGACCTCTGCGCCTATCCCTCCCAGGATGTGGACAGGAAGGAGATCCTCCGCCGCAACGGCGAGTTCTCCGAGGATCCGCAGGCGTTTGCCAGACTGTTCGAGGCGGACGAGAAGAAGGAGGCGGACAACGTCTCCCGCGCAGGGCTCATATTCCCGCTTGTAACCATTTCAGACGAGCTCATCTCCGTCATTTCCGAATTGTGCGTCAAGATTGGTGCCGACGGAATCCGCGGCGATCTCGCCATGGTGAACTGTTCCAAGGCCATCGCCGCCCTCAACGGACGCGATGAGGTCATGAAGAAGGATGTGGAGGAGGCCTCCGTGCTCTGTCTCCCGCACCGCAGGAACTACGACCAGCCTCCGCCGCCACCGCCGGAGCCTCCGGAACCGCCCGAGGACCAGGATCAGGACGACCAGGATCAGGACCAGGAGCCCCCGTCGGAGCCTCCCGAGCCCCCTGAGGACCAGGACGACCAGGAGGACGAGGATGATGACGATCAGGACGATCAGAACGATCAGGACCAGCCTCCGCCGCCACCGGAGATGCCCGACCTCGAGGAGATGATGTTCGAGATCGGCAGGCAGTTCCGTGTCATCGACTACCTGGCGGAGAGGGAGCGTATCCCCGCCCGCACCAAGACCCGCAAGGGGCGCCGCGCCATGGCGCAGAGTGCCGACGGCACCGGCAGATACGCCCGCGCCCGTATGCCTAACGGCAGGGTCACCGACATCGCGTTCGATGCCACCATCCGTGCCGCCGCTCCCTATCAGAGGGTCCGCCACAGTGACGACGTATCCGTCGTCATCGAGAAGGGCGACCTCAGGGAGAAGGTCCGTGAGAGGCGCTGCGGTACCACCCTCCTGTTCCTCGTGGATGCATCTGGCTCATTGGGTGTCAGGAAGCGCATGGCCACCGTCAAGGGTGCCATCCTGTCCATGCTCCGCGACAGTTACGTCAAGAGGGACCGCATCGGGCTGATGGCTTTCCGCCGCGATTCTGCCGACATAATCCTCCCTCCCACGAAGTCCGTGGAGTACAGTTACAAGCAGCTCGAGGACCTCCCCACCGGGGGTAAGACCCCGTTGGCTGATGCGCTCCTCAAGGTGAACGACTACATGACCGCCTACGCGAGGTCCCACATCGGGGAGAGGTGCTTCGTCATCCTCGTCACCGACGGCCGTGCTAACGTACCTCTCCAGCAGGGGGCCGACGCGAACGAGGAGGTCCAGAAGATGGCGGAGGACCTTCAGAACCCGTCCGTCAAATGGATCGTGGTGGATGCCGGCATGGGATTCCCCCACTTCGACAACGCCGAACGCCTAGCCGAGAAGCTCGGTGCGAGGTACTTCAAGCTCGAGGACCTCGATGCCGACAGGTTCGCCGAGGGCGTGAAGACTGCGATAGATTCCTGAAACGGCCCCCGGAGGGGCCGTCAGGTATCAGAAGAAATAGAATCCGCAGTCGTTGGCGGTGCAGGCCTTGGCCATGGCCTCGAGCCTGTCGAGCACACCCGAATAGCGGTGGACGGCCATCTTGCCGTCCGCTACCAGTGCGGGACGCATGATCTCCACTTCCTTGAGAAGGGCCTCTGCATCCTTGGGGGTGAACTTCTGCATGGTCTCGGCGTACTTGGGCACGTTGGCGATCATGGTGCAGCCCGCCTTCTCCGCGATCCCGGGGAGTTTGGTGTTGGAAGGGCCGAAGGTCTCCAGGCAGTTGCGTCCCTTGTTCCAGGCGAGGGGGCAGTTCTGGCACATGTTTGTGCAGGTGTCGAGGTCGGCCTCCTGCCACTCGGTGATGCTGTTGTCCATGTCGCCCGCGGCGAGGATCTCCTTCCTCTTGGATTCCTCCACGTCGTCGAGCCTGACCCATCCGTTGGGCACCTTCCTGACATAGGGGGCGAGCGCGGCGGCATCGTCCTCCTTCTTGACCTTGGCCATGTAGATGTCGGTGACATCCGCGGGGAGACGGTTGCGGGAGAGGAAGGCATCGAAATCCGCGAAGACCTTCCTGGCATCCTCCACCGACACCTTCTCGTCGAAGGTCTGGTATTCCCTGAACTTGTCCCCGACGAGGATCTGCGTGATGTGCAGTTTCATCTCGCGGCACGGGGCGGCGGCGCATTCGGTCTCACAGAGTGCGATGTTGTATCCCATGTCCCCCTGCACGCTCATTACCGATAATACTCTAACGGCCCCGGTCAGCGGATACGATATCTAATTGTTCGTACATACATCACCAATGGCAGAAATCCGCATACGCAAGAGGAAGAGACTCAGAAACAAGGAAGCCAAGGCTTTGGCGGACGAGATCTCCGCCATCGTCGGCGTCCCCGTGTTCGACGGCGACGAGCCCATCGACAGGGCGGAGAGTCCCGATTTCGACCTCATTTACGTGGGCAACGACATCCTCGGTATGATCGTCGGCGACAAGCCCTTCCTCACCCTCCGCGGCGTGCTCAGATACGAACCTGTCAAGAGGTACGTCACCATCGATATGGGTGCCGTGCCCTACATCGCCAACGGCGCGGACTGCATGGGCCCCGGCATCGTCGAGGCCGACCCCGAGATCGCCGAGGGCGATTTCGTGTGGATCCGCGATATCAACAACAAGCGTCCCCTGGCGGTGGGGATCTCCCAGCGTTCCGGCGAGGAACTGTCCAAGAAGCTCCCCGGCAAGGCCATCAAGACCCTGAACACCGTGGGTGACAAACTCTGGAAGGCGGGCGAGTGAAGGATTACGCCAAGACCGTGCACGACCCCATCCACGGCAGCGTCCGCCTGAGCGGTGTTTACGCCCGCATCATGGACCGCCATGAGATGCAGAGGATCAGGGGGATAAGGCAGCTCGGCTCCGCCCATCTGGTCTTCCCCGGTGCCAACCACACCCGTTTCGAGCACTGTCTGGGCGCCTATCATCTCTCGGGACGCATGGCCGAGGCCATCTCCCTGGGGGCGGAGGACTCGCAGGCCGTCCGTGCCGCGGGACTCCTCCACGACATCTGCCATGCCCCCTTCTCACATACTCTGGAAGGCCTCATGGAGGACGCCACGGGCTGCGACCACATGGAACTGGCACGCAACCTCATCCTCGGGAAGATAAGGACCTGCCGCGAGGAGGACGACGATCTATTCGGCGGTTCAGACACCATCGGCGAGATGCTCTCCGACGAGGGCATCGATCCCGAGGTCGTGTGCGGTCTCATCTCCAGTCCGGAGACCACCGCATCGGAGATGAACAGCCTCCAGTCCCGCATAGACGGGCCCTCCGACCATTTCCGTTCCAAGGACTACATCCACCAGATCATCCACGGCCCCGTGGACTGCGACCAGATGGATTACCTCCTCCGCGATTCGCATTACACCGGCGTCACCGCCGGGCACATCGACTGCGAGCGCATCCTCGCCACCATGAGGGTGCACAACGACCGCATATGCATATCCAGGGGCGGAGCTCCCGCCGCCGAGGGGCTGATGGTGGCCCGTTCCCTCATGTTCACCTCTGTGTACTTCCACCCCGCCGTGAGGATCATCAACCGCATGACCGTCAAGGCCGCGGAGGCGTCGGGACTCGATCTGAAGGAGATGTACCTCTGGGACGATTCCGACCTGGAACACAGGCTCATCGGCTGCGGAGGTGTCTCCTCCGAGATCATCAGGTCCGTCCGCGGGCGCCGCATATACAAGAAGGCGTTCATGCTCGGTCCCTCGGAGACCTCCGAGGATACCGCATTGTTCCTGACCCGCTATTACGAACGTGCGAACAGGGGAAAGCTGGAAAAGGACATCGCCGACAAGGCCGGCATCCCGGAGCACATGGTGTGCGTCGAGATGCCCTCCCCGTCTGTGCTGATGAACAAGGTGCAGATCGGGAAGACGGACGTATCCATCCTGGAGCCGGACGGGAGGGTGGTCAACCTGACGAAGACCTCCCCCATAGCTAAATCCCTGCAGTCCCGCGACCCGTTCGGATGGTCAGTGGTAGTCGCGTGTCCTCCGGAACACCGCGAGGCCGTGAGGAAGGCCGCCTCGAGGATAATCGAGGGCTAATCAGCCCTTCACCACGCCGATGGGCGTGAGCTTGGCGACCTTGGCTGTGAGCCCGGCGTTGCAGACGACCTCAATGATCTCGTCGACGTCCTTGTACGCGTCGGGGGCCTCTTCGAGGACGCCGTTGTCCGAGCCGCTCTTGAGGTAGATGCCTCTGTCGGACATGCTCTTGCGGACCGCATCTATGTTGAGGTTCTCGATGGCGGATTTACGGGACATCTGACGTCCCGCGCCGTGGCAGGTGGAACCGAAGGTCTCCTCCATCGCTCCTTTCCTTCCGGCGAGCACGTACGTCCCGGTGGCCATGTCCCCGGGGATGAGGACGGGCTGTCCGAAGTCGCGGTATTTGAGGGTGATCTCGCTGCGTCCGGGCGCGAAGGCACGGGTGGCGCCCTTGCGGTGGACGAGCACGTCCTGGTGGTGGCGGTCGATGTCGTGCCTCTCCATCTTGGCGATGTTGTGCGCCACGTCGTACACCACATCCATGCCCATGTTCTCCGCCGAATCCCCGAGCACCTGTTCGAAGGACTCGCGGGCCCAGTGGGTGATCATCTGTCTGTTCGCCCAGGCGTAGTTGGCGCCGCAGCACATGGCGCGGTAGTACTCCTCGCCCAGGGGGTCGTCCAGAGGAGCGCAGGCCAGCTGGCGGTCGGGGAGGTCTATCTTCCCTGATTTGACGTAGTGCTCCATCTTTTGAAGATAATCGGTGGCGATCTGGTGGCCGCAGCCCCTGGAACCGCAGTGGACGGTGATGGTGATGCATCCCTTCTTCAGTCCGTAGGCCTTCGCGGTCCTCTCGTCGAAGACGTCGTCTACCACATCGAGCTCCAGGAAGTGGTTGCCCGACCCGAGCGATCCTAGCTCAGGGAGGCCGCGCTTGCGGGATTTCTCGCCGACGCCGGTCTGGTCGGCGTCCTGCATGCATCCCTCCTCCTCGGTGACCTTGAGGTCCTTTTCCCAGCCGTAGCCGTTCTCAACGGCCCAGCGGGAACCGATGTCGAGGATGTCGGAGAGGTCGTTCTGCGTGATCCTGGTGAGTCCCTTGGACCCGAGTCCGGAGGGGACGTTCTTGTAAAGGGCGTCGATGAGCTCCTTCGTCCTCCCGCCGATGTCCTCGAGGGTGAGGTCGGTCTTGATGAGGCGGACGCCGCAGTTGATGTCGAACCCTATGCCCCCGGGGGAGATGCACCCGGAACCGGCGTCCACGGCGGCAACGCCGCCGATGGGGAACCCGTATCCCCAGTGGATGTCGGGCATGGCCATGCTGTTCCCAACGATGCCCGGGAGGCAGGCGACGTTGGCGGCCTGCTGGGGGGAGTTGTCCTGGACGACATGCTTGAGGAGCTCCTCGCTGCTGTAGATGACCGCATCGGTCCTCATCCCGGGGAACTGTTCGCGGGAGATCTTCCAGCGGTTGTCATCGATTCTCTCAAGTTTGCCGTTCCAGACCATGTATGAAAAACCCCTCGATGCGTATAAAAAGAAAAGGGGCCGGGACCGAGATTTGAACCCGAGTCAAGAGATCCACAGTCTCCTAGGATAACCAAGCTACCCCATCCCAGCCATATGTTTGGTGTTGTGGATACCCCCTAACTTTGGTGGTTATACATAAACCTTACCGACTGGCGCAGGTCATACGGATATCGGCCAGTTACCGGAAGGATAAGAAAAGAAGGTATCCCGCCCCGAAGGGCGGGAAGGAGTTTGAAAACTTCACCTGGAGAAGTTCTTGACGGTCTCGACCATCATGTTGTAGTTCTCGTTGGGGGTACCGGTGGCGATACCGCATCCGGACGAGATGATGTCGAAGCCGGCCTTGCAGGACTTGAGGGTTCCCTCGCGGGTCTCCTCCGCAGTTCCGGTGAAGAGGGGCTGCACGGATCCGACGTTTCCGACGAGGACGGTCTTGGAGCCGACCATCTCGACGGCCTTGTAGGAGTCGACCTTCTCCTCGATGGAGATACCCTTAACCTGTCCGCCGATGGAGGCCATCTGGTCGAGGATGGGGGTGGTGTCTCCGCAGATGTGGAGGATGTTTCCGAGTCCGCCCTTGGTGATTCCGAGGGACTTGCCGACGGCGATACCGGCGGCCTCCTGGAACATGTCGGGGGCGAGCATGTCGGTGGAACCGGAAGGCTCGGACATCTGGATGATGTCGGCACCGGCGTCGATGAGGGCCTGGCAGTATTTGGTGACGTAGGGGGTAACGCCAGCGACCCACTTGTCGACCTGAGCGGGGTCCATCATCATACCGAAGATGATGTTCTCGGTGTTGACGAGGTGACCGGTGAGGGTGAAGGGACCGGTGTTACCGGCGACGATGGGGACGTTCTCGGAGTCGTAGTCCTTCCTGAGGATCTCGCAGGACTTGAGGATCGTAGCGACACGGCCGCCCTTGAGGTAGTCCTCGATGGGCATGAGCTCGGAGGGGTCGGCGTACTCGCCGGACATGGGGTCGAAGTGGAAGGGGTGGCTCTTCATCATGGGAGCGTCGGTCTTCTTTTCGACGGAAACAGCGCATCCGAGCCTCTCGGCCTCAGCGGTGAGGCAGAAGCAGGTGCGGTAGCACTCGGTGCCGTTGAAGGTGTTCTGGGCGGCAGCGAGTTTAGCCATGAGGGTGGGGTCCTTGTGGGCCTCGGGCCAGGCGGCTCCGACGGCATCCATCTGGGCGACGGTGGCGGACTGGGTGAAAACAGCGACCGGAGGGCGGTCGAGGTTCTCTTTGTTCATAGCGGCGGTAATCCTTTCTCTGCAAGTCATTGCCATGAATAGATCTCCTTGCTCCCTGTAATTCGGTTACCATATAAAATGGTTTAAGGTAGAGGGATAAATGATGAATCTTACAGAGGAGATGGATTCGTCCGGAGGTCTGGACAGTTCAGAGGGTGAGCATGGAGACATCATCCAATCTGCCAAGTTCCATAAGTCCCAAATCCGAAATCCCGTAGATCTCGGCCTGCGTGACGTCGCAGGTGCGGAGGGCGGGGGCCATGACGGCATCCGGTCCCGGGTTGAGGTCGTTGCCGGAGGCGAACGGGCTGAACGGGGGTATGACGATGACTCCCTCGTTCCTCGCCACGACATAGCACTGGAGCTTCATCCCCCCGGAGAGCTCTCCGGGGATCTTCACCGACGGGTGCTCGTGTGCGATGACCACCGGACGGACGCCGGAGTCCTCGTGGCCGTGTTCGAGACGGAAACCTCCGATGTCTATGTGGCTGAGCGCGGTGAGCCCCACATCCGATAGGATGTTCTGGAGGTAGTTGTCGTGGTTCCCGCGGATGACCACGGTCTCGGCGGCGTCCGAGATGAGCCTCATGGTGTCCCTCACCTCGTCCCTGGCGTCGTAGCTGGAGCGCCTGAAGTCGTGTTTGACGTCCCCCAGGAGGACCACGCGGGCGGGTTCGTAACGGTCGAGCAGGCGGTTGAGGGCGTCGCGTATGGATCCGGCGTTGATGCGGGGGATGAAGAAACCCTCGTCCTCCAGGGCGCTCTCGTATCCGAGATGGAGGTCCCCGATGACCGCGGTGGGTCCGTCGTCGAGGATCAGGCATCTGTCGTTGGTGATGGTGACACCGTCCATGACCCTGATCTGCCTCAATCCCATGTTCCCGCATATAATAATATGATTAATGAAAGAATCGCCAACTGTTTAAACGGGTCGGGTATCGCAGTGACTGATGAATGCGGAACGCGTGCCCGAGCTGCCGGGGAACCTCTTGTCCGAGGCCGCACGCGCCGCCGCCCTCCTCCGTTCGGCGGAGAGCGTTCTCATCGTGACCCACATCGATGCGGACGGGATAACCGCGGGCAGCATCGCTTTCGAGACCGTCAGGCGTCTCGGGAAGGAGCACAGGATCACCTTCGAGAAGAAGATCACCGACGAGACCGTCACCATGATAAACTCCGCGGAGGAGGACGTCGTCTGGGTGTGCGACCTGGGGAGCGCCTACATGTCGATGTTCACCCGCCAGGGCATCATCGTCACCGACCACCACGTCCCAGACCCCGACTGGCGCAGGGGGCAGTCGATGCTCGACGCGTTCGATTCCAAGTATCAGATGAACCCCCATCTCCACGGGCACGACGGTTCCCACGAGGTGTGCGGCGCCGGCATGACCTATCTTCTGTCCCGTACAGTGGACCCTGCCAACATCGACCTCGCATATCTCGGCGTCATCGGCGCCGTGGGCGATTTCCAGGACAGCCGCGAGGGCCGTCTGCTGAGCTGGAACCGCATCGTCCTCCAGGACGCCATCGCCGCTGGGGACATCTCCATCGAGACGGGTCTGAGGTTCTTCGGCAGGGAATCCCGCTCTCTGATACAGTTCCTGGAGTACGGGGACGACCCGAGGATACCTGGGATTTCCGGCGACAGGGAGGGGTGTGTCTCCTTCCTGGACGGACTGGGGATAACCGGCGACAGGGGACAGCTCACCTGGGTGGACCTTTCCCAGGAGGAGAGGGAGAAAGTAGCATCGAGCATCCGTTCCCTGATCCCCGACGAGTTCGGGAGGATCATGGGCGAGGTCTACACCGTCAACCGCTACGCCCCGAAATCCGGAATGCACGACGTGAAGGAGTTCTCCACAGTCCTCAACTCATGCGGGAGGTACGACGATGCCGAGACCGGCCTCAGGCTGTGCCTCGGCGATGCATCCGCTCTGCGTGATGCCGAGAGGAACCGCAGGGAGCACCGCAAGAGCATCTCGCAGGCCCTGTCCTATGTGAAGGACAACCATCTCATGCGCAGGAGGAGCACCCTCCAGTACTTCGAGGCCGGCGACGTCATACGCGAGACCGTGGTCGGCGTGGTCGCAGGGATGCTCCTTGGTTCCGAGGCTGCCGACCCCGGACTGCCCATATTCGCCTTCGTGGAAGCCGATGACGGGATAAAGGTGTCCGCCAGGGTGACGCGCGAGCTTTCCGATGCGGGATTGGACCTGTCGGCGCTGATGCACGATGCCGCCGAGAAAGTGGGCGGCATGGGCGGCGGCCACTCGGTGGCCGCGGGCGCCACGATCCCCGAGGGGACCGTGGAGGCGTTCCTCGACGCCGCCGAGGGAATGATCGCCGCCCAGCTCGGAAAGGAATGAGTTTTCAGTCCTTCATCAGGGTGTAGAGGACGGCCTTCTGTGCGTGAAGGCGGTTCTCTGCCTGGTCGAAGACGACGCTGTGGGGCCCTTCGATGACCTCGTTGGTGATCTCCTGGCCGCGGTGGGCGGGGAGGCAGTGCATGACGATGCACTCGGGGTTGGCGATGGACAGCAGCTTGTCGTTGATCTGATACATCGAGAACAGCTTGATGGCGACCTCCTCGGGGGTGGTGTCTCCCATGGAGATCCAGGTGTCGGTGTAGAGGACGTCGGCGTTCTTGCAGGCCTCCATCGGTTCGTGGGAGGCCTCGATCTTGCTGCCGTTCTCCTTGGCGATGTTGGCCGCGGCGAGCATGATCTCCGCGTTGGGCATGCGGGTGGCGGGGCAGCAGGCGACCATGTCCACGCCGAGGATGGCGCAGGCGTAGAGGAGGGAGTTGCAGACGTTGTTCCCGTCGCCGAGGTAGACGACCTTGCGTCCGCGGAGGCTACCGAAGCGCTCCTTGATGGTGACCATGTCGGCGAGGGCCTGGCAGGGGTGCTCGAGGTCGTCGAGTCCGCTGATGACCGGGACGGTGGCCCATTCCCCGAGCTTGTCCATCATCTTGTAGTCGAATGCACGGTACATTATGCCGTGGACGAAACGGGAGAGGACGCGGGCGGTGTCCTCGACGGTCTCGCCGTGTCCCATCTGCATCTTGGTGACATCGAGGTAGAGCGCATGTCCGCCGAGCTCGGTGATGGCAACGTCGAAAGAGGTGCGGGTGCGGGTGCTGGGCTTCTCGAACATCATGGCGAGGGTCTTGCCGGCCAGCGGGTCGCCGTGGTGTCCGCGCTCCTTCTTGAGCTTGATGGCGAGGTCGACCAGATCCGGCCACTCGTCCTTCATGTCCAGAACGGAAATAAGGTTCTTCTTTCCCATGCCACTGTATATTCCTCAATCTATAATAGAAGATAGGACGCGCGCGCGGGAGGCTAAGTATATTTCGGACGTCGGCCATCACCCCTTCATGTCGCAACTCGAGACCAACCGCAAATACGCGGAATCGCTGAAATCCGTCATCGGGCTCGCCCGCGAACCCGTGGCCGTACGTCTGATCCGTGAGGGGGAGGAGTTCCCTTCCTGCTGTTCCTACCCCGAGCAGCAGATGAGTCACTGTCAGGCGGTTTTCGCCGCCAGCCGCGGATCCTGCCTTAACATGCGCGCAAGCGACGAGAACTGCCACGTCGGTTCCTCCGCCCTCGGTATGACCCCAACCCCGGAGAAGGTCGCTTCCGGCGAGTTCCACGCCGGCGTCGGCATGCACGACAGCGCCCAGGTCGCTTCGAAGATGATCTCCGAGCGCGTCGTCGTCCCGTACAAGACCATCGGGGAGGCCGTCTGCCCCCTCAAGGACGCGGATTTCGTCCCCGATGTGGTCATCTTCATCGACATCCCCGAGCGCTGCTACTGGTTCGTCCCCCTCGAGACCGCAGTCCAGGGAGGCAGGGCTCAGTTCTCCACTTCTCCTTTCCAGTGCGCCTGCGAGGACCTCACCGCGCAGCCCATGGTCACCGGGAAGCCCAACATCTCCATCGGATGCTTCGGTTGCCGCAAGAAGACGGACATGGCCGCATCCGAGATGGGTATCGGCATCCCCTACGACAGGATCGCGGGTTACGTGGACCACCTGTCCCGCTACGCCGAGGGCCCGATGGCCAAGGCGAAGAGGTCCTGAAGGTCCGATATATCATTCCCAAACACCTCCCGGGCATCCGTTTGGATGTCCGGGTATTTTCATTACACAATCTTTTTACAGATGGAAAAATCGTCCATCTCGAAGTGTTTCCGAAGCGCCAGAATTCCGCCGTGCGGGCACCGGAGACACGCTGATACGATGATTTAGATATCAGTGGTATAACAAGTATGCTTTAAATCTGATATTTTTCATATTCATAGAAACAAATATATATGAAATATGAACCGCGGTCTGAAAATCCGGCGCAATCCGGGTGCGTGAAGTGCAGAATTAGTAAATTTACCCCTTTTTTGCATCCGTTTTATCAAATCCTTTAAATTATGTTCAGTAATGCCATAGTCCGCAAGGGAAACACGGAAGATTCGTTTTTTCCGTGGCAAAACAGCAGAAAGGAGGTATAATATGCCGAAATACAAGGACGTAATAGACCTGTACGATGACAACGGCAAGCGCATCGCTAAAGATGTGCCGCTGGAAGCCATCAGTCCGTTGCGCAACAAGGCTATTCAGAAAATCGCCTCTCTCACCGAGAGGACGATTGCTATCGGCCTTGCCGGAATTGAGAAAGCCCTCAAGACCGGTGCAGTCGGAGGAAACAACTGGATCGCCGGTAAGGAGATCGATGTTCCTCTCGTCAAGGACGCCGCCAAGCTCGCCGCTGACATCAAATCGATGGTTCAGGTCGTTGACGGAGACGACACCGTCGTCGAGGTCAAGGGAGACGGATCCAACATCGTCGTCATCATCCCCGAGGCCCGCGCCCGCGCTGGTGTGGAGTACACCACCGGATTCACCGTCGTTGCTGCCGCCGTCACTGAGGCCATCATCGACCGCTACAAGATCCCCATGTACAAGGCCAACATGGTTAAGGCCGCCGTTTGGGGACGCTACCCCCAGACCATGACCTTCACCGGGTCCAACATCAAATCCATCCTCGAGGTTCCCCAGAACAACGAGGGAGCTGGTTTCGCCCTCAGGAACATCATGTCCAACCACGTGGTCGCCCTTGTCAAGAGGAACGCCATGCAGGGTACCGCCCTCTCCTCCATCTTCGAGACCTGCGCTGCCTACGAGATGGGAGACGCCATCGGTCCCTTCGAGCGCCAGCACCTGCTGTCCCTCGCCTACCAGGGCCTGAACGCCAACAACCTCGTGTACTCCCTCGTCAAGAAGAACGGAAAGACCGGAACCGTCGGAACCGTTATCGCTTCCCTGATGGAGCGCGCCATCGCTGACGGCGTCATCAGGGTGAAAGAGACCCTCGACTCCGGATACAAGGTCTACACCACCGATGACCTCCCCCTGTGGAACGCCTACGCCGCTGCCGGCGAGGTCGCCGCAGTCATGGTCAACGTCGGTGCTGCCCGTGCCGCTCAGGGTGTCCCCTCGACCGTCCTCTACTACAACGATCTGCTCGAGCACGAGTCCGGTCTGCCTGGTGTCGACTACGGACGTGCGGAAGGTGTCGGTGTCGGTATGTCCTTCTTCTCCCACTCCATCTACGGTGGTGGAGGACCTGGACTGTTCCACGGAAACCACGTCGTTACCAAGCACGCCAAGGGAACCCTTATCCCCGCCGTTACCGCTGGTAACTGCCTTGATGGCGGAACCCAGACCTTCTCCCCTGAGGCCACCTCCAAGATTTTCGAGGTCGTCTTCGGCGGTATGCCTGAGTTCAACACCCCGATGCAGATCGTGGGTGCCGAAGCCAAGAAGATTAAGAACAAGCTCTGAGGATGAAAGAGGTTTGTAAATGCCGAAACCACCGGTCGATTACGCGAACGTCCCCCTCCCCGAGGTGCGCATCATGACCAACAGGCTCTTGAGCGCAAAGACCACGGAGGCGGTACTCAACGCCATCGACCCGATCCAGCATATCAGACAGGTCAACATGACCGGGGAATCTCTCCCTGCAGTCATCGGAAGCGGTCCCGGAAAGGGACTCCCCAACAACCACACCGAGCGTCAGGTGATCAATGTCGCCGGTCGTGAGGTCGAACTGCGCTGTCTCGTAGGCGCGTTCTACATCGAGTTGGAAGTGGATGACACGGATATGCTCGAGGCCACCGTGAAAGAGATCCGCTCGGCTTGTGAGAGCACGATCCCCGACGGTTTCTCCCTCGACATCGGAAGGTATTCGAAATACAAACCATCCCTCAACGATTATAGGAGTGCTTAATATGGCCAAATATGAGAGACAGTTCTACCCCGGGAAATCCGTTCCCGCCGCCAACAGGCGCCGCTACATGGACCCCAAGGTCAAACTGAAGAAACTCCGCAGCGTTTCCGCTGACGATGTTGTTAGGCTGATGGGCCACAGGGCCCCCGGAGAGGCTTACAAGTCCATCCACCCCCCGATTGCAGAGGTGGACGCTAAGGTCGACTGCCCCATCAGGAAGATTGTTGAACCCATCGAGGGTGCCAAGACCGGAGACCGTGTCAGGTACATCCAGTTCACTGACTCCGTGTACTTCGCCCCCATCTCCCCCTACCAGAGGGCCTGGATGTACATGTCCCGCTACCGCGGAATCGACACCGGTACCCTTTCCGGTAGGCAGATCATCGAGGTCCGCGAGCGTGACCTCGAGAGGATCGCCAAGGACCTTATCGAGAACGAGACCTTCGACCCCGCTCTGACCGGTATCCGTGGAGCAACCGTTCACGGTCACGCCTGCAGGCTTGACGAGCACGGACTCATGTTCGACGGCTGGCAGAGGTACCTGTGGGACGACAAGAAGAAAGAGGTCGTCTACGTTAAGGACCAGGTCGCTATCCCCATCGACACCAAGGTGTACGTTGGAAAGCCCGACTCCCAGAAGAAACTCAGGGGCCGCACCACCATCTTCCGCGCCGACGGCGTGGACATGAGGGACGACAAAGAGGTTACTGACTTCTACATCAGGATCCACTGGCTCAGAACCCTCGGCGGATACAGGCCTTTCGATGTCAAGGGTGAGTGAAAATGGCTGAGAAAGAGAAGCTTTTCCTTGAAGCATGCAAGAAGAAATTCAAAGAGGACCCCACCGCTATTGAGACCAAGTACTACTGCTACGGCGGATGGAAACAGTCCAAGAGCAAGGTCGAATTCCAGAAGAAAGCCAGCGAGATTGCTAAGAAGCGCGGCTTCCCCATGATGAACGAGGACATCGGTGTCCCGCTCGGTCAGAGGTCCTGGATGCCTTACCAGCTGTCCCACACGGACATCTTCGTGGAGCCCGATGACCTTCACTGCATCAACAACCCTGCCATCCAGCAGGCTTGGGACGACATCAGGAGGACAGTCCTCGTCGGACTCGACTCCCCCCACCAGACCATCGAGCGCAGGCTCGGTAAAGAGGTTACCCCTGAGACCATCAACGCGTACCTCGAGACCGTCAACCACACCATGCCCGGTGGAGCTGTCGTTCAGGAGCACATGGCCGAGTGCAACCCTGCCCTCGTCTACGACTCCTACGTCAAAGTCATGACCGGTGACGACGACCTCGCTGACGAGATCGACCCCCGCTTCCTGATTGACGTCAACAAGAACTTCCCCAAGGACCAGGCTGCCAAGCTGAAGAAAGCTATGGGCAAGACCCTCATGCAGGCCGTTCGCGTGCCTACCATGGTCGGCCGTGTCATGGACGGTGCTACCGCTTCCAGGCACGCCGCCATGCAGATCTCCATGGCCTTCATCAGCTCCTACAAGCTCGCCGCCGGAGAGGCCGCCATCGCTGACTTCGCCTACTCCGCCAAGCACCTGTCCATCAACATGGGTACCATGATGCCCGCCCGCCGTGCCCGTGGTCCCAACGAGCCCGGAGGAATCACCTTCGGATACCTCGACGATATGGTCCAGTCCTACCGCGTCTACCCTGACGACCCCGCCAGGGCCGCCCTCGAGACTGTCGCCCTCGGTGCTATCATCTACGACCAGATCTACCTCGGTGGATACATGTCCGGTGGTGTCGGATTCACCCAGTACGCTACCGCTGCCTACACCGACAACATCCTTGAGGACTACGTCTACCACGCTGTGGACGTCATCAAGGACCGCTACGGTGGATTCTGCGGCATCAAGCCCGACGACTACAAGAAGCAGCTGAAACTCGGAGACGAGATTTCTTCCTACGCTCTCGAGATGTACGAGCGCTACCCCGCCGTCATGGAGACCCACTTCGGTGGATCCCAGCGTGCCACCGTCACCGCTGCCACCACCGGTATCGCCGGCGCTATGGCCACCGGTGTCGCTGACAACGGTCTCAACCTCTGGTACCAGTCCATGCTCCAGCACAAGGAGAGGACCGGAAGGCTCGGATTCTACGGATTCGACCTGCAGGACCAGTGCGGTTCCGCCAACTCCTACGCTTACAGGTCCGATGAGGGTCTGCCTGCTGAGCTCCGCGGTCCCAACTACCCCAACTACGCCATGAACGTCGGTCACCTGTCCGGATACGCCGGTATCCCCCAGGCCGCCCACGTTGCTCGCGGAGACGCCTTCGTTGCTAACCCCTTCGTCAAGGTTGCCTTCTCCGATAAGAGCCTCATCTTCGACTTCGCCAACGTCACCAAGGAAATCGGCCGCGGAGGTCTCCGCGAGTTCGAGCCCGCCGGTGAGCGCAGCGCGGTCATCAAGAGCAAGAGCTGATTGCGGAAATGGACAAGGGAGATATCGTCAAATATCCGCCGACCTCCACGGTCGGGAAGGTTACGGACATCAAGTCGGAGGACGGGATCGTCTGGGTAAAACTGGACAAGACCAACCTCTACTACAAGGAGTCCCTGCTCGTCCCGGCAGATTCGTCGGAATACAAGACGACATCCTTCAAGGAGCAACAGGGTAAGGCCTTCAAGGGCACTGCCACTGTGAGAGACCTCAATCGTATGGAGGAAGAGGTCGACATATCCGAGATGATGCCGTCCGGCGGCGGATGACGGTCTCCCTGTCCATCAAACCCTTTACCCGTCCCTTCGGGGGCGGGACTTTTTTTTTGATTCTGGCTCGTCGGTCAGGACATGATCCTGTCGAATGCCGGACCGATCATTCTCGCCCATTGTCCCACCATGAATCCCACGGCTACGGCGGCGAAGATGGTCCCCTCGCGTACGCCGTGGAAGCCGCCCATGAGGATGAGCGAAAGGATTGCCGCGATGATGACGTTGGTGGAATCGAAGAAGATCTTCAGGCGGGAGAACGGGATGTCCGGTCTCTTCAGGACGAGGGCCATGACGAGGCCGTCGCCGGGTGCGACAAGAACCCTCGAACGGATCTCCATGTTGACACCGAAACTGAGAACGATACAGGCGATGATGCACCACACCCATTGCATGATGTAATCGTTCGGGGTGACTATCTCCTTGAAGATCTCGACCCCGATGTCCGTGAATACTCCCAGGATGATGGCAATGACCATCTGCAGGAACGTGGTGTAATCGGTGGACCTGCGCCCGAGTATGGCTATCTCGATGGCGATGATCAGGACGTTGAAGATAATCGTCCATGTGCCGATGGTCAGGTCAGTGGCAAAACTGAGAACCGCGGGGATGGTGGATATCGGCGTCGTTCCGAGAAGAGCCAGCTTCGAAATGGCGATGCCGAGCCCCATTATGAAAACGCCGATCACCATGAAGATACAGCGTTTGATGAGTTGCGCCCGGGTGTAGTCCGATAAAGCCACACCCGGGCGAAAAAGTGGTTGTATTTACGTTTAACAGGAGCGGCCGGGGTGCTCACCCGGTTTCAGCGGGGTGGGCTTCCAGTCCGGGTCCTCGGGGCATTCGTTGAATGCGATGAGGACGGATGCGAGTTTCGAATCGTCCGCGAATCCCATCTTGGTCCTCATCAGGAGGTCGCAGGTGGGGGCGGGACTGCACGATATGACGTCCTTACATCCGTTGGTGGGATTGAGTTCCGGGAAGCTGACGGGGGGCATCACGAACCTCTCGCCACCTTTCCCCACAACGTCGGGGAAGAGGACGAATCCGTCAGAGAGCCAGATGACGTCCTGACGGGACATGTACTGGTCCGCGCTGAAGGGGAAGACTTCGACGCCGAGGATCTTGCCGTCGTTGGAATGCAGCTCGACGGTGGGTTCCGGCGGGGGGCGGAAACGCGGGTCCTTGATGATAGCGATGATGTGTTCGTGCTCGAGCGCTTGGATGAAGCCCTGGTTGTCCACGGCGATGTTGCCGCCGATGGCCCTGACTTTGTCCTCCTCCTCTTTCATCTGTTTGAGGGTATCCTCGTCCAGGTAGAATGCGTGTATGACTCCGCGGAGCCCCCTGACTATCTCGAGGGGTTTCGCTGGTCCTTCTCCGCCGATATTCTCATTCGGTGCTGTCACTTTATCACCTTCAGTAATCATCGTCTTCCTGCAGACGGATTGGATTGTTAATGCCGGCCATGGTGCGTACGTCCACGACTCCGATGGATGCGACGACCTTGCCGTCGATCTCGACCGGGGACACGATCACCCTGATTCCCTTGTACGGGCCGGATACGGCAATCCTGCGTATGGTGGTGCCGACCTCCAGGACCTCCTCCATCACGGCGCCGGTGTATGCGTTGTCCACCACCCTGCCGTTCTCGATGCGGACGCCGAGGCTGTCGCGGGGTTTGGCGCAGGTCGGAAGTCCTCCGACCAGGTCGTGGACCATGAACGCGAACGCGATGAGCTCGTTGATGTTCATGGAGGCCATGGTTTCGGGTTTGTCGTGGCTGAGCCTGAGGCCGCCGATGAGCTCGAGCGCGGCGGTGACCGCGCCCTCCTCGGCCAGCTCGGGGGTGCTGGCGGTGCCGATGATGATGGCATCGTCGTTGTGGAGTTCGAAGAGGTTCTGGATGGTGCGCTGGGATTTGGGATTGACCGGGTATTCGTTCCCGGGGAAGATGAGCATCCCGTTGTTGTATAGCAGGGTGGTCGCCCCGGTGGCGCCCGCCTTGATGGCGGCATCCCTCTCCTCGCAGCCCATGTTGACGCGGACTCCCGCGCGGGGGACGCGGACGGCGCAGTTGTACTCGCCGATGGTCAGGTTGTCGTCCTCCATGGGCTGGACGTCCATCATGACCTCGCTCCAGGTGATCTTCCCATCCGGACTGAGTGATATCCCGTTCTTGCGGATGATAACGATGCCGGCGTCCTGGAGGATCGTCAGTATGGTCCTGGTGCTCCCCTCGCCTATGTTCAATCTGTTTGAGAGGCTTTTGCGGCCTAGCGGGGATTCCCTGCTGAGGCACCAGATGGCCTTCCAGATGTGATATTCCTTGAATTTGGGAATGGGTCCTCCCAAACGCGGGCGGAGGTCCGAGACCGACATAGGGTTGGATAAATGATGCATCCATATAAATTTATCAAACGCCACCATGCATCCAACCGCTTTACACACCATGGTTTTGTCAATTATACTCAGGAAATGCCTAAATAATCGTGGGCGGGCAGGGGTGCAACAAATTTAGGTAAGCGTAAACATACCGCCATATTATATTCGTGCGCGCGATTGGGGGACTCATGACGCAGTCTGTCGACCTCATCACCATCGACAAGGTGACAAAATCGTTCAACGGAAAACCGGCCCTCAAGGAGTTCAGCGCTGTCCTCACCACCGGACACATCTTCGGACTCGTCGGAAAATCGGGTTCCGGGAAATCCGTGCTTCTTAACATGCTACGCGGAGACCCCGAGTATGCGCCCGACAGCGGCCGCGTCATCTATCATTTCAGCAGGTGCACCAACTGCGGGAACCTCGGAATCCCCATCGAGGGGGCCCCCTGCAAACGCTGCGGCGGCGACACCGATGTGGAATCCGTGGATTTCTGGTCCCTCGGGGTCTACGACCCGCTCAGGGAGGAGATCGGCAGGCGCATCTCCATCATGCTCCAGAGGACTTTCGCGCTCTTCGGTGACAAATCCGTCATCGAGAACGTCCTCGAGGCCATCCCCGAGAACGTCCCCAAGCGTGTCGAGACTGCGATTGAACTGCTTTCCTTCGTCAACATGACGCACCGCACCATGCACATCGCTAGGGATCTCTCCGGCGGTGAGAAGCAGAGGGTCGTTCTCGCCCGCCAGCTCGCGCACGACCCCATCATCTTCCTCGCCGACGAACCCACCGGTACCCTCGACCCCTACACCGCGGAGATCATCCACACCAAGCTCCGCCAGTACATCAAGGACCACAACATCGGCATGGTTTTCGCCTCCCACTGGCCCGAGGCCATCGACAAGATGGCCGACACCGCCTTCCTCATGGAGGACGGGGCCTGCGTCGCCGAGGGCGAGCCCAAGAAGGTCACCTCCAAGTTCATGGAGGCCTATTCCTTCGAGCGTTCCAACGACGTCGTCACCGGGCAGGACATCATCCGCCTGAAGGATGCCGAGAAGCACTTCTTCTCCGTCACCCGCGGTGTCGTCAAGGCCGTGGACGGCATCTCCTTCAACGTCAAGGAGAGGGAGATCTTCGCGATCATCGGGTTCTCCGGTGCCGGGAAGACCACAACCTCGAGGATGATCGCCGGCCTCTCCACCGCCACCGGCGGGAAGGTCGAGGTCAGGATCGGTGACGACTGGGTGGACATGTCCAAGGCCGGTTACGACGGCAAGGGCCGCGCCACCCCCTACATCGGCATCCTCCACCAGGAGTACTCCCTCTATCCGTTCGACACCGTCCTGCAGAACCTCTCCACCTGCATCGGCATCAACATGCCCGCGGAACTCGCCAAGATGAAGGCCATCCAGGTGCTGATGAGCGTCGGTTTCGACAAGAAGAACGTGAACCGCATCCTCGAGTCGTACCCCGATTCCCTCTCTGTCGGCGAATGCCAGCGCATCGCCTTCGCGCAGGCGCTCATCAAGGAGCCCAGGATCGTCCTGCTGGACGAGCCCACCGGTACGATGGACCCCATCACCAAGGTAATCGTTGCCAAATCCGTCGTCCGTGCCCGCGAGCAGCTCGGGGAGACCTTCATCGTCGTCTCCCACGACATGGACTTCATCCGCAACTGCTGCGACCGCGCCGTGTTCATGGAGCACGGGAAGGTCGTCGCCGAGGGCAAGCCCGAGGACATCATCAAACAGTTCGATCTGGAAGGCACGGACGAGAACGACATGTCGGAGTGAGGCCCTTGAAGCAGCAAATCGGCAGGCATCTCAGTTTCGTCGAGTGCCGTGACGCCCAGGGACTGGGCGTCGGCGGGGGACTCGCACAGCGTGCCACCATTTCCGAGAGCGGGAGGGACGTCTGCGTCGTGGCCATGGGCCCCGGCCGCCGTCACATCACCAAACCCGTGTGCGAGATCACCTACGCGCTGAGGGAGGAGGGGATAGACACCTCCGTCCTCGTCGTCAACGCGGGTTCCGGCGTCCCCGCGGACGCTCCCGACGTCACCACCGGTACGCGGTTCGGCCTCGACCCCATCGAGGCGGACAGGATCAGGCAGTTCAAGGTGGTCCTCATCCACCTGGGGAACGTCAGGAACCACATCACCTACAAGGCCAGGCTGATCCTCAGGAACGTGGACCTCCCGGCCATCGTCATCACCCAGTGTCCCGTGGATTTCGAGGATTTCGCCGCCATCGGCATCAAGACCCGCGACGTCATGCCCGCCCCCGAGGACATCGCCACCCGCGGTACGATCATGGAGATCGTCACTGGTGTCGTGAGAGGGGTGACCTGCCCCCAGGAGAAGCTCGACGAAATCGCGTCGAAGATACAGAACGTGCTCCCCAGGGGGGATTCCCTATGAAGATCACCGTGAACGGGAAGGAGAAGACCCTTAAGGCGGGCGCCACCCTCGCGGACGCGCTGAAGGGGGAGAACTACTCCGAGGGTTCGGATGTCTCCGTCTTCCTCTCCGCCGAGAAGGTCACGCAGGTCTCCAACGATTTCGACATCGTCACCCCCCACGGGGTGATGACCCTCCATCTGGACGATACCGAGGATGCCAAGTTGTTCCGCAAACTGGCGCCCGAGATAAAGGGCATCAACACCCGCTGGGTCACGAACTCCATCGTGGCCTTCGGTTCGTTCCCCACCGACATAAAGAAGGACGAGACCCCGGGCAGGTTCCGCCGCAACGACGTATTCTTCGTACTCGGCGGTAACGACAACGCCACCACCTACGTCATGGTGGCCAGGAAGGACCAGGAGAGGGTCAACGGCACGGGCGGCAAGCGCATCGGATGGATCACCGGGGGACGTTTCCTCCTCAGCATCATCGACGAGGGCGACGTCATCGAGGACATCGCACCCACTGTGTCGGAGACGAGTGTGGAGAATGTCATCGTCACCAAGGACCTCTCCACCCCCCTCGAGGAGGGGTGCTCCGTGGATTCCGAGGTCCTGATCAGACTCAACGAGAAATCTCCCGAGTCCGCCGAGCAGGTACTCATACTCGCCTCCAAGGGCTATTACAACGTGTCCGAGTCCACGGGCACCTTCATGGGGTGCCGCGACGACCTCGACGTAGAGATACCCGCCGAGGACAGTTCCGTCAGGGACGTGGGTTCCGTCGCCGTTCGCCACGACGGAGGGGGGAAGGGACACGTCCTGTTCTACCGCGAGAGGAGGCAGATCTCCCAGGAGATCAACATCGCCGGTTCCGTCGAAAGAGGCATGGCGCTGGTGATGAGGGCCGCCGAGGGCGACAGGGTGACGGTGTCCACCGACCCCATCAGGCTGCTCTCGGTGGGCATGACCCAGAAGGAGGCGGGGGAGTTCCTCGCCGCCCACGGCATTAAACAGGTCCGCAAGGGCGACGTATCGGACGACGCCGTAGTGGCCGACCAGTTCCCCGAGGTCACCGTCGAGGTGGCCAAGAAGGGGGAGGCCGAGACCGTGGGGATACCCAAGGACGAGATCAAGGAGATTTCCATCACCTGTCCGGACGAGGCCACCGCCCACTTCTTCCGCAAGGTCACCGGCCTCAGCCACAAACCCATCGGACAGCTCAAGGTGCAGTTCTCGTTCCCGGATTCGCCCATGGTCACCTTCTTCGGCGACGAGGCGAGGGCGCAGGACCTCACCCCGCAGGACGAGCTGTTCAAGAAATGCAAGAAGGGTGACATCGGTGTCACCAACCAGGCCCGTCCCCACCACGGTCTGATAGGTATCAGGCTGAAGGACAGCAAGGAGTACGGACCCACCGGCGAGGAACCCTACGGTACGAACCTCGTCGGGAGGTTCCTGAGCCCACTCGACGGGCTGGACGTCCTGGACGATAACGAGATAATCTACATCAGGGAGGTTGTTAAGAAATGAGCGGCGCAAGAGAGACCAGGATATTCATGATCTCGCCCGACTCCATGATCACCACGGATGTGCTGGCACGTGCCGTGCACACCATGGCCGACGGCGTCAGCGTCAAGGAGACGTGCTACGGGTGCCTCGCCGAGGCCGACCCCGAGGTCATGGCCGGCGTGGTCAGGAAGGTCAGGGAGAGCTACGGCAACCAGGTGTTCACCAAGCGCAGGGGCTATCCCGCGGGCGACCCGCGCCGCTGCCGTGCGCAGCACGGTACCCGCCCCGGCTATTCCCAGCTCGAGGCCGAATGGGAGTGCCTGCCCCTCATACAGCACGCCCTCGACGAGATCGATGCGGGCGATGAGAAATACACCGCCCCCGCCCAGCGCAAACCGCTTCCCGTTTCCGAATTGAAGAAAATCTGCGAGGAATCAGAATGAAGGTTTTCATAGACCCCCCGAACAGCATGATCCTGTTCGACCTGGTCGAGAGGTTCGGCCACGAACCGCTCAGCTCCATGGCAGTCATACAGGAGAAGGTCGACAACATCGAGGTCGACATGCCGCCCATGAACGTGACCCTCGACGACGTCGTCAAGGGTCTGAAATACGCCGGTGTCGAGGTCCCCTCGGGCATCCGCGGCCGTCTCGCCCTCTGGGGCCCCATGATCGAGGCCGCCGATGCGGCCATCATCATCGAGGACCCGCCGTTCAGTTTCGGCTGCGTCGGCTGCGACCGCAGCAACGAGCTCACGAAGTACCTGCTCCACCGCAGGGGCATCCCGCTCCTCACCGTGGCCTATCCCGAGACCGCGGAGCAGGCCAAGACCCTCGTCGCCTCCGTGAAGGAGTTCCTCGCAGGACTGGGGGCGTCGGCATGACCATCCGCATCGCACAGCTGTCGTGCGGTACCGAGTACTCGGGCGTGCAGTTCGAGATCGAGTCCGCCGCCCGCGCCGTCGGCGCCAAGATCGTCTATCCCGACGTGTCCTACAGCCAGGTGCAGGAGGCCCTCGACCGTTTCGGTTTCCGCCCCAAGTCCCCCCAGCTTCAGCTGATGATCGCACGCGCCATGTCCCTCGCGGACGAGAAGTACGAGGCGGACGCGGTCTTCATCACCACCTGCTTCCGCTGCGCGGAGGCCGCTCTGGTGAGGAACGAGCTCCGCCGTTTCATCCAGGAGCACACCAAGCTCCCCGTCGTCACGTATTCCTTCACCGAGAGGCTCAAGGCCTCCCAGCTCCTCACCAGGATGGAGGCCCTCGTCACCATCGTCTCCGGCAAGGAGCTCCTGGCCAGGGAGAGGCAGACCGGCATCACCGCCGGTCTCGACTCCGGGTCCGCGACCACCAAGGCCGTCATCATGGAGGACAACAAGATCATCGGTAAGGCATGGACCACCTCGGGAGACGTGGTACAGTGCGCCGAGGAGGTCCTCAACGAGGCCCTCGCGCAGGCCGGCCTGAAACTCGACCAGATCGAGGCCATGGGCACCACCGGATACGGAAGGTTCACCCTCGGCAAGCACTTCAATGCCAAACTGGTCCAGGAGGAGCTCACCGTCAACTCGAAAGGCGCCGTCTGGCTCGCCAACAGGCAGAAGGGAGAGGCCACCATCATCGACATCGGAGGGATGGACAACAAGGCCATCACCGTCCGCGACGGGATCCCCGACAACTTCACCATGGGAGGCATCTGCGCCGGTGCGTCCGGAAGGTTCCTCGAGATGACCGCCAGGAGGCTCAAGGTCGAGATCAAGGACCTCGGTTCCTACGCCATCCGCGGCGACTGGCGCAACGCCAAGATGAACTCCTACTGCTCGGTCTTCGGTATTCAGGACCTGGTCACCACCCTCGGTGCCGGGAAGACCTTCGAGGATGTGGCGGCAGCCGCCTGCCACTCCGTCGCCGAACAGGTGTTCGAGCAGCAGCTCCAGGAGATCGACGTCCGCCACCCCATCATCCAGGTCGGGGGCACATCCCTGAACAAGGGTCTCGTGAAGGCCCTCGGCGAGGTGCTCGGCGAGGAGCCGATCGTCCCCGAGAACTCCCAGTACATCGGAGCCGTGGGCGGTGCCCTCCTGAGCTCCGGATTCCTCGGAGACTGAAGATGGCAGACACAATAGCATCCGGGACGGACCCCTACGGCTGCGAGGCATACCGCCGTCTGTACGAGGAGATCATGTACGACATCGGCAAGATAGCCGCCATCGACAGCTCCTGTCTGGTCCTCAAGCCCGAGGTACCCCTGTTCATCGTGTCCGTGAGGATGAAGGCCAAGCCCGATGCCAGGACCATCGGCGTCATCGCCAGCACACGTGCCGAGAACAACGTGGTTTACGTCAGCATCTCCGACGAGATGTACGCTCCCGGGACCCTGCAGGCCCTGTGGGAGAGGTACGGCAGGGACAACGTCGTGCAGCTCGACAGGCTGGAGATCACGGTCAACGGTCCGGACACCTCCGCGGAGGTGGACGATATCCCCGTGGAGTCCTCCGAACAGCCCATCCGCGAGGTCCTCGGCGCCCTGTGGAGGATCCTCCCCGAGGGCATCAGGGTGCGCCGCACCCTGGAATCGGACAGCGTGGTCTCCGTGGCGGCTACCGAGGAGATCATGCTCCCGGAATACCTGGAGGAGCTGCAGAAGGTCCACGAGACCATGATCGCGGGAGGCGAGTACCGTGTATGAGGTCCTGATGTACGACGGCGGTATCTACCGCTCCGACGAACTGTTCGAGCTCATCGAGGACGTGGGCGGCGTGGTGCTGCTCAAGAACCGTTCCTCCCAGATGCTCACGGTAACCATGTCCGTCCCCGCAGAGGACCGTCCCCTGGTGGAGGCCCTCTGCAAGGAGATCGGCGGCAGCGTGAAGGACGTACCCCTCGCGGGCACCGAGATCGCGGTGGTCGGCCCCACCCTCGGAAGGCACCACATGCCCCACCCGATCTGCGACGTCGCGGAGTATCTCCGCCGTCTCGGAGCGGTCACGGTAGTGATGGGTCTGGCACGCGGACGTGGGAAGCACACCTCGCAGATCAGCCTGGAGGAGTCCCTCGTCATCGGGGAGTACGACGCCTGCGTGTTCATGCTCGGCAACTTCAAACCCTGCGTGGAGACCAAGGCCGAGCTGATCCTCAGCAAGATCGACATCCCGACCGTCCTCATGTGCGGCCCCGAGCCGGAGGGCGTCTCCGATACCTGCGACGCCATCGTCAGCGGGATCGGGCGTAAGGCGTCCCGCATGAGGGAGGCCTCCGACCGTGCCAAGCTGGAGGAGGTCGGCGACCGCGTCGATGACATCCTGGAGTCCAGGAAGAGGGGTCTCGAGGAGGACCCGCTTTTCGTCCATCCCGCCGAGATCAAGTCCCTGCTGGAGAACCTCGAACCGGTCAACATGTGCCTCAGGCCCGCGCCCCTCGTCATGCATCTGGACGGCCTCAGGGTGAAGATCCCCTACGACGAGTACCACGGGATGGTCGAGGACCTCTCAGTGTACGGCCGCCGTCTCGGGGATGTCTGCATCATCACGCCGTCGAAGATCAACGACAGCTCCATGCTCATCCGCATCAAGACGCGTGCGCAGGTCCAGTACGAGGACGGCCTGAAGGCCCGCTGATGGAAGTCAGGAAGGGGACTTACGTCCTCGTCATCAAACTCGAAACGTCCTGCACCGTTTGTGCGGGGGCCCTCGGCGGGCATGTGTTCCCGCCGGGGACCTATCTGTACGCCGGGAGTGCGATGGGCGGTCTCGACCAGCGTCTCTCGAGACATCTCAGGAAGGAGAAGACGCTGCGCTGGCACGTGGATTATCTCACCACGGTCTGCGATTCCTCAGAGGCCTACGAATCCTATCCCGACCTCGTACCCGAATGCGCCCTCGCGAGGACCATAGAGGAGTGCGGCGGGATCCCCGAGATGAAGGGGTTCGGCTGTTCCGACTGCGGATGCGCTACCCATCTTTTCCGTGCCGGTCCGGGAACGTTGGAAAAAGTGGTGGCCAGATGCCGCCTGGTCCCGTTTCGCGCACGCCAATCCTTATAATATAAGAGCAGATACCGACACCCATAGTTCACACGCCCGTACTAGGGCGGAGGATGAAATTATGGATTCGGACAAAATATCCCCTGAAGTCATCGGCAGATTCGAGTCTGTCGTGGGCAAGGACAACGTCAAAGAAGCCTCCGGAGGATGCGGCGAGTGCTGCTGCTCCGGTGCCTCTCTCAAGGTCTGCCCCTCCAGCGTCGAAGAGGTCGCTGCGGTCATGCGCATCGCCAAGGAGGAGGGCATCTGCTCGAAAGAGTTCATGATCGACCTTTCCGCCAACATGAACAAAATCATCAAGGTCGACGCTGAGAACTTCTGCGTGAAGGTCCAGGCCGGCGCCTCCATGGAGGCCGTCGCCGCGGCCGTCGACGAGGCCGGTTTCATCCTCGGCAACCGCACCACCTGCGAGGGCGCCACCATCGGATGCCTCGTCTACTCCAACGGTGCGGACATCGGTACCTACAGGTTCGGCCCCATCAGGGACAACGTCATGAACCTCGAGGTCGTCCTCCCCAACGGTACCGTCATCGAGACCGGATACGACGACATCTCCGCCTACATGTCCGGCTACAACCTCAACCAGCTCATGGTCGGAGCCGAGGGCACCCTCGGACAGATCTGCACCGTCACCCTGAGGATGTACCCCAAGGCCGTCGTCAAGCCCCTCCTATTCAATTACGCCGACCTCAAGGAGGCCGCGCCCCTCATCTCCGGCATCGCCAACCATGCGAGCCTCAGGCCCCTCTACGTCTGCTGGGCCGACGAGAAGTACAACTCCACCATGGCCGGCCACGCCCACGAGGGCTGCAAGAACACCGTCCTCGTCGTCCTCCACGGAGACGAGCGCATCGTCGAGGCCGAGGAGGCCGAGGTCGTCAAGCTCGCCGCCGGCGCCGAGAAGCTGTCCGACGACATGGCCGCCCACATGTGGTCCGAGGCCAAGACCTACGACTGCTGCGGTGCGATCATCCCCGCCAAGTGTTTCGCTGCCTTCGCCGGCATCGCCTCCGACCTCACCGACGGAGCCGTCGTCGGTCAGATGGTCGATCCCCAGACGGTCCTGTTCTCCTGCGTCCACAAGGACGGCAGGTGCAACTGCAAGATGGGCGCTAAGGCCGCCGAGTTCGGCGGACGCCCCGCCAAGATCGGCAACACCTTCGACGCCGACGTCATCGACGAGGCCGCCCTCGGCCTCATGAAGGACATCAGGTGCGCCATAGTCGGGAACAAGGCCCCCGCCAACGAGAGGCTCTCCCGCGAGGTCACCCCCGAGATCATCTCCGAGCTCGAGGCCGCCGTCGGCAAGGACAATGTCAACACCGGTGCCGAGGAGCGTCTCCTCTACTCCCACGACCTGGCTCCCCTGCCCGGCATGGCCGGCATCGCATTCAAGAACATCCCCGACGTCGTCGTCCGCCCCACCAGCACCAAGGACGTCGCCAAGGTCATGGCCATCGCCTACGCCCACGGCATCGCCGTCACCCCCCGCGGGAACAGCACCTGGGGTCTCGGCGGTTCCCAGCCCATCAACGCCGGTATCGTCATCGACTTCTCCTCGAAGATGAACAAGGTCATCAAGGTCGACCCTGAGAACCTCTACATCAAGGTCCAGGCGGGTATCACCTTCAAGGAGGCCCTCGACGCCGCCGAGGCACAGGGCTTCGTCATCGGATCCCACCCCTCCTCCTACCCCGCCGCCACCATCGGCGGATGGATGGGTACCAACGGAATGGGTGTCGGTACCTACAAGTACGGTTCCGTGAAGGACAACATCCTCAACTCCGAGATCGTCCTCCCCGACGGACGCATCGTCGAGACCGGTTACGACGAGATCGGCGACATGATGTCCGGATACAACCTCAACCAGTACCTCGCCGGTGCCGAGGGTACTCTCGGTCTGCTCTGTACCGTCACCATGAAGCTGCACCCCCGCGGCGTCGTGAAACCCACCATCTACAACTTCGAGAACCTGGCGGACGCCGACTACCTCATCCAGGCCATCTGCGCCCACCCCAGCATCAAACCCATGCACATCAGCTGGGCCGACTTCAACCACTTCGAGAACCAGCGCCGCGCCAGGACCGTCGAGCCCAAGGTGCACGTCTTCGACGAGTGCAAGAACACCCTCCTCCTGGTCCTCCAGGGCGAGGAGAGCATCGTCGACGTGGAGGACATGGAGCTCGAGGAGCTCGCCATCCTCTCCGGAGGAACCCGCCTGTCCGACGAGATCGCCGAGCACGAGTGGGAGGAGCGCTGTTACGAGTTCCGCGCCCGTGCCGTCGGTGTGGGTGAGATCCCCGCCGAGGTCATCGTCCCCGCCAAGTACTGGGGCATCTTCGTCGGCGAGTGCTACAAGGCCTTCGACACCATGAAGATGGACAGGGGAGGAATCATCGGTAATGCCGTCGACCCCAACACCGTCCTGTTCATGCCCTACTACTTCATGGACAACGAATCCATGATGGGAATGACCGCGTTCTCCTTCAACTTCCACGTCGGAGACCTCGCCGTCAAGTACGGCGGAAGGACCACCGGTCTCGGTGTCTTCTTCGCCTGGAACCTGGACAACATCCACGACGCCAACACCGTCGCCCTCATGAGGGAGATGAAGACCGCCCTGGACCCCAGGGACGTCATGAACCCCGGACACGTGGTCTGCGGACTCACCAGGTTCGGCATCACCCTGTCCCACGGACTGATGGAGTTCGCCTCCACCCTGCTCCAGACCGTCAAGAAGGTCATGCCTCCGGACTCGACCTTCTCCGACAACATTGCCCGCTTCCGCTACAACACCCTCGAGGAGAGGAAGGCCGAGGACCGCAGGCACGTCCTCGGACGCGGCTACGAGTGATCAAACCCTTACCCTTACGGGTCCCGCGCGACTCCGAATCCCGCGCGGGACCTTCTTTTCCATAATCTCTTTTTTCTATTCCTTGTACATTCTCCGCAGCATGATCCTCGTTACCGGCGGTGACGGCTACATCGGAAGCAACTGCGTGCTCAAGCTCCTGGAGAGCGGTAAGGAGGTGGTCGTGTTCGACAACCACAGCACCGGCCATGCGGAGACCGGGGCGTTCTTCGCGAAGAACTACGTGGGCCGTTTCTCGGTGTTCGAGGGGGACCTCCTCGAGCCCGGGGACCTGAGGGCCCTGTTCTCCGATTACGACATCGATGCGGTCATCCATTTCGCCGCATTCTCCCAGGTGGCTGAATCCATGGCCGACCCTGCCAAGTACTGGAGGAACAACGTCGTCGGGACCATGAACCTCCTGGACGCCATGAGGGACGCCGGGGTGGGGAAGATCGTGTTCTCGTCCACGGCGGCGACCTACGGGGAGCCGGAATACGTTCCTATCGACGAGAAACACCCCCAGAGGCCTATCAACCCCTACGGTCAGACCAAGCTCGCCATCGAGCAGATGATGGACTCCTACGACCGTGCCTACGGGATCAGGAGCGTCAGGCTGAGGTATTTCAACGTCGTCGGTACCGACCAGGATGCCCGCATCGGCGAATGGCATGATCCCGAGACCCATCTCATCCCGAACATCCTCAAGTCCCTCTTCGAGGAGGGCCGCGAGTTCACCATATTCGGCGACGATTACGACACCCGCGACGGGACCTGCATTAGGGACTACGTCAACGTCCTGGACCTCGTGGACGCCCATCTCCTCGCATTGGAATACCTGGACGAGGGCGGGAAGACGGATTTCTTCAACCTCGGCACCGCGGACGGATACACCGTGAAGGAGGTCTTCGAGACCTGCCGCAGGGTCACCGGGAAGGACATCCCCGTGAGGATCGCCGGCAGGAGGCCGGGGGACCCCGCCGTCCTGGTGGCGGACAACCTCAAGGCGAAGACGCAGCTCTGCTGGGTGCCCCGCAGGACCCTGGAGAACTCGATAAGGTCCGCTTACGCATGGGAGAAACGGATGCACAAGTGCTGATTCTGGCTCTTTGAAAAACAACGATGGACGGAACCTGCCGTCCGTCATTAGCATCACTGATCCTAAATTTTAGGCGATACCATAATACGTTGATTCCCATACCCTCATCCAGATGATTTCAGGCAACACGCGTCCCATCGTTCCATTGGACTCTTCCGAGCTGGACATCAGCCTGGTCGGAGGCAAAGGCGTCAACATCGCCAAGATGATCTCGAACGGATTCAGCGTACCTCCCGCTTTCTGCGTGACCGTAGACGCTTACGAGATGTTCCTCGACGTGACGGGCCTGAGAGACAAGATATCGGCCATCCTGGATACGACCGATTTCGACGACGATGCATCCCTGGAGGAGGCATCTGAGGACATCAAGGCGCTGATCATCGGTGCGGATCTCCCCGAAGCGGAGCTGCAGGTGTTGAAGGACGACCTTTCCGGCATGGAGGGGCAGTACTTCGCCGTACGTTCCTCCGCCGTGGCCGAGGATCTCGCGGACGCGAGTTTCGCCGGTCAGCAGGACACCTACCTGAACGTAAGGAAGCACGACATCATAGGAAAGGTCCTGGTCTGCTGGTCGTCCTACTGGAATGCCAGGGCCATGAAGTACAGGCACGATTCCTCCAAGGACCACCTCTCCCAGGGGATGGCCGTGGTCATTCAGAAGATGGTCGCATCCGAAATCAGCGGCGTCATGTTCACCACCGACCCCGTGACGGGGGAGGAGCACACTGTCATCGAGGCCTCCTGGGGGCTCGGGGAATCCATAGTGTCTGGTCTCGTCACTCCCGACAGGTATGTGGTCTCGAGGGACGGGGAGGTCACAGAGGCCGTCGTCCGCAGCAAGGACAAGGGATTCTTCCTGGTGGACGGGAAGAACGAACAGGTCGACATCCCTCCAGAGAAGGTCTCTGCCCGCTGTGCCGACGACGGGATCCTCAAGGCCATCGCCGAGCAGGGGGCCAAGCTGAAAGAGCATTTCGGATGTCCGCAGGACATCGAATGGGCTGTCGAAGGGGGCAAGGTCTACATCCTGCAGTCCAGGGCCATCACCACCCTCCCCGACGAGACGGAGAAGGACGACATCCTGTGGTCAAGGGGTTACGGCGATGAATACTGGGCGGATGCCACCACGCCCATGTTCTACACGGTCATGGGGAAGATGCTGACCGATTACGTCAACCATGAGGGCGCCCACATGATGGGGTACAAGGACCTGGAGTCCGGCCCCCTGACTAAACTCCACAAATCGAGGGTGTACTTCTCCGCCACGGTCCTGGAGAGGATCTTCGCCCACTACCCCAAGTTCATCCGTTCCAGGGAGCTCCTCGAGTACTTCCCCCGTGGGGAACAGGAGAGGATCTCGAAGTACAAGAACGACTACGTGGGCATGCTGAAATCCCAGATCTGCCTGCTGTTCCGCGATAGGGACGGCATGATCTGGAAGACCGACAGGGTCTACAGGAAATGGGCCGCAGGTTTCCTCGAACTCTGTGCCGAGTTCGATTCCGTCGATCTTTCTACCCTGTCGGATGAGGATTTGGCTCATTGGTATTTCAGAATCCGTGAGGGGTCCACCAAGCACTACCAGCTGATCCGTTACGGCATGGTCTCCCATTCCATCATGACCAACCTCCTGGTCAAGAACTGGTCCGCCAAATGGCTGGGCGACGACGGCAACATCTACGCCGGGCTGATGTCCGGCCTGGAGGACAACAAGACCGTCGAGACCAACAAGGGCTTCTCCGACCTGGGCGCCGCGCTCAGGAACGACCCCGCCGCCAGAGAGAAGGCGGAATCCATGCCGGGGGAGGAGTTCGTCGCCTGGCTGGAAACCTCGGATTCAGGGTTCCGGGAGGCCTATGACAGGTTCATCCGTGAGTTCGGGCACAGGTCCGGCACCAGGGAGCTGAACGCCCTTAGGTGGGCCGAGGACCCCGGCTACGTCATGGGCATGGCGCTCCAGATGTGCGCCGGCGACGTGGACCTCAGGAAGGAGTTCGAGAACGGCGTCAGGCGCAGGGAGGAGACCGAGGCTATGGTAAAGGAGAAGCTGGGCTTCTTCAGGCGCAAACTCCTGTTCAAGGTTCTGGGCTACGCCCGCACCTACCTCATATTCAGGGAGAACCAGAGGTTCTACCTCGATCACATCATGTACAGGAACAGGCTCATCTTCTTGGAGGAGGGCCGCAGGCTGTGCGAGCGCGGCCTCCTGGACGACAGGGAGGACATCTTCTTCCTGGAGGACACCGAGGCCATCGACATCCTGAACGGCAACGACATCGGCTCCATCAGGGACATAGTCGCCCCCAGGAAAGCGGAGTTCATTAGGTACCGCGACAGGCTGCCGCCCAAGTTCCTCCTGAACGGCCGCGACTTCGACGACGAACCCGTATCCCACGGCGACACCCTGGTGGGCGCCGCCTCCAGCCCCGGTTCCTACACCGGCAGGGTCCGCGTCATCATGGACGTCAGGGACCTCGGACAGGTGGAGAAGGGCGAGATCCTCGTCACAAGCAACACCGATCCCGGGTGGACCGTGGTGTTCTCCAAGCTCGGAGGGCTCATCACGGAGACCGGAGGGATCCTCTGTCACGGCGCCGTGATCTCCCGCGAGTACAGGATACCGGCCGTGACCGCCGTCAAATCGGCCACATCCGTCCTGCACACCGGGGACACCGTGGTCGTCGACGGCAGCAAGGGAGAGGTCACGATATTGGAGGGAAAGGAATGAACAACGACCCGGAATGGAACATCAGCTACTACTTCAACCTGTACGACCAGAGGAACGACGTCACCGCTTTCATGCGCATCGGGAGCAAACCCAACAAGGACGAGAAGTCCGTCTTCCTGTTCGTGATGGACAAGGGGCACGTGTACGGCCTCAGGAACGCCACGCCGTGCGACGAGGATAGGAGGTCCTGCTCCGGTCTCACCTTCACGGAGGACGGCGACAGCTGGAGGATCGCCTACAACGGCCCCCTGTTCGATTTCGCTTCCAAGGAGCCCAAGCCCGTGATGTCCTCTCTCGACATCCTCTGGAAACCCGTCAACCCCGTGATGGACTACCACGACTGCGTGGATGCCCGCGGCGCGGAGCTCTCCGCCAAGACCGCCTCGGAGCACTTCGAGCAGTTCGGGGACGTATCCGGGACCATCGCCATCGGCGGCTCCTCGTATGTCATCGATGCCACCGGCGAGAGGGACTTCAGCGAGGGTGTCCGCGACTGGGGATCCCCGAAGATGTGGCTCTGGCTCAATTCCGTCTACGGCAAGGACAAGGCCTTCAACGCCACCAAGCTGTCCACCCAGATGGGCGATGTCGACGCGGGTTACGTGGGGACGGAGTCTTCCAACGACCCCGTCGTGAAGATTGACATCGACATCGGATACGACGGCGGTCTGCCGGTCTCCTATGTCATGACGATGCACTGCAAGTCCGGCGCGACGTATGATGTCGAGGCGAAGATCCTCCACTACGCCCAGCTCCCCATGCAGGGAAGCAAGGACATGATGCTCGTCGAGACCATCTCGGAGACCGTGATGGAAGGCAGGACGGGCTACGGCATCGCGGAGTTCCTCGTCCCCGTGAAGCAGTGAGTTCACAGGAACAGGGCGAACATCGCCAGCGTCACGCAGAATCCCTCCACGGTGCCGCCGATGAGCTGGGCGGGCGTGTGTTTCCTCTGGACGTATCTGGCCCAGGCGACGATCGGGAGCAGCACCGCCGCAATCCATCCCAAGGGGAACAGCGCGGTTCCCAGGGCGGCCACGGGTCCGGCTATTCCCGACATGTGCAGGCTGATCTTCCACTTCAGGCTGATCACGAACATCACCGTGGTGCTGACCGGGTACACCCAGGTGAAGACCTTGACTATCTGGGGGGCCTCAATGAAGAGTACCGCCACTCCGGCGGCGAGGTAGAACAGTATCGCCACCAGCATCGGCGTGATCCTCTCCTCCCTTTTGACGATGTCGCCGTCCACGTTGTTGGTCTTCCTGGAGAAATGATACACCAGGATTGTGAGGAAGACCGACAGGAACAGCGTGGTGACAAGGGCCGCCGTCAGGTAAGCGCCCCAGTCCGGCAGGAGCGGTAGGCACAGGATCAGGAAGGTCGGGATCGTGATGATGGTGGGCTGGAGGTACACGGATATACGACGTGCCAGAAGAATCCTTTCCGGCGATATCTCGCCCTCAAAAAGGTGAGTAGGATCCTTCATTCTCCCTCTCCTTCTCGAGTATCGTGTCCACCTGTTCGGCGGTGTGTTCCGGGGATTTCATGTTATCGACGGTATACCAACCGTCATCGGCGAGCATCTGCATCTTCCTGCGGACCTTGTCCAGTTTGTCGACCTCCTCGAAGGCCTCCCTGTCCTCGGAACGGGCCTCGATGCGGGCCATGGCGGTGGCTCCGTCCACGTCCACGAATATCTTGACGTCGGGCATCGGGAGGATTTTGGAGATGACCAGGTAGCCTTTGCGCACCATTCCCTCGGGGAGGTAGGAGACGGCCATGATGTATCTGACGAAGACGAAGTCGTCGTAATCCTTCCTGTGGCGTTTGGCCCGGAACAGGGAGCAGACGACATCGATGATGTACAGTATGATGACCATGATTGTGGCGGGGGTGCTGTCGATATGCAGGAACTTGAGTTCCTGCCTGCCCCAGAAACAGTCGGAGTTCGGGTGGGTGACGTACATCACCCTCCTCCCTCTTTCCCTGAGCCTGTCGTTGATCAGGTCGCCGACGGTGGATTTGCCCGAGCCGTCCATCCCGTCAACGACATACCAGGTCAACGCTCACAGCCCCAGCAGAACGAGAGGTACGGCGACGCAGAGTGAAATCAGCAGGTTGTCGAAGTCCCCGGGGGCAACGGCCTCGACGACGGTGGCGATGGTGCCGGCCAGCAGGCTGTATCCTATGGCGGATGCTATGCCGACGGTGGCAGCGTTCACCAGTATGCCGTAGTCGGGCATGGTGGTGAAGAGGAATCCGTAGAGCATGATGACGAAGAATGATATGCCGGCGGTGAAGGCGAACACCCCGATGCTGCCCTCCAGGGATTTCCCGTGGATCAGTTTGTGCTTCCCGTACTTCTTCCCGATGACGCTGCCGAAACCGTCCCCGCGGGTCATGGCGACGATGCCGACGGTGGCGGCAATCCAGTGGTCGAAGAAGAAGGCGACCATGATGCAGATGCTCACCACATACAGGAACAGCCCGTAGCGGTGGCCCATATCGTTGGTGACCTCGCCGAGCCTGGAGTTCGAGACGGGGTTGCCGGGAAACATCGCGAAGAACAGGATGACGGCGAACGGGATCGCGAAGAAAGCGAGCATGATCCAGTTCTCGGTGAACGCCCACCAGATGTAGATGAACGAGCCGACCCCGATGTGGATTACCTTGCGGTTGTCCCAGTTCATGCCCTTCTTCTGGACATACTGGCTCAGAGCCAGTGCGGAACCGATGATCAGATAAACGATGATCAGTGCGACTATGTCCTGGGACTGCATCGGATGCCTCTTTTGATGACAATGGGATGCATAATCAATAGTTAATGGTACGCATTTGTCCGTAAGCATTCCGAGAGATATAGATATACCAGCAGGAGGTTGCGGGGTTATGAACGCATACCTCCGGATGTTCCGGATGATCAACGCGGTGATGGGCGTCGTAGGCGCGCTCGTGGCCTCGTTCATCGCCGCCGGGACCGGGATCGTAGACTGCTGGCAGAACGTCCTCATCATGGCTGCCGTGGTCTTCCTGTTCGTCGCCGGAGGGAACTCAATCAACGACAGCATCGATTACGAGATCGACAAGGTGTCCCATCCTGAAAGGCCCGTGCCCAAGGGCGAGATCACCCCCCGCCAGGCCAGGAACGTCGGTTATGCGCTCCTCCTCGGCTCCTTCGCTGTGTCGTTCCTGACCCTCGACATCGCCGCCATCATACTGGTGCTGATCGCCGTCATCCTCATGGTCGCATACGAGCTCACCCTGAAGCAGAGGGGCTTCGTCGGCAACGTCACCATCGCGGTCCTCACCGGAATGGTTTTCCTCGTCGGTGCCGCCATGGTCGGTCCGTGGACCGAGAACCTCTACATCGCCGCCATGGCCGCCGCGGTATCGGTCGGCAGGGAGATCTCCAAGGACATTGAGGACATGGAAGGCGATGAGGGCAGACTCACTCTGCCCATGAGGATCGGTGTCCGCAACGCATCCATAGTCGCCTGCATCTTCTATCTGTTGGGCGTGGCGATGAGCGTCATCCCCCTCGTCACCGGCATGTACAGCATCCTCTACGCGATAGTCGTCGTCGCCGATGCGTTCTTCGTCATCGCGACGGTATCCGTGTTCTCCGCTCCCCACAAGGCGCAGAAGATGGCGAAGTTCGGAATGCTGTGGGGTCTCGTGGCCTTCATCCTCGGTGCGATATACATCTGAGGCCGGCTTTCGGAACCCCTCCCTGTGCTCAATCATTTTATCCCGATGATGGCATACGGTAGCATGGAGGGTGCACCTGCGGATCCGGAACCGGTTTACAGGACGCTCTCCTCCGCAGATTATCCCGGCATCCGCAGTCTTCTTCTTGCGGATTCCCCGGACCTCTCCGAATCGGATTCCGAGGAGAGGGTGTCCGCCTTCCTCGACCGCAACCGCGATTATTGTTTCGCCGCGTTGGTGGGGGACCGCCTCGTGGGGATGATCATGTGCGGATGCGACGGACGTTCCGCCAGAATCTACCATCTCATCGTGGTGCCAGAATGGCGCCGCAGGGGTGTGGCGCACACCCTCATCGGATGTGCCTACGGTGCGCTCAAGGACGAGGGGATCGGGATCTTGGACGTCATCGTATTCCGCGAGGCGCCCGGTGCGGAGTTCTGGGACTCCGAAGGGTTCAGGGACAGGAGCGACCTTGCCTACCGCGACTTCGCCATCGACGATATCTGATTCACAGGATATCGAGGATGTCCGCTATCGAATCCATAATGACGAGATTGCCGGGGGAATAGCCCGGATGGGGCTCTCTCATCAGGAACTCCGACACCTGGCTCTTCCATAATTCCGCATCGGTTCTGCCGCTGGTGAGGGCGATGAAGGGAGACCCCGCACGGGCTGCTGTCATGTAATCAGTCACCCCGTCGCCGACATAGAGGATATCTTTCGGAGGTATACCGCCCATGGCCTCCCCGAGGTGGGTGAGAGCGATGGCGGCGGGTTTCGCATCGGTCTCCTCGTCGTAGTCGTCGCGGGCGACGATGCCGTCGAAAAGACCGAGGAGGTCGTATGCGCCGAGGATGGTGGTGGCGTAGTAACGGCTTCCTCTGGTCAGGATCCCTGTCCTGTATCCCATGGAACGGAGTCTGTTAACGAGTTCGACGGCACCGGGGAAGGGTTTGGCGATATCGGCATGTTCGATCTCGATCTCGTTCGCACGGTCGGCGATGGCCTTCTTGATCTCCTCCTTGCTCTCCACCATCCCGTGCTCTTCCAGCCAGCGGTATCCTTCGTCCAGGTCCATCTTGTAGTGGACGCCCTCGAACATCTCCCTCGGCGCACCGCGGCTGATGAATTCCTCGACGACGCAGTTGGAGAGCCTGACGTAATCGACGCGGGTGCGCATGAACGTGCCGTCCATGTCGAAACCGACGGCTTTGATGCGGGGGTCAAGGGCCATGTATGTAGAACGCGCCGATGATAGATAACGTTCACGAATCGAGAAGTTAAGGGGTTTGAGGTGTCAATTGGGAGTAGTAGCCCCCCTTCTGTATCAGACGGCATTCAACTTCGCACTCTACCCGCCGGTCGCAGGCATCTCATCCCGGCTGTATGAGCTTGCTCCAGTGAGGAGTCGCCGTTGCACCAAATCCGCGGGAGCGTCACCGACAGACGGATCATCCTCGTAGCCGCGGCTGTGTCGTTTCTGGGCCCTTGCCAGGGGTCTCCCCCTGCCGGATTTCCCGGCTCACTTTTGCCCGTGGAGGAGGGAACTTCCGCAGCTGCGCCGAAGCGCTACCGTCAGCCGTCCTCTCCCTATTGACGCTTCTTAATCCCCTGTTTTATAAATGAATCTTCGCGTCCGTCCAGCAACAAGGTTTATTAAGGGCATCCAGATAGGGGAGTTCGGCGCAAGGGTAGTCAAGCATGGCCAACGACGCAAGGTTGAGGGCCTTGTCCATAGCGGTCCGCGTGTTCAAATCACGTCCCTTGCACCACTTATTCCATTAAAATTGAGCTCGCAATGCTGTGAACTCTGTCGATTTTTATCAAGGTTTGCATAGCATTCG
>SUSU01000010.1 GCA_015063225.1 Thermoplasmata archaeon | reverse complement strand
CACGATATGGGATCGGCCGAAAAAACATCAGAAAAACGGCCGATCCGTGAAGAATTGCCCCTCACTGAACTCACAAAAAGGTCAATAACAATAATAACAAATATAGTTTTATATATTTATATGGCATAACAGAATCACCAGTCTTTTTTCCGAAAAAGGGTGCGCGGGCGCGTACCTTAATTACGTGTGCGCGTATGCCCACTCATGAAGATCAAGTACTCCCCTAACGGTCCGGGGAAGAAACCCGCACCGAAGACCTGGGAAGTTTGGTTGGCGGATGCCCCGTTCGGCCCTGGAGGCAAATCCAAGAGATGCCCCGTTGCCGTGGGAAAACGCACGTCCGCGGGATGGACGGTCTACGAGATCATCCCCTCGGGCGAGAGAGGAGGCAAGGATGCCGTCATCTCCGACTTGATCAAGGCCGGGCAGGACCGCCCGTCCGCGGTGCATGTGGTACCCGGAACGGTACAGCAGACCGCATTCGTCCAGAAAATGGGCGAACTGTCCGAGGCGGACATCGGCAAGGTGATCGCCGGCCTCAGATGAACGATTAACGGTGTTACGATGACCAAATCCAACGGAGAGACATATCACGCTGCGGCCCTGGAGGCCATCGGCAAGAAGGACCTCAACAACGCGTTCGCACTTTTCCTCAAGGGTGCCGAGAGCGGGGATGCCGACTGCATGTTCTGGATCGGCAGCTTCTACAACAAGGGCCTCGTCGTCAAGAAGGACGAGAGGGAGGCCCTCAAATGGTTCAGGAAGGCCGCCAAGCTGGGACACGTCGGCGCCATGAACGAGACCGGTCTCCTCTACGCCTATGGTAAGGGGGTACAGACCTCCGCCGAGCTCGCGTATAAATGGGTCAGCGAGGCCGCCCTGAAGGGCAACCCCGGGGCCGTGTTCAACCTCGCCACCTTCATCGAGGCGGGTGTGGGATGCAAGGTCAACTACTCCAAGGCCATGGGCCTCTACAACCTCGCCCGCAACGCCGATTCCATGGCCGCGTCCTACGCCCTCGCCCGCATGTACCGCAACGGTCTCGGGTGCGAGCCGGACCCCGTCAAGGGATTCGAGATGTGCAAGGAGGCCGCCGAGAAAGGACACCGCGAGGCCTGCTTCGACCTCGCCATATTCTACCGCGACGGAGAGGGGTGCGAGAAGGACCTCAAACTCGCCTACGAGTACGCCGACAAGGCCGCCAAGATGAACCTCCCCGTGGCATTCCAGCTCAGGGCGGACATCCAGAAGCTCATCGATGCCGAGAAGGCCGAGTGAAATGACCAAGCTCCCCATCCTCGAACAGGACGCCGCCGATCCCGAGTTCGACTGCGCCCTGAAACTGATCGACAAGGAGAGGTATCCGGAAGCGGTCCCGTTCCTGGAGATGGCCGACCGCCGCGACATCCCCTCCGCACAGTACATCCTCGGACAGATGTACGCCTCCGGGAAGGGCGTGGAAACGGATCCCCAAAGGGCGCTGCGCTACTTCAGGAAGGCCTCCGATAACGGTATGCCCTATGCGGATGCCGACCTCGGAGTCTGCTATTACAACGGGTTCGGATGCGAGCCGGACATCGCCAAGGCCTTCGAGTACTTCTCCCGCGCCGCGGAATCCGGTGTGGCCGAGGCCCAGCTCTGCCTCGGCAACATGTACATGACCGGAGAGGGCGTCGAGAAGAACGAGAAGACCGCCGTGGAATGGTTCGGGAAGGCCGCCGAGAGAGGCAACGTCGATGCCCAGTTCAACATGGGCGTCGCCTACGAGAACGGCAGCGGTGTCGAGAAGGACATCCCCAACGCGGTCAGATGGTACAAGATGGCTGCCGAACAGGGCGACAGGGCCGCCAAGAAGAAGCTCCACGAACTCAATGCATGAGACCGTTCGGATCAAAAGCGGGTTCGCAGAACCATAGAATGTAAAATGGTGCTCCCGACGGGATTTGGACCCGTGTCGAAGCCTCGAGAGGGCTTCATGATTGGCCGCTACACCACAGGAGCTTAATTCGGCCTATCTGCACATCGTTTATAATGATTTCTACCCGCTGGACTCAGCGGTAAGACTCCTTGACCACGCGGATAACGACGGATGCATCACCCTTCGCCTTCCCGGAGACCGCGGATGCACTGAACGCGCACGCGGTGATGCCCACATCCTCGGGGTCGAGGGACCCGCACGCATCGTCGAGGGGCTCGCCAATCTCCACTACCGCATCCTTCGCCACACCCATGTCCCTGAGGATCCCGAGGGTGAGCGCGATGGTCGCATTGGTCACGCCGGAGTTGCACTCTTCTATGATTGCACAGTCGTCATCGACGGAGACTATGCCGCGGCCGGGCGCACCCTCGAATGTACCGAGGGCACGGAGCACGTCCTCCTGGGGGATGTCCATCGCATCGCATATCTCCAATGCCATGTCGAAGGCGTCGAGATAGGCTGGAGCCAGATATCCGGATTCCAATACAACTTCGGACTTCCCGCGGTAATCGACTGATATAGACAGGGGCTCCCCGAGCACGGCCTTCCCCACGGGGGTGACATGCCTGGAGACGGCTCTCAGAGGCTTCCCGCCGGATTTCCAGATGTCCTTCTCGTCGGAACGGATGATGTTGATTCCATCGGAAAGGATGTCCCCCATCCCGGGGAACGTCCGGGAACCGTCGCCGGCATTGGTGATCGCAGTGATATCGGCACGTCCGGAGCCTCCCGAAGCGACCTCGCACACTACCACATCGTACTCGGTGCGCGGGAGTTCGAGGAGGGATGCGGGCATTATGCTCTGGTAATCGGTGATGATGTGCTTCCCGTCATGGTACGGCCCCATGCCGTGGGAGCTATGGAGATAGACCGCCCTACCGGCGGTGTCCAGGATATGAGCCAGAACGAAACAGAGCGAGGTCTTCCCGTAATCCCCGGTGACCTCGATCCTGAACCTCCTGTCGTACGGATCGAACAGGCGGTTGACCGCCTGTGAGAAATCGATGACCTCGGCGCATCTCGCGGGGGAGACGGCCGACGGGGGCATGCGGGCGGGTTTGGCGCAGAGGTCGAAATCCTCCTCCGGGGCGGAATTCGCCATCCTGATCCCCCTCCTGGCAAGACCTCCCGTCACCTCGCGGCCGGCCTTCTTCTGGACGTCGACGGCGGTGACCTCATGGCCTTGCTGCAGGAACTTCTCGGCGATCGTCTTGCCGCCGTGGATGATATCGAGGACCAGTACCTTCATTGCACTCGGACGATACATTCCGCGGTTGCGGATAAAGATTAGGGAAAACGGCCCCCCGAAGGGGGCATGATGGGTTTACTCCTCTTCGCGGACGACGAGGACGGGGCAGTGGGCCATGCGGACGACGGTCTCGGCGACGGATCCGATGAGGGCGCGCTTGAGGCCGGTCCTTCCCATGGTACCGCAGACAACCAGGTCGTAACCCTTGCTCTCGTTGATGATCTCCTCTGCGGGGCGGCCGGTAACGGTCTTCGTCCTGAAGTCGATGCCCGTGCCCTCGATCTTCTCGCGGATGTAGGACATGGCGGACTCGGTCATCTGGTCGACCAGAAGCTGCTCGGAACCGACGGCCGCCGACTGGCTCAAGACACCGTAGTTCCCGATGTCGAAAACGCAGATGGCGGTAACGGACGCGTTGAACGTCTTAGCATATACGATGGCAGTGTCCACGGCGACCTTGTTGCTCTCGCTTCCGTCCACTGCAACCAGGATACTCTTTACCATGAGTATACGAAACGCATCCAGCCAATAAATATCTTAACACGCGCGTGCGCGCACGCACCTTAAAATATAATCCGAATCATGGAGAAACCCATCAGACAGGTGTCCGAAATGAAGGTGAATGCAGAACTGTACGTGCGCGACCTCCCCGGTCAGCTCGTTGGATCGCTGGAACCCATATCCATGGTCAACGGGAACATCGTGGGTGTGGTCCACGACCGCGAACAGATGGTCAACGACAGGATCCTCGTCAGCGTGACCTTCGAGGTGGACACCGCCGCACAGCTGGACGAGCTCAAGGACATCTGGAAATCGCTGGATATCCAGATCGGGTCCATGGGCAGCGTCGGCAAGACCTATCCCATGGACTACCTCATCCTCGGGAAATTCGACGGCTCCTATCTGGACACGCTCATAGAGGGCGCGGCGAAGACCGTCCACCTGGAATCCGTGGATGTGGGATACAGCGCCCGCGACACCAAGGACAACAAGCGTTCCGCGATGATATCCGTGGAGGTTTCCGACCGTGCGGACGTGGACAAGCTCGACGTCTTCTTCGACGAATCCTGCAGGAAGAACAAGCTCATTCTCATCAAGGGGGTGCTCCGATGAGGATCCTCATGTCCGGTTACGGCACCGTCGGAAGGGGTTTCGCCGAGGTCCTCGAGAAGAGAAGCAAATTCCTCGAGGAACGTTTCGGCAAGGAGAACCTGCCCCGCATCGTCTGCGTCATGGACTCTAAGACCGTCGCCCGCGACCCCGCAGGCCTCGACATGAAGGCCCTCGAGGAACGCAAGCTCAGGACCGGTAAGGTCGGGGACGAATCGTATTCCGACTCCGTCGCCGTCATCGATTCCGTCGGGTTCGACCTCCTGGTCGAGGTCAGCCCCACCGACATCAAGGACGGGGGCGCGGGACTGAGGAACATCCGCCGCGCACTCGAGAGGGGAAAGGATGTCATCACCGTCAACAAAGGTCCCCTCGCGCTCTGCTTCGGGGAGCTCATCGACCTCGCCGTCGAGAACGAGTGCAAGCTCAAGTTCGAGGGTTCCGTGGGCGGAGCGATGCCCATCATCAACCTCTGCCACAACAACCTCGCCGGGGAGAACATCCGTTCCATCAAAGGGATCTTCAACGGCACCTGCAACTACATCCTGAGCAAGATGGACAACGGACAGCCCTTCGAACAAGCCCTCAAGGAGGCCCAGCAGAGGGGTTACGCCGAGACCGACCCCACCAACGACATCGAGGGATTCGATGCCGCCGCGAAGGTCACCATCCTCGCCAACTCCGTGTTCCACCGCAACGTCACCATCAGGGACGTCAGGATCACCGGGATCAGCTCCATCACCCCTGACGCCATCGCCCTGGCGGCCAGCCGCAACATGGTCATCCGCCTCATCGGCGAGGTCTCTGAGACCAAGCTCGAGGTGTCCCCCCGCCTGGTTCCCAAAGGCCACCCCCTGGCCATCGGCGGTACGATCAACACCGCGATGATAGACGCGGACCTCGCCGGACCCATCACCGTGTACGGGAGAGGGGCTGGGAGGATCGAGACGGCATCCGCCATACTCGGCGACCTCCTGTCGGTCATGGACGACCGTATCGGAAAGAAACACTCGAAGTGATACAATGGCAAACAGAACAGTCATCACCCTCGTCGGCAAGGACCACGTGGGCATCATCGCAGCGGTCTGCAACTACTTCGCGGAGAACGACATCAACATCCTGGACATAAGCCAGACCACCGTCCAGGAGTTCATCAACATGATGATGATCGTCGACCTGAGCGCGTACAAGAAATCCTTCCCGGAACTCTCCGAGGACCTCGACAGGGTCGGAGAGAGGGTCGGATGCACCATCCGCGCCCAGCACGAAGAGATATTCAACATGATGCACAGGATCTGAGCAGATGGTAGAGTTAAGCGAGGTCATCGAGACCAACGAGATGGTCTCCAGCGAGAATCTCGATGTCCGTACCATCACCATGGGGATCTCCCTGCTGGACTGCATGGATCCCGACCTGGACGCCTGCTGCGCGAAGATCTACGACAAGATCACCGCCTCCGCCAAGGACCTGGTGTCCGTAGGCGACGAGATCGCCCTCGAGATCGGCGTGCCCGTGATCAACAAGAGGATATCCATCACCCCCGCCGCCATCGTCGGGGCCCCGTGCTGCCATTCCCCGGAGGACTTCGTGAAGATCGCGGAGACCCTCGACAACGCCGCGCACAAGGTGGGCGTCAACTTCATCGGAGGATACTCGTCCCTCATCCAGAAGGGCATGACGGACGCGGACCGCATCTTCCTCGAATCCATCCCGGAGGCCCTCGCATCCACCGAGAACCTCTGCTGCTCCGTATCCCTCGGTTCCACCCGCACCGGCATCAACATGGACGGCGTGAAACTGATGGGCGAGAAGATTGTCAGGACCGCCGAACTCACCAAGGACAGGGATTCCATCGGCTGCGCGAAACTGGTGGTGTTCTGCAACCCCACCGACGACAACCCGTTCATGGCCGGGGCCTTCCACGGCGTCACCGAGGGGGAGAGGGTCATCAACGTCGGCGTCTCCGGACCCGGCGTCGTCAGGACGGCCATCTCCAAGGTCCGCGGCGAGAGCTTCGAGACCCTCTGCGAGACCATCAAGAAGACCGCGTTCAAGGTCACCCGCGTCGGCCAGCTCGTCGCCAAGGAGGCGAGTGCCAGACTGGACGTGCCGTTCGGCATCGTCGACCTCTCCCTCGCCCCCACCCCCGCCGTCGGGGACTCCATCGCGGACATCATCCACGAGATGGGCATCGAGAAGTGCGGCGCACCCGGCACCACCGCAGCGCTGGCGATCCTCAACGACCAGGTGAAGAAGGGAGGCATCATGGCATCGTCCTACGTGGGCGGGCTCTCCGGTGCCTTCATCCCCGTCACCGAGGACAGCTCCATGGCCGAGGCCGCATCCATCGGCGCGCTCTCCCTCGAAAAGCTCGAGGCCATGACCTGCGTCTGCTCCGTCGGCCTCGACATGATCGCCATACCCGGGGATACCCCCGCGTCCACCATCTCCGGCATCATCGCCGACGAGATGGCCATAGGGATGATCAACCAGAAGACCACCGCCGTCCGCCTCATCCCCGTGATCGGCAAGAAGGCCGGCGACTCTATATCCCTCGGAGGTCTCCTCGGAGAGGCCGAGATCATGCCCGTGAACACCTTCGGGTGCGCGGACTTCGTGAACCGCGGAGGACGTATCCCCGCACCGGTCCACAGCTTCAAGAACTGAAACACCAACCGTCGCCACGATGGCGACGGATCCCCTTTTTAATCAAAAAAACCGGCGTCAAGACGCCGAATAAAACCGAAAAATCGGATAAGAGGGTTTATGCGCCCCCGCGGGGGCGGGAAGAAAGCATCTAAGATGCGTAGGTGGGGACAGAGGGATTTGAACCCCCATAGGCGGGTTTCCACCACGGAGGGGAGCTACCCCTCCATGAAATTGATGAGTCATCGCTCCAGTTATTCATCATAACGTCAGCAAACTCAGTCAAATCACGCTCATAACTGGAGCCCGCTAGTCTACCAGGTTAGCCTATATCCCCAGTTTGTGGTGCCGAGCGTGTCGGCATCACTTCTTACGCATCTTGGCTGCTCTCTTTCTTCTCCTCATTTTCTTCTTGCGCCATTTCCAACGCTGGTTACCGCGTTTCTTCCAGGCGCGTGAGCCTCTCTTCATTGTGAATCTCTCCTGAACGGTGCGCTGCCAGGCGGGCCCGTCGGGACTTTCGGTCCCTTATTAGGGGACTTTCGAACCCGAGGCGTCTGGCTTAGAAGGCCAGCGCTATATCCTGGCTAAGCCACGGGCCCATAAAAGGCCAATCTGCTTCTATAATATAAAGTAATCGAGGATTAGTTGCAGGACCAAGGCATCGCGATCTTGCCTTCCTCCAGAAGGTCCAGCACGGCTGAAAAGGCCGAAACCGTCGCAATCGGAAAGTCCCTGGCACCACAGATGATCGCGGCGTCTCCGTCATGTATGCGATAGTTGCCGATGACGGGTTCGAGTTCGGGATACTCGAATCCCATGAAATCGTAGAACGGAGAATTGCACTTGCCGTCGGTGATGCGGAACGGGATGCACCCATCCGCACCGCTCATCATGGCCGCATCCCTCGTGGAGATGTAGGAAGACATCATGTGGCCGCTGTCGCGAACGATGACGAGGACGTTGCACGGACCGTTGACGGCCTGACCGGGCAGCTCACCGGGGAACTCGATCCCGAGGTCATGCATGAACTGCTTCCCCGCGGGAGTCTGACCGACCCCCTTGCGGGCCGTATCGGCGAGTCCGAGGTCGACGAGTTGCTTGATCGCGGTGCGGACGCTCCCCTCACCGATACCGATCTCGCGGGAGATGTCCTGACGGCTGACCCTGGAGAACGAACATCTCCAAAGAATGTAGAGGAGATGGGCACTCCCGTAACGGCGATCCAAGACCCTGTTGCGGGAATATATCTCTTTTCGAGTATCACCGATTGGTCCGACCATCACTGCCTATATGGATTGGATTGTATAATAGACTATGTTTGTTATACTTTATTACACTGAAGAGTTAGTAAATCTTAATCTTACAAGAATATGACAAAAAATGCGTTTTTTTATCGTTTTTATATATAAAATTGTTTTTACAAATGGCGTCTTTATAAAGAAAATATATGGATTTTACTATTCATTGGTGCAATTGACCATTAATCAAATTGGATGGAATAGCCCGAAAACGGCATTTCTGGTATTGACCCATCCAACACGATAGTTGAAAAACGGGGGCTAAAGCCCCCGGGGTTTGGTCCCGCTCAGTTCATGTATTCCTGAACCAGGTTGAACAGGGAGTCGCAGCCGGCGAGCATAAGCGCACCCTCGGCCAGACATATGAGTCCGAAAATCGCGAGGACGGGCCAGCAGTTGAGCACCTTGCCGACGAACTGTACGATCTTCTCGAGGAAGTGGAACACCATGTACACGAAGGAACCGGCGACCACCGCGAGGATGATCCTCGGGTATCCTTCGGACAGTCCGGCAAGGTCGCCGGTGAGCGTCCCGAGATAGATGTAGACAATGCCCATCACGAGAAGAGCGAAGAGAAGTACGAAATCGATCTTGGTGAGCGGACGTATGAACAGCGTGAATCCGGCCAGAAGCACAATGGCAGCATCGAACGTGGACCAGTTCGAATAACGGGACACAGCGATGAACATGATGAAGATCCCGAGAAGGAATCCCAGCATCATCATGAACTTGTAGGTGGTGCTGTCCTTGTCCTTGCGGTACGATGCCACGATGAGGAGCGCCATCAGTCCGGCGGCGATCATCAGGGCTTCCGGAACATGACCATTCACGAAATCCGCGAATACGTCTGAATCCATGTGCAAGCATCGTGGCCCAGCCATATAAAATAATGTTCGGGGGAAGAACCCCCGAGATTGGAGGAAGGAGAGGGGTGCTCCAAAAGGAACGAGAAACCTTTTGATGATCACACGGAGGAAAGTGGCACGGCGCCGCCTCTCCAAGATACTATACTCATAGGAAGTATATAAGGTCTTGGATATTAGTTCCAACCAACCACTCAAATTATATTGATGAAACATACATTATTGGATGTAACTTACATCCAATAGCTCTGATTAAGCTATCATGATACAGTTTTTTACGACTTACTAGGATTATTGTAAATCAGGAGTACCAATCCCATCCAATGATTTAGATTGATAAAATGTACATTGTAAAAAATCTGCATTAATGCGGATTGGATGAATGATGCCCGGGAACCCCCGGGCAGATTGTGGTTTCAGATCATCCTGAGGACGAGATCGGAATAGCCGACGGGGTCGTCCAGGGGCTGACCGGCCATGAGGCAGGCCTGTCCGTACATGACCCTGACGATGTCCGCGGCCCTTTCCTTGTCGGACCCGATGGCATCACGGAGCGTCTGGAAGACGGGGGCCTCGGAGTTGAGCTCGAGGACACGGGATGCTTTTATCCCCTCCTCCTCGTTCCCGGGCATCTCCCTGAAGTACTTCTCCATCTCGAAGGTGACCCCGCCCTGCGTGGACAGGAGGACGGCGTGACTCTTCAGCTTGCGGGAGATCTTGACCTCCGCGACGGCATCGCCGAGGGTCTCCTTGCAGAAGTCGGTGACCTCCTTGAACTCCTCGTCCTTCTTCTCGGCCTCCTTCTTGTCCTCCTCGGATTCGAGCCCGAGGTCGTCGGAGGTGATGTTGCAGAACTTCTTACCCTCGTATTCGCGGAGGATGTTGGTCACGAAGGTGTCGATCTCGTCGTCGAACACCATCACGTCGTAGCCCTTGGCGAACACGGGTTCGGCCTGGGGGAGGGCCTTGGCGTGGGCGACGGAGTCGCTGCTGACGTAGTAGATCTTCTCCTGACCCTCGGGCATGCCCTTTACGTACTCGGCGAGGGTGACGTACTTGTCGTCCCTGGCGGAACGGAAGAGGATGAGGTCCTTCAGGAGCTCGGAATCCTTTCCGTAACCGTCCACGGTACCGTATTTGATGATCTTCCCGAAGCTGTGCCAGAAGGATTCGTACTTCTCGCGGTCCTCCTCGAGGATGCGGGCGAGCTCCTTCTTGACCTGCTTGGTGAGGTAGGAACCGACGGCCTGGAGCTGGCGGTCGTGCTGTAGGACCTCCCTGGAGATGTTCAGGGTGAAATCGGGGGAATCGACGACACCCCTGACGAAGCGGAAGCAGTACGGGAGGAGATCGTCGCAGTGGTCCATGATCATGACGCCGTTGGAGTACAGCTGCAGTCCGGCCTTGTACTCTCTGGTGTAGAAGTCGAAGGGGGTGCGGGCGGGGATGAACAGGAGCGCCTTGTAGGAGATGCTGCCCTCCGCGGACACCCTGAGAAGCCCGGTGGGTTTCTCGTAGTCGTGGAAGGTGGACTGGTAGAACTCGATGCATTTCTCGTCGGGGGCGTCCTCCTTGGACTGCCTCCAGATGGGGACCATGCTGTTGACGACCTTGTCGACCTTGCGGGTGACGAGCTCCTTCTTGGGCTTGCCCTCCTCGTCCTTCTCGCCGGTCTCCTCCCACTCGCTCTCGTCCACGGTCATGTGGATGGGCCAGCGGATGTAGTCGGAGTACTTCTTCACGAGCTCGCGGATGCTCTCGGTCTCGAGGAAATCGTCGATCTCCTCACCGTCCTCCTCTTCCTTGATGTGCATGATGACGTCAGTACCGACGCCGTCCCTCTCGCACTCCTTGATGGAGTAGCCGTCGGGGCCTGAGGACTCCCATTTGTTGGCGGTCTCCGACCCGTAGGCCTTGGAGATGACCGTGACCTTGTCGGCCACCATGAATGCGGAATAGAATCCGACACCGAACTGTCCGATGGCCTCGGAGTCGGCATCGTCGCCGAGGTTCTCCTTGTACTCGAGGGTGCCGCTGTGGGCGATGCATCCGAGGTTCTTGTCCATCTCCTCGGCGGTCATGCCAATACCGTTGTCGGTGACGGTGATAGTACGGGCATCCCTGTCCACCTTGATGTCGATGCGGAAATCCTCCTTGGATTTGCCGACGGAAGGGTCCTCGAGGGCCTTGATGTGGAGCTTGTCGATCGCATCCGAGGAGTTGGAGATGATCTCCCTAAGGAAGATCTCCCTGTGGGTGTAGATCGAGTTAATCATCATGTCGAGGATTTTCTTGGATTCCGTTTTGAACTGTCTCTTTGCCATAATAGTCAGACCTCACGGATTGATATCCGAGATACTATTGCGGTTCTATATAAAACAATCTGATAAAATAAGTCAATAAAAAAACCCGCGGCGGAGAACCGCAATGTACCGCCGCGGGGAGGAGTGTATGGAAACGGCGTGGCTTAGTCTTTAATTAACGACCTCCTTCGGATTCATCACATCGCGGCAGATGAGCACCGGGACGGGGGCCATCCTGACGACCCTCTCGGCGACGGAACCGATGAGCGCACGCGCCACACCGGTGCGGCCGTGTGTACCTACGATCACAAGGTCGTGGTTCTTGGATTCCACGCAGATGGCCTCGGCGGGCCTGCCGATAGAGATCTTGGTCTCCAGCGGGATTCCCATCTCGGCGGCGGTGTTCACCACGAATGAGAGACCCTTGTTCGCGGCCTCGATCATGAATTCCTTGTTCTCGCCCATTCCCCAGACGGATGCGTTCGAGCTGCCGATGTCGAAGACACATATGGCGGTGACCTTCGCACCCAGCTCCTTAGCACACTCCAATGCGGTCAGGACGGCGGGCTTGTTGGACTCGCTACCGTCTACAGCAACAAGAATGTCCTTGTACATAATGTAAAAATCCCAATCCATCTATATATAAAATTTCGGAATGATGGATGTTTTGTTGTTTGAATCAATAAAAAATATTGCTTTTCTTAACATTTTTTGTTGTTGCTGTTATCATTTTAGTTATTTTTTGATAAATTGTGTATTATTAGTAAACAAACATTAAATAATAGTTGGAGTAGAGAGTAATCTTCCATAACTCTGCTTAATATACAACATCAATACAATTAATCCAGTTAACGGCTGTATTTTATACGATACCATAAAAACGGTTGGATACCGCCATCAATCACGATACGGAAGAACCGCGGGAAGAGATCCGGCGATGGCATCCCCTTCGAACAGACAGGGGACGGCGGTCATGAGGGAAAGGAGACCGTGCAAGACAAGCAAAGACAGAATCGACAGAGTTCACAGCATTGCGAGCTCAAGTGTAATGGAGTAAAATGAGTGGACAGGGCGAGATTCGAACTCGCGACCTCTACAATGCCAATGTAGCGATCTTCCAACTGATCTACCTGCCCAGTTGAGTATGACTCGGCACTCGCTCAATGTACTTAAAACTTTATCCAGAGAGGCCGCCGATCCGGATTCTTCCGGGCCAGTCAGACGTCCACATGTGCGGGAATGAGCTCGGGAACATCGCCGCAGACCGCCACCTTCCCCCCGCAGACCGCCATGCATCCCTTCACGCCCTCCACGGCACAGATAGCCTCGAGTGCGGATGCTACGGCATCCTCGGAAGTAACCTTGTTGCCCAGAGCGGTCGCGCAGCAATCCGCCAGGATCACATCGTTGGAGAACACCGTACAGACGTCGCTGCTCCCGAAGGATACCGAAGGACCTATCTTGGCAGATGACGAACAGATGCCAGTGATATGATCGCAGTACATGTCGAAGGCCACATCCTTCAGCACAGGATGGTCCGCGAAGAGACCCACGGGTCTGCGGCGGTCCGACAGGAAGGCGATGTCCCCTCCGTTCTCCACGATGGCCTCCTTCGCGCCGGATGCCTGGGCGGCCTCCACCGCGTAGACGGCAACGGCACCGGCCACGCCCGCCATGGGGCCGACACCCGCGAGGACGGAGGCGTTGCACATCCTCCTGATGAGCAGGTCGTCCTTCGGGGACACAGGATAGGGGTCGTAAGTTATTCCGAAGAACGGGTCGTCGGAGATCTTCGACTCTATGATGTCGCGGGCCTCGAAAATGCCCTTCCTGACCGTTCCCAGGAACTCCGGGTCGCAGACGATGGTCGCGATAGTCTCCCGGAAACTGAAACTCTCCCTCATTGGTTCAGGGACAATGCCCTCACGGGGCAGGCGTCGAGGCAGGAACCGCAGGCGATACAGGTGTCCGGATGGGCACGGAACTCGAAGGTGTCCTTGTCGAGGTAGATCGTCTTGGTGGGGCAGACCGAGGTGCAGGCGCCGCAGCTCCAGCAGCGGTCGTCGTCGTGGAGGATGTGGACATCCATCTTGGACGCGATGAATCCGAGGGAGTTGAGACGGTCGATGCACTTCCGGATGACCTCCTCGGGAGCGTTGATGCTGACAATCATGATGCCGCTCCCGTCCCCCTCGATCTGGGCCTTGAGGATGTTCGGCACGAGGTCGAACTCGGACACGAGGATGCGGGCGACGGAGCCCTGGACATTCCCTTCGTTGAAATCGATCTTGAGTTTCGCGTCCACGGTATCACTCCTTCCACTCGATGAGGGGCTTCAGGGAAGCCTCCTTCGGCAATGACAGACAGGGCTTGTTCAGTTCGAACTCGCCCTTCACGATCCAATCCTTGAGCTCGGCCGCGACCTTCCTGGCGCCCTCCATGGACGACATGGACGAGGTGCGGATCTTCTTCCCCTCGTATTCGATGGAGCCGCTCCTGAGCTGGGCGTAGTTGTAGCGGGCGAGGGCCTTGCGGTTGGCGTGCACGCTGTAATCGTTGAGCTCGGCGTAGATCTCCTCGTCGGATATGGCACAGCGCTGCATGATGTCCTTGTTGAGGATGGGGATGGGGATACCGACGCCGATGGCGAGGGAGATCCCGTATCCGGTGATGGAGAGGCCGCGGAGGTACTTCGCGTCCATCTGCTTCATGTCCCCGATGAGGGCGAGCGTCCTGGCGCCGGAGACGGGGACGCCGTTGACCTCCTCCGGGGTGGTCTTGAACTGGGTGCCCTGCCAGGTGACGTATCCCTCTCCTCCAGCCAGGAAGATCCTGGTCCCCATGCCGATGGTGTCGCAGTGGGGGTCGTTCAGGAGGGGGGAGAGCTGTCCCGCGGAACTGTAGGTGGCGTTCTTCATCCTCGGGAGGAGCTTGCCCATGTAGGTGTAGATGGTGCGGTCGCTCCCGTTGGTGGCGATGCTGTAGTTCTGGTAGCAGTTGCGGGGGTTGTAGAGGTAGGCCTCGTTGATGTCGTCGAGGTTGATGGTGGTGTCGATGTCCTTCCTCACGTAACAGTCGGTGCCGGGACCCCACGCGTGGAGGTGGACGTCCTTGCCGGCCACGAGGTCCTCGATGACGTGGGCGCCCCCGTAATCCTTGCCCGGGGGATCGACCAGCGCGGTGGCGCCGATGTAGGTGTCCACGGCGGCGAGACCGCCGTACGCCTCGACCCCGTTGAGGCGGATGTCGGTCATCCTGATGGGAGGTGAGGCGTGTCCGAAGTTGAGGAAAGCCCCGGAGGAGCACATGGCGCCGAAGGTACCGGTGGTGACGACGTCGACCTCCTCGGCGGCCTTCTCGGCACCTTTCTTCCTGACGAGGTCGATCACCTCCTCCGCAGTGTACACGACAGCCTTCTTGGCGCGTATCTTCTCGTTGATTTCCTCATATGTCTTCGTCACGAATATCGAAAATAGTAGCCTCGGGGCTATTAAAAGAATTATCCTTATCGTGATTCCGACAGGATACATAATATTCTGTAAAGAATAAAAGGACCCCGTTTCAGAACGAACCGTGGTCGTCGAGACGGGTCTGGAAGCGCTCCTCCTCGCCGTCGATGCGGGTGGGGTAGCGTCCGTTGAGGCAGGCGAGGCAGAGGTCGTTCTCGCTCTTCCTCACAGCCTTGACGAGGCCCTCGATGGAGATGTAACCGAGGGAGTCGGCGCCGAGGATGCGACGGATGTCCTCCACGGTGTTGCCGTTGGCGATGAACTGGTCCCTGGTCTTCATGTCCACGCCGTAATAACAGGGGGCGATGATGGGCGGGCTGCCCACCCTGACGTGCACCTCCCTGGCGCCGGCGTCCCTGAGCATGATGATGAGCTGTTTCAGGGTGGTCCCCCTGACGATGGAGTCGTCGACGATGACGATACTCTTCCCGGAGACGGTGCTGCTGATGGGGTTCATCTTGCCCCTGACGGCGATCTCCCTCTCCCTCTGGTCGGGGAGGATGAACGTCCTCTCGGCGAAGCGGTTCTTCATGAAGCCTTCCTCGTAGGGGAGGCCGGAACCCTGGGAGAACCCGATGGCGTGGGCCCTCCCGGAATCGGGGATGGGCATGACCAGGTCGGCACCCTTCGCGGGGTGCTCCTTTGCGAGGATCCTGCCGATCTCCCTGCGGACGTTGTAGACGCACTCGCCGTCGATGACGGAATCGGGGCGGGCGAAGTAGATCCACTCGAACATGCAGTGGGCCGACTGGACGGGGACCTCGGGCATGAACGACTTGAAACCGTCCTTGCCGATCTCGAGGATCTCGCCGGGACAGACATCCCTGATGACCTCCGCGCCCAGGGCGTCCAGGGCGGTGCTCTCGGAGGCGACGACGTATCCGTCGGGGAGCTTCCCGAGGATGAGGGGGCGGATGCCGTGGGGGTCCCTCACGGCGTAGAGGTTCCCGTTGATGAGGATGGTGAGGGCATAGGCGCCGTCTATCTCGCCCATGGTCTTCCTGAGGGCGCGGACGGGGTCGGCGGCGGCGGAGAGGAAGCGGGAGAGGATGTTGATGATGAGCTCCGTGTCGGAGTCTGTCTGGAAAACGGCGTTCTGCTGGAGCAGGACGTTCTTCTTCGCCTCGTAGTTGGTGAGGTCGCCGTTGTGGGCGATGGCGATCTGACCGGACCCCGTGACCATGGTCATGGGCTGGGCGTTCTTGGGGTTCTTGCTGCCGGTGGTGGCATAGCGGACGTGGCCGATACCGACGGTACCGACGGCAGATGCGATACGGTCCCTGGGGAGTGCCGTGGTCACCAGACCGGCGTCTTTGACTGTGTTTATGGACTGGCCGTCAAAAACCGAGATGCCGGCCGTGTCCTGACCCCTGTGCTGAAGGATCATCAGGGCCTTCTGCAACATTGCGTTGACGTCATGACCGGCATTGATGCCGACCACACCGCAATAGTGCCTCGGGCCCGTTTTGACTCACCTTCAGTCGCGGAGTTTCGCCCACTCGTAGGACCTGATGCGGGCGGTCTTTCCGTAGCCGCAGGAAGCGCAGACACCCTTGCGGATGTTGTAAGAGCGCTTTCCGCAGCGGCGGCAGGGGATGTGCGTCTTGTGCTTGTTGTGACGTCCCTGCGATGCTGTTCCTGCTCCCATGATTGTTACTCTCCTGGCCCGAAATTGCCATCAATCGCGATGGGACGGGCCTGTCTGAAGTTCCCAATAAGCATGCCATATAAGAAACTTGGCCTTTATAGAGTATAAGAGTCAGATGAAGGCGCCGATGGCCGGAGCGTCCAGACGGTCCATGTCGTAGAACATCACGGCCTCCCTCATCCCGTCCTTCCCGAAGCCGGTGCCGAAGAAGTGGTCCAGGAGGGCGGCCCTCCACATGACGTCGAGGGCGGCGGAGGCCATGCTGCCGTAGTAGGCGTTGGCGAGGTCGTCCTCATAGCCGTTGGCGTCCTCGTTGAAGAACACGCTGCCCATGAAGCTGTCCCTGCGATTCAGGATCCTCAGATAATCGGCGAGGACGTCCCTGCCCTCGTCGGTGAGCTCCGGGAGGGAGATGTCCATCGCGTTGACGTAGCCGCGGTGCTTGAACTCCCCCTCGTCGTCCAGGGTGAGCCACTCGATCTTGCCCCCGTCGGCGGAGAAGAGGTTCCAGGAGAAATCCTCGGAGCAGTACACGGGCATGCTCAGGGGGTCGTCGGTGGAAAGGGATTCCAGGGCGGCCTCACGGGCGGCCGCGTTCAGTTCGCGGAGGTCGGACTTACCGGGCTTCATGGCGTCCGCAATGGTCATGTTGGGGAGCTCGGACGAGGCCTCGAGGACCTTGCAGAGGAACTCCTGCTCGGTGAAACGGTAGAGGGTCTCCTCCACGGTGCCCCTGAGGTACTCGGGGTCCTTCATGACCCCGGCCTCGGCGGCGTACTGACGGAACTGGCGGTAGACCTCGGAGGCCTCCGGGAGGGCATCCCTTATGCGGGGTCCGGCCCTCTTCACGATCTCCTCCGCCTCGACCCTCGCCTCGATCCCCTTCCCGGTCCAGAGGCCGCGGCAGGAGAGGTCCAGCTCGACCTGCACGCGGTCGGAGACGTAGATGTGGTAGGGGAACTGCCTGCAGTAGGTGGTGCGGTGGTCGTAGACCTCGCACCTCCTGTCGGAGTTGAGGAAGACGCAGGAACCCCTGCCCTTCTTGAGCTTGATGGCGGTGTATCCGTCCGGGCCCTTGGTGCGGCAGACGCTCTGGGGGTGGTTCTTGCGGAAGAAAGGTATCTCGGAATCGAGGATCTCCGGCTGGCAGAGGCAGCACATGCCGCATCCCTCGGGGCATTCGGCCATACGGCCCTCGGTCTCGGAATAATCGATTCTCATTTCAGCCACGGATGTCCCTTCCTGCCGGTTCGCCGCAGGGCTCGCCGTCCTCCAGCGCTACCCTGCCGCCAGTTATAACCATATCGGGGAAGACCGCCCTCATCCCGCCGTACGGGGACCAGCCGCACTTCGAATGCAGCCTGCGGACGTCTATCTCCCTCACGTCGCGGAAGTCGTAGATGGCGAAATCCGCGTCCTTCCCCTCGGTGATGGAGCCCTTGTTGAGATTGAAGACGGATGCGGCGTTGAACGAACCCATGGCGACAATCTGCTTCATGGAGATGACACCTGACCTAACAAGATCGAGGGCGATGGGGATGGTGGTCTCCACTCCCGGGATCCCTCCGGGGGCGGAACCGTACTCCTGCTCCTTCTCCGAGACGGTGTGGGGGGCGTGGTCGCTGCCGAACATGTCTATCCTCCCCTGCCTGAAGCTCTCGAACAGGCCCACACGGGTGGGCTCGTCCCTCAGCGGGGGGTTGACCTTGCAGAACGCATCGGGGTTGCGGTCCGCGTTGAAGAGGAGATGGTGCATGGTGACCTCGGTGGTGAACCCCGCGGCCTTCGCCCTCTCCACCTGTTCTGCGTTGGTGGTATGGCAGATGTTCACCCTGACGCCGGGGTAGCGGGAGAGGCGGTCGATGCAGCTGAACTCCGCGGCAACGGGGCGGTTCCTAAGGTGGTCGCGGTTGCATTTCTCGGGTTCCTTCGAGATCATGGCGTCGTCCTCCCCATGGACGCTGAGGGGGAGGCCGGTGGCGGCGATCTGCTCCATCAGCGGGGCGATCTCCGCATCGTCGTTCAGGAGGATGTTCCCGGTGGTGGAACCCATAAAGAGCTTGAACGCGGGGACGTGGGGAGCCAGGAGGTTGATCCTCGCGCCTGGGGAGAGCGCGGCGAAGAAACCGTAGTCGACGTAGGAACGGCCCTTGACCATGCGCTTCTTGTCCATGAGCGTCTCCAGGTCGGTGACCGGGGGTTTGGTGTTGGGCATGTCGAGGATGCAGGTCACCCCGCCGCACAGGGCGGAAAGGGTGCCGGTGGAGAAATCCTCTTTCTGAGTCATGCCGGGGTCGCGGAGGTGCACATGGGGGTCGATGAATCCGGGGAGGACCGTCTTGCTGGAACCCAGCTCGATCCTCTCGTCCCCGCCGGGGATGTGCTTCGCGACCGCGGATATCTTCCCGTCGTCGACAGCGACCTCGGCGTACTGGAGAGCCCCCTCGACGAACATCTTGCCGCAGATTACCATGTCGGGCATCAGATCTCCCTCCTCGTGACGGTCCCGTGGGGGACGTCCTCCGAATAGATCTCGCCGGTGAACTTCCTGAACACGGGGTGGCTGGTATGCCACGCATCGTACCTCAGCCCCGCCTTCTGGCATAGGTGGCCGAGGTACTCGTCGATGTCCCATCCCTGTTCCACGGGGACCTGGGGGAGGAACAGTCCCTTGCGCAGCATGTGCTCGATGATGAGCCCGTCGCGTCCGATGACTATCTGGGACTTCAGCTCCTCCTCGCTGTCGTAGATTATCTCCTCGGGAGGGGTCATCACGGTGACCTCGAAGACGCAGGATTCGACCTCCTCCTCCGTGAGCGTGGGGAAACGGGGGTCGTGCACGGCGCCCTCGGCGGATGCGGAGATGGCCCATGCCAGCCCCATCACTGGCTCCGGATACCCTATGCAGGCCCTCAGACTGCGGTCGGGATGTTCCAGGACGGTGACGAAGACGCCGGTCTTCTCACCGAACTCCATCGGGAGGGCCTTCGGGACGCCGGTCCCCTTGTGCCTTATCTCGGCGAGAGCGGAGTCGCGGGCGATCTGCACCGCCAATCCGCCGTATTCGGGATTCACTCGTCGTTCCCCTTGGGTTTGACCTCGATCTTCACGGAACCCGCCTTGGGCTCCTCGGTCCTGCGGGCGCGGACCTTGCAGTCGGGGTTCTGGGAGCAGTACTCCTCGTTCCTGACCATGTTGCTAACGCGGACGGCCTCCTTCACGGTCTCCGGGAAGGGCCCGTTCTCCAGCAGGGCGGTGAAGGCGCCGATGAGCTCCATCCCCGCACCGAGGACGTGCTTCTGGATCTCGGGGTCGGAGATGAACCCGAACATCTTGTCGAAATCGGCGTTGAACCTGTCCCTGGACTCGTACATGCGGGCGCGGAAGCGCTCGCTCTCGAGCATGCTGTGCATCCTCATCCTCTCGAACTCGGAGCGTCCGTACCTGTCGAGGTACTCCGACTGGGCGCGGCCAAAGCCGAAGAGCGCGTCGCGGAGGTCCTCGGCGGCGTCCATGGCGCGGAGGTAGTCCTCGCGGAACCTCTCCTCCTTGGACCTCGCCTGCTGTTTCTCGGCCTCCTTCTCGGCTATGATGCGGTCGATGATCTCCTTGTTCTTCTCGTAGAATTCCTGAGTGTCTTCATTGCTCATTCGCGGGCCTCCTGAACTTGATGATCAGCATGCCGTCACCCACCTCGGCGGACATTATCTCCGCGTCGACCAAGGTGGTCGGGAGGGTGATGGTGCGGTTCTGGTCCCCTATATGGACGATAATAGTGTTTTCCTTGCCCTTAAACAGTTCTATGTCGCCGGCCTCGACGAAGGGCACCTTGAGGTTGAGGAGGATGTTGCCGTCCTCCGCCTCGGTGAAGGACATGGGGCTCCTGTCGGAGTAGACTTCGATGGGGTCGGAATCCCCGAACAGCATGTCGGCGAGGAGGGAGAGCTTCTCCATCCCCCTCATCTCCGTGGTGAGCATGTTGGCCTGGAGGATCCTCAGCGGGTCGAAGGATTCGTGGATCATCTTCATGTATCCACGCTGTTCCTCCAGTTTGACCTTCATGAACTCCCCGTCGGCGTCCTCGGGGATGACCTTGTTGATCACCAGGCACTCCACGTTCTTGTTGTAGAGGGACATGTAGGTGTACGAGCGGCGGGTCTCGTTGATGGCCATCCTCTCGGGGTTGAGGACGAGCCTGATGGTGGTGTTCTCGGAATCCTCCAGGATGGCCTTGACGTCCTTGAGCTGTCCCTTGAGGACCTCGACCTCCTTCATGGCCTGCTTGGACGGCAGGGGGATGTCCATCATGTGGGCGATGGTGAACCTGGCGATGCCGAGAAGCTTGTTGACGATGCCGAAGAGACGGTCGATGTACCAGCTGGAGACGTCCGGGAAGCTGAGGAGCCTGAGGGTCTCGCCGGTGGGCGCGGTGTCTATGACCACGGCATCGTACTTACCCTCCTTCTTGAACGTGAGCACGTAGAGCAGTGCGGCGACCATCTCCATGCCGGGGAATATGGCCATCTCGTCGGCGGAGATGCCGTCGAGGCCCTGGGAGACCATGAACGCGCTGAGGTACTCCTGGATGTTGCTCCAGTGCGTCCTCATCTCGTGGACGATGTTGAGCTCGAAGACATCGAGGTTCGGGGCGATGTTGACCGGGACGGGACCGAGGTCCACATCGTAGGAGTCCGCCAGGGAATGGGCGGTGTCGACGCTCATGATGATCGTACGGTGGCCCTTCTCGGCCAGGCGCTTCGCGGTGGCGGCGGACACGGATGTCTTGCCGACGCCTCCCTTGCCGTTGTAGATGATGAGCCTCATGAATCCAACATCGTGCGCGCGATATAAAATACGGCGCAGAAGGGAAAGACGGACCAAAATATGGTGCCGGGAGAGGGGTTCGAACCCTCGGCCTTCGGATTTCCCTGGTGAGGTCAGTGCAACCTGAACCCTATGAGTCCGACGCTCTACCAGGCTGAGCCATCCCGGCGTTATTCCGCGCCAATCGGTTATCGTTTATATTGGTTGTGATGGCGGGACCCGGCCGCCAGCTGGATTAGGCCATAGGTGACCAGCGTGTTGATGGCACGGGAAGATGTCCGCGGGGGCCCCGGTACACGGTTTTTCCGGGGGTGAAAAGCCGGGTATTGCCCCTGGATCGGCCCGGGGGACAAAACCATGTGCCGAAGGGAGGTTAGTCCCTGCGAAGGACGACGTGGCTCCTGGGCCGTTCCAGGGGCAATGTGGGGCAGGCACCCCCGTCAACACGGAGGTCACCTAAAACAAAAAGAAGGGGGCCGGAGCCCCCGTTGGAGTTTGAGAATCACTCGGAGGCCTGCTCCTCGGCGGGCTCCTCAGCGGGGGCCTCCTCGGCAGCGGGCTCTTCGGCGGCAGGGGCCTCGGCGGGGGCCTCGGGCTCCTCGGCCTTGGAGGCGGCGACGATGGACTCGGGCTCGCCCTCTCCCTTGCGGAGGACCTCGGTCTTGCGGATCTCGATCCTCTTGATGGGGACGATGACGTGGCAGGCCTTGGCGGTCTCCTTGGCGAGGTCGCCGGTGATCACGATGTCCTTGATGATCTCGGCGAGCTTGTGGGAAGCGCCGTAGGCCTCGAGGAACTCCTTGATCTTTCCGCGCATGGCCTCTTCCTGGGAAGCCTGGATGCGGCGGTCGGCGATGGACATGGTCTTGATGCGGAGGACGTATCCGTCGGCGGTCTCGACATCGACGACGTGGTCGGTCTTGGTCTTCTTCCTGCGGGTGAGCCTGCGGACGTACTCGGAGGTAAGGGTGTGGCCGATGAACTCGGTCTTGGCCTCATGTCCGTCGACGTTGTTGATGGAGAAGATGACCTTGATGTGCATCTTGGAGAAGTCGTCGTTGAGCTCCTGGACGGTGACCTCGACCTGGCGGCCGATCAGGAGTTCGGGGTCGGCGGCGGGGGTCTCGCCGACGACGGTCTCGTTGAACATGCGGGGAGCGTGGATGTTGTACCACTCTTTCGCTTTCCACTTGTCCTTGCTCTTCTTCACTGCTGCGTTGCTCTTGTTACCTGCCATGATATGACACCTTAACTGTCGCTTCCCATCCGCTTGTAGTATATAATGACTCTTAGAACCATTGTTTTTTGAGCAAATTCAAATCAAGCCATAGCCAGTAGTTTTCAAATTATCATAATTAGGATAATTTTTCCTTGTTAGGGTAGTACCGCTTGTATATATGCATTTGCCAATTTTTCCGGGTTCCGGAACACCGGGAAAACAGGTACATCGCCTGTGAGAAATCAAGGTTGAAAGAATGGGAAGAGAAGGGGGTTTCCCCCCTTAAGTGATTTTGAACTCAGAGCTCGACGGGGACCTTGTGCAGGCCGAGGGCCAGCTCGTCCTTGGTCATGCCCATGGCGAGACCGTAGAGCTGGGAGAGGTGCAGCACAGGGATGTTGAAGCCGAGAGCGGCCTGGGAGGTGTCGAACTGCAGGTGGCAGAACGGGCACACGTCGACGATGGCCTGGGCACCGGACTCCTTCATGTTCTCGAGGTTGGTCTGGGTGAACTGCTTGGCGACGTCACCGAAGGCGGCCTTCAGACCTCCACCGGATCCGCAGCAGAGGGTCTTCTGCCTGCGGGGCATGGACTGGCAGCCGGTAGCCTCGACGAGCTCGTCGAGGATCTTGGGGTCCTCGGTGTCTCCGAGGTTCTTGATGTCGCTGGGCTTGAGGAAGTGGCATCCGTAGAAGACGGCGATCTTGTAGTCGAGGGGCTTGGTGAAAGCGGCCTTGATCTTCTCGATTCCGACCTCTTTGTAGAGGACCTCGGCGAAGTGGAAGACCTCGGTGGTTCCCTTGTACTCCATGCCGATCTTGGCGAGGATCTCGTTGACCTTGGCGCGAGCCTCATCGTTGTGGTTGAGCTCGTGGGCGGCCTCGAAGAGGGATCCGTAGCATCCGTTGCAGATGGTCACGATGGGGAGACCCTTCTGCTCGGCGAGGGCGAGGTTGCGGGCAGCGGCGGCGAGCCAGGTGGTCCTGCTGAAAGCGCGGATGACACCGGGGGCGGGGCAGCAGCTGGCGTCGGTCAGGTCCTCGAGCTCGACACCGAGCTTCTCGAAGACGACACGGGTGGATTTCTCGATACCGGGGTATCTGAGGGGGGCGATGCAGCCAAGGAAGAATGCGTACTTAGCCATGATAATCACTCCTTCACGATGGCGTCGAATCCGGCGGCATCGAGGATGGTCTTGAGGTCTGCGAAGGCCTTCTCGTTGGCCATGCAGGTGGGGGGAACCTCGGGGAGTCCGAGGGAGGCGCGGACCTGCTTCATGCTGTCGGGCAGGTCGACGGTGTGTCCCATGGTGTACAGGTTGCTCGCGGTCTTCTTGTGGGCGGGCTTGATCTTGCCCTCGGCGACGGCGAGGTTCCTGAGTCCGACAACGATGTCGACGATGGGGACGCGGCGGGGGCAGCGCTCCACGCAGGTGTAGCAGGTGCTGCACATCCACAGCTCCTCGCTGTTGAGGATCTCGTCCTTCATGTCGAGCTGGGCCATGCGGACCAGCTTGCGGACACGGTAGGAGGTGCGGCGGCCGGAGGGGCAGCCGGCAGTGCAGGTTCCGCACTGGAAGCAAAGAGATGCACCCTCTCCGCCGACGGCGGCAAGGGCCTTCTGGAATTCGGGGTCAGCTTTGTACTCCATAGATTCAGCCTCTTGGCATCAAAAATTTTCTTATCGTATATAATAGAAAAGGATGGATTTGGTGTGGATATATCCTATAAGGTATACCAAAATTCACTCACGGTGGCGCTGTTTCATCGAAGCGACCAGTTTCACCGCGGTTTTGTCGTCGGAACGGTATACCGCGGTGATCGTGTGGCGGAGGATCTTGGGGTCCACGGCGCTCTTCAGGCGGAGCCCCTTCCTCATCAGGAGGAACTCGTCCACGAAGAAGCTCTTGTTCGATCCCAGCAGTTCGGCGAGGGAGTGGGTCTCGGACTCGATGGTGTACTCCCTGCGGCCGGTGTCGAGGAACATGAAGGCCACCCTCTGCGCACCGTACTTGTAACGTATGAAGACGGGACCGTTGTCCACGTAGACCATCCCCATGTTGCCGATCTCGTCCGATTCGAAACCGCACTCGTCGATGTCGAAGAGGTACAGTGGATCGTCGATGATGACCATGTCCGCCAGTCCCTCCTACATGGAGCGGACGTTGTGGGCATCGTCGGAGACCACGAGCTCCACATCCGTCATCTTGAGAGCGGAGAACACGGAGGTGACGAGGTCCGATGTGACGGGACTGCATCCCACGGTGTACCCCCTGTCGTCCCTGCAGCGGGCCTCGCACTCGATGAAACGGCGGAGGATTGCCTCGCCCGTGGGGGTGAGGGTGCTCCCGGATGGGGTCGACTTCACCGCGGGTTCCCCGGCGGCCGCCTCGATGTTCGAGATGTACTTGTGGACCACGGGGACCGATACCCCCAGCTCCTTCGCGGCGGCGGACATGCTGCCCGTGCGCGAAACGGCCTCAAGCGCCTCGAGCTGACGGTGGGTGATGGATTCGCCGTTGATGACGATCTCCGTGCGGGCTTCGACCTTCACGCGCACGTCATAGAAGAGGGGGGATAAAACACCGTTCCATATCCAGGGGACGTCTATCGTCGGATACGGCGGAGGGCCGGTCGCACTATCGCGGATTTGGTATTACGCAGTACCACACTTTTTAACACCGTAACACCAGGGTGCTACAGAATCGGATTTCGTATGTACACGGGGGTCAGAAGAGGGATAAGGTTAAGACCTTGTAATGCGAGACGTAATACATGGATAAGAATCGTACAATCGTCGATTATCTGAAGGACGATATGTACCGTTCAGCGTTGTTCGCCGTAGTCTCCGCCATCTCGCTGGTGATCTCGTTCGCGGGTTGGAACGAACCCGTCGACCCCGCGTGGATCGCCATCGCCCTCTGCGGCGCACCCATCCTCTGGGAGGCGGTGACGGGCCTCGTCCTCAGGCACGACATCAAGGCCGACGTCCTCGTGGCGATGGCGATAGCCGCATCCGTCGCGATGGGGGAGTACTTCGTGGCCGGGGAGGTCGCGTTCATCATGGCTCTCGGAGGGCTCCTCGAGGACGTCTCCGCCGCACGTTCGCGTGCAGGGGTGGAGGCCCTCGCCGACACGATCCCCGACGAGGTCCGCGTGGTCGGCCCCGACGGGGTGAGCCTCCGTCCTCCGGAATCGGTCCCAATCGGCGCGAGGGTGCGCATCCTCCCCGGAGCCGTCGTCCCCCTGGACGGGACCGTCCTGTCCGGGAACAGCTACGTCGACCAATCCTCCCTCACCGGAGAGCCCGTGCCCGTCGCCAAGACCGAGGGGGACGAGGTCTACAGCGGGACCGTCAACCAGCACGGGACGCTGGACATCGAGGTCACCCGCACCGCGGACGACTCCTCCTTCCAGAGGCTCGTACGCATGGTGGGCGAGGCGGACACCGAGACCAGGATAGTGAAAACGGCCGACCGCTGGGCCACCTACCTCGTGGCCTGCGTGTTCGGATTGACCGCACTCGTCCTCCTCCTGACGGAGGATGTCCACAGGGCGCTCACCGTGATGGTCGTGTTCTGCCCCTGCGCGTTCATCCTCGCGACGCCCACCGCGGTCGTGGCCGCGATAGGCAACCTGTCGAAGCACGGCATCCTCGTCCGCGACGGGGATTCCCTCGAGACCATGACCTCCGTCGACAGGGTGGTGTTCGACAAGACAGGTACGCTTACCGAAGGAAAGCCCGAAGTGGTCTGGATCAGACTGCTCGGGGACATGGACGGGCGGACCGTCCTCAGGTTCGCCGGCGCGGCGGAGTCCTCATCGGAACACCCCTACGCGGCCGCCATACTCAGGAGGTGCGGGAACATGCAGCTCCCCGATGCTACTGACGTGGCAGTCACCGCGGGAGCGGGGATCTCCGCCAACGTGGAGGGACACAGAGTCTCGGTCGGGAACGCCGCCTTCACCGGCACCGACCCCTCCCTCATCGACGCCGGGAAGGACACCGCGGTATGCGTCTCGGTGGATTCCGTGCCGGTTGCGGTCATAGTCATCGGAGACGCCATCAGGGAAGGAGCCAGGGATGCCGTCGCCGCCATCCGCGCGGGAGGTGCGGAATGCATCATGCTCACCGGGGATTCGGAGGGCGCAGCATCCGCCGTGGCCGCCGACGTAGGCATCTCTGAATACGTGCCGGGATGCCGTCCGGAGGACAAGCTCGGCGCAATAACGAGGATGAAGGATGAGGGAAAGATCGTCTGCATGATCGGGGACGGCATCAACGATGCACCCTCCCTGAAGGCCGCCGACATCGGCATCGCCATGGGCGGGACCGGCAGCGGCATGGCGATCGACGTGTCCGACATGGTCATCGTGGGCGACGAACTGGGCAAGATACCCTACCTCAGATACCTCACCTCGAAGATGCTCACCCGCATCAAGGCGAACATCGCGTTCGGGATGGGGTGGAACTTCATGGCTGTCGCCTTAGCGGTGACCGGTACCGTCGGCGCCGTCGAGGGGGCGATCATCCACAACGTGGGCTCGGTCGCCGTGGTGGTGAGCTCCTTCCTCCTGCTCTTCGCCGGGAAGAAATACAATCAGGAACGGGGAAAGTCAGACGATCCGGATCCCGGAGTTGTCCCTGAGGATGTCCCCCAGCAGTGAGACGCATCCCTTCCTGACCTCCAGGAGCGTACGTTCGAAATCGCCGTGATAATAGGGGTCGCCGACCGCCCTGTCCCCCAGCAGGAGACGGACCTTCCCCTCGGGGTCTCCCCCCAGGATCCGGGTCGCTTCGGAGAGGTTCTCGTAATCCATGACGGCGAACATGTCCCAATCCCCGTATTCCTCAGGCATAAGCTGTCTGGCACAGCGGCTCTCCCACGGGATGCCGTTGGCATCCATGACCTCCTTGGAACGGAACCATATGTCGCACCCCTCGTCGGGATCGGTGCCGGCGGAGGCTATCTCGAAGGCATCGGAGAGGCCCCTTTCGAAGACGATCTGCTTCATCACGAACTCGCAAAGTGGACTGCGGCAGACGTTCGCGTGACAGACGAAGAGGAGACGGAACACGTCCGGTAATCGACGGATGCGTATATCGGACTTGCGAATCGATGTAAAAAAAACTCTGGAAGAGTGGGCCTGCCCGGATTTGAACCGAGGTCTATGCCTCCCGAAGGCACAAGTATACCAAGCTAGCCCACAGGCCCTTGAGTGGCGGTACTGAAGTCGAGTTAAAATGTCTTTCGTCCTCCGCAACATGGGAAAAACGCCTGGCGGAAGAAGATGACGAGGAGAGCCAGGATCACTTCGAGGATTCCTCGGCGAACTGCCTCGCGGCATTGGCCATGGATGCGCGGCAGGTCCTGAACATGGCACCGAGGACGCCGTTGATGTCGTCCTTCATTCCCCTCCTGATCCACTCGAACACTGTGCCCACGTAGCCGCAGGCGATGAAATAGGCGAACGCGTCGACATCGATCTTCGATGCGTCCTCCCCCAGGGAGCAGTTGAGGCTCACCCTGCAGACGTTGAAGAAGAAGTCGCGCAGGGAGTCCAGGAGCTCGATCTGGTACAGGCTGTAGAACGCGTTCGTCAGGAAGACGTTGGCCTTGATGGCGTAGCACAGGTCCAGGATGTAGTCCGAGGGGTCGGGGGCGATGAATGCGGAATAATCCGTGAGGCCGTAACGCATCTTGGAGGAGACGGCCCAGAGGTAGACGTTCACGATATCGCTGAAGTGGTAGTAAAAGGTCTGACGGGAGATCTTGGCCGTGGAACAGAGGTTTCCCACGGTTATTTTGTTCAAAGGTGTCGTACCGAGCATTTCGATCAGCGTCTGGACTATCTTTTTCTTAGTCGCATCAGAATCGGAACCGGAGTTCTCGGCTTCTTTCCTGGTATTGCCCGGCATCGGTGACAAACACCTCTGTGTGCGGGCATTGTCAAAATATGATTTAAAAACTATCTGTTGAGGAGGAACTGATAAAGGCCCATAATCCGCTGACAATACGTCCTATTTCGTAGTCCGTACCGTCGATTGCCGTACACACTATGGTATCCTTAAAATAGGGAATGGCTATCCAACGGCGATGAAAGGCATCATCCTCGCCGCGGGTAAGGGAACTCGCCTGTATCCCGCATCATCGTCCACTTCGAAGATCCTTCTTCCGATCTACGACAAGCCCGCGATTTACTATCCGCTGTCGGTCCTCATCAACGTCGGAATCAAGGACATCATGATCATCACCTCCAAGAACGACCGCGCATCGTTCAAGAAGCTGCTCGGCGACGGTTCCCAGTTCGGGGTTTCTTTCCGTTTCGCCGTCCAGAAGGTCCAGAGGGGTATCGCGGATGCGCTCATCATCGCTGAGAAGTTCATCAAGGACGACAGCGTCATGCTCGCCCTCGGCGACAACATCTTCGCCGGAGCGGAGATGCAGGACCTGCTTGCAGAGGCCGTCGGATCCGGCGGTGCCACCGTTTTCTGCACCCCCGTCGACAGGCCGCAGGACTTCGGCGTCGCCGAGATGGACGGAGAGGGGAAGGTCGTCTCCCTCGAGGAGAAGCCCCAGGAACCCAAATCCAACCTCGCCGTCACCGGCCTGTACTACTACGATTCCAACGCAGCCGCCATCGCCAAGGAGGTACAGCCCTCCAAGAGGGGCGAGCTCGAGATCACCGATGTGAACCGCATCTACATGGAAAGGGGACAGCTCCACGCCGTGCAGATGCCCGACTCCATCTACTGGGCGGATACCGGCACCCCCGATTCCATGCTCGCAGCAGCCGAGAAGATAAAGGAGTTCCAGGAGAGCGGCGAACTCGTCGGTTCCCCCGAGGCCACCGCGCTGAGGATGGGTCTGATCTCCAACAAGCAGCTCCTGAAATGGATCGACACCGTCGGCAGCACCAGCAGCGCCTACTTAACCAGGCTCCGTAACCTCGCCCGCGAGTGAATCCATGGCCCACAACGGTCGCATAGCCGTAATCGGTATCGGCAGCCCCATAATGACCGATGATTCCATCGGCCTCCGCATCTCCGAGGACATAGAGAAGCTGGGGATGCCCGACGTCGACTGCTCCCAGGAGGCCATCGGCGGACTTGAGCTCCTCCCGTTCATGAGGGGCTACAGCTACGTTCTGATCGTGGACGCCATCCAGACGTGGCAGTACCAGCCCGGCACCGTCCTCATCTTCGACGTTGACGATTTCTCTTCCACCGTGAACAACGGCATGCCCGCCCACGACATCAACATCGCCACCGCGGTGGCCATGGGCCGCCAGATGGACAACGGGAACATGCCCTATCAGATCAAGTTCGTGGCCATGGAGATCGAGGACATGCAGACCATGAGCGAGGAACTCACCCCCGTGGTCGCGTCCAAGAGGAAGTCAATGCTCGAGGCCGCGGTCAGCGTCATCGAGGATTTCAGGTACGACAGGGCTCAGAGGCCGGCCGACGAGACGTCGTAATCCCGGTCCTTCCTGGAGACCTTACCGAGCACCGTCAGGTTCAGACGGTCGGCGCGGATGTACCTCTCGGCAGCGGACATAACGTCCTCCGCGGTCACCGACGATATTGAATCCAGAGTCTCCTGCGTCCCCCTCGCCACGCCGTAGGTCATGTAGTTGCGGCAGAGGCGGTAGATACGGTTGTCGGTGGTCTCGGCGCTGCGGGAGAACGCCCCCTTCAGCATGTTCTTGGTGCGCTGGAGCTCGCCCTCCTCGAGACCCTCCCTGAGGAATCTCTCTATCACGGCGATGGTCTCGTCCCTCGCCTTCGCCACGTTCTTCGAGGTGCAGGACATGATCGACGCGATGTACCCCGCGTCGCTGTAGGACGAGGCGGTGGAGTAGATGGAATAGACGAGGGCGTTCTTCTCCCTGACCTGCTGGAACAGCCTAGAGGACGTTCCTCCACCCAGGACGGATGCGAGGACGGAGAGGGTGTCCCTCTCGTGCTGGTCCGCGGCGGCGGTCGGGAACCCGAGGGCGATCTGGATATGGTCGGTGTGGTTCTCCTCCACGGAGTATCTGGCACCCGGCATCCTGGGAGCCTTGCGGGAGGGCCTGTAGGAGACCTCCATGCCGGAGAACGATTCCTCCGCCCATGCCTCCACGGCCTTCCTGTCGAACTCCCCGGTGGCGAACACCGCGAGGTTCGGACGGCCGTACCTCTCCGCGTAATAGGACCTGAGGTCCTCGAAGGTGAGCTTCTCCACGACGGCCTCCTCTCCGCCCTCGTCCCAGCCGAGGGGGTCCCCTTCCCACAGCCTCTGCTCGAAGAGGTCGTGGATGTAGGACTCGGGCTCGCTCTTGATCATGCTGAGTTCCTGGAGGACGATTGCCTTCTCGAGCTCGGTGTCCTTCTCGCTCAGGAGAGGGTTGGAGACTATGTCGGCGACCATCCTCATGGCGACGTCGCCGGTCTCCGCGAGGGTGATGCCGTAGAACGCGGTCATCTCCTTCCCGGTGAAGGCGTTGAGCTCTCCCCCCGCACCCTCCATCACCTTGGCCATCTCGAAGGAGTCCATGTTGCGGGTCTCGCGGAAGACGGTGTGCTCCAGGAGGTGGGAGATGCCCCCTATCCCCTCGTGCTCGTCGCGCGAACCGGTACGGACGGCCGCGAGGAACCCCGCGCTGGCGCCCGGGACCCTCTCGGTGATCACCGGTATGCCTGATTCGGTCTCTGTAATCTGCACGGGGTCGTTCTGCATGACCCCCTGTTAAATGACGGGGGTTTAATATATTGATGGAATCAGCACTAAACATGTCTGAGACCAGGGTCATGAAATTCTCCGAGCCTGAACTCCGCGACCCCGTCGCGGTGGTGGGATTCCCCACGGTGGGACTCGTGGGATCCATACTCTCCGGACTCCTCGTGAAGGAGCTGGACCTGCCCGTGGTCGCAGGAATCACCTCTCCGGACATGCCCCCGTACACCTTCGTATCCGACGGCCTGCCCTGCCCCCAGATAAGGATCATGGCCGGACAGCCCCGCCGCGTCCGCAGGAAGAAGAAGGCCGAGACCAAGGAGGAGGACGCTCCGGCGAAGAAGACGAGGTCCAAGCCCCACGACGTCGTGGTGGTGACCTCCGAGATCGCCCCCAAGCCCGAACAGACGTACGACATCTCCAGGACCATCCTCGACACCCTCCGTTCCCTCGGCGTGAACGACATCATCTGCCTGGAGGGAGTGGCGGGATACGAAGCGAGCGCACCCCTCGGAGGCGTCGGAGGCAACGAGGACACGAGGAAGAAGCTCGAGGATGCGGGACTGACACTCATGAAAGACGGCATCGTCAGAGGGGTGTCCGGGATACTCCTGATGGAGGGTTCCTACGAGGGCATGAACGTCATGAGCCTCATGGTCCCCGCCAACGCACAGCTCCCCGACCCGAGGGCGGCCGCCCGCCTGATGGACCCCATCACCGCCATGTACCCCCGCATCGCCATCGACACCGAGCCCCTATTCAGGGAGGCCGAGGAGATCGACAGCCGCGTGCAGGCCCAGCAGGCCCTGGAAGGGGACCCCTCCACCGGCGGAATCTACAGGTGATATCATGCAGGTTGTACCGACCAAGTTCTTCATCACGTCCGGCAGCGCCGTCAGCCCGGTATCCGACCTCAACGCATTCGATCTAGCTCTTCTGAGGGCGGACCTCTCCGAACAGAACCTCGTGGCCGTCTCCAGCGTCATCCCCGACGGCGCGTCCGTCACCGAGGACCGCTCCATGCCCATGGGCATGGTGACCTTCTGCGTCCTCTCCCAGTGCCGCGGCGTCGGCGGGGAGACCGTCTCCGCCGGGATCGCCTATGCCTACAGGAAGGACGGGCACGGCGGATACGTGGCCGAGGGACACCTCCACGGGAGTTCCGAGGTGCTCAGGAAGGAGCTCACCGCCAAAATGGCGGAGATGTCCCGCATCCGCGGCGCGGAGTTCGGGCCCGTCTCCTTCGTCATCGAGTCCCTGGAGATCCCCGAGGACAACTACGGCTGCGCCGTGGCATCGCTGGTCTTCAAGGAGTGATCCCCCTGTACGCCGTGGTCCAATGCAACGAATGCAGGAGACCCCGGATAGTCGACCTGACCACGGTGCATTCGTCGTGCCCGTACTGCGGCAACACGGACACCGTCGGCGACCTGAGGGTGCTCGTCCGCACCCGCACGCAGGAGAAGGCGAGACAGGAGCTCCTGAAACTAACGTCCAGTTCCATGATGACGGGGTTCGACGGGAAACTCGAGAGCCCGAGGCCGAAGCACGCCAAGCGCTCCACCGACCCCTGGTCCACCCTGGAGAGGGACTATCAGCTCGCCAGGGGGCTCGACGAGAAGATGAACGTCATGGCTAACGGTCTGACGAAGGTGCTCGGCGAGTTCACGGAAGAGGACGTCCTCCGCCTGGATCCCGACAAGGGAGCCAGAATGCTGGCTATGATGCTCGAGAGATGCATCGTGCACGAGGTCGCCTACGGTCGTTACAAGGCTTAATTCTTCAGCTTCGGCCTGTGCCTCTTGCCTACGGTGTCGTTCTGCCTGTCGACCTCGTCCGCTATCTGCGCAATCTCCTTGAAGTAGGCGTAGCGGAGGTAGAACAGGGATATCGCGAACGCGGCGGCGGCCATCACGTACATGGCAACGGAATCCGAGTTCAGCAGCATGATGGTGAACACCACCCAGTAGACCACGTTGTAGATCATGGCCTGAACGGCGAAGTGCATCGGCGCGTGGCGGGCGATGCCCTCTCCGGCGGTGGTCCCGACCGAGGAGTACTGGAGGATCATCGAAAGCCCGAGGATGAAGAGGAACACCCACCCGAGGATGTCGATGCTCCCGTCGAGCATGTCGGCGGAGCTGGAGATGTAGTAGATGAAACCGGTGGCGGTGGAACCCCCGGCACCCAATCCGAAACCGAGGCCGTAGAACACCGAGTCCGACTTCCCGCGGTAGCGTTTCAGGTTCATGATGACGATGACCGCCATGACCTGCACGAGGGCGTAGATGATGATGGCGATGATGTTCCCGATGACGTAGGAGTGCACCAGGAACATGACCACTCCCGCCACCAGGCCCACGGCGAAGAACAGGAAGAAGGTGGGGTCGCTGAAGTAGGGCCTCTCCGTGTACGGATAGGTGTACTTCCTCAGGAGGACGTACATCAGAAGCAGGGTCGGCGCGAGGGCTATGACAGCAGCCGCGTAGAAGAGGCCCATCGAAACCATGCCCGACCAATCGGGCGTGCGCTTATAACGTTTCACCTCTGGCGGTGGTTCCCGCCGGAGCGGCTGTCCTTACCGTAGGGTCTCCTCCCGCGGTTCGCCCCGCGATTGCGGTTGTCCTTGGGAGGCTGACGGCGGGGTTTCTGAGCCTTGGGGATGTCCACCGTCCTGCCGGCCATGATCTTGTCGTAGTAGTGTACGACCATGCAGGACTTCTCGCACTTCCCGCAGGCGTTGCATCTGGAGGGATCGATGTGGAGACCGTCCTTTATCCTGATGGCGCCCTTGGAGCACGCTTTCTCGCAGATCCCGCAGGAGGTGCACAGTCCGGCACGGATGAGCGCCTTGACCGTGGATGTGAACATCCTCTCCGCGTCCTTCTCCGTCTCGGCGGTGACGCTGACCTGACCTCCCCCGAAGACCTTGGCCCTCGCGTCCGGGGTGCGAACGAGGGCGATCTCGTACTCGGGGGATGATTTGACCTTCCCGACGGTACAGAGACCTTCGGCGAGCCTCTCGAACGGTACCTTGGAGGGGAGGGTGACCACGGCCTCGGCGGAGTATCCGCCGGCGGTGCAGACCGATGCCCCCTTGAGCATCCTCAATGATAGAGAACCTCCATCTGGCTCAGTCCTCAGGTCGAGGTCCTTGGCGAGCTGTCTCATCTTCGGCGGGAGGGCCTTCCATCTCCAGAAACCCATGTCAACGTACTCCGGGGGGAGCCCGTGTTCGCGGGCGTACCTGTGGAGGTACGCCTCCCAGTCCGAGTACATCTCGGGGTGGATGCGGGCGGTGTTCCTCCATTCGCTGGCGAGGCAGGAGGCGCAGAGGTAGCATCCGAGGCGCTCGTAATCCCTCTCGTAGAGGGGGTTGTACTCCAGATCCCTCATCCAGATGTATCCCCACACCTCGGCGGCCGACCATGCTCTCACGGGGTTGACGATCTCCTGGTTGGGGATGAAGGGGTTGCGGCCGGAGAGCTTGGTCTCCGAACGGGCGAAGGATTCGAGGGCGCGGTTGCCCTCGGTGGTGACGGTGCCTTTGGGGAAATCGTGGGCGATGAGATCGGTGATGGGACCGAGCTTGCAGACCTTGCAGCACCAGCGGAAATCCTTGGCGGGGGGTCCGAAGATGTCCACGTTGGCCCTGAATCCATTCCCGGCCTCGGCCATATGGAGTCTCCTCCCGTGCTTCTTCGCGAAGGATTCCACGTATTCGAGGGTCTCCGGGAACTCGAGGCCCGTGTTGGTGAACAGGAGGTCGAAATCATTGGATGCGGCCTCGGTGAGCCCGTACGCGGCGAGGGAGTCCTTGCCTCCGGAGAAGGCAACGGTCAGGGGGATCCCCGGCCTGAGGCAGGAACGGATCTCAGAGACGCCCGTCCTCTCAAGTTTCTCCAGATGGGTGCGGTTGACCCTGACGAAGGTGTCCCTGCCGGCCTTGGGGGAGAGCGGGAGACCGGAGGGGATGTCGAGATCCTTGATCCTCACGGTCTTCTCCTGGCTCCTTATAGAGGACGAGGGCACGGATGCGGTCCCGGGACCCACCTTCTGACCCTTGAGGACGATAAGCGGGGCACCTGCGGGGAACTCCCCGATGCATTCGGTTACGTTCTCGCCGGAGACTCCCTTGCCCTTGAGATGTCCCGAGACGCCGGCTATCCTCACCACGTTCGTCGTGGCGACCGGAGCGAAAATCTCCGCGCCGCCCTGCCTGAGCTCGATCTGCAGCTCATCGGCGCGGAGGTCGAAACGGAGGACCGCGATGACCCTCCCGTGGGCGATGACCTCGTCGGTACGGTCCTCCCCGGGGACCTTGTTGAAGAACAGCGAACAGCCCTCTATGGGGGAGCAGGTACCGAAGGCCTTCCTGAGGAGGCCCTCCACGATGCCGACCGAATCCCCGAAGGCGGGACGTATGTCGCCGGGGCTGTTTATCTCGAACTCCCTCCCCGTTCCCCCGCATACGGAGCAGCGGGGACCCAGCTGGAGCGTGCCGCAGGAATCGCACCATCTGCGGGTCTCCTTTCCGTTGGCCGGGTTGCTGCGGAGGTCGGTCATATGGAGGAGCCACGCAGACGGCCGTATAAAAGAATCGTGACCGGAGGGGGACCGCGCATCGTTTTATATCACCGTTCAGTAGCAGTAGCGATGAGGAACATCACCCCCGGGAAAGCGAACTTCACGACCAGCAGGACGGAAATCGTCCACATACTGATCTCCGCGGCGGTCCTCTCCCTCGCGATGGCCCTCATCTTCAGGTCCGGTTCCATCACGAACTACTTCGAATACCATTTCGGGGATTCCTGGGCCGCCGTCATGTTCGCGGTCATGTTCGTGCTCGTGCTGCTGAGTTTCGTGGGACACGAGTTGGGACATAAACTGGTGGCCCAGAAGTACGGACTGTGGTCGGAGTACCGCATGTACCCCGCCGGACTGCTCATGAGTCTGGTGGTCAGCATATTCGGATTCCTCATCGCCGCCCCCGGCGCCGTCTACATCCGCGGGACCTACATTACCGAAGACCAGAACGGAAAGATTAGCATGGCCGGGCCGATGGTGAACATCGTCCTCGCCGTCATCGGATTCGCCGGAGTGATGGTGTTCAACCACACCTCCCTCCTGGTCCCCATGTACCTCCTCATGACCATGAACTCGTCCCTGGCTCTCTTCAACATGCTCCCCGTCCCCCCGATGGACGGTTCCAAGATCATCGGATGGAATACCATGGCATGGGCGGGACTCATCGCGGTGGCCGGACTCCTGTTCGTGTCGAGGTTCCTCCTCCCCGACCTTTACTGGGCATGATGCTTCGGACGGGCCGGATGCTTACTCTTTGTTGATGGTTGTTAACTTTCGTGCGAGGTCTTATATCTCCTCCGAGGGAGATATCCCCCATGGTGGAGAATACAGACGACCCCGGCTTCAAGATGATCATCCGCAACGTGGACCTGATGTGCTGGATACTGAAGAACTGCGTGGAACCCTACAAGGACTGCAAGCTCTCGGAGATACGCGACTGCCTGATGATCGAGGGGAACAGGGTGCTGAGCCTGAGCGAGGAGATGCCCGACAGGGAGAACGGCACCGTACGGCTGGATACCGTCTTCATCGTGAGGCTCCCGGGAGGAGAAAAGGCTGCGATCTACCTCAACATAGAGGGGCAGTCGTACAGGACGTCTTTCGACACCCTGGCGAAACGCGCCACCTACTATCTCTCCAGAGTGGTCTCGGTGCAGAGAATTCCAGGCAGCGACCATCCCTATGACGACATCACACAGTCCTTCAGCGTCTGGCTGGACTTCAGCAGGACGGACGGAAACTCGATCGACGTCTACCGGAGCGTGGGGGAACGCATATCGGGAGAGGGGGAACCCGAGGAAGTGGACCTGACAAGGCTGGTGATCGTGAGCATCGACGGCAAGTACGGGACCGACAGAAAGGACTTCACGAGCCTCATCACGGCGATTTTCAAATCAAGAATGCCCGACAGGGACCTCGATTCCTTGCTAAAGAGAACATATAAATTTGCTGAAACTGAATCTATTATCCAGGGTAGAGATATGATGTCGATGACCGAACGTGCGATTAACGATGCGCGGAGCGATGCGTTGAACGAAGGTATCGAGAAAGGTATCGGGATCGGTGAGGAGAGAGGTATCGGAAAGGGCATCGTTATCGCGGTGTGCGGTTATATCAGGAACACCGGAGCCACCATAGACGAGGCGTTCGACAAACTCTCCATACCGGATGATGTCCGCGGAAAGATTCGCGGCGAAATCGCAACCCGCCTGTCCCAGTGACAGCTTTCTTTAAAGGACGCGGGCAGGCCCACCTGCCCGCATGGTTTGACCCGTTCACATGTGGCCGGGGCAGGGATAGCGGAGACCGGACATCTGGTCGCCGCGCCACTGGGCCGCCTTGCCGGGGTTGAGGATATTAAGGGGGTCGAAGGCGTTCTTGATCGCCAGGATGCTCGCCATCTCGGAGGCGCGCTCCTTCTGGAAATCCTTGGCCTTTGACAGCCCGACACCGTGCTCGCCGGTGACGGTGCCTCCCAGGTCGATGGAGGCCTCGAAGATCTCGGATGCGGCCTTGAGCCCGCGCCTCCACTCGTCCTCGTCCTCCACCTTGAGGAGCATCTTGCTGTGCAGGTTGCCGTCGGAGGCGTGGCCGTAGACGGCGACGGTGACGCCGTTCTCCCTGGCGATGGCCTGGAAGCGGCTGACCGCCTCGGGGACGCAGGACACGGGGACGCCCATGTCGTCCGCGAGGGAGACGCAGGAGTAACCGGGCTTGAGGGCGGACAGGGAGGACAGGACCGCCTTGCGGGCGCTGGTCCAGCTGTCGATGACCTTCTTGTCGAAGGAGGGGGTGACCGTCTTGGCGTTCTGCGTCTTGGCGATCTCCTCGACGATCTTCAGATCCCTCTGGATGACCTCGTCGGTCTCGCCGTCCACCTCCACTATAATGAGGGCGTTGGCGGCGGGGAGGGGGTTGCCGAGCACCTTGTTGACCGCCTCGATGGAGACGCTGTCCATCAGTTCGCAGGATGCGGGGATCAGGGGCTTGGCGATGATCGCGGAGATGCACCTGCCGGCGTCGACGACGTCGTCGAAGGACACGAGGCAGGATGCGGACTTCTTGGGCTTGGTGGTCAGCTTCAGGGTGACCTCGGTGATGATTCCGAGTGTCCCCTCGGAACCGCAGAGCAGGCGGGCGAGCTGGTAACCGGAGGCGTCCTTGATGGTGCGGGTGCCGCACCTGACGATCTCACCGTCGGCCCTGACGAAGGTCAGGCCGAGGACGAAGTCCCTGGTGGCGCCGTACTTGACGGCCCTCATACCGGAGGCGTTGGCGGCCACCATGCCGCCTATCTGGCACGCCTCGGCGGAACCGGGGCTCGGGGGGAAGAAGAACCCGTACTTGGCGAGCTCCTCGTTGAGGTTGTTGTAGATGCATCCGGCCTGGACGTCCACCCACAGGTCCTTGACCGAGACGTTGAGGATCTTATTCATCTTCTGCATGGCGCAGACGATGCCCCCCTCGATGGGGACGGCGGCGCCGCAGAGACCGGTACCGGAACCGCGGGGGGTGACGGGCACCCTGTACTTGGTGGCGATCTTCATGATCTCGGAGACCTGCTCCGTGGTCACGGGGGTGACCACGACGTCCGCATCGTGGTGGTAGATGGAGGCGTCGAAACCGTAGGTGTAAAGCACGGCCGGCGCGGTGGAACAATTCTCCTTGCCGACGGCGGCGATCAACTCGTCAACGATCTTCTGGTCGATGGCCATTGTTATCACCCGTGTTATCCGCGTCCTCCTTATAAGAATGCGCATGGGCGCGCGTCAGTAGACGGTGAACACCCCGTACATGTCCAGGAGGCCCAAGACGAGCATTATGGCCAGGAAAACCGGGCAGATCACCCTGACCATCCATGTGAACAGCGTCTTCGAACGGAACCTGTTGCCGCAGCTCTCGACCTCGTCGGTTACCGATCTCACGCCTATCGCGAAGGTCACGAACAGGCATGTGGATATCGCCACGAGGGGCATGATTATGGTGTTGCTGAGGGTGTCGAGGATCCCCAGCCACCCGGCGCCCTGGTCGAAGGGGGAGAAATCGGTCATGAGGGGACCGAAACCGAACACCACCAGCAGACCCAGGGGGATCAGGATGCAGAACGAGACGACTATCGCCCTGTGCCTCCTGAGCGTGAGCCAGTCGCCGAACTGAGAGACCACGGCCTCCAGGAGGGCGACCGCAGAGGTCACCGCGGCGAAGAGCACGAGGATGTAGAACAGGGGACCTATCACCGCTCCCCCGGGCATGGACTGGAAAACCTGGGGCATGGCGGTGAAGAGGAGACCCATGGATTTGCTGTCCCCGAAGCCGAACATGTACGCCACCGGGACGATCATCAGACCCATGAGGATGGCGGTGCCGGTGTCGATGACACTGATGTTGCGGACCGCCTTCTCGATGTTGTCCTGCTTGCGCATGTAGGACCCGTAGGTTATCATGATGCCCATGGCGATGGACAGCGAATAGAAGATCTGGCTCACCGCTCCGAGAAAGGTCCCCGCGCTCAGTTTCGAGAGGTCGGGGTCGAGATAGAAGACCAGCCCGTCCCAGATGTCGGGGAGGGTCATCTCGTAGAGGATGATGGCCCCGGTGAGGATGAGAAGCGTGGGCATGAGGACCCTGCTGACCTTCTCGATGCCCCTGTCCACGCCGACGTAGACGCAGAGGAAGCACACCGCGGCGAAGACCGCGAACCAGATGATGGGGTCGGACATCCCCGCGATGTCCCCGGTGATGTACGACCACCAGTAGCCGGGGTCGGAGGATACAGCGGACATGTCCGTCACGGAGAGGACGAACCACTTCGTCACCCATCCCCCGATTACCATGTAGTAACTCACGATCAGGATGGGGACGATCATCTCGACGTACCCTATCCATCTGTACTTGTAGCAGAGTTCGGCGAACGCCCTGATGCAGGACTTCCCGGTCTTCCTGCCGATGGCCACCTCGGCCACGAGGAGGGTGAAACCGAAGGTCACGGCCATGAGGATGTAGACGAGTACGAATATCCCGCCGCCGTAGTGGGAGGTGAGGTAGGGGAACCTCCAGAGGTTGCCGAGACCGACGGCGGCCGCGGCGGATGCGAGGACGAAACCGATATGCCCGCTGAACGATGCACGGGTCGGTTTATCCTCGGAAGCCATAGCGGTCGGATTATGCGGAGTTATAAGCCACTTCGTAATCAATCCCGAAAAATGCCCACATCAACATTTATAAAGAGAGTGTTTTGGGGGTCGTATGAAATCCATGATCGTTCTGCTCGGCCCCCCGGGCGCAGGTAAAGGAACCCAGGGAGAGAAGCTCGAGACCGAACTCGGTTACGTCAGGCTCTCCACCGGCGACATGCTCCGCGAGGCCGTCCGCAACGGAACCGAGCTCGGCAAGATCGCCAAAGGCTACATGGACTCCGGCGCCCTCGTCCCCAACGACCTGATCATCAACCTCATGAAGGAGAAGATCGAGTCCCTCGGGAAGGTGCCCGGCATCATCTTCGACGGATTCCCCCGCACCGTTGAGCAGGCGGAGGCCCTCGACAAGGAGCTCGACATCGACCTCGCGCTCAACTTCGACGTCGAGGACGAGGTCCTGGTCTCCAGGCTCACCCAGCGCCGCTCCTGCCCCGACTGCAACGCCGTCTACCACCTCTCCAACAAGCCCCCGGCGAAGGAGGGCATCTGCGACAAGTGCGGTGCCGCCCTCTACCAGAGGGACGACGACAAGGAGGAGACCGTCAGGAACAGGCTCAAGACCTACCGCGAGAAGACCTTCCCCCTCGTCTCCTACTATGAGAAGACCGGGAAGCTCGTCACCATCCCCGGCACCGGCGAGATCGACGCGATCTTCGCTCAGGTGAAGAAAGCGATCCAGTGAAACCCTTCCTTTCCGGGGGCCCGGAAGGGCCCCTTCCCCCTCCATTATCTGTGTCGGTTATATACTGTTGGATGTGTTTGCAAAAGGGGTATTTTAATCAATCCATCCCCGATGGTCATTTTATTTAAACTTTTCACTAAAAAGGGGTGCATTTAAATACTACCCTTTTTCGGATACATTAAATTAAAATATTGATTTTATCAACATCACGTCCAAAAATAGATATTCTTATATACATTAGGATTCGATTTTTTTGACATAAGTAAAGGAGGAAAACTTACTTATGGCTAGGCACGGCGTCAGGATCCTTGCCGAGGGAAACAGTCACGCATCGGGTGGCGTCTTGAACTCGGACTCGGGTCTCGTCAAATCCATCAATTGGAAACAAGGAATGATTATCGCCATGGGTGTGCCCATCCTCATCCTCCCCGGTATCTTCGATATCGCGGGTACGGCATGGGGCCTGAGTATATTCATCTGGACCATCTCGGTTCTTCAGGGGTTCGCGCAGAACCTCGCTATCGGTGAGATGGCCGCCGCCCTGGAGACACCCGGTATCGGAGGGTGTGCCCAGAAGGTGTTCACCAAACCCAACGGCGGAAGGTACGGTATAGGAAAATTCGTAGGTGCTTTCACGGCATGGTCCTATTGGTTCACCTGGACCCCCGTCATCCCGATCTTCACCTGTACATCCGTCGATTACATCAGCAAGTACCTGGAGTACGGTCTCGACATGGACCCGCTCAGCTCCACGGCCACTCTGGCGTTCCAGATTCTGTTCGGAGTTTGTATTTTCGCAGTCATTATTTTCGTAGGTTCCAAGGGTCTCTCCGGAGGAGCCAAGCTCGGTCTCATCCTCGCCCTCGTGGCCATCCTGCCGCTGCTCGTGGTCGTCGCGATGCCGCTGGCCGGACTCACCGTCGGCGACGGGGAGCTCAGCTCGTTCTCCATCGACCTCATCATGGACGACCTCACCCCGCCCGGCTGGGACTGGGGAGCCGAGGAGTTCTTCATGGTCTTCGGTATGTTCGCATATGCGAACATACCGAAGACCA
>SUSU01000001.1 GCA_015063225.1 Thermoplasmata archaeon | reverse complement strand
CAGATCAACGTCGGAGCCAACGCGACCGTCACCGCCACCGCCCAGTGGGCCCAGTACAGCCACACCATCACCTATGTGGCCAACGGTGGCTCGGGCACCATGTCCAACACCGTGGTGAAGAACGCCACCAGTGGCAATACCAACGTGACCCTGGCATCCGACGGGTTCACCTACGCGGGATACCACTTCGTCGGATGGAAGGTCGGCTCCACTGTCTATCAGCCCGGGGCCAAGGTCGCCGTTGCGGGTAACGCATCCGTGACCGCCACCGCCCAGTGGGAACTGAACACGCTGACCGCTAACTCTGTGTCCACCCAGTATGCCGTGGTGAACAAGCAGATCTCGTTCACGGCATCGAGCGTCGCCGACCCGACTGGTGTGAGCGCATCATCCTACACCGCGAGCGACATCAAGCTCGGCAACAACAGTAGCAACGCCCTCACGGTCACCGCCTCCGGATCCACGATCACCTGTAAGGCGACCGCCACGGGGACCTACACGTTCAAGCTGACTCCGTCGACGGTGGACGGATACACATCCGTACCCACCACGGTCACACTTGTCGTGAAACCCGTACTGCAGTTCAACAACGCCCCCACGGCGGGGATAATAGTATCGTGAGGAATCGAAATGAAGAATCTTTGGTTGGTCGTACCCCTAATAGCCATCGTGTTCATGGGCCTGTCGGCGGACTCCTCCGATGCAACGGGCTATGAGACCTATTCCCTCACCCCCAACGGGGCCGTGGTGGTGACTTATGAGTTCGATGACCGCTGGGATGTGTACGAGGACCAGTCCACCTTGCATCTGCTCTCCAGCAATGATATGGCGGTCACCGGGTATCTCATCAGTAGCTATTCTGTGGACGGCCAAGAAATCACCGTTAGGATAACCGATGTATGCCTCCCGAACGGTAGCTATTATCTCACCCATGAGGCAATCGATACCGAGGGGAGGGGCGAGGAGGAGGATGTCACCATCGCGTGCATCAACGCCAGCGGATATGCTCCGATCTCCGAATACGAGCACGTTTACGGAGACGCCACTGTCGGCGCATCGAGGCTCGAGGTCGACCCCAACGGCGGGAGCGGTAACTATGTGCAGTATGTCTCCGATGGTGAGAAGGTCATCGTGCCGACCACCAATACATACTCCGACACCAGCTTGCAACCCGTACTCCTCGGATGGGTTTCTCTGAAGGACAATTCCTTCTATGCGCCCGGTAGCGAATATCTCATGTTCGGTGACGATAAGCTGGTGGCGGTATGGGGGTTCAACGACTGGTTGACTGGAGACCACGATGACGGCCACAATTTCGCCTATCGGAAGTATTTCGATGGCGAGAATGCGACAATCCACATCAAACAGTCCGCATTGTACGATGAGACGGATCCGTTCGGGGGTTGGTATTACCACTGGTTAGAGCCCGCAACAGAGGCGAACAAGTCATCACTCAGATTATATGCCGACGTGACGAACCTTGTGAGCGGAACCCATCATTCTGATTCATTCAGGATACGCAGTGATACCAGTAGCGTGACGTTTGACGGTATCGAACTCGTCTTCAACAAACTGTCGACTTGCAATATCGACCTAGTGATCCCGTCTACGATGGCCAAAGGCGCGTACTTTATCGAGCTGAGTTTCGAGAATTATCCTGTGGGGTCGGCCATCGGGATGTACCTCATCGTTTCAGATGATTCCGACACTAGGAACCCGTCGGTGATCCATGGCGTGACCTTCGAAGATTTCTATGCCTCTGGTCCCTATGGAACCGCAATCAAGCTCCCGGGTATTACCGATGATTCCCCACGTACCCAAGACGGATGGACGATAAACAAGTCAGCTAGTGAGCATCCCGTATACCCGTTCGGGGGATGCTATACCATCCAGGATTCCGACATAACCCTCCAGGTACACGAGATTACCGACTCGATAATCAAGAACTCCGCATCGATTCTCGCATACGACTGCAACGGTGGAACATACACAGCTAGCACCTATGCCATCGCACAAGGCACAGTCCTAGGGGGTACCTTCACCCTTATCGGAGATAATGTGTCCAAGCCTGGATACAGTCTTCTCGGATGGAACGAGTACGGTGATTCAACCAAGCCCATCTATCCTGTGGGCGGTCGCATCGATGCTGATGAGTTGTACATACCTCTCAAAGCGGTTTGGGGCCCAGAATCCGAGGGTGTGGCCATCACCCTCCGCGATCCTCTCGAGGACAACACCCGTATTCCCATCACCGCTTATTCGGGGTACGATTATATCTTCCCCGAGTTCGTCCATGCGTATTACACTCAGAACGGATGGGTGACACACGACTATGACCCCGTACAGAACCCCGTAGACGACTCACAAGCCATCAAGGTACCTATCAGGGTACTCGGAGACGTTCTGACCTATTACGCGGCCTACAAACCCGCGAAACCCACCTACACGGTGTACTACATCTCGGGCGGATCCGAGAGGGCCGATGTATCGCCCCCTGTTGACGGAATCCCCGTTATCGAGGCCAAGGCCCTCGGGGACCTCGGTTTCACCTCTGCTCAGAACGCGACCTTCGTCGGATGGGCGTATTCGAGTGCGAAGAAGACACCCGACATCCGTCCCGGTGATTCCATTTCCTTCGTCCCCAACGGACTGGACCAGAGCGTCACCCTGTATGCGGTGTGGTCCAACGATGCCTCAAGGTTGAACATCTGGTTCGTACCTGGGATGCCCGGGGTATCTGGAACTCCCACCACCATCAGCGTGAGCCCCTATCAGGACACGGTCACCTACTCGATCCCCAACAAGATACCCGTCTGCCAGGGATTCAAGTTCGTCCGCTGGACCTCTGGCGGTGACACCGCCATGCCCAGTGGCATGAAGTCGGTGACCCTCTCTGGAAACCGCACGGATGTCTTCTGGACCGCAGTCTGGGAGACCGAGTCGGGAGCCACCGATGGTCTGTATATGCTGACCTTCCGCAGCTCGGTGGACGGCTACAACGAGTCATTCCAGATTCGCCAGGGCGGTAACCAGTCGCCCTCGAAGACACCCATGAAGGACTGTTATGCGTTCCTCGGGTGGTTCGATGAGGACTCTAAGACCTGGTGGTCATCATCCTTCAAGATTTCCAAGGACACGGTCTTCACCGCCCAGTATCAACAGGTCTTCAGCATCGAGACCGAAGACACCGTCCTCCGCATCACTGTGAACAAGAACCTCGCGAGCGACAACGTCACCATGGATGTCGATGGTAAATCCGAGATGTACACGGGGGCAATCCCTCCCCTCGACATAGGCGAGTACCGCTCTGGTACGGTCAAGGTGACCGTGGTCACCGCTGACGGTACCTATGAGGCCACATCCCCCTACACGCTGAAGGAGAGCGGTGGCGGTGATGAAGAGGAGAAACTCAGCATCCCGACACCCGTCCTGATAGGGGCCGGGGTGGTCGCCATATTCGGCCTTTTCGTGGTCGGGAGGTACTACTTATGAACGGATACAGAACAAACAAGGCGGTCGCGCTGTCCCTCGTTGCGATTCTGATGGTCAGTTCCCTCGGTTGCCTGATGGTGACCGAGGGCTCCGATGAATCCGATGCCGGACTCAACATCAAGGCCACACAGGAGAAACTCAGCGAACCCTCGGTCGCGTTCACGTTGCTCACGATGGGGCCCCTCGTTGGGGCTGCGGTATTGTGGTGGTCGGACACCCTCACCGGATCCGGCGATGTCGACACGGACGCATATCTGAGGGTCGGCGAGGCCAACAATGTACGTAACATGGTCAAGACCGCCACGGTCTTCACCAGCAACGCTCATCAGAACTACGCCCAGCTCTGGGGTCTGACCAAGGAACACTGGGTCAGACAGGCGGAGCTGGAGGCATTCAGTCTCTGGGACGGGACTAAGACGTATGATTCCATCGATGTTCTTACGGGGTCACTCGTGTTCGATAACAACACCGTCATGACTGCCAATGCGGTCGCGCAGATCGACCTGTTCTTCGATGAGATGACGAAACATTTCAAGCTGTACGAGGATTATGATGCATACGATGGGATGATCCACGAGACCGTCAGCCTCGGAGGAACGGGGAGGTTCTCGGCTACGAACGACCTCGAGATGCGTCTGATGTCTGTCGCGGACGCATCCAAGGGCGAGGTCCGTGTCTATATCGGGACCATCGATGCGGAGAAGGATTTCATCAAATCCGATGAGATCGAGGACCACGGTGTCACATACGCCCCCGGATGGATCCAGAACCTCGGGCAGTCCACGATCACAATCGGTGGTGTCACCATCCCCAGCGGGGAGCGTGCATACATCAGCGATGAGAACTTCACCGCCGGGGTCTACACCATACCCGCTGGCGCGGTAATCGGTGGCGATACCCTGTCCCAGGTCATAGGTGGCGTGTCCCTGACCGCCGGGCTCTACGTCAGATCCGGCGATAACTTCGGCTACATCCACACGGTAGGCGACAAGTTCGCATACGGTACTGAGGCGACATCCTTCGAAACTCTCGAGATGGAAATTGGAGCCGACGACATCCCCTCCGATGATGATGTCAAGAACCCCGGTCCCTTCGACATCTCCAACGTGCTTACGAGCTATCAGAAACTCCTCGACAAGCTCTCGGATGTCACCAAGTCGGCCAACACGGCCGCCAGCACCGTCTGGGGCATCTATGATGACGCTCACGCGAAGAACCACTACGTGACCACCACCCTCGAGTCGGTCAACTATGACGGTATGGTACTCAGCAAGGAGATGAACCGCATCATGGAAATCTTCGCCATGAAACAGCTCGTCGACTACTGGGCCGAGAACAAGGACAACCTGGAGAACCTCCAGATTTCCCTCCTGGGGACAGACGAGGATATGTATGCACCCTTCGTCAGAGGTACCATCTACGACCGCCTCGGTCTACCGATCTACACCGATGTGATATTCACCCCCCTGTTCCAGAACAAGGATGTGACCCTCGATGTCGGAACCGTATACGATGTGGACCAGACCGTTATCGTCGCCATCTGGGCGGACGGGAGCGACCAGACCCTCAGACAGTGGGCGATGTCTGGCATGGAGACGGGCGATTATGCGGCCCAGTTCCTGGAGGACGGATGTTCGATAGAGGTCAAGGACCTCGGACTCTGCTATAAGGGGGAGGGCGACTCCGCCCCGACGATGCACACCGAGACCTCCGTCCAGTTCAAAATCAACAGGGTGAACTACATCGAGCCCGAGGAGGTAAAGCCCACTCCCCCGACACCCCCACCGAAGGATGGCGGGGACGCCAACATCCTCAAGCTCATCTGCATAGTGCTGGGCGCGGTCCTCATCGTCTGGGGTGTCCTCAGGAGGAACATCCTCAACATCATCATCGGTATCGCGTTCATCCTGTTCGCGGTGATGCTCGCGGATCAGGTGTACGAATGGGTCCAGAATCTGGTATGAGGCAATAACTGGGCGAACAGTATTTGGCTTATGAAAAACATAATCGGAAGTGATTGAATGAACGATCTCGACAGAATCCAACTCAGGAAGAAATTCACCCAGATGGACCATGCGCTCCATGAACTCATGGATGTCATAATGGGGTGCGACGGCTCGGAACTCGAGAGGATGCTCCGCGTCTGCGCCGAGAAGTGTGTGTCAACGTACAATTCCTTCTCGGATTTAGCATACAACTGCAAGCTCTTCGTCGGCAATTACTCCGCACTCGTTCATTTCGCCATCCTCGGCAAGCGCATCAAAGCCCTTTACAACTTTACCGCCGGATCCGACGGGGCCGAGCTACAGGGGGTGGGCATCGAGATGGCGGGCGATGTCCTGGAGGCTTACGAGCCCCTCCAGGAACTCCTAAATCTAATCACAAGGTGAGAAAATGAGAGCGAAAACGAAGAACAAGAAGGCAAACGACGACAGGTTCCCGTATATGTGCGAGACCCCCCAGGGTTTCGCCATCGTCGAATAGGGCATGGAGTACCACGGATTCCTCCAGTGCATCGCACGGGACCCGAAGAGACGCATCGGGGTGGACTACATCTACCTCAAGGACTACCGCCCCGGCAAGGGGTACTGGGGCAACGGTTATTACGACCTCTCCTACCCCGAGGCCCTGGAGATGTTCTCCGAGAGTGTGAAATACCACTTCGACCCCGAGGACCCCAAGGCCATCGAGTTCATGAGGGGCGCCAAGTTCAACTGGAACCATGTCGGAGAGGGATACCTCGAGAAGAACGACTACAGGGACCCGGATTTCGACATCTATGCGGGGAACATCGACCGTTACAACGATATGGGTCTCAGAAACCGCGAGGAGTTCGAGCAGTACCGCGAGGACTACATCCTCAAGAACCCGAACTCCAAACCCCGTGACGATGACTTCTGGGTCTACTCGGATTTCTACGAGTCGGGGGGACCGAAAAAACGCAGTTTCACAGACAAGGAATATCTCTGGATGGGGCCGTTCAGCGGTTGGAACTACGTCATAGAGAAAAGAGATGTGGGCTTCACTCTCCGCATAGAATACTTCGATGGCAGTACTACGCTCGAGGAAGGTCTAGGTTACCTGAGGGCGGCGGTCGCGGTCGCCGAACGTACCGAGACAGAATGGGCTCTGAAACACGTCTCCCCGAGGGCCCGTGCCGAATACATGGCGACCGCGAAGAAGGGTGAGGTCGCCTCGCTGGCGGTCAAGAAGAGGGGTCGCAGATGAAAACCTACGTCCCGTCACCCCTGCCGACCGAGATGGAGTGGAACGGGAGGTTCTACGGGCCGATGAGTGTCATCTCCGAGGAGATGTACGAGGATTTCATCGACATGGCGAACTACTACGGCGGAGGGGACCTCCGTGACACCCCTCTCTGGGGTAACGTGATTGTCCACGACAAATCCTCCAAGTACATTCCGATTCCCCGTATGGAACGCGGATTCTACGTGAACGTGCGGTCCGATGAGGCGGCCACGTTCTGTCGCATGAACTCCGGCACCTACGTGTTCCTCGGAATGTACAATCCGATGGATCTGCTCGACTGGTATGACTACAAGGACGCGAAACTGCGCGAGGCGGAGAAGACCCGTGATACCCGCAAGGCATTCGGGATCCTCGCTGACCTGTACAAGGACCCCAGGAACACCGACGCGACCCCCGTGGGGCTCGCCATCGCCGATTCCAAGGGCATCATCAACGCCCTTGCGGACTACTGGGCCTACGTGAAGTGGAACGAACACGGTAACGAGGCGTCCCTCGTGGAACTGGGGGGACTGGATGGTTTCATCGACATCGTCCTCGATCCCGAGGTCGTGAAGGATTACCTCATGCCGGACGGCGACGACAGCGACCCTGATGCTGTCGCCATCTACGACCGTCTGGTGGCTTGCAAGCAAAACTTTTTCTGAAACGACTTACGAAAAACCAAAACGGAAGGTATTGAAAATGGTTGAAGAACCCAAGATGAGGCAGATTAGCGGACCCGACAAGAAGGAAATCGAGTTCGCCCGCCAGGAGAAAGCGCGCCTGAAGAAGGAGAAGAAGGACCTCAAGGCGGCCCAGAAGGAGATGGACAACTACCAGCGCCAGCTCAAGAAGAACAAGAAGGCCACCGTCGAGAACGAGCTCCGCGAGATGGTCGCGAACAAGTACGGATTCACAGGCAAGGTCAAGCTCGTCGGATCCTTCGCGAAGAAGGGCAAGGTCCCCGTCGCCCCCAGGGCGGACGTCCGCAGCTACAACACCGCATCCGTCGCCCCTGCAGTCTACCGCCGCATCGACTTCGGAGGGAACCCCAGGAACATCTCCGCGAAGAACATCAACTCCGACGGAACCGTCAACGAGCTCTACTACATGAACCTCGCAGTCAAGAACCCCGACAAGTTCAGGAAGGACTTCGCCCACACGGCCGAACGCGTCTACCCCCACGACATGACCCCCTCCCAGGCGGACCGTTTCGTCAGGGAGAACATGAAACACCCCAACAAGGTCGACCGCCAGGGTTTCGACTGTCCCTGGGACACCCCCGTGAACATCACCTTCACCACCCGCGAGGCCATCGCAAGGGAGAACTTCTCGAAGAGGAAGTCTGCCAAGGCCCTCCCTCCCGCCGTCCCCTCCGCCCCCGTTCGCGGTATCCCGAGGGGCACTGCCCGTCCCGCGACCCTTCGCGGAACCGCCCGCCCCAGGGTCTTCGGCGGTCGCACCGCATACAACGCGATGCTCGCCGATGCCGAGATGCCCTCCTTCTCCCGCAAGGGTCGCTGCGAGTGTGAGAGATGCGGTACCCAGATGCTCCGCAGAATGGATGATGGCGGTGTTGTCTACCTGAGATGCCCCAAGTGCGGTCTCGAAGAGGATCTCTGAGATGATCGGAAGAACCGCGAGCGCCAACAAGAAGAACCGCACGGTGTCGAAAAAACACCTCAACGACCTCGTCACCCAGGTGGCGGGTCGCTACGGCTATGTCGAGGCTAGTGCGGAGTTCGTGGACGATATGGATTTCAAGGTCAACTGGACACGTGGGCCGGACTGGATCCATTTCAACGTGTCGGACTACCTCGACCGTGCTCCCGATGAGGTCCTTGTCGATGTCTTCGACACCGTCTTCAGGAAAATCGCTGGGGACGAGGACGCACAGATCAGCCGTGTGGTCGGCTACTCCCATTCCCCCGGAATCCTCGCGGACAACCGCAAGGATTACTACAAGAGGGATTCGCGCACCCTCCTCAACGACCGCGAACGTCTCTTCGACAGCCTCGGGCGTTTGAGGGCGATGGGGGTCATCCCCGAAGACCTCGACGTGGATGTGTGCTGGAAATTCCTCCCCTACAGCAAAGCGGGAGAGTGCTCGTACCTTCACGACATCGTGATGGTCAACGAACGTCTGGGCTCCGCCCCCGACCCTGTCCTCGACTATGTCATCTGGGCAAAGGTCGCACACCTTATCGATGGATACATCCCCGAGCCGGGGGCATACCCCTCCATCCTCAAGAACTACGCCCTCTCGGCTAGTGTGGCCAAGTGGTTGGACGATCACGGATTCAACACCGAGGAGTGGTGAGTATGCAGAGGATGACCGTACGCGAACTCGCGGACCAGCTCAACTACCTCGTGAGGTTGGGCCTCGGTGACCGCGAGGTCTTCATCTCGGACGATGACGAGGGCAACGGGTACCACGCGCTGTACAACGGCGTGAATGCCGACCCCGCGTCCATCACCGACACGCTGGTCTACGCGTACACCAGCGAGGCCGATGTGGATCCGTACGAAATCGTTCTGCTCGGGTGATTTTATGTTCGGAAGAAACAAAGCGAAACTGTCCGACGGTGAGATCCACGACCTCGCCGTTCGTCTTCAGGCTTACGAAGAGAACTACTCTGGTTAGGACGAGTGGGCCGATTTCCTGGAAATCGAATACCCCGACATCCACGACCTCGAAGTAATCAGATCGATGATTGTGGAGGGCATAGAATGCGAAATCCGTGATATGGACGTCCCGTACCTCCAAGGCCATATCGATTTCCTCGAGGAGGAATGGGGCTCCGATGACCCCTGCGATGCTGAGAGGAGATACCTCCTCGGCGCCGTAAGGTCCATCCTCGAAACCACCCCCCAGAAATCCATGGGCAGGAAACCGACCAAGAAATCGAAGAAGATGAGGTCGAAGAGCGTCAAGGCGACCGCCGTACCCGATGTGCCCAGCGGTCTCAGTGCCCGTATCGTCGGGAACACCCTGGTGGTCGACTTCGTCAACTCCCCCCTCGCATCCAGATCCGAGAAGAGGAAAACGAAGGATGACGTCGAGTATGAGAGGAAGGTCCTCGAATACGAGGCTGAGAAGAGAGGACAGAGGCTCGGCATCGATGACAGGCTGAACGACCCCGGTGTCCAGAGGCTCATGGAAATCAGCGACCGCCTCTCCGACTCCACACGTCGTGCGCGCCGTGACGTCCTGCTACCCGATGGCAGACAAGTGAAGATGTCTGCGTCCAACGGGAACGAGAAGACGGGGAAAGCCATCCTCACATGGGCGACATATCCCGGGAACTCCCCCATCTACAAGGGGGATGTACCCATATTCGACGGGTATGTCGGGACTTGTGCGAAGGGGGTTCCTTGCGCCGAATGTACCCCCGAGGGCAAGGAAAGGTGCTACGCGATCAGCAGTGTCAAGCGTCGTACCCTCGAATCCTCGCGCAGTTTGGTCGATAACACGGAGGTCCTCCGCGCTGGTCTGTACGACCAGTGGATTGCCTTCATGGTCCGCAACTCCTACGGGTTCGGGGCAATCCGTTTCAACACCTACGGTGACTTCGAATCGGTCGATTATCTCAAGGCATCGGTGGAGGTCGCTAGGCAGGTCGGCATCCCTTGTCTCGCGTTCACCAAACAGTTCGATGTGCTCGAGCAATACCTCGAGATGTACGGATACGACTCGATCCCCCAGAACTACACGATTCTGTTGTCGACGTGGGAGGGTATGGAAATCGACAACCGCCTGTCGAGGATGTTCCCACAGACCGTGTATGTCCGCGACATCAACACCATCGACGACTGGTCCAAGGTCTGCGCTGGCAACTGCGACTCGTGTGGTTTCTGCATCGGCCGTCCCGCCGGGGACAGGGTGTACCTGATAGACCACGCGGTTAAGGCCGGGATGGTGGCGAAGTACAAACACGGTAGGAGGTGAGTTTCGATGGGGTATACAGACGATGATCCGGGTTTCATCTGCCCCTGGTGCAAAGAGGAGATGGACCCCCAGACCGCTCCAAAACTCGAGCTAGATGGTTACTACGGAGTTATGTGGAATTGGTACAACCAGAGGTGTCCCAACTGCAACTGCTTGTTCGACGTTTACTGGGACCAGCACAATGCATGGGGCGGTAGAATCATCGACCACGACTATTACGACATCCTCGAAGAGGGGGACCCCGAGTTCGATCCCGACCTCCGCGAGTCGATGTCCAGGAAGACCGCCTCGATGGTCACGAAGAAGGGATCCTTCCGTTTCCCCAAGGCCGACGACGGCAACAACCATCCCCCCGCGAACCGCACGGTCCTGGATGCCTACGACGGTGCATACTACACCATCGCCGGGGCCGGAGGCGACCTGGGCCAGTGGATTTCCGGCTATCAGGAGATGCTCGACACCGAGAGGATAGGGAAGGTCAGCAGGTGGGTGACGTTCAGCGGACAGGAGGTCAACGACACCTTCATCCTCACGGGCATGAACGCCTTCCGTCCGGATCTCACGTTCCTCGCGTTCCCCCTCGACGGTCTGAACGTAGGCAGACTTGCCATGTTCAGATTGCGCATGAAGGACTATTGGTTCAACGACCTCGTCGACAACAGCCACCCCACGATGAGATCCGAGTCACCCAGGGCAAGGAAAACCAACAAAAGGAAGTGAACAAGATGTTCGGAAGAAACAAGGACAGGAAACTGAAGTCCAACGGGATGAAAGTCAAACGCCACATCTACGACGCACGCGATTTCGTCGACTACTACCACAACGACCATGGATTCGATACACCCGAGTCCTACTCGGGGGTGTACATCCCCTATGGTTCCGAGAGGTCACCCATCGTCAAGAGGTATGTGAGCGAACGCGACCCGAACGTCACCTTCGGTGACGCACTCAAGGCCAACGGATTCACCCCCAACAAGCACGGATTCAACCTGCAACGCATCTCGTCCATCGACAGTCTCAAGGACCTCAACTACCCCGAGCTGTGGAATGTGATGACCTTCGATGGCGACAAAATCTATTTCGATACCCGCCTGAACCCCGAAGGGGATATGCACCCAGCCGAGATTCCCCTGCTTTACCACTCCCTTGATGACACCTGCCATTACAACACCTACGAGCGGGTGTATGTACCCGACCTCACGGGCGTAGACTCGCAGATTGAGGTCATCCAGGAGGGTCTTCTTCCCCGGCCGTATGACATCCACAAGCTGCCCGGTAGCTACCTCAATGACGACAGGACCGCTCTCCGTATCGCCGAGGTCAACGACCCAGACTCCAACCCCGACAAGAGGAGATATAAGGTGGTTCGCGAATACGACGACCTGTCCTTATTCTATCTCCAGGGTGGCGAGGTCGGGGCCGTCAGACCCCTCAAGCGTGGCGAGTCCGTCAAATACGAGGCTGAACTGAAGTCCGACCCCTTCAGCAGAAGTACAATCACCCGTACCTACCAGAGGAAACCCCGCCAGAGGTACTGATACCGACAAACATTTTCGAAAAACTGAATCAGAAGTGAGAACATGATAGCGAACGTTACCTTTGCCAAAAGCTACGCCATCGAGGTCGAGGTCCCCCCGAACTCCACCCGCAGCGACATCGAACAGGCCGCCCGTGACAAAATGATTATGGGATTCATCAACGGCAGGGACTACGAACCCGACTGGGAGATGACGGACCTCGACCTCCAGTTCGAGTCCGCATCCAAGAAGAAATCGGGCGCGAAGATCCGTGTCGTCGAGGGCAGACCCAACTACACCATGCCCGTCACCGCCAAGGGCTACGTCAGACAGGACCACCTCAGGGCGGTCCAGAAGAACCGTGGCGCCACCGGGGTCCGCGACGCGAGGACGAAGAACGCCGTGACCTTCGACAACCACCTGACACCCGCACAGGCCGCGGTCTGGGTCAAGAACCCCGGGAGGTACGATGTCAAAAGCATCGATTCCCCCAAGGGAATGAAACCCACCGCCGTCTTCATCACCAAGGAGGCCCTCGCGAAGGAGAAGGCATCCAAGGCCAAATCCTCCGCCAAGAAGACCACCGCTACGAAGAAGACCACGGCGGCGAAGAAGGCCCCCGCGAAGAAACCGACCCCTGCCAAGAAGACCACCGCCCCCGGGAAGACCGCCACGAGGGGGTCCCCCAGGGCCGTGGCGACCACATCCCGCAAGGGAACCGCTACCAAGAGGAGGTGCTGAGAATGGCGGACGCTGATCTGTCCAACCCCGGCTTGAACAAGGTGTGGGGTGTCCTCGGCACCGAGAAATTCGTCGAGGAGCTCATCAGAGCGTGTGACACCGATGAACTCCAGGACTGCATCATCTGGATCGCCAAGATGTGGGACATCCGTCTTCCCGACGGCGACGAGGCCGACGGGCAGCAACGCTCCTTCAGTGCGAAACCCAGGACTGTGGTAGACCACGGATCCATCCCCGCGAGATACTGCAGGACCCGTCTCACCCCGAAGGGATACGTCTCCGATGAGTACTGGGACCGCAAGAAATCCCGTACCCCCGGATTCGAGGAGGACAGGAAGACCTCCGCGAAACACGTCTACAAGAACCGCCTCACCCCCGAAATCGCCGACGAGTACGTCCGCCGTAACCAGAGGAACCCCTCCCTCTACGACCGCGTCGGGTACGACTGTCCCCTCGGAACTAGGGCGAATATCCGTGTCAAGACCGAGGCTCAGGTGAAGGAGGAACGCCTCCGCAACCTCGAGAAGGCCCGCAAAGCGAAGGCCATGAAGGCAAAGAAGACCTCCGCTAATGCGACCAAATCGCCCTCCAAGGCAAAAACCTCCTCAAAGCCGAAGTCCACCCCGACCAAGACCAAGAAAACGTCTCAGAAGGCGAAATCCGCACCTTCGAAGACCGCCAAGACGAAGGGGGCGCGCTGATGCCCGTCTGTCCGCGTTGCGGTTTCCCCTACACTGAGCACCCCTCCCTGTCGAGAAGGGACAACAAGACCCTCATCTGTCCTCAGTGCGGGGACCACGAGGCCATGGTGGACTACCTCGGCAAGGAGGAGTGGTGGGTCGGGAACTTCCGCGACGGCGCCTCGGTCTTCATCGGCACCTTCGAGGAGGCCAAGGAGGCCGCCCGCGACATCCTGAGGAAGACGGGGCTGGTCGGTCTGATTTCCAGGTACATCCCGGGCCAGGATCCGGGCGAGATCATCTGGTCCACTTGGGATGACGAGCGCCCCGTCAAATCCGAGAACATCAAGGAACACGTCTTCACCAGATGGGACCGCTGGAACCCTCCCGCCGAGGAGCCCGTGAAATCCAACGCGAGGAGATCCAAGTACGACGACCCGTGGGGTTTCCAGAAGGCCATCAACTGGGATGCCGTGGACAAGGCTCTGGCCGACCCCGTCGAGAGACGCGAGCTACTCGAAATCCTCGGAATCGACCCCGACACCGGGAAGAAGAAGAGGTCCAAGTCGGTCAAGACCAAGAGGGGCAGAAGATGATCTCGGAGGACTTGTACCCAATCACTAAGTTGGAGGTCACCATCCATCTTGCATTCCCCAGACAGCTCAGTACTCGTGAGTACGATGCCCTGTACGACGCTCTCGAGAGGGCCCCCGTGATCCACAGATGCGGGGGGCTGACGGACTACTACAACATGAACCAGGAGTACTTCGTCATTGGTTTCTCGTCCGAGGTGGATGCCTCCCGTATGGAATACGTCCACGAGGCCGAGGACTACTTCTTGGATCTGGTGAACGCCTCTTACAATGTCGGAGCGAAGTTCGGTGGCCACATCGCCGCGGCATGGTTGAATTATCTTTACGAGGTCGACGGGGACATCGAGAGCTCGGACGACCCGATGGATGGACTGGTGCCCAGCAAATCATTCAAAACCGCATACAACAGGAGAAGATACCGATGGCAATGCAATTCAAAAGACGCTTACCCTCCTACGCGACCTACGGGGACGGGAGGAACAAGATCCTCATCGCCCACGACGATGACCCTTGGAACGTTCTCGAGGGCCTCACCGAGGTGACGCTATATGCATACTCACCCCGTTTCACCGCTATGAACGAGTACATCGAGCCGATGAGCGACCTTCTCGAGGAATACGGCTCGGAGGAGCAAGCGGTGGCCAGAATCAGGGCCGACGGAGGCTATGTCCTCCCCCTCGGCTACGGCGAGCACGGCCCCGGCACCTCGACGTTCTACGTGGGGTCGGTACATCCAGCTCTAGGGGAATGGGACTCGGGACTGGCGGGATTCATAGTCTTCCGCAAGGGTTGCGTCAAGAATGAGGATGAGGCCAGGGCATACGCCGATGACCTCCTTGACGAGCTCTCCAAGTGGATGAACGGTGATGCCTACCTCGTCACCCTCATCGACAGCGATGGTGATGACACCGAGACCTACGACTGCCTCGGATATGACGGACTGGTCGACAGGATACTCGATGTCATGCCGAGCTCATGGACGGATTTCACCGTGTGCTACGAGGATGATTATCTCCAGTGGGCCGCCGAGGACGCAGAGGAGGAGGTCAGGAAACGCTTGGAGAAACCCAAGGTGACATCCAACGGCAAGCGTGCGAGGATGACCAAGACCAACCACCGCTACGACGGCGTGGTCAAGATGAGGAAGGACAAGGTCCCTAAGAAATCCACGAAGAGGGCTTCCACGAAGCCTGTTGGGTCAAGGTCCGTCAAACCGAGGAAACAGAGCAACGGACAAAAGGCTAGGTGAAGTGATTGAGCAGAGCGAAGATGGAGAAACTGTTGGATTTCCTTGATGGGGCTGGTTTCCGCGCTGATTTCTATCAAGATAAGAGCGGTCGCTCGTACACCGAACTCGAATACTGGACGGATTGTTGTGGCGAGGACTGCATAGCGACCATCGAGGGGGGTACCCCCCAGGAGTTTATCCGCGACCTCGGCCAGTACATCGAGGGTTTCGACGAGGAAGAGTTCGAAAGACCATGGATCGAGATGAGTAAGCGTGAACGTGTCGAGCGTGGCGCTCCCGAGGACATATGTATGCTCCTCGACTCAGCCAAGGAGTTCTATGATGCTTTGTCGGACCTGTACATGGAACTCGTCAGGAAATACAGAACAAGGTGAGATGATGATTTACGAAACTTGGTACAGTTGCCCGTACTGCAAAGCGGATAACATTTTCCGTGGGAATTATCCCTTGGAATACGACCATGACGCCGACAAGGCCACTATCAAATTCAAGGAGTATTGCAGGACCTGTGGTATGGAAATCCCCCTCATGCTCGTCTACGAGAACCCTCATCTCGAGGTCGAGGATGTGGATGGGAGCATGGTTGTCGTGCGTAATCAGAAATCCAAACGCAACATCAAGGTCGATACCTTCGAAGGTCCCTATCTCCTGAGCCAGTCCGACGTCGACCATTTCAACCTCATCCGTGAACAGATGGATGCAAAGAACCGCAATCGCCTATACGACTACGAACGTGGCTACATTTCGCTCGAGGACTATGAGGACTACGCCAGCAGAGATGTGGAGGAGGCCTCGGACGCAGTGGCCGACTACTGTTATGACCATGGCCTCGACGACCTCAACGTGAGCGCAATCATGGTCGCCTTCGACATCGGCTACGATGTCCCGGGAACCAGTTGCACGTCCTCGAAGAACAGGAAACGTTTCCTCAAACGTTCCAGATAAACACTTTCGAAAAACCGAATCGAAACAAATGGTGAGAAAAATGCGCGTCTATGTAATTCATGGCCCGAACCCGGATGATGAGTTCGATCGTGGTGGGTGGATTTACGGCATCTATGCGACACGTGAACTTGCTGAATCGGCACTGTTGAAGATTCAGAAGGAGTTCGACGAGCAGCTTGAGGCCATTAGAAGACTCAGCCATGGGGGAACCGACGATTACGAGGATGACACTCCTTGGATCGGAGAGTACATCGTCGAAGGTACGAGCATCCGCTCATCCTCGAGGAAATCTGTCGGTCCAGCCATCAAAAGGGCCACTGTCCACAAGGTCAAAAACCAGAAATCGGGCGACAACTCGGAATCCTCCGAGGACGTGTTCTACCAGGTCCACACCGCGAACGAGGACGGCTGGACCGACTACTACGAGGACGATGATGAGACGGATGACCTCGAGGTCGCGGTCGCTTGGCTCAAGCGCCCCGACGTCGTCTGGGGTGAGATAAGCTACGAGGGCGAACCCGTCGCACACACCGAGGAAAACCCCAACTACGACCCCGACTACGGCGGACCTAGGAACATCGTCGTCTTCGAGGACGGATGGGGCCCCTTCGGTAGGGTCAAGCAGAGCAGGAACTCCAAGAACGTGGGTAGGAAGGCCTCTCCCTCGAGGAAAACAACCTCCGCCAAGAAAACCACCGCTACGAAGAAGACTACGGTGACGAAGAAGGCCCCCGCGAAGAAACCGACCCCCGTTCCCAAGAAGAAATCCGTGAGCAAAACCACCAAGGTGCGGGGGCGCAGATGATGGCCGCTGACATCAGTTACTACCGCTTCTGCAGGAGGACGGATCCCACCTACACCCCGTTCGATGCCTACAAGGAGTACCTCTCCGAGCATCTCGACGAGGCTTGGAAAATCGCGGAGGAGACCTCCACGTTCCAGAATGAGCGCATCTTCTACAATTGGGACGAGGTCGAGGACTACATCGAGGGGCTGTCCAAGATGGATGCCTTTGATTTCGGTAGGAACGCCGACATCTCGGGCAACGGGCCGTGGCACCTTGATGGTTATGACAATCTGGAACCCCTCGATGTAGATGATTTCGCGTTGATGTGCGCCACGGACCAGTACACGTTCTACGACATGGTCTGCGAGGGGGACATCGATGTGGATCCGGAACTCGCGGAAATCCTCGCGCTCTGGGACGTCGAGGTGTCCTACGGTGTGAAACACCGCTCCAGGAACACATCGCCGACGAGGGTCAACTCGAAAAAATCGGGGAAAGGCCCCTCCAAGTCCAAAACCGTCCCCAAGACGAAGTCTGCCACATCCAAATCGAAAAAACCCGTCAGGAACCAAGGAACCGCGAAAAGAACGAACGTTTCCAAAGCGAAACCAGTGGGGAAAACAGTTAAGGGGAAGGGGGTGAGGAGATGACCATGGTCTACTCCTCCGATCCGGAGGACTACGAGAACTACGAATGGGACCCGAGGAGGGAGTGCTACGTCGACCCCGACTGCAGGTCCATGGATCCGGATGACGACCTCGTCCTTGACCTGGACTGGGAGTATGAGACCTTCTGCCACGAGTACGGCCACGTTTTCCGTGACGCACCCGGTTTCGTGTGCAGTGGCTACAGCTCCGACCGCTACGGAATCCCCGGCAGGAGCGGTCCCGGCGGGAACGTGTTCACCGACATCTCCAGCCCCGAGGACTTCCTTTCGCGTTTCGCCGTCGGCGGTCAGTACGATGTCCGCGTCGATGACGAGAACGGGGCCCTCACCGTCACGACCTACCATCACGACGGTCACATGGTGATGAACGTCCGTATGCTGACCCCGCGCGGACTCGCGTACTGCGAGAAGAACGCCGACCGCATGGACCGTAGGGAACTGGTAGAGACCCTGTTCGACTCATCTGCCTACTCCGAGGACGTCAACCTCCTGGGCAGAACCATCGGATCCAAGAACAGGCGCAAGGCCAAGAAGGCCCCCAAGAGGAAACTCCTCTCGAAATCCGAGAAACCCATGGCCGGGGAGGGGACCGTGAGACCGGGCAACGTCCACGACTGGGCCATGGCCAACATGGGGAAGGACGAGATAGCCACCTACCACTCTGACCTCTACATCAAGGTCACCCCCGTGTCGAAACACATGGTCGAGAACCTCTGGGACGGCAGATACAGCAAACCCTCGATATTCATCGACCAAATCGACCGCGAACCTTGGTACGAGTTCCCGCTCTGCGCACTCGGGGAGTATCTCCAGCAGAAACAGTCGTGGGGGGTGTACTGATGGTCTACTATGGGGACCACAAAATCAGCGAAATCGAGTACCGCCCCCGCATCATCATCAACGTGGACGACCTCGATGAGAGATACGATGTGCAGAACATCTTGTTCTCCATCACTGATGCGGTCGAAAAGATTCTCGGATCGCGCTACCACAACATCGAGGATGGCCTCGAACTCCACCGCGTCATCACTGAATCCGGGTCTGCCATCGGTCCAGGGATACACATCGGCGCACTTCGTGATGACCCCCGTGCAAGCAGGAGCATCAAATCCAGATCCGTCAGACCTCAGACGCCCGACTGTCCCGTCTGCGGCTCCCGTACTTCTGTCGCGGACATGAAGACCAACGGCTACGACGGGGACCGCAACCTCTACGAGGTATACAAGTGCCCGAGCTGCGGATCCCGTTTCTCCGTGACATTTACTGGCGCGTCCGAGTGGTGGTATGATGAGGGCTCGATAGAGTCTCCGTCCAAGAAAAGGAAAACGAGGGGGATGAGGAGATGATCCACAGACCCAAAGATACCCCGCTCTGTCCGAAGTGCGGGGGAAGACTCGCGCGGGAAACCGACCGCAATCTCAGAAAGGAATACCCCTGGGTGTGTCCGAATTGCGATGAGAATTACTATGACGTCGAAGTCGACAACGGGCCCCTTAAAGGATCCGATTATTTCTTTGCCGGACTCGAAATCATGGAGGAGGTCCACGGCCAGAGATTCTTCGATGACGCGCTCATAGACTCCGTCCTCACGGGTTGCCCGGATGGTGCGACGTTCACGATTGGTCAAGATGCCGTTTCCGAACTCTTCACGGACCCCAGCGGATGGACGGACGCCGAGAACAACAAGAATCGCATACTGGGGGACCTCGAAATCCTCCGTAATGCGATGATAGGGGCGGGGACGGACCTCATCAATGGCAGGTTCCTTTTCGACACGGTCGAGTCTGAGCTGGACATAGACTGGCTCTCCCGTCGCCTCGCTATTGTGGCCCAAGGTGCTATGCAGTACCTCCGCTCCATCGACAAAACCACTTCCAAATCCAAGGAAAGGAGGACAAGACGTGCCTAAGAAGAAAGCAGATTTCGCCAATCTCGAGAAGAGGATTACAAGTCTGGCCATAAGAGGGAGGGCAAATGTCCCCAAGATCGTCGATGTAGCGGATGGGTTCATCCAAGACTATGTCGGCGGGGACTACACGGTCACCACCTATCACGCCCTCGAGGTTTTCGTCCCTATGGCAATGGACAACCCCAGCTTGTTCTATTATCCCGAGGAGGGCGAGTCGTACATCCGTCATGTCATGTCGCAACGTGCGGAGGAACTCGAGGCCGACCCCATCGGCTCCATCATTATCTCCGAGTACTGGATGTTCGAGTCGCTGATCCATTTCGACCTCATCGGGTACGTCTGCATGATTGTCGCGAGGGCTGTAGCGGACGGGGGTGTGATCTGATGCCGTTCTGTCCCAGGTGCGGGAACCCTTGCGAGTACGGGGACTACGGTATTCGTGAGGACCCCCTCGATGGCAACCGTATCGACAGGATATTCATCATCGACTGTCCCCAGTGCGGTTGCAGATTCAAGGACGTCGAGGTGTTTTTCCACGATGGGCGCTACGACCCCGAGCCGACCGAGCTGGAGGGCATACTGGGTCAGATCCGTTCATGGTACCCAGAACCCAAAAGTCGCAACATCAGAAGTAAGAAGAGGTCCCGCTGATGGCCGATGTCCTCGGATGTCCCCTCTGCGGTGAGAGGTTCACCCACAGTATGGATGACCCCAGAATCAGGGAATCCCCCGATGGATCCGTGATTAAGACATGGAAGGTCAACTGTCCTGGATGCGGCCACGTCCTCACCGTGGAGGACCACTACGGGTACGAGCATACCGAGGTAATCGGGACGACAGACGACACTCACAAACCATAACTAACGAAAAACCGTTTCAAAAGTAGGTGACGATATGCACATCGAGAACGAAATCAAGAGGAAAAGGAGGGGACTCTGATGGGATGGGACGGAATCCCCTGCCACCGTTTCTCCGAGTGGTCGACGGCAGACAAGAAGGAGTTCATCCGCAACGAGGTCGGATTCCCGTGCCTCCGCGACACCATCAGAGGCAACGTGTACTACGGGGTGTACGACAACGGGCGCGAGGTCTTCGCACTGGTCACGCTCATCCAAACGGATCCGGACATGGTCTACCTCAAGCACATGAGCGAGGACATGGGCCCCTACTACTACGATATGCCCGTGTCGTACCTGGACCTCCTCTCACCCCCCGCGAACGACTACTCGCGCGAGTGGAGGGAGAAGGTCAGGGCGAAGGCATCGGTCCCCAAGGTGAAATTCGACGACAGGAGGTACTCCGTGGGCGGTGGTCCCGATATGGGATACAACGAGATGATGGGGTCCCTGGGACTGGGTGCCTACGCGGACGGTTACAGACGCAAGAAACTGATCCGCGAACAGAAGGTCGGCGGTAGGCTCAGAATCAACGGATGGGAAGTCACCAGGACTAAGAATACCAAAGGGAAAAGGAGGGGACTCTGATGGGATGGGACGGAATCCCTTACTACCATTTCTCGGAGAGGTCTACCGCCGAGAAAAAAGACCTCATTCGCAGTCAGTTGGATGCCACTTGCATCCGTGACACCATCAAGGGCAACGTCTACTATGGTGTCTATGACAACGGAAAGACCGTTTTCGCCCTTGTCGTGTTGATTCAGACCGATCCGAATATAGTGTATCTGAAGTTCATGGACGAGACTATGGGTCCACCCTGCTACGATATGCCCGTGTCGTACCTGGACCTCCTCTCTCCTACGACCAACGAGCTCGCTCTTGAGTGGAGGCGGACGGTCAGGGATTTCGCGCCCGTACGTAAGGGGGGGTTCGATGAACGGAGGTATTCCGTGGAAGGTGGTCCAGATGTCGGATATGATGAGATGCTCCAGGCCGTACAGCTACCCCACTACAGTGACAGTTTCAGACGGGCGAAAATGGTTCGCGAGCAGAGGGTCGGTGACAGTCTCCTATTCGGTGGCGTAGAGGTCACCAGGACCAGGTCCGTCAAAGGGAAAAGGCGCTGGTGAGGAACGTGGTGAAACCCGTCGTGAAGTGGGCCGGGGGCAAATCCCGTATCATGCCCGCTCTTACCAAAAGATTCCCCGACAAGATCGAGGACTACTACGAGCCGTTCGTCGGAGGTGGCTCGGTCCTCCTCGAGGTCATCGAACGTTTCGGTCCGAAGAATGTCACGATCAACGACATCAACGGGGAACTCATCAATATGTACGAGGTCATCCGCGACCAACCCAAGAAACTCATCCAGTTGCTTGAGACATTCCAGCGCGAGTATGATTCCTTCGATGAGGGGGGGCGCGAGGGGTACTTCTACGGGGCCAGGGAGACCTACAACCACATTCGTGGCGATGGCAAGCGCAAGGTTCTGAGGGCCGCGCTGTTCATATTCCTTAACAGGACGGACATCAACGGCCTCTACCGTGTCAACAAAAACGGGGACTTCAACGTTTCCTGGGGGAAGAAGGACAGGTTCGTCATCGACACGGACAACATCCTCGAGGTCTCCGAGATGCTCAAGGGCGTGGAGATGAAGAGCGGGGACTACCCGAACATCATGACCAAGGCCAGCGGTAAGAAATCCTTCGTGTACCTGGACCCCCCGTACTACGGGACCTTCGCTGGGTACTCCAGCCAGGGATTCGATGAACCCGAGCAGATCGAACTCGCCAAACACTTCCGTGCGGCCGACAAGAGGGGAGCCAAGCTCATGGAGTCTAACTCCTACGACACCAAGTTCTTCCCGCGTCACTACGGTGGCTACAAACTCGATAGAATCGAGTCCGCGACGGGGATTTCTCCGAAGGCGTCCGGGCGCGGTAAGACCTACGAGTACGTGATCCGCAACTACAAGAAAAAACCCAAGAAGGCCCGCAAGGGCATACTCAGGAGGAAATGAGAATGAAATCGAAGGAAGAGCTGAGGCGCTGGGCACAGGCCCATGTCCTCGAGGAGGGGTACGACCCCCCCGCCGCCACTCTCGTGGACGACAACATCGAGTCTTTGGAATGTGGCTGGTCCGAATGTGACTACTGCGGACGCGAGTTCCTGTTCCTTTTGGACGAGGACAGATACAATCGCTGGTTACACAGGGAGATGCTAATCCAGGACGCGATGCCAGGTATCCCGCCAGGGTACAGGGAGATTCTCAAGTCGCACATCTGCCCAGAATGCTGGGATCAGATGTTCGGTAGGCGGTGACTCGGATGTTCGGTTTCATGTCCACACAGGAGAAGGGGGCCGCGCTAATCAATATGCTGATCTCCCTTTTCGCACCCACTATAGGGTTCCTCGTAATCGTGGTCATGTTCATCGTGGGTATGATCCAGGGCGGTAACTACACCTGGGCCCGTGGTACGGCCTTCGGTTTCTTCTTCGCACTGGTCATCGACCTCGCATTAATCATACTCGGAATCTCCACCCTCGTCGCCCTCGATGTCCCGATTGAGTGATTCAGGCGACAAACTAATGAATAACGGAAACGATAGTGATTGTATGCAACCGACGGACATAGACACCCAAGACATCGAGGAAGCCCGTTCCATCATAGATCAGGTTCTCCCGTACATCGAATGGGCGAAAGAACATTGGCTGACTCTGGTCCTGTCCGGGGAGATTATCGGATCCATCATCGCTATCAAGACGGGTCACTATCGCAAGGGTGTTGCCTGGGTCGTTGCAGCTCTAGCCACGATATGGGTGGGGGCCTTCTGATGAACCCGACCCCGTACTACCGTCTGTTGCCCGACCTACGTCGGAGGGACGGGGGCGATGCTGGTATCATCAGACGTGCAATCGACCTCTTCGGACTCAAATATCCGAGGGAGAAATCGATCCACCATATCGTTGTCAGCTATCTCAACTACATGGCGGACCTCGGCGGTTATGATTTCAATCTCGAGGGGGCACTGGCTGATTCCTTCGCAATCACGAACGCTTATCGCGGAGGCGTCAGCAGATGATTGAGTTTCGCTACAAGGTGAAGTCCCCCTCCCCGGTACGTCCCTACTATACGTTCCACTACACCCCCTCGGGGCAGAGGGTGGACCAGGCTCTTCATTACGGGGAATACCGCGAGGTCAAAGACCTCGCGACCAAGAAGGCGAAGGAGAAGAAGAGGGACGTCGAAATTAGGCTGAACTGGAACGACGGCTCGTTTCATTTCCGCCGGATCGAGGTAATCAAATACAGAGGTCGTTGAAATGACTACAATCACTGTCACTATCCCTGTCGAAATCGAGTTGATGGACGCAGAATCGTATCTTTTGGAGTATTTCGATGAGAACGGAACGATGCGTCAGTGGGTGAAGGCGAGCCGTAGCGGTCGCGGATTCGATGATAACGTGTCCGCGCTGGCTGGTTTCATCATGGCATTCGCATCATCCCCGGACATGGTGAACTTCGTTACCGATGCCGTCCTCGAGGACAACGACCTCGATGACGATGTCCGCCCCGTGGTCTACGAGAAAATCATCCATCTGTGGCCCGACATGGTCGGGGAGATAGACGCGGATGAACTCGCGGAGATACTCTCGGAGGAATACGATGTTTGACGGCCACGACTATCTCGAGGCCCCAGTGGAGGGTGAGGAGAGGTGGAAGGGCTGGTTCATCTCGGACGATTCCTCTGCGACGGTCAGGCTCTCGCTGTCGCCGATGGACACGTGCAACGGCAAGATTCCGATAGATTACCGTTCCTTCAGCATCTCCGATGGGTCCCCCATCGCATCCGGGATATTGTGTGTCCACGGATGGGAGAGCATTCGCGATCTGAAATGCAAGGTCGCCAAAGAGGTCGGCAAGAAGTTCGCCCTCCGGATCTGCGGTCTCGGGGGTTTCCATGACATGATGGACCGGGCATTTCTGAGGCGGTCCGTCAATGATATGAAGGCGACCAAAACGGTTCTCTTCAACAGTTACAGGGGTGCATGAATGAAGAAGGTAGGCGACTGCTACTATGTCCACCGCTCGAACATCGCGGAGCTGCTCAAGGCGGCTCCCGGTTACGCGGGTGTGTTCCGCGACATAACATCCTATGCGGACAGTGAAGGAATCCCGTTCGAGGTCATCAAATACGACTCGATGAAGGGAACGCTTTCCCTCATAGACTCCCCCGATTTCAACTCCGCCCCCGAGCCAGTGGTGGGGGATTCCTACGTTTTTGACATCGACGGATGGGACGGGAACCCTCCCCGCCGTATCATCCCGATGAAGAAGAACCCCCAGATCTACCACATGAAAGAAACGTTTGTGGATCCGGATTATTCCGGGTTCGATGTCGAGAAGGCCCGCCAGAGGTCGAAGGCAACCGAGGACATCCGCCACAAGTACTCGAACAGAATCGGATACCAGAGTTTCTGGGAGGAGAGGCTCCGTGAGGCGAACATCCCCCTGCGTAACAAGAAGAACGGGGTACATCTGACGCCATCCGAAATCAAGCGTTACAACAATGTCGATCAGCAGTACCCCTCCGACGCGACCTCGATTAACTCCAGGACCCCGCCGAGGATATACAACATCGGCTGGGTCGTGGACAGGTACATCGCTGGCAAACAGGTCATCGACCTGGCCGCTGGGGTTCCCAGGTATTTCAATCAGACCGTGGGCATGATGTACGCGAACGTGACTCCGCGCGACCCTTTCAATTATCCCAAGGACATCAACGACATGGCTCTCACGGGCGTGTATGACACGGCCATACTGTCGAACGTCCTCAACGTCATAAAGGAACGGGAGAACATAATCGACCTCCTGAACCTTGCGAAGAAAATCGCGGATGCGACGCTCATCACGGTCTATGAGGCCAAAAAACCCGGTCCGACTGGACGTGGCAGATACCAGCGCGGTCAGAGGTTGAAGGACTATCTGCCCCTGTGCTACGAGGTGTTCGGCCCCGAGAATGTCCGCGTCTTCGGAAACGTGATCGTCTGCGAGGGGTACTGATGTCCGACCGTGATTATGAGGTGTCCCCCCTGGGAATCTACATCGAGAGGTACTGGGCAGACAACAACATCGCCTTCGGATCCAACCGTTACTATAGAGTACCCACCTACTTCAAATTGAGCTACGGGGTACAGGAAATCATCCACGAGACCGAGAAGGCAATCCTCGCCAAGGTCGTTTTCTACCGTACCGAGAGGGACATCGGCATATACGGGGAAGGGGAGAATTTCATGCACGTGGAGAAATGGATCCCGAAGAGCCGCCTCATCTATGCGTCCTCTCCAGAGGAGGCGAAGGATATTTCCCTGGGGCGCTCCAGACTAGCCATTTCCCGTTACGAGGCCCTTGTCAAATGGGCGAGGGCGCACGGGGTGAAGGTCCGCGAGGGGTGGCAATATTCCACCATCGAGCTACGCATCCTGAACAAGGGACTGTACATCCCGGATGATGACGAACTGCAACAGTTCATTGATAACGATTAATCGATTCGATAGTGATACGATGTTCAGAAAAAAACAACCAGGTCAACCTTGCAACGGTGATTGTGGCCATTGCAAATGCCATACGACACCTGATGACCCCTCCGAGAATCACCCCGATCTGCACGAGGAGAGGCTAGTGTGTCGCCGTTGCGGATACGAGGTCCCCACCTCAGACATTGCCACCTACGCCACCTATCGCAAAAAGTACCCAGACAAGGACCTCCGCGAAATCCCCTACATCTGTGTGGGGTGCATCGAGGGAGAACGTGCAATCCTCGATTTCGCAGAACAATCCTCCGAGAAACTCCCGGTGACTCCCCAGTGGCTCGACACGGTCCTCGGGGCCGTCGTGGAGGCGACTGGTCAGGAAACGACCATCGACATCGAGCCGATACCCACGGGTAACATTCTGATCCGCAGAATCGACCACGACTATCTCCTCGATACCCTCCATGAGAACGGCGTGGACGTTCGCGACCCTTGCGGGGACAGAATCAGGTTCCAGTTGACCTCGGATAATCACTGGATCGACCTCCGCGACGAGCACGGGAACTATCTCGACGGGGGTTCGTGGACCTACCATGCCGAATTGATCGCCCTTGCACTCCGCTTGTTTTCAGTGGCAGAGTCAATCGCGGACAGATTCGGTGACGAGGCGGACATCGACCTCGTGGGGTTCCGCCCCGGGGATGAACAGATTATTCGTGAGAGGTGGGGAAATGACGGTAATTGACTGGCTCCTCGAGGACTCGCATATCATGCTGGGTCTGTCGGTGAAGCCTGTCGCCGAGGCAAATAACGAATGTGAGATACAAGAAGAGGAAGTGAATCGCAATGTTCGGGAAACACAGGAATGCGACTGATGAGGGGAGCATTACGCTCTCCCCCAATTCGGGTCTGTACTCGAATGAAGGAATCAAAATCGGCGACATCTTCGTAGGATATTTCGGGGTCACTGGATTCCCGGAATACTACGAGGTCGTCGCGCTGAACGGCCAGCAGTCCGTCACGCTTGTCGGACTGAGGAAGAGGATGGAGTACGTCGACATCTTCGACCCGCCGTACAACCAGAACTACACCTACAAGGAATGGCCCATCAGCGGCACCCATACCACGGAACCCTTCCGCGTAAGGGTCCGCCGTCATTCCCGTTACGGGCCTTGTTTCAACCTCGGTGGTCACCTTTGCGAATTATTCGACGGGAAACCCAGGGTGGTTTACTCGTACATGGACTGAAGGAGCGGAAAAAATGCCGGATGGAGTAAGCAACAGGGCAAGACTGCTGACCTACAGGGACTTCGGGCGCTGGAGGGTGAGGATCTACCGTGAAACCGATGGAAGGCTGATCGCCAGTTTTATCGATGGCAATACGGGGTACTTCATCAGCGCGTACGAGGTGGACACACTGCTCGGGAAGACTGGTTTCGGGAGCATCCGCGATATGGGCGGACTCAGACTGGACGGCGGTTATCCCGAGCTCACCGTGAAACGCGATGACCTCTTGGATATTGCCGACTGGCTGGAGTATCTGATTCAGCCGAAACACGCCAGGAGGCCGTGTGTCGAGTGTGGTTCCAGGGATGTGATCGATGCATACACTATCAAAACGGAACACTACGAACACGATGTGGAAATCTGTGCATGGTGTGGCACGAGGAGGAGCAAGCGGAGGTAAAAAGGCCCCGGGACCGAGGGGCGGTGGTTCACAACTGAGGTCGGACAAGACCCCACTCGTGAAACGCTGGCTACGCTGGTCCCGTGGGGTCCGAACCGACAATCGCACCAAGCGATATAAACGTAATGCAAAATCAAAAGTAATGGGTGCGGGGCCGACGCGAGGTTGTTCGACGAGGAATCCATGATGCCCCAAGCTCAGACGCGCGTGTCTTTCCAATGCACGCATCTGACGGCCCGACTTGGTATTTCGGAAATCGAAACCCGATATTAAAATACTTACGAAAAACCGAATCGGAAGTGAATAGATGATTAGCCGTAATTCGAAGGACGGGCGCAAGCTGAGAGTGGCGGAGGCATTCTCTGGAATCGGTGCCCAGCACATGGGGTTGTACACCTCAGACAAACCCCCGTGCCCCGGGGAGAACGGGAGATCCAAAATCCCCTACGAGATTGTCGCCACCGCCGACATTGACAAACGCAGCAACGCGGCTTACAACGCTATTTTCGATGGCATCGGCGGATACAATCCCTCGAAGAACATCGGGGATGTGACCGTTCACGAATTCCCAGAAATGGATTGTCTGTGCTACAGTTTTCCCTGCCAGGGCCTCTCCAAAGCCAACACCACCAAGAAAAAGGGGCTCATCCGCAAGGATTCCCACAGCTCCGTCCTCTGGTCGCTCAAGGAACAGATCGAGAGGCTCCGCCCCGAATGGCTAATCATGGAGAACGTGGACCAGATCCACAACAAGAACTACGGCCCCGACTCCCAAGTGTGGATCAACACCCTCGAGTCACTGGGTTACACTTCGAAGTGGAAGGACCTCCGCATCAGCGACTTCGGAGTCCCCCAGGACAGGGTGAGATGTTTCATGCTCTCCCACCTCGGTGCCGACTGTCCCGACCTCCCCGACGGAACGTACCCCGCCCCCCCTCTCTCCACCATTCTCGAGGGGGGATACATCGAGGAGTACGAGGTCTCGAAGAGTTTCCGCAAGAAGATGATGTACGGCGGATAGGATCCGGACGGGCACCAGGACTGCCTTCGTCTAATCAACGATACCCGCGTCGGGTATCTGGACGGCTATGAGGGGGACGGTGTCACACTTCAGTTCGTGACCTCCAAGCACAAGGCGAGGGGCAGGGTGAAAAAGGGTCGCGCGCACACGCTGATGACATCCGGGGATTGCAGCGGAGTCATCGTCCGCAGACCAGATGGCACCTTGACCATCAGAACATTCACCCCCCGCGAGGCATACCGTCTGCAAGGATTCCCCGACTGGTCCTACGACCGCGTTAGAGCCAGCGGACAGACGGACTCCGACTTGTATTTCGAGTCCGGGAACTCCCTCGGTGTTCCCATTATCAGGGAAATCTTCCACGTCATAGACGAGTACTCCATGAGGAATGGATATGTCAGGGTTCCAGTCAAGGGGGCGGATTGAGATGTGGCTCTTCGGTTTAGGTCACAGAGAGTCCAAAATACCCAAGGAGGAGACGTACATGGTCACCTTCGTGCTGGTCAACAACGGCAGGGGGGTTTGGTATCTGGATGTAGATGGGCCGATGGGTCAGCTGAGGAGATATACCATCTATCAGACCGACCGCGAGGGAATCCTCAAGGCGACCGCAACCGCACTCAACCTGATTAAGGGAGTGGCTGCGGTCGATGGCAAGGACTTGACGGTCGTATTCGTCGATTACCCCAACTCAGCGGTACAGTCGTACGCAATCGACCAGGCCAGGGAACGTGGCTGGAAGGTCAAATCCGGGTACAAGCGTTACCAGGACTGGGGAACTTACGACCTGAGATGGATTTGACCATGACTTACGATAAACACAAACAGAAGTGATATGATGACAACAACCAACCGCAAAACCACACCCCAGAGGTCCAAGAACTCCAAGGACGGAAAACCGTTCCGTGTCGTCGAACTTTTTTCGGGAATAGGCGCCCAGAGGATGGCCCTCGACCGCGCCCATATCCCCTACGAGATTGTCGGTATCTGCGACATCGATCCGTACGCGAACATCTCCTACGAGGCGATCCACGGCAAGACCCCCATGCTCGGTGAGTTCACCGACAAGCAGGGGAGGAGGTGCGGGGATGTCACAAAAATCAAACACCTCCCCAAGAACGTCGACATCATGACCTACTCCTTCCCCTGCACCGACCTGTCCATCGCCCACGTGGGCGGGAAGGGCCTCAAGGGCGAACACTCGGGACTCCTCTGGGCGGTCAGGGACATCCTCGTCCAGGCTCAGAAGGACAACAACCTCCCCCGCTACCTCATCATGGAGAACGTCCCCCAGGTGTTCTCCCCGAAGAACAAGAAGGACTGGGACGCGTGGATGAGATTCCTCGAGGCCCTCGGGTACACCAGCAAATCTGGTACCCTCAACGCGAAGGATTTCGATACTGGGCAGAACCGCAACCGTGCGTTCATGATTTCCCACCTCGGCGCCGACTGCCCCGACCTTCCCGTGGGGACCGGGTGCAACACGGTCATGGCCGATTTCCTCGAGGACGAGGTCGATGACAAATACTACCTCACCAAGAAACGCGTCGCCGGGGCGATGAAGTCATCCCAGAAGGAGGCTGGCCGTGGCAACGGTTTCGCATTCAAACCTTTGGATCCCAAAGAGGATGTCGCCCACGCGGTCACCACCCATGAGGGGTCCAGGAAGACTTCGAACTTCATCGACACGTGCAGATGCAAGCAGGTGGGAACAGTCGACGGGCTCAAGGGCCGCGATTCCATCAAGAGGGTCTATGGCAAGAACGGGCTCTGCCCCACGGTCACGACCAGCCAGGGAGGTAACAGACAGCCCAAGGTCCTTGAGGGTAAATCGACCATCCGCAAGCTCACCCCGAAAGAGACCTGGAGGGCACAGGGTTTCTCCAGGAAGAAGAAGGATGGGACGTGGGATGACCGCGCCTTCGACAAGGCATCGAAGGCAGTGGTCGAGAAATCCAAAACGGGTCGCACGAGGACCATGTCCGATGCCCAGCTCTACAAACAGTCCGGGAACTCGATCGCGGTACCCGTGATGAAATCCGTTCTGAAGAGCGTCGATGACTTCGATGCGTCCCCGAGGGCGAAATCGAAACAGAAGAAGGTGACCGACTACTCGAGGAAGACCTCGGCGAGCAAGGCAAAATCGTCCTCCAGGGCAAAAACGGTACCCAAGCCGAAGTCCGCCCCGACCAAGACCAAGAAGAAACCCGCATCAGTCAGAAAATCATCCGTTTCGCGCGGATTCGCAAAATCGAGGAGATGAGGCATGGTCGAGTACAACGGCTACAAGGCCCGTAAAATCACCATCCAGTACACCATCGATGTCAGCGACTGCTACAATGCGGCTGACCTCCCGGTGTATCTGAAACGCGGTGAGAGGACCCCCCAAATCGTTTCTGTCGACGGTGTGCCCTATGATGGGTCGGGATTCAAGACGGATTCATCGGTGAATGTCACCGACATCGACCTCGTGATCCGTAAAATCAATGACCTCGGCCCCACGAAACCTTGGGTGGATTTCTTCATGCCCGACGGTCATGACGGGTACCGCGTCTCCTTGAAGTACTGGTTCCTCGACTGCGAGGATTCCATCAGGAAGGTGGCATCCCGTTACGGATATGATGTGAATTTCGGCTCCGCATCGACCCGTTTCACGCTCTCGCCGAAGGTGTTCTGACGGGGTGAACCAGGTGGCAAAAAGTGGCAAGTGTCACTGTGTCGGGCTCCTTCAGAGGAAAGGTGACAAGATCTACGTCTACGACCGTGACGAGTGGAGGGATAGGTACGGGCAGAGGTGCATCCAGACACACTCCGTCTACAAGGACGATGGTCTGTCACCTACGATTACCGCCGGGCATGGTTGCGGTGGGAAAATCACCCACGACGGCAACCAAATCCGTAGGATGACTCCGCGCGAGGCGTGGAGGGCTATGGGATTCTCCCGTCGCAAGGCGGGGGGGGGCTGGGACGACCGTGCCTTCGAGAAGGCATCCAAGTCAGGCATGACCGAGGGGCAGCTGAACAGCCAGGCTGGCAATTCGATCGCGGTCCCGGTCATGACCGAGATTATGAGAAACATCAAGACATTCGACGACAAGTCAAGGAAAAGGAGACATCGAGATGGCTAAGAAGAAGGGAATCAACTGCGTAGGTATCATGGAGAAGAAGGGAGACAAGATCTACGTCTACAACAACCGCGAATGGAGGAAGAAGAAGGGAATCAACAGCATCCAGCATCGTCGCCTCTACAAGGCCGATGGTCTAGCTCCGACAATCACCTCCAGTCAGTCCAGCGACATCAAGGTCACCGAGGACATGAAGAGCATCCGCCGTATGACCCCGAGGGAGACCTGGAGAGCAATGGGGTTCTCACGTCGCAAGGCGGGGGGGGGCTGGGACGACCGCGCCTTTGACAAGGCATCGGAGGTCGGTGTCTCCAATCAGCAACTCCAACGTCAAGCCGGGAACTCGATCGCGGTACCTGTCATGACTGAAATCATGAGGAACATCAAGACGTTCGATGAGAGACCAAAAACTTCCTCAAACAAACACGAAGGTAGAAGGAGATGAGTCTATTTCAATTATTCAGTAGGAAGGTATATCACGGTAGTCCAACCAATGTTACAAATCCCCAGAGTGATTTTAACAAGGATTCTTGGAATGAATTTGGCCCAGGATTTTACACAACCGAGGATTACAAGTACTCCTTGATTAGAGGCACTTGGAAAACTGAAGATGGCAAACCATTTTTTGTTAACCACTACTTATTTCTAGAGGAATGTGTCGAGAAATATCACCTAGCAGTTAAAACATTCAATCTTGACGAGGAGTGGCTACAATACTTAATCGATAGTTATTATGGAAGGGCTGCCAGATACGACATCGTTATAGGGCCAACCGCTGACGACACTGTACGCAACTTGCTTATGGAGTACATCGTTAATTATCCCCATGGGGATTATGAACAATTCTCTATTCTCTTAGAAACCTTGAAAAAATATGTTAAGTCGACCCAAATCCAGTTCCAAACACAAAGAGCTATTGAAAAATGCCTTAAATATGTGGGTGCTGATGAAATATATGATGTTCAATGATGAATGTGGTATCATCGAAAGCTGCGTTCAGAGATTCTGTCTCAAATTGAACGCATCTCCCAGGAGTGTGCTACGCCTGTTCAAGGACTGTGGCATTTATGACAAGATGGTACTTTGCTACGATGTTCTCGGCGAGGAGAGCGACGACGCCATTGATGAAAAGGTGCAATGTTACATCGACCGTTATCTTCAGTCGATGTCTTAATTCATTTTCTTATCCTTTATCTGTAGAGATTCGTATACTGATCCCTCTACATCTTATTCATCGTATTCCTCTGGAATCACTAGATGACCCTCCTCATCGTGATAACCAATAATTGGAGTCCCCTGAGATAACCGAGCGATTTCAACAGCCAATCTGTCTCTTTCGGCAGATTCGACTTTTTTTCTGAATCTCGACCGAATTATCCACACAATTGTTCATTTATCCGCTTGTTTAAATGATGATCGCCCCAATAGATTTCCTTATCGACCTTTGATTTACATTTTTAAAGACACACCCCGATAATCCGCCGCAAACCGACGGACGGGGGGATGTAAATGACCCAGCCGTCTATCAACAACGATGTACTGAGGGGTATCGGGAGGGCCTTCTCCAGAACCCCCGAACAGAACGACCCAGTGAACGATTTCTACCGGGATTATTTCGTGTTCTCGGTCCAGCAACGCCTGTTCACCGACACGTGCCGCCAGCTCTATGAATCCGAGGATCCGGCGGATGTGAAACAGCAACTCCTCGATGAGTGCCATCGCCTGTCCGTTATCGTGGCGGACCTCTCCCAGGGCATAATCGATACTATCCCAAGCATCATCAAGCTGATGTCCAGTAGGAAGGACCGCGATGATGAGACCCTGGACCTGTTGACCTTCGCCAGCAACATCGCCCACGAGGACGGTGAGTCCTCGAGTGCATTCGCCCTTGCCATCACAAGCAAGGAACTCGGAATCAAGAGGAGGCCGAGGACCCCCCAGATCGCCAACCCCTTCATCATGACCGAGGAGGAACAAGCTCTGGAGGATGCCTACGAGGCACTTCCGCACGATGATTACGTACCCCCCGAGGGTCGTTTCTCTGGAGCGAAACCCCAGTATCCCCCCGCCGAGGATGATGATGAATCCGAGGACGACGCGGTCCCGGAAGAGGAGGAAGACTCGGACGCGGAGGAACCCGAGGCCGAATCTGCTGACACCGATGATGAGGGTACGGAGGAAGAATCCGATGGATCCGATGGGGATGATGAACCCGACGGTGATGGTGACCCCGAATCCGAGGAGGGCGAGGATGATGAAACCGAATCCGATGATGAGGGGCCACAAAGTTGCAGATGCAACGATATGGAACGTAATGGAAAGTTGGAGGCGGAGGAGGAAACCGATGAATCCGAGCCCGATGGTGAGGATGATGAGGAATCCGAGGGTGATCCGGACGCGGGCGATGTCTTCTACACTCCCTCCCCGAAACCAGAATCCAACCCCTATGCCGAGGAGACCGAGGCCATCTTGATGGGTAACGGAGAGGATGAGGAGGAGCGGTACGGTGCCGGGCCCTCGGAGTCGGCCATCCACAGGCTCTCGCCCAGACGTAAGAGGTGATGGCGGTGGCTATCGTAGACATCGCCCTCCCTCTGGGGCTGGCATTCATATCCCTCGTGGCCTTCGAACTCGGGGCGAGGGTCAGGGAACACGTCCATGTCCTGGTGCCGTGGAAGGACCCGGTGACGATGCTTTTCGTCCTAGCATTCCTGTCCCCCGTATGGATCCAGTGGCTGGGTGTGAGTACCCCCATAGACCCCGGGAACATCTGGTACATCTGTTATCTGGTCGGTTTCATCGGCCCCTACTGCCTGGCATACATCCGTGGGGAGTTCTCCCTCATCTATGTCAACGTCCACACCATCATCTCGGACCGTTTCCCGAACGGGGCACAGGAAATCCGCCCCCTCGTCTACTACTACGGCCCCGATGGTCGTACCTACGTCCAGGAACAGTCGATGGTGGCCATCCTCAAGACCGTGATTTTCGGGGTCCGCTCACCTCTGAGGTTCCCCATCGGACAGATTCAGAGAACGACCCCCATTTTCGTCCAGAAGGTCCTGTTGCCACTAATTTCCGTCGATGTGGTCGATGTGGTCGAGGAGAAAATCGCGGAGGAGGAGGTGCAGAGGGGCCCGTTCACGTTCAAGACCCGTTCCTATACCTACACCCCCGCTCCCTCTTGCATAGATTCGACCCAGAAGTGGCTCGTTTCCGCATACAACCAGAAGAGCATGGCTCACGAGCTGACGCGTAAGGAGGCCCAGCTCCTCGAGAGCAAGACCACCGCCATCACCAACCTCTACGGTAAATCTGCGGACCTGCTCGTCGAGATGATTGCCGACCGTACCCCCGGTGCGGATGTGTACCGCGACATCATCGACCGCCTCAAGCCAGAGGACGAGCCCCCCGTGAAAAAGCTACGGATGCCCAAGGGGACTGGTCCCAAGGCCAAACACAAGTCCATATTCCGCAGAAGTCCCAAATCCGAGGAGCCGACACCCGAGGATGACGGAGGTGTGGAGGAATGACGACCATGGATCCGGAGACACAGGATCCGATGGTGTCCATCGACTCGGGGGCACTGCCGGATTCCAACACTGCAGAGGCCATCCTCTACGGTAAGGAGTACTCGAAAATCAAGACCATGATGTGGGCATGGGATGAGATGGAAGACCACCTCTATCGCCGTAGCCAGGCACTCGAATCCGAAATCATCGACCGTGATTTCGCATATATGGTGCTGACGAAGAACCGCCACCTCATCAACTCCCGTTCCCCACCCTTCAACGAGGTCAACAAAATCAAGGATCTGTTCACCCTGAACGAGCTGGTGAGAGTCGAGACTGGTATCAAGAAAATCCAGGAGTACCGCCGTCAGAACCAGACCTGGGGAAGGAAACGCGGTATCGAGGAGTACGTGGCATCCCTGTCTGGCAAAGGTATCTCCCCAGCCGACTGGAAGAACGCCACCGCCAAATACAACATGGCACCCATCACGTTCGACTATGTCCACGGCAATGTCGAAACCGAGGATGATGTCGACTGGGCCCTCGGTATGCGCCTCCTCCTCGGGGACGAGGAGTTCGAGAAGTTCCAAGAGAAGGTCGAGAAGGGTATCGCGGATCCGAGATTCGCGGATCCAGTGAGGAACCATGCCCCACGGAGAAGACCCAGGGACATCGACCCCTTCGACATTCCCGAACTCGACAACCTCGATGATGAAACGGAGGAAACCGAGGACTTCGACGAGCCCCCGATGGAGATCGAGGATTGGGATTACCTGCAAGAACTCCTGGAGCCACTGGTTACAGATAATGTCAGCGTGGCCATCGATTCCCTCCCCGATGCGGACTCGGAGGATGTGAAGGTCACTCTGGCATACCTCGAGGCGATCGGCCCCGACAACACCGAAATCCTCGGTTTCCTTCTGGACTTCATGGGGGAGGCTTAACTATGGTCAAGCAACCCTTCGCCAGCAAGTTCAAGGAGACCGTCACGGACATGAACACCAGGTACTCCCAGCTCCTCCGTCACGAGGAGATCGGGGACCTCCGTGCCGAGTATCTCTGGACCTTCGAACACGCCCTCGGCCTCAATCTGGACAAACCCCTCGTGTCGAACCCGAGGTACATCCGCGTCACTGCGGTGTATCCCCTTCCCGAGGAGGGATACATCTCGGTGAGGAAGTTCCGCCTGTATATGCTACTCTACGAGTTCGTCATGCGCGATGCCCATCTCCTGACAAGGGACACAGGAGCGCAGACATACGACGGCCCGGCGATGTACGGCGCCTTCGAGGACCGCAAGGAGGAGAGTGGGGACGGATGGTGAACCAGGATTTCGTCAACAATGCGGTGAAGAACATCTTCAAGCCGGGCGCGGTAATAGTCTCCTACGGTACCCGTGGGGGAGGTAAGACCCACTGTGCGGTGTCCTTCTGCCAGAGGCTCATGGAGGGGTACTTCCCAGATATGCCGAAACACGTGATTCTGATCTCCAACGTAATCTTCATACAGAAGACCATCGAGGGGGGATTCCGCACCGCATCCCCCCCGGGGGTGTACAGCATCACCACGATGAAGGAACTGTTCCCAATCGTTGCCAACGTCCTCGAGAAGTATGGGAGGAAGGATACACTGATTATCCTCCTCCTGGACGAGGCCCAGAACTTCCTCATGGGTGACATGAACTCCTCGGGGGACATGGCCAAATCGATGAAGTCGTTCTGCGGAATCATCCGTAAGTTCAACCTCGCCCTCTGGCTGTTGTCCCCGGCGATGAGGAACCTTGGCCCCGCATTCCGTAACTTCATCGATGCGGAGAATGACCCAGCTAACGTCACTTGCACGTTCCAGAAGAACAACAAGGAGGCCGAGGCATTCATCCGCGCAAGAAGGCTCAACATGGATCCGCGTTCCATCGTCTATGTCAAGATGGGTGCGAACGACCCCAGGGTCGCCCTCCCGGTTCCGACATCGTCATGGACCTCCAACCCAGAGGAAATCCGCGCCGGGGAGTATGCATACGACCACTTGTCCAGTGCTGACTTCAAGGTGGGTGATTTTCCCTTCCTCGAGTTCGTCTATGCCATCTCGGGCAGGTCGAGTTATGAGATGATAGACTCCATTAGGGCCTTTTATTCCCAACAGGAAACTGAAGTCCCCATGTCGGATTCGACCGCACGCGCCAACAAGGCCATAATGGCCGATACTCTGAAAACCATAGCTACTAGGTTGAAGGATGAGGGTGTAGATGTGGTCACCATCGCGGACGCTCTCGGTGTTAAGGATAGGACCATCTACAATTGGGTCAAGGAGGTACGTCTGAAGGAGAAGAAACAAGCGGAAAAATCCACTGAAGAGACTGCATAAACCCCAAAAAACGGCTGCGGAATTTTTCCACAGCCAGTAATTTTTGCCGCCGCAATCGAAACACTCCCGAGCGTGCGCATATATATCTATCTTAGACCGCATGATTTAGGGGGTTTCGAAGGTCTTTTCCCGACCCCGATTTCACACGGTGATGATGGTGAAGGTACCGTTTTGACCTTCACCTTCACCATCATCACCATCCTCGATCCGACACGTTCACTCCACCCTAACGTGTCACCTTCACGTTAACCTTAAAACCACACGACCCGATGGTATATTGCAAACCGGGCGGAAGTTCCAAGTCAAGGTGCGACCGTTATGTTGACGAAAGAGGGCAAACCCGGTAAGGTGAAGGTCCGCAAGGGGATGAAGACATACACCATCCCCGTAGATCAGACGGGGTGCGTCCCGATGTGGGCCGTTGTCGAGAGGTTCCAGGAGGTCGGGAATAAGCATTCCGACCGTGGGATCGATTCTGATGTGGTCCTCCCGAGGAATCTGACACCCGAGGAGATTATCGACTGGTGGGCGGATCCATCATGTTGCGATATAGATGGAATAGATGACGAGGTCGCGGAGATTTACTCCGTACCCCTGTCGATCCGTGGTAAGAAACGCGATGCCTTGAGGAATCTGGCCGTTGTTGCCACGAAAAAGGAATCGAACCGCATCAAGAAGATTCTCGCTGATTCGTTCACCGCAGAGGAACTCGAGCTGCTTACACGCGACAAAGGGTTCTACATCACCACCAATGCATACATGGATGATTGCACTGGCTATTATCTCAGGATGCAGGACGGAGTGAGAGTCCCCCACATAGTCCTCGAGGATGGCACCACTCCCGACGGCATAGTCCACGAGGTCGTCCATCACCTCCGCGCTCTCGATGGAAGGACCACGTTCCCTACGAACCGTGAGGGAGTCCTCATGAACGCCACCTTCAACGCATATCCCAAATCAAAGAGGGACGCCCTCGTCGAGAGGGAGGAACGCGAAACCGTTGCCGAGACGGTCGCAAGGACCCGTGTGGACAGGGTCCAGTCCGGGTATTATGATTCAATTCCCGGTATGGATTCCCGCGAGGCTTATCTCCGCGACCAGGACCTCATCAGCCAGGGTCGTGCCTTGAAGGGCAAGGCGGCCATCAGGGCGGCTCAGAGGAATTTTGACAAGAGTTGCATCTCCAGGGCGGTAATCTCCAGCAACAAGAAGGCGAAGAGATGATCCTCAAACGGAAGAAGTCCCGTAAGGTCGCCTTCGAGGGGGATGACAGCAACGGCCTCCACCGTGCAGTCCTCGATTTCAACGAATACAACGGCCCGGCGAGGATATTCTACAACAGGAACAGCCACACCTTCGAAACCAAATGTTATCCCCCCGGATCCGAGAAGTATTTCGGGGAACTAGCCAACGGCTTAGACCGTGTCGAGCTTTACCGTAAAACCACACCCTTTGGGAACGTCAAGGTCGTTCCAGAGGAACTCCTCCTGATGGAGAGGGACTTGGAACCCTACGCGATATGGTGATAATATGACCCAGAACAACACTAAGAGGAAGAAATTCCACGATTCTTTCGACTATGCCACCATCGGTCTGTCGGCCGCATCCGTCATGCTCGCCGGGGCCGCACTGCTCCTCAACAAGAAACCCGAGGGCAAGGACGTCAGGGAAATCAAACGTACCGAGGATACGATACTGTTCGAGTACGGCGGTGAGGAATTCGCGCTCGCGCGCACGAACAACAAGAGGAAACAGACTCCTGGGAAAACCCCTGCAAAGAAACCGACCCCGAAAAAGGTCTGGGCCGCCCTTGAGATGAACCTAACCAACGGTTATCAGAAGGTCGTTATCTGCGGATCCAAAGCACAGTCGAGGGCGGTCGCCAAGCAGATGTCACAATCCCACGGTAAATCCTCGAACAAGTATGCTCAGAGGTATGCTTTTATCAATCCCGACATCACCGACATCTCCAAATTCTTTGGAAATCGCAAGATCGAGGATTGTTTCACGGTGTGATCCAGATGGGGTTCAGCATCGGGGATGGGGACAGTTTAGCTGAAGTGAATCCCGAACTGGCTCTAGAGTGGCACCCGATTAAAAACGGGGGTTTATTGCCAACAAGCGTGAAGTACTACTCGCGCAATAGGGTATGGTGGCGCTGTTCTGGATGTGGGTACGAGTGGCGGACCATCATTGCCGTTCGTTCCAGAGGCGCCGGGTGTCCCAACTGCGCCAGAAACAAAGGTAAGTATCACGATTGATTCTTCATCAAATCGTAAATCTCTTGGAAACACATCGCCTGGATTTTACCGAACGGAGTCAAAGTGAGGAACTTATACCTCCTCTCATCGACCTCCGTTCCTATTTTCACTAGTCCCTCCTCCTCCATTCTGAAATAGAGCTTTTTGAGGGTGTCTGGATAGGGTAAAACATTGTTGATTTCCGAAAACTTAATCTTCGTGCGGGACAGGATGAGGCGCAGAACCGGATCCGCATAACGCATGGACATACATTTGTCCTTGGCATCGACATCTGGGTTGAGGGAATCGATAGTGTTCAACAGCTTGGCTACGGATATGCCCAGCGGGGACAAGGTGACCCGGTGTATCTTTCTCGGGGAGTAAATGCTCTCGACATTCACCAGTCCCTCCTCCTCCATCTGGATAATCCTGTCCCTACGGACGTTGTTGTTGCTCACAAGGTCGGAAAAATCATTGAATATGAGCGGTCTGTCCTCGCGGAGCAACCGTAACAGCATAGGTACGGTGATGCCTTGCGATATAGAATTGACTAAGTCTCCCCCCATCATGAATACCGAAAAGCAGAAACGCTTTTATTAGTGTTTTCCCCACAAAACTTGTAATTACCACGAAATTCAAATATAACTTTCGATTTCGTTTTTCGGTTAGATTAGGGATGGGATGTCAAAATAGTGATTAACCTCTCCGAAACCCTTCGAACTGTCGCGGAGAGGTATCACCGAGGTGATACTTTGGCATCCATAATGGGATATAAGAAACAAACGGGTCGTGCCGATTGGTGCGACACGTGTTTGGGCAATTTCTATTTCGAAAATCAAGTGGTCCGCTATGACCTTCATTTGCATGATAAAATGGGCACATCTCAGCGTAGAAAATGCATCATCACCATAGAAAAGATGCTACGTGTGTTGGATTACCGCTCCTCAATCACAAAAATCGAGGACATCACCGCCGATCATCTGACGGACCTGTCGGATATGATGTCGGAACTGTCCATAGGCACCAGGAACCGCTACATCGGATTCCTCGTGGATTTCGTCGAATGGTCGACTGGGCAGAGGTTACCCCGTCCGTATCCGCGTCGGGAAACCGTGCGGACCTCCCTACCCGAGGCTCCTGGGACATCGGAGCTGGAGTCCCAGCTCAGTAGATTCATCGAGGACCAGCGCGAGAGGGGTTTGTCCGAAACAACTCTGAAGAACCTCCGCAAGTGTGTTCGTGCATCCTATTCTGCCATAATAGATGAATACGGGCCTATATCCCCAGATGAAATCGACTATACTCACCTCCGCCGGATCCGTCACTCGATGCAAGCCAGACAGAACACGATTCAAGCCTACCTCTGTAATTTCGGGAAATTCCTCGGGTGGTGCTACGGGTACGATCCGTACAAACGTGCTGGGCTGGTCTTCACTGGTGATGTCCCGGACCGCACATGGATCACCATGGACCAATGGAGAGTATTGTTCGAGGCCGCTGACGAAACCACCAAGGTCATACTCGCTCTCGGGGCGATGCTTGGGCTCCGCTTGTCCGAAATCACCCACATCAGATTGTCTGATTTTAAGGAAGGCCGGGTTAAAATCCGTGGAAAAGGCTCCAAAATAGCCCTGATTAACGTTCAATCCCAGCTCGACGGCCTTATCGCTGGATACTTGGGCTCCCGCGCAGAACTCCTGGGTGATCGTGACGAGGACCACCTCCTGGTTCGCGTCGCCCGTGACGGGAACGTAGTTGCAGCTGATGACCACTGGGTACAGCGTATGCTCCAGGAACTGTCCCTCAGAACAGGAATTCCCTTCAGTTGCCACACCCTCAGACGGTTTTTCTGTTCAACCATGGTCGATGCCGGGGTTCCCTTGTATGTGGTGCAGAATAAGATGCGTCATGCACAGATCAACACGACCCTCCGCCACTACGTTTACGTCAATCCCCAACGGAGCATTGAGGTCGATGAGATGCTCGCGAATCAGCTCCTCACCTGACCCCATATAGTCGCGTGCGTGTATACGCGCGAGGACCTCAAAGGCTTAAAGTACCTGAAAATCCTTGCGTTCAACCAAGCGTCTCCCACTAAGGAGGCGATGATGGGGAAATTGGTCGTGCGGGGGTTCGAATCCCCTCCCCCGCACCATCGCCATCGGATTTTACTTAAGCTCGCGCGTTCAAAGCATTGCGGAATCTCACGAACGATCCCGAACTAAAACGTATGCGGAATGATACTCCGAACGGTATTCTGTACCGTCGGAGAGGACCGACCCTGTTTCAGCGCCTAGCAACAAGGACTGCGATAACAAGGGTGGCAACGACGGCTACCGCGGCCGCGACACCGAATGCGAGGTAGGTGTCGGAATCGTCATCACTTTCGTCATCGTCCCTGTTCAAGCCCGACATGTCCAGATAGATGGTGCCGCGAATGGTATCGAACGTGAACGAGGGTGTTGAAACGACTTTATTGGCGTAGATGCAATAGACTGCGTTGGGGTCCCTGTCGGGCATATAGAGCGTCAGCGTCATCAGAGTCCCGGACTCGGACATCATACTGCCACTGCTGGCACTCACACTGTAAACAGTGCCGGATCTGGTCCCTTCCTGGACATTCATCAGGTCGGACGTGACCTTTTTTACTTCTATCTCGCCGGAAATCAAGAAATCGATATGGATGTCGCATATGCCCGGATTGTCCTGGATATAGACCTCGAATGTCACATCGGTATCCGGAGCGGCCTCCCTCTCCTGGATTTCTATAGTGGGGGTAGCCGCATCTGATGCGTCCGTCGCGGCCAAGGCCATCGTTGTAAGAGCTGCAAGGAATGCAACGACGAGGACCGCCGCCACTCTGGTTCTGCCAAACATATGTGCGGGTGGATATGTTCCTATTAAGTAAGTAGGGTGAACGATTCATTGTTCGGCAATTAATCCGATGTGGGGTAAATCGAAATCGGACGCCCATCACATCAGTTCGGAACCTACGGACTGCAATATCACGTGGGGCGACCCGTGGTCGTCTATGACGTCGCATTCGACGTTGTAGACCCTGCGGAGCATCTCCGGGGTTATGAGCTCCTGGGGAGGACCGAACCCGTACAGCCTGCCGGGCTTCTCCAGCACGAGGAGGTTGTCCGCGAACTTGGCCGCGAGGTTGAGGTCGTGGCTGATCATCAGCACGTTGGACGATGTCGCATCGCACAGCTTCTTCAGGAATGCGGAAACGAACAGCTGATGCCTCACATCGAGGTTCGAGGTGGGTTCGTCGAGGAGCATCACCCTCGGTTCCTGGACGAGTCCGCGGGCGAGGGATACCTTCTGATGCTGCCCTGCGGAGAGTTCGTTGAAGTTCCTCATGGCGAGGTCCTCTATCTCCATGGCCTCGAGCGCCCTGTGCGCGATCTCGATATCCTCGGGGCGCGTCCTCCATTTCTGATGGGAGTACCTTCCGATGAGAACGGTATCGAGGACAGTCATGACGTTGTATGTGCCAGTCATGACAGGGACGTAACCCACCACCTTGGCGAGTTCCTTCAGTTTGTAGTCCGATACGGGTTTGCCCATGACCTCCACTGAACCCGATGTGGGTTTCAGGAGACCGTTGATGCACTTGATCAGCGTGGATTTCCCCACACCGTTCGGGCCCACTATGCAGGTCATTCCCGGCTTGTCCAATGTGAACGAGATGTCCTCGAGTACGGGTTCGCCGGAACCGTATCCGAAACAGAGGTTCTTTACCTCCACGACAGGGGGACCGTTCTCTTCCATCAGGCCGCCTCCTTCTTGCTTCTGACGATGAGATAGAGGAACAGCGGGGCCCCGATGATGGCGGTGATGACACCGACCTGGATGGTGGACGGGGAGATCACGTACCTGCCTATACCGTCCGCGAACAGGAGCAGTGCGGCACCGAACGCCATGGAAGCGGGCATGAGGTAACGGGTGTCGGAACCGATGATGAGCCTCGCGATATGGGGGCAAACGAGTCCGACGAAACCTATGAGTCCGGTGAAACTGACGACACCTGCCGCCAGAAGAGAAACGATCATCAGGGAGACCAGACGAAGCTTCTCCGCATCGACCCCTATAGCGCGGGCGCTGTCGTCCCCGGCCGAGATGACGTTGAGCTTCTTGGCGAGCAGCTGGAGGGCGACGACACCGACGGCGACCACGACGAACATGATCCCGACGTTATTCCAGTTGGTACCTTCCAGGGTACCCACGGACCACTCGAAGATCGCCGCCAGTTTATCCGGGTCGACGAAGAGCTTGATCATCGTGGTTAGTGCGTTGAAGATGTACATGATGGCGATGCCGGCCATAATCATGGTGGACGGTGTCGCACCCCTCATCTTGGAGACGGTGACGATGACTCCCATGGGGATGAGGGCGAAGAGGAAGGCGTTGGTGATGACCGCATATCCGGCGCTGCCGAATGTGATTCCCAATCCCAGGGCGAGGGTGGCGCCGAAGGACGCCCCCGACGAAATACCCGTGGTGTACGGGTCGGCGAGGGGGTTCCTGAGTATGCTCTGCATCACGACACCGGCGGCGGCGAGACCAGCACCGGCGAGTATGGCGGTTATCGTCCGGGGGAGTTTCATATCCCAGATGACGTAGTCGTCGTTCCCCGGACGGATGTTTCCCGTCAGGTGCTCCCATATGGTCTTGTACGTATCGACATAACCGATATCGTAGGCGCCGACCTTCAGGGAGTAGCCCGCAGCCAGGAAGGCGGCCACGATGCAGACTGCGATGAATATCCACTTGCGCAGGATGTAACGGTGGTAGTCCTCCATCACCGGGGTGATGTTCCCCGAATCGTCATGGTGGACCCACTTCTCGACCGCATATTCTACCGGATCCATCTCTGCTCCCGTGGTATCGCCTTCCTGGTCGGATATTAGTGTTTATCACGCGTCAGCGTAGAGGGTCTGGTATTTGTCACCGGTGTAGTAGCAGACGGCGTCCTTCTTGACGTCCACCTTTGCAACGGTGAAGTTGTCGAACCACTCCTGCAGGGAGTCCTGCGCCTCCTCGAGGGAGAACAAGTCCGGGTAGAGCATCCAGGCGGCATACATCATCATGGAGAACATGGAATAGCCGGCGAAGATGTACGGTGCGCCGATCATGCCGTGATTGTTGTAGGCCTTGGTGTTCTTGAAGTACTCGATGAACTCCTCGAAACTGGAATTGAACTTGTCCTGGGAGTAGGTTAACTGGTCGACGGAGGAGTACGCCATGAAGATGACGTCGAACTTGTCCCCCTCGCCGAGGAACCACTCCTTCTGGTAGGACGCCATGCCGAAGTCGTTGATGCCCTTCCAGTTGTTGTAGACGTTGCCGAGGTGCTGGAGGACGGTGCAGGTACCCTCCCTTCCGACTCCGGAGCAGACGGTGATGTCGGACCTGCTGGCCTGGTTGGCGTACATGGTGGTGACGATGATGTCCTTCTTCTCCTTGCCCTCGAGTTTGGACTCGACCTTGTCGATGAGGTCGTAGCAAAACTTGGCGTACTTCTGCGCCTTCTCCTCCTGATCGAACATGATGCCCATGGTCAGGATGGTGGGGATGGAAGAGTTGCCCATATGCCAGAGGTAGATGGCATCGGCCTGGACGCCGTCGACGATGACCTTTTCGCAGCCGGTCTTGACGGCGGAGGTCGGGGTGGCTATGATGAGGTTGATGCCCGCGCTGATCATGGCGCTGATACCGTTGTCGTCAACGGATTTGGCGCTGCTTCCGGTGGTTCCGACCTCGACGATGCCCTCACAGGGGTACTGGTTGCCCTTAATCTGGGTGACGTAAGCGTTGGCGACCTTGACATTGTTCCACTGACCGAGAATGGCAACGGCCTCGGCCTGCTGCCAGTAGGTGACGGCAATCTTCTTGTTCTTCAGAGGGAAGGATATCTCCTGGTCCTCGCCAAAGTAGTTCTTGTAGAAGATCTTCCCTTCCTTCTTGTCAATGATCATCTGGATTTTGTCGACGTCCTCTTTAGTTATCTGACCATCGCAGTTGGCGTCGGCGAAGGGGTTCTTGGAGCGGTCCCAGGTGCTTTTCTTGTCCACGATTTCCTGGACCATGTTCAGGTCATCGCTGTCGATATAGGAGTCGTTGTTAGCATTGCCGTAAATGACAACGGTGTCGGTACCGAATCCCTCGTTGGGGTCGGAGTTCGATTTGTTGTCCTTTCCGGGCAGCGCGACGGCAACGACGGCTACGGCCGCCACGACGATGATCGCGACGGCAGCTATTGCCATGATTTTATTATCCATGCTACCACTTTATTGGATGTTATATCCAATACAAACAAAAACACCCCTTATATAACGATAACTTTTGTACCTGATACATAAATAATGAATACTATACTAATTATGGTCAAAAAAACGAATGATTCGAACCATTTATGATTGGCATCATTTTATATCACCAAAAAAGTGGTAATTTGTAATAAATCCAACTATTCATACATTTAGAAATAGGTGACAAGATAGACAAGTGACGGATTTGGAGACTAAGATGCCCACATCGTCAAAAACAGTCCCTCGGACATTTTTATTACTTCTTTTCCATCTATGCTTAGTGATTAAATGTCTGACGAAATAACCGTCACCATCACCCGCCTGAAAGCCTACGTCATGGGCAAGACCTCCGCCACCATCATCATCGACGATGTCGAGGTCGGGAAACTGAAGAACGGGGAATCCATGGAGTTCAAGACCACTTCGGGCCCCCACAAGTTCGAGGCCAGAGCCGTATCTGCACTTGCCGGTCTCGAGAATTTCGATCTTCAGGACGGAAACACCGTCAACGTGAAGATGAAACTCGTAGGCTGGGACATCCGTCTCGAGCGCAAGTGATCCGCACTCCGAAAGGGCGGACATACACATCTTCGTGCAAATCAAATACTGATTGCGGCATCCCTTCCCCTATGGACGGAAGGATGAACGTAACCGAGATAGATGATAACGAGCACGTTGTTTTCTTCGACCAATGGGGAAGGAAGAAGAAGATCACCGGCACCAAGATGGGAGCCATCCTCGGATGCAGCCGTTTCTCCACCCCGTTCAAGGTCGCCCTCGAGATCGCACGCATCTATCCCGGAGACCCCCCGAACAAGTACATGGATGCCGGGAATGTCATTGAGCCAGTCATCAGGGATTACGTCCGCGCCAACTCCGGATGCATCCCCGCGATGCTGGGTCTCCCCGCCTCCGAGAAGGTCATCGTCGAGGAACCCGTTGCGAAAGAGACCTGCGGTTACGACCACTTCCACAATAACAACATCTTCGGCGGTCTGGTGGACGGATACATCGCCGCCGGCGGAAAACGCACCGCCATCCTCGAGATCAAGACCTCCAGCCACCGCGACGCATGGCTTGATGAGGAGGGCAACGTCTCCAAGGTACCCGAGGACTACATCCTCCAGGCCGGACTGTATGCCGCCCTATCCAATCTTGATGACATCATCTTCGCCGTCGGATTCCTCGAGCCCGAGGACTACGACCGCCCCCAGTTCTGGAAACCCGCCCCGGACAACTGCTACATCGTGCACATGGCTACCCCCGACATGTCCGGCCCCATGGCCGAGGCCGAGGAGTGGTACCACAAGTACATCGACAACGGCGAGACCCCCGAATGGGGAGAAGAGGATGCGGAACTCGTCAAATGGCTGAAGGCCTTCGACCCCAACAAGAAACCGAAGAACGGAAAGAAGTTCACCCAGAGACGATTCCGACTCAGTATTATACCATATCCCCATTACCCGGCATGGGCGCTGAGGACATACCGTTGGAGAACATCCAGGAATTCAGGATGCTCGACCCGGTTTCGAAGAACGCGATGTACCTGGGGCACCTGCTGGAACTGGCGATCGTATTGGCATTCGCCGTCCCCCTGACGGTGTTCGTCCCGGAGGCCACCGACTATCTGGTCTACATGTGGATCTGCGTGGCCGCTATCGCCGTGTATCTCCTCGCCAGTCCCGTAATCTTCTACAACCACTACCGTTACCGCATGGACGACGACTGCATAGAGGTCCGCAGAGGGGTCATCTTCCACTCCCATGTCCTCGTCCCCGTCGAGAGGGTCCATCAGGTCGAGGTCAGCAAAGGCCCCATCCTGAGGAAGTACAACCTGGCGAAGGTCACAGTCACCACCGCCGGCGGCACCGCGGCCATGGAATACCTCAACGACCCGGTTGCGGAGTACATAGCCGCCAACCTCAACGAGAAGATCATCAAACTCCTGAAGGCTAGGGAATGAACGGGGAGTTCCTTCGCAACCACTGGTCCTACCTCGTGGGCACCGTCGTCCGCAACACCCTGGCCCTGGGGCTGACGGTTCTGATCATCATCTCGACCAGCGAGGACACCACTCCGGGATTCGTATGGGCCGTCGGGATCATCATCTTCTCCGTGGCGATGAGCGTCCTGATCTGGCTGAGGACGAAGTACTACTTCCTCGAGGACGAGATCGTGGTCACCAGGAACATCGTCTCCCGCAGGGAGGTCCGCATACAGTACGACAGGCTCGCCTCGGTGAACGTCGAACGTGACTTCATCTACCGCATACTGGGCGCCACCAAGCTCTCGTTCAATCTCAATTCGAGCGTCAACGTCAACCGTGCCGAGGCGTTCATCGTCCTCGAGAAGGAGGATGCGGAGGAACTCCGCGACAGGGTATACGCCCGCATGTACGGCACATCCCCCGCCTCGACCGATGATGAGCCAGATGCCGAAAAACACATGGCGAAGGATTACGACTCGATGGAGTCCCTCGTACAGGTCACCGGAATGGATATCTTCCTCCACTCCTTCCTCGGGATGCGCACATGGCAGTTCGCATTCGGCATTGTGATGCTGATCTATTCCGTCGTCTCCCTCGTGGAGTCGGGATCCGTCAACCTGCTCGCCGTGATCCTGTTCGCAGTGGAGTTCTTCATCCCCGCGTTATCGCACTTCTTCAGGTACTACAACTACAGGATCGTCAGGGACGGGGACACCGTCGTCATCTCGTCGGGACTGTTCTCCACCCGTCAGGACTCGTTCAAGCTCTCCAAGGTGAACTACGTGAAACTGGAGGAACCGCTCATCTGCCGCCTCATGGGCAGGGCGATTCTCGAGGCCGAGGTCGTCGGCACCGCGGACCAGAAGGGGATGCCCCTGCTGTGCCCGCTGAAGGATAAGGCCGTATGCACCGACCTGATCGGGACCCTCCTCCCGGAGTTCGAATGCCGCGGGGAGACCTCAAAACAATCCGTCTCCGCCCTGTTCGGGATCGTTCCTTACATGGCGGTGTCCCTCGCCGTACTCGCAGCCATCTATGTGCTCCTCGAGGACGAGTTCTCGGGTCTGTACAGGGTGCTGTTCGACGGCGTTATAGTGCTGCTTGCCGCGGGCATCCTCGGGTGGGGGCATCTCGCATTCCGTATCCGCACGTTCGCCATGGACGACACCATCGCCCTGATCGTCACGGGGGCCTTCGACCGCGTGTCTAACTACGTACTCCTCGACAAGGTGCAGTTCGTGGATGTCACCACCTCCCCCGCGCAGAGGCGTTACGGCACCGCGAGGTGCACCATGAACATGCTGTCCACCACGGGGAACTCCAAGATCAGGTCCGGAGTGTTCGATTCCGGATCCCTCGAGAGCCTTTCATACGAAGTCCGCGACAGGATCATCGACGGCCGTTACGACTTCCGCAGGTTCCAGTGATGTGGGTTACCAGCGTGTTGGTCCGGGATAGGTGACCACCGTGTTGATGGAGAATAGGTCACCAGCGTGTTGGTGATGGAAAAGGGGCAGGGCCCCCTAAGGAGTTTCAGAACGGGAGCTGCAGGGCGTTGTACTTGTAGACCTTCTGCGGGCAGTTCATCTCGCAGCGGTAACAGGCAGTGCCGAGGCAGTTCTTGGTCTTGACCACGAAGGTACCGTCGTCCTTCATGGAGAGGGCCTTCTCGGGACACTCCTTCACGCACTTCCCGCACTTGATGCATCCCTCGAACTTCCCGGAGAGCTCGGTACCGATATCGTGGATGATCTTCAGACCGGCGGCTCCGAGGTCGGGGATGTCACGCTTGACCATCTTGTGGACGTTCATGCGCCCGCGGACCTTGGGCAGGGCCTGTATGCCCTCGAGGGCATTGTTCTGGTTGTACATCTCCATGGTCATGCCCTCGTCCCAGTAGGAGAGTTCCTGCATGTAGATCTGGCTGAAGATCTTGTCACCGGCGAACATGATGTGGTTCGCCCTGATGCCGTTGGCGATACCCTGGAGGGTGTCCAGTAGCTCGGGGTCCCTCAGGATGTCCGTGGCCATGGCCAGGGAGGTGTTGCCCCACTGGTAGGCATCGGTGATCGACGGGGGGATGAGACCGATGTCGCGGGCCTTCACGGCATCGACATATGTGCCGGAGGCTCCGCACATGTACATGACCTTCATGTCCTCGAACTTGATGCCCGCATGCTCCAGGAGTGTGAAATGTCCGGCCCTCATAGCCCCGATGGCCTTGGCCGCCTCGGAGATGTCGTGGGATTCGATGTACACCCCGTCCTGGAGATGCATGACCCCGTCGGGGGTCTGGAGCTGTCCCTTCTTCCAGAGCTTCTCGTACTGGGTGGCCACCGCGACGGCGGCGATCACACCGGTACCCGTGATTCCGACGGCCTTCCCAGACATGGGTCCGGAATCCGTACACTGTCCGAGGGAGAAATCGAACTTGTCCCCGGGGAGGGGGGTGATGGAATCGTCGAGGACCTGACATCTCCATCCGAAATCGTACTCCAGATCGGAGATCGCGCCGGGGCCTGCGAGCATACCGCATTTGATGGACTGTCCTTCCATGGCGGGACCCGCCGCGGCGGACCCGGTGTAGATGTCGTCGCCGATCTTCAGCGCCATCTCGGCGTTCGTACCGTAATCGGTGACCAGGCAGTTCTCCTTCTGCTCCAGGAACCCGGACTTGTACATCATGGCAAGGGCGTCCGCACCGATCTCGTGGCGGATGGCGGGAGGGACGCAGAGCTCGCAGCCGTCGGGGACATCGAGTCCGACATCGACGGCGGAGAACACGCCGGCATCCCTCTTCTGGTCGACGATATGCCTCTCGCGCTTGGCGTTCTCGCCGGCGAACGCGAGGTCGTCCACGGGGATGCCCTGGAAGAGCGACAGCTGGATGGGGTTACCGCAGATGCTGACCCTCTCCACCTGTTTCAGGTCGATCCCGAGGTTCGCTATGACCTTGTTCACGGTATCCATCAGGATGTCGTGGGCGGTCTTGTTCCCCACCTTGATGCAGAACGTCAGGTGGTCCATGATGTTGGCGCCGGGGAGCGGATGGCACTCCGTGACGACGGTGGACAGGATCTTCCCGTCCGAAAGGTCGACGGCGTGGCCGCGGGTACCGCTGGTCCCGATATCTAAGGCAATTCCGTAAGCCATATTTTTCCCCCTTGTCGGCAGAACCGATATTGTGGGTGTAATCGCGGTGGTCCGATAAATGTTAGTCGGGGAAAAGGGACCCGGGCCAGAGCCCGGGAAGGTATTTGCGATGATCAGTCGTGGTGGTGGCAGCAGTGGCCGTCGTGGTCGTGATCGTGGTGGTGCTCATGCTCGTCATCGTGGTGGTGGCAGCAGCACCCGTGGTCGTGATCATGATCATCGTGGTCATGGTCGTGATCGTGGTGGTGATGGTCGGGACGGAGCTTTCCGTCCTCGTCGATCATCTCGGCGAGCTCGTGACACTTGCAGCACCCGTCATGGTCGTGATCGTGGTGGTGCTCATGCTCGTCATCGTGGTGGTGGCAGCAGCACTCGTGGTCATGGTCATCATGATCGTGGTGGTGCTCGTGGTCATGGTCATGATGGTGGTCATGGTCGTGATGATGCTCGAGGGACTCCTTGTCAATGTGGTAGTCGAGACCGGAGTCGTCGATGGCGTGTATCATCCTGTGGGTGAGTTCGTGCTCGTCTACATCGAGAACGGCGCACATGAAGTTGAATTTCACGATGTCGTTGCGGGGGAGGGTGCCGTGGTGCTCGACACCGTTGTCCATGTCGATGAGGTTGAGGGTGAGGCCCGAACCGTCCTCGAGATAGACCGCGGCCTTGATGTGGCCGAGGAGGCATCCGGACTCTCCCTGTACGTATCTCCCGACGGCCATGAGGGTATCCGCCATCCTGGCCTCGGAATCCGCATTCCAGTTCTCTATGGTCCCGGTGAAGCCCGCGGCCACGCCGCCGGCCTCGTCAAGGGACGACCATTCGTGATCCTCGCTCATGCCATCAACTCGTAGACTCTTTCGAGGTTAGTGTTCTCTTTGACCGACACGGGGATGACTTCCTTGTCCGGGAAACGGGACTTGAGCCATGCAGTGGCGTTCTCGATCTGCCCGGGTTTGGCGATATCCGCCTTATTAATCATGATGAACTCGGAACCGTGCATCTGCCTGGTGAAGAACTCCTCCTTCTTGGCGACGAGGTCGTCGAAGCGCTGGACGTCCACGATGCCGAGGATCATGCAGCGTTCCTCGTCGATGCAGGCCTGCCTCACCATCTCCTTCACCTTGTGGGGAAGCGCGAGACCGGTAGGCTCGATGATGATGACATCGGGGTCGATGTCGTCCTTGATGTTCTTCAGAGCGTTGAGGAGGGTACCGGCGAGGGTGCAGCAGATGCAGCCAGAGGGGAGTTCGACAGAATCATACCCCTGGGCCTTGAGCGTGGCACCGTCGACACCGACCTCCCCGGATTCGTTGACCAGGAGAACGGCCTTCTTCTTGTTCTTGGTGAAATTCTCAGCGAGTTTCATCAGCAGACTGGTTTTTCCGCTTCCTAGGAAACCACCTACAATGAATACTTCCATGACCCGTTATCCTCCAGCGCGTACTTATTGTTTTGCTCTTCTATATAAGAGAAATCGTTTCGGACGGTATTGACCGAAATGGGATGTGCGTACATTTTGTAAGTTAAACGGCTAGATGGTGACGTAATCCAACACAATGTAGGCGTGATTATGTATATACAAAAGACACATTTGTTAAATCGAATTATAAGTTCAAAGTCAATTACAATAAGACCAATTATACTTATAAATATCTTAATAAATACAATATTTTCGCGATGTGTTAAACATACTGGCTATTGTTTTTCGTTGGCGATATCCCCGAAAAACGGTTTATACAATATCTTTAAATAATATAGTTAAATGGTTTCGATACCGACTAAATCAGGAGGAAAAAAAATGATCGACTACAGCAAAGTGGACTTCACGAAGGTTCTGACCAGGTACGACCTGGCGGTTCAGAACGAGACCAGTCCCGAAGAAGCCGCAAAGAAGATGCTGCCCACCGACCCCACGCTCAAAGCGGTCGCAGAGACAGTTCTCTACAAGAAAATCAAGGAAGTGGGCCCCGCCATGGCCGCTGCCCTCGCCAAATACCCCGCCGACCAGGTCATCAACGATGGTCTCGTCCCCGGAATCGACGCTGTCGGTAAACTGTACAACGACCACGTCTACTACCTCCCCGACATGATGGTCGCCGCCAAGGTCATGGAGGTCGGAATCACCCTCGCCGAGAAGAAGATGGGTGGATCCCGTGAGACCAAGGCCGATGTCATCATGCACGCCGCCGAGGGTGACCCCCACGACATCGGAAAGAACATCGCCGCCGCCATGATGAAGGCCGCCGGTTACAACGTCATCGACCTCGGACGTGATGTCCCCATCACCGTCGCCGTCGAGAAATGTATCGAGGTCAAGCCCCTGTTCATGTCCGGTACCGCTCTCATGACCACCACCATGTCCGCCTTCCCCGAGGAAGCCAAGAGGATGAAGGAGGCCGGTCTCAACATCCCGCTCATGGGATGCGGAGGTGCGGTCAACAGGGAGTTCTCCAACTCCTACGACCTCGGAATCTACTCCGACAAGGCCAACCAGACCCCCATGATCGCCGAGAAGCTTCTGGCCGGATACGACTGGAAGAGAGTTCGCGAGGAATGGGACTCCATCGTTAAGGGAGAGTGAGACAAATGGCATCTATCAAATACAAGAGTATGGCGTACAAGTGCGCGGACGACATCATCATGGGTTCCGCGCTCCACCCTGTCTCCGAGGGCTTCGGCCTCAAGATCGGATCCGGACAGGTCATCCCCGAGATCAACTACGCCCCCAGGGCCGGAACCGAGAAGGACGTCGAGCGCTTCAGAAAGGAGTACGTCGACTACATCTCCAAGGACGCTCTCGACCGCTGTATCACCGCCGGATTCCCCGCCGTCCACCTCGAGACCGAGTGGGTTTCCCAGATGAACCAGGAGAAACTCTCCGCCCCCGTCGTCGCCGGCCAGAAGGAGATCTGCGAGAAATACCACGACGAGTACGGACTCGCCTGCGGTGTCCGCCACACCATCCCCGACCAGCGTGAGGCCGATGAGGGACTCCGCCCCGGAATGGACAAGGTCCACAGCTACCCCGAGAAGTTCTTCGGATGCTGCGACATCGCCTGCGAGAACGGCTGCGACAACCTCTCCGTCGAGTCCGTCGGCGGAAAAGAGTTCGCCGACTACGCCGTCACCCAGGGCGACATCGTCGCCTTCCTGTTCGGTGTCGGATACCTCGGATCCGTCGACATGGAGTACATCTGGTCCGAGATGGTCGACGTCGCCAAGAGGAACCGCACCGTCGCTGGTGGAGACACCGACTGTTCCGGTGCCAACACCTCGATGTTCATGGCCGGCGGTATGCTCGACATGGATGTCCAGAAGACCTTCTCTGCCATCACCCGTGTAATCGCTGCCCCCAGGACCCTTGTGGCTTGGGAGTGCGGAGCCGTGGGTCCCGACAAGGACTGCGGTTACGAGGGAATCATCAACAAGTGCATCGCCGGAAAACCCACCACCCAGGAGGGTAAGAACTGCCAGTGCGCCCACTGCGACCTGATGGGTAACCTCACCGCCCAGATCTGCGACTGCTGGTCCAACGAGTCCGTCGAGTACCACCCCGAGTTCGGCGGAACCTCCGTCGCCTGCTGGATGGGATCCCTCGGATACGAGGCCGCCCTGATGAACACCGCCATCCAGACCGGCAACGCGAAGACCCTCCGCGACCTGTACGCCCTCACCGACCTCACCAGGTCCCCCGAAGCGTACTGCCTCGCGTACTTCAACGCCTACGAGATCGGACAGGCCATCGTCGCCGAGGGAGACTCCTACTACCTCCGCGCCCGCGCCGGTGCCCTCAAGGCCTGCGAGATCATGGAGAAGGGATACAACGACAAGATCCTCAGGCTGTCCAAGAAGCAGTACGAGGTCCTCATCGACTCCAAGAAGAAGATCGAGGCCCTCCCCACCGAGGAGGACACCTTCGTCGAGAAGTGCGTCAAGGAGTACGACGGCGTCGTCAAGAACTTCAACATGAAGAACTACGGCTTCTGATCAAACACTAAAGCCGGGCTCCGGCCCGGCACCCCTTTTCACCGTTTTTCCCGGTTCTTCCGGCACGCTCCTCTATTCGCGCACCCGCGTATTTTTTTCTAGTAATTGTATAGCGGAAGATTACACCTCCGCTCCGCATCCGCAGTCGGACACACGGGTTGGATAGAGAGGACATTTTATGTTTACATTATGTTGATTTGTCACCATTTTTTGTTGTTTTTATCAGTTTTTCGATTACATAGATTCCCGTATTTTTACAGTTCATAATCTTGAAAATGTGAGAATAATTTTTTCTGGCTAGTGAATTGGATGAGTATTTGGTCATTGGATGATATGTAAAAAGAGTTTTTAAATAGGATTCCAAGCCATATGATACTATCGACAAACAGTCGATTTGGAGGAATAGCAAATGATTGACTACAAAAAAGTGGACTTCTCCCAGATTCTGACCAGGTACGACCTGGCGGTTCAGAACGAGACCAGCCCCGAAGAAGCTGCTAAGAAAATGCTTCCGAGCGACCCCATTCTGAAGGCTGTCGCCGAGACCGTTCTTTACAAGAAGGTCAAGGACGTCGGACCCGCTATGGCCGCAGCCCTCGAGAAGTTCCCCGCCGACCAGGTCATCAACGATGGTCTCGTCCCCGGAATCGACGCTGTCGGTAAGCTCTACAACGAGCACGTCTACTACCTCCCCGACATGATGGTCGCCGCCAAGGTCATGGAGATCGGAATCGCCCTCGCCGAGAAGAAGATGGGCGGCGCCCGCGAGACCAAGGCCGACGTTATCATGCACGCCGCCGAGGGTGACCCCCACGACATCGGAAAGAACATCGCCGCCGCCATGATGAAGGCCGCCGGTTACAACGTCATCGACCTCGGACGTGATGTCCCCATCACCGTCGCCGTCGAGAAATGTATCGAGGTCAAGCCCCTGTTCATGTCCGGTACCGCTCTCATGACCACCACCATGTCCGCCTTCCCCGAGGAAGCCAAGAGGATGAAGGAGGCCGGTCTCAACATCCCGCTCATGGGATGCGGAGGTGCGGTCAACAGGGAGTTCTCCAACTCCTACGACCTCGGAATCTACTCCGACAAGGCCAACCAGACCCCCATGATCGCCGAGAAGCTTCTGGCCGGATACGACTGGAAGAGAGTTCGCGAGGAATGGGACTCCATCGTTAAGGGAGAGTGAGACAAATGGCATCTATCAAATACAAGAGTATGGCGTACAAGTGCGCGGACGACATCATCATGGGTTCCGCGCTCCACCCTGTCTCCGAGGGCTTCGGCCTCAAGATCGGATCCGGACAGGTCATCCCCGAGATCAACTACGCCCCCAGGGCCGGAACCGAGAAGGACGTCGAGCGCTTCAGAAAGGAGTACGTCGACTACATCTCCAAGGACGCTCTCGACCGCTGTATCACCGCCGGATTCCCCGCCGTCCACCTCGAGACCGAGTGGGTTTCCCAGATGAACCAGGAGAAACTCTCCGCCCCCGTCGTCGCCGGCCAGAAGGAGATCTGCGAGAAATACCACGACGAGTACGGACTCGCCTGCGGTGTCCGCCACACCATCCCCGACCAGCGTGAGGCCGATGAGGGACTCCGCCCCGGAATGGACAAGGTCCACAGCTACCCCGAGAAGTTCTTCGGATGCTGCGACATCGCCTGCGAGAACGGCTGCGACAACCTCTCCGTCGAGTCCGTCGGCGGAAAAGAGTTCGCCGACTACGCCGTCACCCAGGGCGACATCGTCGCCTTCCTGTTCGGTGTCGGATACCTCGGATCCGTCGACATGGAGTACATCTGGTCCGAGATGGTCGACGTCGCCAAGAGGAACCGCACCGTCGCTGGTGGAGACACCGACTGTTCCGGTGCCAACACCTCGATGTTCATGGCCGGCGGTATGCTCGACATGGATGTCCAGAAGACCTTCTCTGCCATCACCCGTGTAATCGCTGCCCCCAGGACCCTTGTGGCTTGGGAGTGCGGAGCCGTGGGTCCCGACAAGGACTGCGGTTACGAGGGAATCATCAACAAGTGCATCGCCGGAAAACCCACCACCCAGGAGGGTAAGAACTGCCAGTGCGCCCACTGCGACCTGATGGGTAACCTCACCGCCCAGATCTGCGACTGCTGGTCCAACGAGTCCGTCGAGTACCACCCCGAGTTCGGCGGAACCTCCGTCGCCTGCTGGATGGGATCCCTCGGATACGAGGCCGCCCTGATGAACACCGCCATCCAGACCGGCAACGCGAAGACCCTCCGCGACCTGTACGCCCTCACCGACCTCACCAGGTCCCCCGAAGCGTACTGCCTCGCGTACTTCAACGCCTACGAGATCGGACAGGCCATCGTCGCCGAGGGAGACTCCTACTACCTCCGCGCCCGCGCCGGTGCCCTCAAGGCCTGCGAGATCATGGAGAAGGGATACAACGACAAGATCCTCAGGCTGTCCAAGAAGCAGTACGAGGTCCTCATCGACTCCAAGAAGAAGATCGAGGCCCTCCCCACCGAGGAGGACACCTTCGTCGAGAAGTGCGTCAAGGAGTACGACGGCGTCGTCAAGAACTTCAACATGAAGAACTACGGCTTCTGATTAAACACCTTCCCGGGCTCCGGCCCGGGACACCTTTTTTTCTTTCCGGCGCATTTCCGGCGTTTTTTGGACCAAGTAAGTGAAATATCGCTTATTTGTTACGAATACATGTTTTGTACGGTTTTTTAAGTAGTGCCTAAAATAAGAACGTATTTTAATGACTACTCAATAAGTTAGATTGGAGTGATATAATGGTCTCTTTAGCCGTGGGGAATTGGTTCGCGTACCAGTACACAGTAGCCGTGTCTGGCCACCCCCAGGGGGAGGTCGCCATAGAGCGCTATGTCATCAAGGCGATCGACGGGGACAAGGTCACTCTTGCCCGCGACATCAACAACGGGACCCCCGAGACCGTCGAGGGGAACCTCGCCTTCGGCACCTGCGTCTTCGACTACAGCAAGCTCGAGAAACGCGGTTCCGACAACATGAAGACGTCCTTCGGATCCATGTACGTCACCATCTACGAGAACGATTCTGGCGACGAGGGACAGAGGATCTTCATCGGGAAGGACAACATCGCCTTCCGCATCATCAACACCCGCCGCACCGACAACGGCCTCTATACCGAGACCCGCGAACTCTGCTGGTCGGATGTGAAGCTCTGATTTCTCTCACTTGAGTTTGGCCGCGGCGTACGAACAGGTTGCCACGGTCTTGAGGCCCTCTTCCTTCGCGAACGCCTCTGCGCGGGCGGTCATCTCGGAAGCGATCCCCCTGCCCCTCATGTCCGGCTCCACGAACGTATGGAAGATGTTCATGGTTCCGTTATCGATGGAGTACTGGAGGATACCGACCTCCCTCTCGCCGTCCATGGCCTTGAAACAGGCACCGCAGCGGTTGTGGACTATCTCCATAGAAATCAGGCGTCCTCGATCTTCATGGTGACGTCCCTCTTGAGCCCCATCTCGGAGGCGACCTCCATGGCCTTGACGAAGGCACAGGGGACGGGACACGCGAGATGCGAGAGGTTCCCGGCGGCGGCCTTGTATATCTCGCTCTCCGCGAAATTCCTGTTGAGCTCGTCGTAAGGGTTGATGGAGGGGACCGCGGCGGCCATTTTCTGAACGAACTTGCAGGTGCTCTGGACCTCGAAGATCACGGACATCATGTCATCGCTGGGTTTGGCGACAATCACGGTGGTCATCTTGCACGGCCCGGGCTCCACTTCGACTCTGCATGCACCCATGGGGATTCCTCTTACCCATGTAACCGAATGATGGAGATATAAACCTGATTCAGGCCTTCTTCTTACCCTGCTCGCTGACGGCCTTCTGCTTAGCGGCGATGGCCTCCTGGTCGCCGAGGTAGCGGGAACCGAGCACCTTCATATCGTCGTCGAACTCGTAGACCAGAGGCGAACCGGTGGGGATGTTGACCTTGGTGATCTGCTCGCCGGTGAGCCCGTCGAGGTACTTCACAAGGGCCCTGAGGGAGTTGCCGTGGGCGACTATCATCACCCTCACGCCTGCCTCAACTTCGGGCTTGATGACCTCCTCGTAATAGGGGATGACGCGGGCGACGGTGATCTCGAGGCTCTCGGTGAGGGGGTGTCCCTCGGGAGGGGTGTTCCTGTACCTGTCGCAAAGCGAAGGGTCGCGCTCATCCCCGGGCTCGAGGGCCGGCGGAGGGACATCGTAGGACCTCCTCCAGACGGTTACCTGGTCCTCGCCGTACTTCTCGGCGGTCTCGGACTTGTTGAGCCCCTGTAGGGCGCCGTAATGCCTCTCGTTGAGCCTCCAGGTCTTGACCTCGTCTATCCAGGCGAGGTCCATGGCGTCCTCGATGAGATGGGCGGTGTGGATCGCCCTCTTCAGGAACGAGGTGTAACAAACGTCGAAGGTAAACCCCTCGGATTTCAGGAGGACACCCGCGGCCTTGGCCTCCTCGACACCCTTCTCGGAAAGGTCCACGTCGGTCCATCCGGTGAAGAGGTTGAGTTTGTTCCATTCGCTCTCTCCGTGTCTCACAAGCACGAGCTGCTTCATGTTTGGGGCATATCCGCTCCTCCCTAATAACATCACGCGCGCATACGGTTATAGGGGGGTTAGCCGATACCATATGCAAAGTGATAGAGATGCACGTGGCATTAGTGATTACACTCGCCGTACTGGTCATATTCGTCATCCTCGTGTGCGTCGCGAGCGGTGTGAAGATCGTCCAGCCCTACGAACAGGCCATCTACATGCGCCTCGGTAAGTTCGTACGCGTACTCAACCAGGGTCTGAACTTCGTCTGCCCCCTTATCAACCAGGTCGTCAAGCTCGACCTGAGGACGGAGGTCCTCGACGTTCCCAAACAGGAGGTCATCACCAAGGACAACTCGCCCGTGAACGTGGATGCCGTCATCTACATCAAGGTGACCGACCCCAAGAACGCCTTCTTCGAGGTCACCAACTACCGTCTGGCCACCGTCAACCTCGCCCAGACCACCCTCAGGTCCGTCATCGGACAGATGGAGTTGGACCAGATCCTCTCCTCCAGGGAGGCCATAAACGTCCAGCTCAGGGACACCCTCGACGAGAACACCGACAAGTGGGGTGTCAGGGTGGAGACCGTCGAGATCAAGGAGGTCGACCCCGCCGCCCGCGTCAAGAACTCCATGGAGGAGCAGACCTCCGCGGAGAGGAAGAGGAGGGCCGCGATCCTAGAGGCCGACGGTCTCAAGCGCGCCGCCATCATGGAGGCCGAGGGTAAGAAGAAGTCCGCCATCCTCATCGCCGAGGGAGAGAGGCAGTCCATGATCCTCAAGGCCGAGGGTCAGAGGATGGCCACCATCCTCGAGTCCCAGGGAGAGGCCCAGAAGCTGAGGATCCTCTCCGTTGGCGCCGCCACCATGGACGCCAAGGCCCTCTCCGTGCTCTCGATGGACACCATCAAGTCCGTGGGCGAGGGGGAGTCCTCGAAGATCTTCTTCCCCATGGAGGTCACCAGACTCATCAACGGCATCTCGGACTACATGGGTGCCGCCAACACCGTGCCGGACAGGCAGGTCTCCGATGTGGATTCCATCCGTCAGGCCGTCGGAGATCCGGACGAGATCCTCGGACCCATTCCCACCCGCGAGGACATGCTCCGCGAGACGGAGAAGTTCAAGGAGAGCCTCGAGGAGGACATCGAGGAATCCGACGCCATAGTCGAGGCGAACCATCTGCCGGAGGTCTGAACATGGATGCCGCCACCGTCATCCCCGCGGCCATACTGATCATAGGTCTGGCTCTTCTGGTCGCAGAGGCCTTCATGCCGGGGGCGTACATGCTCATCCCCGGTGTCGTGATGGCCGCGGTCGGCGTGTTCGGAATAGTGGACAACGACGAGTTTTTCACCGCCCTGACGCCCGCGGTGGCTATAGTCGCCGCAGTCATCGCCACTCCCCTGACCTTCTGGATGTACGCCAGGCTCGGCGCACCCGAACCCCCCACCACGACGGTGGCGGAATCGCTCGTCGGGAGGAAAGGGGTCGTAACGGTGGAGGTCAGCCCCGGCAATATGAAGGGTAAAGTACGCATCGGGAACGACGTCTGGAGCGCACAGGCCGAGGAGGTCATCCCTGTGGGCACCGAGGTCACCGTGGACTCCTCCGAGGGCGTCCACGTCCATGTCGTGAGGGCCTGATCAGAGGCCCGATTCCTTCAGGAAACCTATTAACTCAGATACGGAGGCGGCCACCCTCAGTTTGAGGACCCCTCCGATCATCATGTTGTCCGTACCGAACTCCGCGGTACGGACATCCGTTTTCAGACCGAAGCACTCCTTCCCCTTGGCGTACGCGTATCCGATCTCCACGCACCCGCCCTCGTCGGGCACCCTGCCGTCCATGATGAAAACGACGGCATCGCAGGAATCGAGCATCTCCATGTCGGCCTGGAAGACCATCATGGTGGCGGCATCGCGGTAGTCCTGGTTGGTCGCCATCTTAGCGGTGTTGATCTTGAAGTCGTTCTCCTGGGGGAGGACGAGTTCGTAACCCTCTGCTGAGAGGGCGTCCCTCAAGCGGATGTTGTAGTCGCGTTCGGACTGGCAGAACAGGGGGCCGGCGAGATAGAGGCGGGTCATGGGAACGTTCCCGAGATAGGTTTACTCGCCTAAAACCTATCGGGGGAACAAGAGTTTATATCGGATATGGGTATCGCAATCTCACCGGTTTTAACTGGGCATGTGACGCAGTCCGGTAGCGTGCGTCCTTCGCAAGGACGAAGCCGCGAGTTCGAATCTCGCCATGTCCACTCATTAACTTCCAAATTGCCTGCGTGCGTGATATATAGGCATGAGTGTTCGGAACATCAAGTGGTGACAATGGAACACTCTCTCGAGATCTCCGGTTCATGCATAGGCTGCGGACAGTGCGTAAAGGTCTGCATCCGCGGGCATCTCGCAGTCGGAGAAGACCGTAAGGCCCGCGAGGTCGAATCCCCCTATTCGTGCTTCAGATGCGGACACTGCGTTTCCGTCTGTCCCAAGAACGCCATAACTCTCAGGTGCGATCCGTCCGCGCAGGAACCCCTCGACAGGCCGCTTATCGCCCCGGAAGACCTCGCCTGGCTCTACCGCACGAGAAGAAGCCTCAGGTGGTTCGACAGGAACTGCACGAAGGAGGAGTTGGAGCGGCTGCTGGATTCCGTACGTTACGCCCCGACGGCAGAGAATTCCCAATCCGTGGAGTATGCCGTCATCGACGAGAGGTTCGGGGATTTCATGGAACTGCTGGCATCGATCCTCAGGGCCCACACCGACGAACATCCCCGTCTGAAACAGTTCGTGGATTACGTGGATGCTGGACAGAAGGAGAAGAACAACCCCTTCACATGGGAGGGCAGGCAGCTCATCATCGCATTCGCGAGATTCCCCATCGATGCGATCATACCCATGGAACAGATTGACCTCATGGCGTACTCCATGGGTTTGGGGGGTTTCCATTCCCGTTGGATGCTTCAGGCGGCGGAGAACGATCCCGAGAGGTTCATGTCGTTCTTCCCCGGTGTCAGGGAAGATCTGACCGCTCATGCGGTATACGTCATCGGCCATCCGAGAGTCAGGTTCAAACGTACGGTCCCCAGGGACGAACGTACCGTTCATTGGCTCTGACTTGTGGTCATTCCTCCTTACTATCGTCCGACGTGCCATCCCTGCTGGCGAAATAAGCCGCGAGTATGGCACCGGATATGTTATGCCAGACGCTGAAGATGGCCCCCGGCACCGTGGCCATGGCCAACGATGGGAACGAGGTCGTGGCGAGGGAAGCCGCGAGACCGGAGTTCTGCATGCCGACCTCTATGGACAGGGCCCTCCTCCTGGATTCCGTCATCCCCGTCATACGTGCGACGGAATAGCCGGTGGCGTATCCGATCAGGTTGTGGATCACCACGACGGCGAAGACGGTCGCCCCGCAGTCCTTCAGGGCATCCACCGAATGGGATACGATGCACATGATGATGATCGTGATCGCCGTGATGGACACCAGGGGCAGAGCACCCGATGCCTTCTCCGTAGATTTCGGGAAGAAGTGGGTGACCAGGAATCCCAGGGCGAGCGGGACGACCACGACCTGCACCATGGTCTTGAACATCGAGAAGGTGTCAACATCGATGGATTCGTGCAGAGCCAGGAAGACGATTATGGGTGTCAGGATCGGGGCGATGAGGGTGTTGAGGGCGGTCATGCCCACCGACAGGGGCACGTCCCCCTTCGAGAAATAGGTGATGACGTTGCTGGCGGTGCCTCCGGGGCATGCGCCCACGAGTATGACCCCAGCCATGAGTCCCGTCTCGAGAGAGAACCCCTTGCAGAGGAGATATGCGGTCACAGGCATCACCGCGAACTGGGTGACGCATCCGATCAATATGTCCCTCGGATTGGTGAACACCACCTTGAAGTCCGCGGGTTTGATGGTGAGGCCCATGCCGAACATGACTATCATAAGGAGATAGTTCACCCAGGATGTCTCCACCCATGAACCGGTACTCGGGACGAGGAACGCCAGCAGGGCGGCCGCCAGGACGATGACCCCCATGTACCTGCCCACGGTCCCCGATATGTCCATGTTGATGCCATGGACGTATCGTTTTAACGTTTTCCTAGGTATGGAAACGGTAAATACACCTCCATTATCGGAGGGATATGGATATCATCGCATGGGCGAGGCAGAACGGACTTCTCGTCATCTCCGTCGTGCTCGCGCTGATATCGGTTCTCGTAGTCCCCCTCGACAGGGTTACCGACTACGATTACGGGAGGATCCTGAAGACCATAGGGATCCTTCTGTGCTTCCTCCTCATCATCTCCGGCCTCCGCGAATGCGCGGTGCTCGACAGGATCTCCCAGTCCATGGTGGGCAGGATCTCCACCACCACCGCACTGTGCCTCGTGCTGGTGTTCATGCCCTTCTTCATCGCGATGCTGTTCACCAACGACGTCGCACTGGTGACCGTTGTCCCCATCGCCATCACGGTGCTGAACAAGGCCGGGCTGAGGAGACTCATCCCCCTCGTGCTCGTACTCGAAACGGCCGCCGCACACGTGGGAGGATTCCTCACTCCTTTCGGCAACCCCCACAACCTGTACATCTACAACCTCCAGGACTACTACGGATTCACCCTGTGGGAGTACCTCTCAGTCCTGATCCCTATCGTGGTAGTCGGTGCGGTCACCCTTCTGGCCATAATCCTCATGATCAAACGGTCTCCCATTGAGGTCGATGTCGGTAAGCCCGTAGAGATGAAGGACAGGAGGATCGTGGCAGCCATCGCAGTCCTTTTCATCATCGCGGTCGCGACCGTGGTTGGATTCCTCCCCCTCTATCTGACCGTTCCCGTGGTCGTCATCGCGTTCCTGCTAATGATGCCCCGCGTGTTCGGAAAAACCGATTACAGCATCCTGTTCATCTTCTTCTTCCTGTTCGTGTTCGCCAACGGGATGGCCAACATAGATGCCGTCGAGGACTTCCTCGTGGATTGCCTCTCGGTGGACCCGATGCTCACCACCGTGCTGATGAGCCAGTTCACCAGCAATCTGCCCGCCACCGTACTCCTTCAGCCTTTCACGGACAACTGGCAGGCCGTACTCGTGGGTGCGGACATCGGTGGTTTCGGCACCCCCATCGCTTCCATGGCCAGCATCATCACCCTGAAATTCTATATGCTGGAAAAGGACGCTTCCGTGAAGAGGTTCTTCGCCGTGTTCATCGTCATCAACATCGTCATGCTGGCGGTGCTGATCTCGGCCTGGTATCTCTTCTGCGTCTGATGCATGAAAAAGGAAGGGGTTTGAAAGGGGTTTAGGGAAGGATTCAGTCCTTGGCCTTCCTGATGACGAACATGATTATGATGACCGCCACGGGCAGGATCGCTCCGGGGAGATCTCCGAGGAGCCAGTATGCCACGATGAGGGCGATCACACCGATGATCCCGAACTTCTTGAGGATGGCGCTGCCGCCGAGGAAGACCGAGAACAGTACGATGACGATCAGCATGATGATGGTGACGATCAGCGAGGACGAGAACCACATGAACGCATTGTCGCCGACGAGGTCCTGGACGACGGGCTGGATGAGTATCTCGCAGATGACCGGCACCACGACGACCATGATCAGGGTGAAGATCAGGCCGCCGACGAAGGATTGGGCGATGCTCTTGCTCTCGCCGGTCGCGGAGGATTTCTTCTTTCTTGCCATGAACGTGTATGGGAGGACTGCGCGTTTAACAGTTCCCATCCCGTACAGCATCCGCCGGACATAGGTCACCAGCGTGTTGGTGTATCGTGTTAGGTGACCTCCGTGTTGATGACCGGGATTCACTTCCGGAGCCCCCGTACACGGTTTTCCCGGGGGTGAAATGCCCAGTATTGCCCCTAGAACGGCCCGGGGGCAAAAACGGAAGACCGCAGGGAGGTTAATCCCTTCGGAGAAGATGATGGCCCCTGGGCCATCCCAGGGGCAAAGACCGGCGACCGCACTGACGGAGAGAAACCATCAACACGGTGGTCGCCTATCCGGAAACGGATCAGTATCTGTCGACCTTCTTCCCGTACTTCAGGTCGCCGCGCTTCATGACAGCCCAGAACATCAGTCCGACGAGGACCATCCCGACGAAGAGGGGGAGGAACATCAGGGTGTCCTTGCCATTGTAAGAACAATAGCCCGTGATGACCCCCATGATGAAGGCGAACAGTCCGAAGAGGATGGCGAGGGTTTCGCATTTCTTTACAGTAAGCAAATTCTCTACCGCAGACATATCGATCACTCCCACTCCGTGACGCCGGAGCTGTCGGAAAGCACGTCCCTGTGGAACTCGGGATCCTCGACCCCTTCCTTCTTCTGTTCCCTGTAATCCGCATAGGCCTCAAAGACCTGCCTGCTGAGCAGACATACGACGATCATGTTGACCGCGGCCATGGCGGCCATGAACGTGTCGCTGATGGTATCCATGAGGCTGACGTCCGCGAGGGTGGCGGAGGCGAAGGCGACGATGACGATGGCGATCCTGATAATGAAGATGACCTTCTTGTCGTCCTTGGCGAACCTCGCGTTGGACTCGGACATGGTGTAGTATCCGATGAGGCTGGTGAACGCGAAGACGAACAGGAAGGCGGCGATGATGTAGTTGGCGGCCTCCCCGATGGCGGTCGAGGAGACGATTCCCTGTACGAGGTTAGCTCCCTTGACGGCATCGTCGGTCCCGAGGGCGAAATCGAGGGCGATGGTGTCCCAGGCACCGTAGGAGAGGACGACGAGGGCGGTGACCGTACAGACCAGGAGGGTGTCGACCAGAACACCGAAGGACTGGACCAGACCCTGCTTCACGGGGTGCTTGACATCCGCTGTGGCAGCGAGGTTGGCGACGGAACCGAGACCGGCCTCGTTGGAGAACACTCCCCTCTTCAGACCGGTGACGATGATGGTACCGATTCCTCCTCCGATGACGGCGGGGAGGTCGAAGGCATACTGGAAGATCATGGCGACCGCGTTGCCGACGTTCTCGTAGTTGAGACAGAGTGCGATGATGGCGAAGACGACCCACAGGACGGCTGCCGCAGGGACGACCTTGGCCGAGAACTTACCGATCTTCTTCACACCGCTGAAGATGACGATGGCGGTGAGCACCCCGAGAACCGCGGCGAAGACGAGATGGTTGTTCTCGAAGTCGAAAGCCCCGCAGAGGGCGTTGCTGGCGTTGCAGGACTGCACGCCGACGAAACCGAAACCGAAGGTAATCACGATGAGAACGGCGACGATGATCCCGAGGGTCTTGCTCTTAAGACCCTTGGTGGCATAATAGGCGGGCCCGCCGTGGTACGACCCATCGCTCTTGGGCTCCTTGTAGATCTGCGCCAAGGTGGATTCCATGAAACTGCTGGCGGCACCGATGATGGCGAATATCCACATCCAGAACACGGCACCGGGACCTCCGGTGGCGATAGCGGTGGCGACACCGGCGATGTTACCCACACCGATGCGGGCACCCATGCTCATGCAGAACGCTTCGAACGAGGACACCTTGGAGGAGGTCTTACCGGCGCCGGCCTCGGACAGCGCAAGCCTAGAGGTCTCGCGGATACGGAGGATCTGCTCCCCCTTCAGCTTGAGCGTGAAGATTATGCCCAATCCGACGAGGAACACGAAGGAGATGCACCAGAAATAGGTATTCAGAGCGCCGAAGGCATCAGTGAAGAATTCGAACATTGCGTCCAATGCAGACAATTGACCACCTTATGGGCATTTCCGAACCGCATTCGGCATACCCGGGATACCTCTGAACAACCGCGCATATTGTAAAAATATTGCGCCAGGCGGGACCTTTCCCACAATCGTCACAATCGACCCGTCGTGTGCGGACTCAAATAGGGCAATCGTCTCGGAATATAAACAACTGGCTCATTTATTATCAATGCCACATCGGGATCGTTTCTGAGGGTAGGAAAAACGATTGGATGGACGATTATTACGTTTACAAAAAACGTTTTTCCGTTACATCGGATATTTGAAAATTGCCAATTGTTAGGGAGCACCTAACATTTATTTACCTAATTCCTAATTGCGGGCGCAATGTCACTTCTCGAGATAATTGACCTGCACGTAGAGGCAGGCGGCAGAGAAATCCTCAAGGGGGTCACGATGAACCTCGAAGAGGGAGAGATCTGCGTCCTTTTCGGCCCCAACGGCTCGGGTAAATCCACGCTCCTTGCCAGCATCATGGGATACGGGATGACCAAAATCACCTCCGGAAAGATCATCTTCAAAGGAGTGGACATCACCCACCTCCCCGTCGACCAGCGTTCCAAACTCGGCATCGGCATGATGATGCAGAGGCCCCCGAACGTCATCGGCGTGACCCTCGGCAACCTCGTCGCCGCCACCGCCAAGAACGGCAAGGGACAGGCCGGAAGGGAGAAGGAATTCAAGATGCAGGACTTCATGAACCGCGACGTCAACGTCGGATTCTCCGGAGGGGAGATCAAGAGGTCCGAACTCATGCAGCTCTCCGCACAGGCTCCCGACTTCGTCATGCTTGACGAACCCGAGTCCGGGGTCGACCTCGAGAGCATCGGACTCATCGGCAGGAAGGTCCACGAACTCATCTACGGCACCGAGGAGGGTACCGAGAGGACGAAGGAAGTGTCCGCGTTCGTCATCACCCACACCGGGCAGATCATGGACTACATCGGCGCCGACAAGGCGTTCGTGCTCATCCACGGGAAGATCGTCAGGGAAGGGGATGCGAAAGCCATCCTTCAGGACATCAAGGACAACGGATACGGAGTTGATGACGAATGACCAAGTACGACGAATCCGAAGTCAAGAAGGCCCTCGACAAGAAGGCCGCATACGGCTCCGACATCGACCTGGAGAGGTACGACGAGGGGGACCGCGATGTCGAGCAGATCGAGGACATCAGGGAGACTCCCGAGGAACTCAGGAAGAGGATGATCAACGTCGGCGTGGACACCGACGATTCCGAGAAGGAAGGCACCATCCTGTTCATCGACAACGCCATGAGCCACTGCTCCAACAAGGCGCAGGAGGGACTCATCATCATGAGCACCCAGAAAGCCATGGAGACCTACCCCTGGGTGAGGGATTACTGCTGGTCCGCCATGGACCCCACCAAAGACAAGTACACCGCCAAGACCTTCGAGGAGAACTCCGACGGTTACTTCGTGTACGTCAAACCCGGGTACCACCTCAAGATGCCCGTGCAGACCTGCATGATGCTCGCCAAGAACAAGTCCATCCAGAACCTGCACAACATCATCATCGTCGGGGACGACGCCTCCTGCGACATGGTCACCGGATGCACCACCGTCCACCACGCCAACGACGCTCTCCACGTCGGTGTCTCCGAGATGTACATCGGCGACAACGCATCGCTCTCCTTCACCATGATCCACAGCTGGGCCGAGCAGACCGCCGTCAGGCCCAGGACCAACGTCATCATGGGCAAGAACTCCAACTACGTGAACAACTACGTGGTCCTCGACCCCGTCGGCACCATCCAGTCGTTCCCCAACGCCTACCTCAACGGCGAGGGTTCTAGATGCACCTTCAACACCATGTGCATCGCCCACGAGAACTCCAACATCGATACCGGCGGATGCGCCTACCTCAACGGCCCCAACACCGGTGCGGAGATCGTCAGCAGGAACATCTCCTACGGCGGGAAGATGATCGCGAGGGGTAAGCTCGTCGGCAATGCGCCCGGCGCGAAGGCCCACCTCGAATGCAAGTCCATCATCCTCAAGGACGGGGGCATAACCCACGCCATCCCCGAGCTCGAGGCTTCCTGCAGCGACGTCGACATGACCCATGAGGCCGCCGTCGGGAAGATCGCCCAGGACCAGATCGACTACCTCATGACCCGCGGCCTGTCCGAGGACGAGGCCGTCTCCATGATCGTCCGCGGATTCCTCGTCGGAGGCATCCGCGGTCTTCCGGCCAACCTCCAGTCCGAGATCGACTCGGCCATCGAGAAGGCTAACGAAGGCGACTGAAACACATACACTGTGCCGGACCGTCGGTCCGGCACCACCTTTTATCATCCGATCGCGGTTCATCCACGGAGTGTTCGTCCATGACGGTCAAGATGGAATTCAAAAGATACGAGCTGAAGTATCTGATGGATTCGTCGCAGTTGAAAGCAGTCATGGGAGCCCTCAAAGAGAACATGGTCCCCGATGATTACGGGCACAGTTCGATAAGGAACATCTACCTCGACACCGACGACTTCATCCTCGCCCGCAGGTCCATCGAGAAACCCCTCTACAAGGAGAAACTCCGTTTCAGGAGCTACGGTCCTGCGGAAGGGGATTCCAAGATCTTCGTGGAACTCAAGAAGAAATTCGACGGCATCGTCTACAAGCGCAGGCTGTCCATGCCCCTCGACCAAGCGGTGAGATGGTTCTCCCCCGATGGCATCGGACCGAAGAGCCAGATAGGGATGGAGATCGATTTCATGAGGGAGAGGTACCCCGGTATCCGCCCCGCCATGATGCTCACCTACGAACGCGATGCCTATCGTGCAAAGGACGGGAGCGACCTCCGTATCACCATCGATACGAACATCCTCTCCAGAACCGATAATGTGGACCTCACGTCCGAACCATCGGGATACGCCGTGCTCCCCGAGGGATACACGCTGATGGAGATCAAGACCATGTACGGTTATCCCGAATGGCTTACCACTTTACTGTCGGGCAACCACCTGTACAAATCATCCTTCAGCAAGTACGGGAACGCATACAAGGAGATGGTCCTCGGCAAGGACCCCGAGGAATTCGGAAGGATCCCCGGGCACGGCATACACTACCTATGATGAAGAGCCAGTCACTGTCTTTCTTTCAGTGCGGACTGGATGGACGCGAACATCGAGTACGTGGTCTGCCCGTCCACCGAATTGAACACGAGGACATCGTTCTGACCGTACTTCACGATGACGAATCCGGCGACCCGGGTATCGACGGCGATCCTGTACCTCTTGAACTCCTTGTTCGAGTACACCCCGGTATGCCTGTGCAGGGAACCGTAACCCGCGATCTTGAGACCGGGGGAGAACGTCTGCCTGAACTCCACATCCGTCACGGCATCGAACGGGATGCAGACCTGCGTGAAGGATGACGAGACGAAGATGGCCCCCTCGACGGTCACACGTGCGTTGAGGGTGAGGACCATGACGACGGTGAACAAAAGTATGGCCGCGACGCACAGCAGGAGCATCTCGATCTCCCCGATCGTCCCCTGTACGAAGAGGATGTTCGACGACACCACGACGCCTATCAGTATACCTAGACTGAAGAACACGACGGTTAGCGGCCTCATCGTGGGATAATCCCCCAACACCGATATAAGCGGAACGCACACTAGTTTTATTAACAGCGCCCGCAATCCAGTCCCGATGGGAGTCCAATCTCCCTACGGAGTGTTTGTGATGAACGCCAAACTTATGACCGCAGCCGTTCTGGCCCTCGTCGTTGCCGGCGGAGCTTTCGCTCTCCTCGGCGCCGCCGATGATACCGAGGCCTCGATCGATGACGGCAACACCTACCCCGTAGAGCATGAGGGACAGGTCAACATGTCCGACCTCTTCCTGATTCTCTGCGTAATCTGCATCGTTGCTGCATGCTTCTGCGTCGGCCTGGCTATCCACGTCAAGCTGTATGGAGATTTCTGATTTCTAAACCACACACGCGCGGGAGTTCCCGCGCGTTACTTTTTTTATAACACCGTCACCATCAGACTGGCATGTCTGTTCAGGGGCTGAGCTCATCAGAGGTGGAGGAGAGGGTTTCCTCCGGTCTGGTGAACGGCGAGGAAGGTCGCACCGGCAGGACCTACCTGGACATCTTCCTCAAGAACGCCATCACCCCCTTCAACGTAATTCTGGTCATCCTCGGTCTTTCCCTCGTGATATGCCACGACATCATCAACGCCATAGCGGCTACGGGCGTCATCGTCCTCAACGTCCTCATCTCCACCATCCAGGAATGCAAAGCGAAACGCAGGCTCGACAAGATTGCCGTCCTCATGCGCCCCACCGCCGTCGTCGTCAGGGACGGGGAGGAGAGGACCATCGACCGCACTTCCATCGTTATGGACGACATCATCCACCTCTCCGCCGGGGAACAGGCCCAGGTGGACGGGGAGGTCCTGGAGAGCCGCGCGGCGGAGATGGACGAGTCCCTCCTCACCGGGGAATCCCGCACCGTCAGGAAACAGCCCGGCGACACCGTGTTCTCCGGTTCGTCGTGCGTCTCCGGGGACTGCTACTTCAGGGTCGACAAGATCGGCGAGGACACCTTCTCCGCCAAGATGACCGCCGCCGCCCGCAAGTTCGAGAAGAAGAAGACCCCTCTCCAGAAAGAGACCACCGCGGCCACCGAGGCCCTGATGATCCTCGCCTTCGCTTTCCTGCTGATCTCCGTAATACTCAACATCGTCCGCGGGATATTCAGCATCGACGACACACTCAGGGAGTTCGTGCTCATCCTTGATATCGTCCCCATCGCGCTCTTCCTTCTCATCACCCTCACATACATGATCACGGCCGTCCGCATGGCGGATTCCGGCGTCCTCCTCCAGAACTCCGCATCCGTGGAGAGCATGAGCCATGTGGACACCGTCTGCATGGACAAGACCGGCACCATTACCACAAACAAGCTCGTGTTCGAGGACGTCTACTTCATCGGCACTCCAGAACGCGCCGAGCGCCTCATATCCGAGATGTGCGGGGCGACCGGCAGTCTGAACCGCACCATGCAGGCGGTCAAGGACAAGTTCGGTGCCCGCGAGACCGAGCTCATCGACGAGATACAGTTCTCCTCTGCTCGCAAATATTCCGCGGTTAGGGTTAAGGGGGAGGAGATCGACACCGTGTTCATGGGGGCATGGAACGTCCTCAAACCCTACACGGAGGGCTCCTCGGAGGTCGATTGGGTGGTGTCCGACCTCGCCTCCAAAGGCCTCAGGGCGATCGTGTTCTGCGACGGACACGGCGCGGAGGTCCATGAGGGGGAGGAGGACTCCATCCCCGCCCTCGAGCCCGTCGCGGTCGTGTCCATCAGGGACGAGGTCCGCGAGGACTGCCGCGAGATCATCCAGAACTTCACCGGCAACGGGATGGATATCAAGGTCATCTCCGGCGACGACCCCGATACCGTGGAGGCCCTGTTCTCCCTCGCTGAGATCCCCGGGGAGAGGAGACGCGTATCCGGCGACGACCTCGATTCTATGTCCCCGGAGGAATTCGACAAGACCGCTTTGGAGACCAACATCTTCGGACGCATGCGCCCCGACCAGAAGGAGAAGGTCATCGACGCCCTCCGCAGGAACGGGAGATATGTCGCCATGGTCGGCGACGGCGTGAACGATGTGCGTTCCATCAAGAAGGCCGACGTTGGCGTGGCGATGGAGACGGGTTCCTCCGCGGCCCGCGGCGTAGCCGACATGATTCTCATCAACGATAATTTCAAAGCCCTGCCCCGTGCCATCATGGAGGGGAAGAGGACCGTGTCCGGGATGAGGGACATCCTCCGCCTCTACCTGACCAGGAACGTCACCCTGGCTTTCCTCGTTCTCATCATGCTCCTGATCTTCGGGACCAAACCCATGGAGCCCATACAGAACATGGCCTACGCGTTCCTCACGGTCACGGTAGCGGCGTTCTTCCTGACGTTCGCCGCGAAGCCATCCGAGAACCGGGAGCTCATCCTCCCCAGGGTCATCCGTTACGGCGGCCCCGTCTCGGTGCTGACCGTCATCGGCGGACTCGCCACGTACCTCATCGTCTATTACCTGTGCGTGGGGGGAGACATCGACATGGACGGCATCATCGATTCCATGGTCTCCGCAGCGAACAGCGGCGGACTCAGTCCCGGTTCCGTCGACAAGGACCTGTTCCCCGAGAACCACTGGACCGCCGACAACATGACCGCATACATCTGCGGCAGCGATTCCCTCGAACTCACCTTCGGCAAGAACGCCATGATACTGTTCCTGATCATCACCGGGATACTGCAGCTCATGCTCCTCTTCCCCCCGTTCAAGAGGCTCGCCTGGGACAACGTGCCCTTCCGCAGGGCGTACCTCCCCATCGGCATCCTGCTTCTCATGACCGCCACGGTCGCAGCCATCTTCTTCTACGTCCCCGGATATGCGGCGACGTTCCTGAAGATGATCTGCTTCGACACCAACGTGTGGATATTCATCATACTGATGTCCGTGATATGGTTCGTGATCACCCTCGCCGTCCTCAAGAGCAGGATAATCGGCCACCTCGACAGGTTCTCGGAGAAGGTCGCCGCCAACGTCCTGAAGGAACGCAGATCCATTTTCAGAAGGCGTCACGGCGAAGAGAAGGAAGAGTGACGGCCGCTGAAATCCAGCGGGTCGTATGTCCCTTCGCGGTACATCCTCAGCAGCAGGTGCGATGCCATCCTCGCATCGGAGAGCGCACGGTGGTCCTGCACCCCGTGAATGCCTGCGGGGTCCTCCCCCTCGAGGATCTTCTCGTAGGCGTAGTCGAGCTTGGGGTAGCGGTACTCGGTCACGCCGTAGTACGGGCTCTTGAGCTTGCATATCTGCTGGGCGGAGAACATCGGGTCCCTGACCTCGCTGAACCTGTTCTTCAGGCACCAGGGGAACCTGTAGAGGAACTTGTCGAGGTCGTACTGGACGTTATAGGATGTCACCCACCTGCCCGCGAGGATCGCCGTCACCTCCTTGAGGACCTTGGAGAGCCTCGGTGCGTGGGCCACATCCTCGATACGGAGGTCGCTGTTCTCGAAGATCCATGAATGACACATGCTTTCGTTCCAGATCGAGGTGTCGTAACCGACCACGGAGGAGTAGACGTCCTTCACCGTCCCCTCGGAAAGACTGAGCTCGCAGATGCCGATATCCAGGACGAGATCGCCGTAATTGTTCCAGTTAAGGGAATCCAGCCGGGACGATTCCTCGGGATCGGTCGCCGGACGGAAGCCCGGGTCCTTGTCGAAAAGGCCTCCTTTCAGACCGGTGGTCTCGGTATCGAGAAGGAGGATCCTGTCAGGTTTCGCACTGACATACAGATCCAAACCGGTCTTGAAATCGGACATGTTCCCCGCGAATACACGCAAGGATATGAAACATCGGATGTTATGCAACACTGCCGACCGGGCAAAGGTAGTTATTCGGAATGCGGGATTCGGAGGATGCGGAGAATGGAACATGACATCCAAGATCACCATACAGAACCAGGAATTCGAGATTGAGCCAGGCATGTCGATCTCGGATGCTGTCCGCGACCTCGGTTTCAATCCTTCCGCTTATGTTTTCGCCATCGGGAACACGCCCGTCCCCATGGACAGCGACATCCCCGACAACGCCACGATAAGGGCGATAAGGGTAGCATCCGGCGGATGATCAGTGTTCCGCCATATCCTCGATCATCGAGAAATCAACACTGGCGGCCTCGGCCTCCTCGAGCATCCTGTCGAGGTTGTCGATGAACCCGCTGCGGATGTCGCCCTTGCCGATCTTCCCGCCGCTGCTGGAAAGGGAGTCCTCCTCGGGCAACCTGAGGTTCTCGTAGGGAACGACACCGATGCACTTCATCCCGGTGAGCTCCTCAATCTTCTCGATGCCGGAATCGAGGAGCGAGGCATCCCCGCGGAACCTGTTGATGAGGAAACCCTTCAGTAGGGGACGGACATCGTCGGGGATGAGCTTCCACGTCCCGTAGATGGCGGCGAACACGCCTCCCCTCTCGATGTCGGCGACGAGCACGCTCGGAACCCTGCGGGCACGCATCATCCCCACGTTCGCCATGTCGGTAGAGAGGAGGTTGAGCTCCGCGGGGGAACCGGAGCCCTCGCAGACCACGAAATCGTTCTCCTCAGCGAGGATGTCGTAGCTCTCGCAGGCCCTCTCCATCACCATCTTCCTGTCGTAATCCCTGTCGGGTCCGACATCCAGCAGGGGCTCCCCCCTGAGGATTACCTGGAGGCGGTGACCGTCGGCCGGCTTGAGCAGAACGGGGTTCATGTGGGCACTCGGTTCTACGCCGCAGGCCCACGACTGGAGGGCCTGACCCATGCCGATCTCCTTGCCGTCGATTGTGACGAAGGAGTTCAGCGAGAGGTTGGAGGCCTTGAAAGGAACGGCTCTGATGCCCTTGCGGACGAGGTAGCGGCAGAACACCGCATCGAGGGTGGTCTTTCCGGCACCGGAGGCGGTCCCGAGGAAGAGGATGGATCTCATTCCTTCCCCTCCATGATCCTCATGAAGGCATCCATGTCCAGATTCTCCTGGAACCCGTCGGCGAGGATGTCGAGGTTCCTGTCGACTATCTCGTCGTAGTCCTCGACGGGTTTGAACTCCACCTCCTTTCCTCCGCACTTCGCGAAGGAGAGTACGTAGCGCCTGAAGGCGGGCTTGTCGAAACATCCGTGGAGGTATGTGCCGAAGAGCATCTCATCCTCGCGGACGGAACCCTCGGTCTCCTTCTCCCTCCCCACGTTGACTATCCTGAACAGGGGCTTCTCGCGGACGTCGCTCATGCCCATGTGAATCTCGTATCCTTCCACCTGTCCCCCGCCCTCGATCATGACGGCGTGGTCGCGGATGACCCTCTTGTCGTATTCCTCCCACGAGGTCTCGTTGTCGAAGAAACCGAGGCACTCGTGGTCTCCAGGCACCCCTCCCTCTATGCCCTTGGGGTCGTGGAGGACCTTGCCCATCATCTGGTATCCGCCGCATATGCCGACTATGGGGACCTTGCCCCTCATCTCGCGGATGGCCTCGAACATGCCGTTCGATTTCAGCCATTGGAGGTCCTTGACGGAGTTCTTCGTACCAGCGAGCACTATGACGTCAGCGGCCCTGATCTCCTCGGGGGTCTCGGCGAAGACCACGGTGGTGTCCTCGCCGTACATCGGGTCGAGGTCGGTGAAATTAGCCAGACGCGGGAATCTGGGGACTACGATCTTGATGATCCCCTCCCCGACACGGGTCTTGGAACGCAGCGCCTCGGAATCCTCCGAGGGGAGATTGGCCTCGATGTGGGGGATGATGCCTATCACCGGGATCCCGGTCAGCCTCTCGAGCTCGTCCGCCCCGGACCTCATCTTGGAGGGGTCGCCGCGGACGTTGTTGATTATGATGCCCTTAACCCTCTTCCTGTCCTCAGGCGGGAGCAGGTCGACGGTACCGCAGGCATAGGCGTACGCCCCGCCCCACTCGGCGTTCACCACGAGGATGCAGGATGCGTCGGCTATGCGGGCCGCACGCATGTTGGCGATATCCTTATCGTAGATGTTTATCTCCGCGGGGGAACCGGCCCCCTCCATCACGACGTAATCGTAACGGTTCTTGAGCCAGACTATGTTCCTGCGGACAATCGCCTCCCCGTGGTTCTCGACGAAGTCGGAGTAGTAGGTGACGGCGTCGTAGTCCCCGAAGGGCTTCCCCTCCACCATAACCTGGGATTCGGTGTTCCCCTTGGGCTTGATGAGGATGGGATTCATGTGGAGGTCCGCCACGGTGAGCCCCATGGCCTGCGCCTGGAGGACCTGTATCATGGCGATCTCGCCGCCGCGTACGGTGACCTTGGAGTTCAGACTCATGTTCTGGCTCTTGAAGGGGGCTACGAGATATCCCTTCCTGTGGAGTATCCTCCCGAGGGCCGCGACGGTGACGGATTTCCCGGCATCGGAGGTGGCTCCGACGACCATGACCGCCCTGCCCCTCTTCCAGAACCTCCTCTTCGCCTCGGGGAGTACCTCGGATTGGAAACGGGGGTCGCCGGCCTGCAGGCCGAGTTCCGCGATCTTCCTGTAGATGAACTCCACGACCTCGTTGCGGTGGATGAAAAGACAATCGGAGCAGGACCATATGTCCCCTCCGTGCTTGGATTTGATGTTCTCCCCGAGATCGGGGTCCTGACAGGGATAGAACGGACAGTAGCAGAACGAACAGTTCTGTCCGGTGAAGTGCGCAGGGTGGTACGGGCACTCATGGTTGGAACCGATGTTGCCCCTCTCGATCTCCTCGGCCACTTTCTTCACAATGCTCCTCATGGTCATCCCTGGATGGATTCGGTATCCTATTGATTGTTTATGTAGACTTTGGACCGCATCCGTCGGGGCCGCAGACCGCCCCCGAGACCGATTCGGCCTCCTCCTCGGAGTACGCCCTCATGAGCACGCGCTTGAAGTCGCGGACGTCCACCGCGCCCGGGATCCCGTAGGCGTGGTTGATAGCGAAGAAGGGCACGGCGCTGAGTCCGAGCATCGAGGCCTCGGCCTCGTCCCTCTCGACCTCCGCCGAGAAGGCACCGGAATCGAGGACCTCCTCTGCCTCGGCACGGTCGAGACCGCAACCCTCGGCGATCCCCAGGATCGTCTCCCTGTCCGACATTATGAGATTCTTCGAGAAGAACGCCTCGTATGCGAGGTCCACGAACCTGTTGCAGATGTCGTTCCCCTTGGACTGGGCGAACTTGGCCATCCTGAGGGCGTCGAACGTGCTAGTCGCATGGGCCGTACCGTAGTTGAAATCGAGGCCCTCGCCCCTCCCCATGGCGCAAATGCTCTCCACGCGGGCGGCCGCGGCCTCCATGGACATACCGTAGTGATGGGCGAACCCCTCGACGATGTTGCGCTTCGGGGTGACGGACGCGCCCGGGTTGAGCCTGAACGCCTTGAAGACTATCTTCGTCTCCCCGGTGAGGTCCAGATCGGCGAGCGCCTTCCTGAGACGGGTCTCCGCGATGTAACAGAACGGGCACGTGAAGTCCGACCAGTATTCGATGATCATCGGTATCGGCACCCTATCGCCGAAGGGATTGAAAACCCGTTCGTTCAGAGCCTGTCGTCGAGCAGGAACTCGACGATGTTCCTCTGGCAGTACCTGCTGTAATCGGGCCTGGGCTGGTCCAGGGTGAGCAGGACCTTCCTCTGGAGGGAGGAGCGGTAGGTGGAGAACGTCGGGGTGGTCCTGTCGTAATCCACCGATTCGGCTACACGGATGATGACCCTGTCCCCGCCCTCGCCCACGCAGAACCCCACGACACCGCCCTTGGCGATGAGTATGCTGGGTTTGTACCCGCGGACCCTGAGCTCGATGTACACCAGATTGTACAGGAGCGATATCGCGGGAGCGGGCTGTATGCCCCTGGGGGTGAAGACGGTCCCCGACATGATGTCGTTGGAGAAGAACACGGATTTCGCGCTGGGCTTCATTCCCCTGTCCATCTGGTAACCGTCGCAGCAGTAGAGGACGCCGGAGCTGGTGAAACGCTCGAGATACTTCTCCAGGGTGCGGTTGTCGACGATGCTGGAGTGCGCGATGAGCTCCTTCATGGTGAGCGGGAGCCCGGTGTGTGCGATGATGTAGAACAGGAGCTCGCCCATGGCGGTGGGGTTGATCTTGGACTCGCGCATGATGAGCATGTTGAGGACGAGATGGGCGTAGCTCTGCGACAGTATGGAGAGGTCCTCGGCACCGAGGTCCTTGTACATCAGCGGCACGCCTCCGATCCTCATGAACTCGGAGAAAGCGGCGTTCCTGTCCCCGGGGCGGAGCGCCAGGTATTCACGGAAAGTGAACGGATAGAGGGGGATCCCGACGGCGATATCCTCCTTCTCCCAGAGCGGGTCCGAGGAATGGCTGATGCTGTTGGTGCAGACGGTGATGTATATTCCGACGGACTCGAACTTCCTGTGGACGGCGGCGATGACATCCGAGTATCCGGGGGACAGGTGTGCGCTGTCCACGAGAAGGTACCTCGTACCGGGCCTGCAAGCGGATGTCAGAAGGTTGAGGTACGCCTCGGGGGTCTCCGCGATGTTGTAACCCCTGTCGAAGGAAACGGTTACGATTGTGGTGTCCGGAACACCGCTTTTGACGAGTTCGTACCTGAATTGTCTGAGCAAAACGGTCTTTCCGATGCAGGTAGGACCGTAAATCACCTTAATGCGAGAATCCGCGGTCAGGTCCATGAGTTTTCCGAGGTACCTGCCACGCAAAACGGTCCTATTGTCCACGTAGTCGAATTTAAAGAGGGGTTTATTAGTATTATGTGGTTTAAATTACAATTTTTTGCACAACGACTCTGTTTTTTTACCGCGGCCGCAACCACCCATCCTGCTTTTTGAACACTACTAGAAAATGCCCAGAACCCTCCCGGAAAACACCGGACACGAAGTATTGCCGGGATATAACAAACCAAGGGTGATATACTCAGACGGGGGATTACCCCCTATGGGATGCGATTTCAGTTTTATCCACGCAGCGGACCTGCATCTGGGGAGCCGCCTGCGTTCACTCTCCTCCTCCGACCCGGAACTGGGGTCGGAGGTGTACGAATCCATCTTCGGTTCCTTCGCAAGGATCATCGATGCGGGGATCAAGGAATCCGATTTCATGGTCATCTCAGGAGACCTCTTCGACGAGGCTTTCATGACTCCCCGCACCAAGAACAGGTTCTGCGAGGAGGCGGCGAGATACGGAAAGCCCGTCTTCATCGTGAAGGGAAACCACGACTTCGGCGACCAGTGGGAGGAGACCATCCCGTACCCGCCCAACGTCCACCTCTTCCCCGGCGAACCGAGGGTGATGAGGATGAACATCCGCGGACGTAAGGTGGAGGTCGCCGGCGTGAGTTACGCGGAATGGCACACCTCCGAGAACCTCGCCGTGAAACTCAAGGGTTCACCCGACGCATACACGATCGCCGTGCTCCACTGCAGCCTGAAGGAGATTGCCGATTCCGGGGACTACGCCCCGTGTTCCCTGAACGACCTCTCGGGGAGGAACATAGATTACTGGGCCCTCGGGCACATCCACAAACGCACTGTCGTCAGGGAGCACGGCCCCGCCGTCGTGTATCCCGGCAACATACAGGGGCGCAACGTCCGCGAGACGGGGGAGAAGGGCTGCTATCTCGTATCGGTCACCGGGGACAGGGAGGAGCTCCGCTTCATCCCCACCCAGGGAGTTGTCTTCGACGAGGTCACGGCGGACATCACCGGGAAACGGACGGTCAACGAACTCATATCCTCCGTGGAGGTCCCCAGGGGATCCGTCGTTTCCGTCACTTTCGCCGGGAAGGGACAGCTCGACAGGGCCATTCGGGCGGACCCCGACGGCATTGCGGACGCCATCGCCTCGGCCAGGAAATGCCGGGCGTCCGTGGAGGCGGTCAGGACCGTCCCGGACATCGACCTCGCACGCATCCGCGAGGGCGAGACCCTGATGTCGGAGATCGTCAGGACGGCGGACGGGATGTTCGCCATGGACGACAGCGAGATCATGGATATGCTCTGCAAGGGCCCGGCGTCCGACATCAAGGACACGGTCCGCGCCATGATCGACGCGGGGACCTTCCGCGAGGTCCTCCAGGAGGCCGAGATGGAGCTCCTCAGCCGCATAGAGGGGGGTTCCAGATGAGGATCTCCCGCATCCACATCACCTCGTTCGGGGGCACGAGGGACCGCACGGTGAGGATGTCCCCGGGACTCAACGTCATCTACGGGAAGAACGAATCGGGGAAGACCACACTCAAATCTTTCATCACCGGCACCCTGTTCCCCGACCGCATGCCCGCCTATCCCGCTTCGAAAGCATCGGATTCGGGGGAGGTAGACATCGAGCTGCCGGACGGCACCTCCAAGACGATCACCCGCAACGGCAAGAAATCCAACAGTCCCGCGCCCGACATGTGCTGCATCACCGGAAACGAATACCGTTCGATCTATTCCCTCGACCCCCTCGGGCTCAGGGACATGGGCGGAATCGACTCCGTCCGCTCCCGTCTCCTCACCGTCCCGGGGGCATCCGCGGTCCCTTCAGCGGAGGAGTCCATCGACAAGGAGAGGACATCCCTCCTGCCGGACAGCAGGAGGTCCGCGAACTGCACCGTGTCGAGGCTCAGGAGCGCATCCGAGGAGGCCGACGACAGGGTGCTGGAGATGAATGCATCCGCCGACGGTGATTCCGCCTACGGGCAGCTCGTCATGGAGGAGGCCCACCTGATGAACCTCCTCGAGACGTCGAAGGGCGACGAGGCGGCGGCGTTCGAGGAATTCAAGGAATCGCAGATCAGGGAGGGCACGAAGCAGAACCTCGCGAAGATAGCGGAACTCGAGAAGGAACGCGCGGCATACGCGGACATCGCCATCCCCGACCCCTTCACGGTCGGTAAGTACAACAGCCTATGCGCCGACAGGCGCAGGAGCGAGGAGGACCTGACCAAGGCCGAATCGGATTACGGCACCGCACTGGAGACTTACAGCGGACCCGAACCCTCCGTCATAACCCCCCTCGCCCCGAAGGTGAAGACCCTCGGCGAATCCATTCCCGAGTATCTGTACTCCCGCGACGGGGCCCGGAGAGGGAACGGGGTCAATCCCATTGTCATCATCGGTGCGGCCGTCGCCGTAGGCGGTGCGGCCGTGGCAGCAGTGTTCAACGTGTTCGCCGGGATAGGGATGATCGCCGCCGGTGCGGTCATCGCCATCATCGGTCTCAGGAAGAGACCGACGGCCGTCGCGGACCCCTCCGCGGACCGTACCGAGAAACTCTGGAAGGAGCTCTGCTCGGGTTTCGGGATCAGTCAGGGGGACATCCGCGGGGACCACGTGCGCATGACCTCGATGCTTAGTGCCGCCGCGACCGTCTCGGATCTGAAGAACAAACTCGATTCCGCACGGTCGAGGCTCGCCTCCGTGGATGCGGACATCGCATCCATCACGGACCGTTACGGGGGTGACGAGGGATACGCCAGGGCACTCGAGGCGTCTAAGGATATCGAACGGATCGATGCCGCGATAGGCGCACTGAGGGAGACCGTTCCCGAAGAGAAGATCGAACCCGTATCCGGCGATGCTGAACAGACCTACATGGACGTCCGCAACCAGACCGGGGACCTGTCGGACAGGCTCACCGCCATCCGTGAGAAGAAGAAGGCTATCCTCTCCGACACCGCCACCGAGGAGGCCCTCACGGAGGCCGCGGCTGCCAGCGGGAGATATCAGGCGGCGGTCCGCAGATGGCTGATGCTGGCAGCCGAGAAGCACATGCTCGAGACCGCGTGCGACACCCTCTCCGAGAAGAACCGCCCGTCCGTGTACACGGATGCGGACCGCTTCCTCACCGCGATGACCGGAGGCAAGTACGGCATAGTGTCGGACATCCGCACGTCCGAACTCACGATCGAGAACAAGGTCACCGGCGAACGCACGAGCGTCAAGAAATGGTCGTCCGGGACCGAGGACCAGGTGAAGCTGGCCATGAAGATGGGGCTGACGCTGAGCCTCTCGGGCGACATACCCCCCGTGATCCTCGACGACGTGCTGATGACCTCGGACGATGTCAGGAAGGAGGGGTGCATCAGGGCCCTTAAGGAACTCTCCGTCTCCGCCCAGGTGCTGTACTTCACATGCAACTCCGCCACCCGCGACATGCTCGCATCCGCCGGGGCCGCGGTCACCGAACTGTGACCCGGTCCCGGAAACCCCTATTGGAGTCATTTGCCGTTCACCAACCTTATAATAGAATCAAGTATTGTCCGAACTCAAGGGGACTGCGTCTCCTGTTCACATATCACAATCACCGCACCGGCCGAACCCGGTGCAAATCGTCCGACGCTCCCGACGGGACACCTCGGACTAGTCAGAAAATGGGAAATGGAACCCGGAAGGCCGGGCAGCACAGGCAGGATGCCTGCGTACCGACGGATACGGGGCGCGTTACAGCGGACAGGCCACGTGGTATCCCCGATATAGGAGATACAACAGATGAACAGCATTGATCCCAATGCAACCAAGTACCTCGTCAAGGCCAAAATCAATGCCGACGGGGTCGTTGACAAGCCCGACGTCGTCGGTGCCATTTTCGGTCAGACCGAGGGACTCCTCGGGGACGACCTCGACCTCCGCGACCTCCAGAAATCCGGACGCATCGGAAGGATCGAGGTCGATGTCGCATGCAAGGGCGGGAAATCCGACGGTATCATCACCATGGCTTCCTCCCTCGACCAGGTGGAGACCTCCATCATCTCCGCCGCGCTCGAGACCATCGACCGCGTCGGACCCTGCAAGGCTTCCATTAAGGTCATCGGAATCGAGGACGTCCGCATCACCAAACGCGAGAAGATTGTCGACCGCGCCAAGGAGCTCCTCGCCGAGCTCGTGGAGCAGGCCCGCGACACCGGATCCAACCTGGCGAACAACATCCGCCAGAGCGTCCAGGTAGAGGAGATCACCACCTTCGGTAAGGAGAGGTGCCCCGCCGGACCCAACGTGAAGAATTCCGAGGCCATCATCATCGTCGAGGGACGTTCCGATGTCCTCAACCTCCTCCGCGCCGGAATCAAGAACGCCGTCGCGGTCGAGGGGACCAACATCCCCAAGTCCATCCAGGACCTGTCCCGCGAGAGGGTCACCACCGCCTTCGTCGACGGCGACAGGGGAGGAGAGCTCATCCTCAGGGAGCTCTTCCAGACCTCCGAGATCGACTTCGTCGCCCGCGCCCCCCGCTCCCAGGAGGTCGAGGAGCTCACCGCCAAGGCCCTGGTCAAGTGCCTGCGCAACAAGGTCCCCGGCGACCAGTACATGCAGATGAACAACCTCCACTTCGAGAACACCGAGCTCGAGACCGAGGAGCCCCACGCCGCGGAGCCCGAGGAGGAAGAGGAGCGCGAACCCCGCCGCGAGCGCCGCGACCGTTCCGAGAGGCGCGGACGCGACTTCGATGAGGACGACTCCCGCAGGAACCGCCGCGAGCGCCGTTCCCGCGATTACGAGGATGAGGAGGAGGATGCCCGCCCGAGGCGCCGCGACCGTTCCGAGAGGCGCGGACGCCACTCCGAGAACCGCTTCGACAACGATGCCGCCGACCGCTTCAAGAAGAGGCGCACCGAGGAGATCCCCGACGACTACGAGGTAGAGGTGGAGGTCGAGGTCGCCGATGAGGAGCCCGCCGAGGAGACCGTCTACGAAGAGCCCGTGACCGCTGCCGAGACCCCCGCAGAGGAGCCCGCCGAAGAGGAGGTCGTCATCGACGAACCCGCAGCCGAACCCGAGGAGGAGGCTGTCGCCGAGACCCCCGCAGAGGAGCCCGCCACCGAGCCCGAGGAGGAGGCCCCCGCCATAGAGCTCCGCCCCAACAAGAGGGACGCCAAGAATAAGAAGAGCTCCAAGATGCTCACCCCCCAGCAGGAGGCCCTCAGGACCATCCTGCTCGACGTCATCGGCACCCACAACGCCGTCCTGCTCGACGGCGACAACCAGGAGATCGGCAAGATCCAGGTCAAGGAGCTCGCCGAGTACCTGAACGGCCCCGACTCCCCCGCCGAGATCGCCGCCATCGCCTCCGACGGAGTCATCGGACAGAGGCTGGTGGACGTCGCCGCCCAGAAGAACATCCCCGTCCTGGTCGGGAAGAAGAAGGGAAAGATCACCAAGCTCCCCTCCGAGATCACCGTCTGGGTCAAAGACGACCTCGACTGAGGCTGGGAAATGGCAGCTACAAAGAAACAGAGGCCCGTGGAGACATGGGAGGACGTCGAGGGGATGAAGAGCACCGCCGAGGTGCTCATCCCCTCCGACCCCATCGACCGCGTCCTCGGACAGGAGGAGGCCATCTCCCTCGCGAAGATCGCCGCCGTGCAGAGGAGGAACCTCCTCCTCGTCGGTCCCCCGGGAACCGGTAAGTCGATGATCGCCCGCGCGATCTCGATGAACCTCCCCAAGGCGAAGAGCGAGATCCGCGTCGCCCACAACCCCGAGAACCCCGAGCGTCCGTTCCTGGAGGTGCTCGACGAGGCATCCGTCCTCGCCGAGGCGTCCGAACAGGCCGAAGGCGACGGGAAGCTCCGCAACCCCGAGGACGTCCCCATCCGCGTCGCCGAGAAGCTCGGTTACCGCTGCGCGTCCTGCGGCGCCTATTCCCTTCCCACCGACGTCTCCTGCCCCCAGTGCGGCAAGAACAAGGTGGAGAGGGAGAACACCGGCAGCAATCCGTTCAACGACATCATGTCGCAGCTGATGAACAACCTCAACGGCAACCCGACCGCCGGCAAGGAGAGGGTCAACACCACCCACCTCCTCCCCGACGGGACCGAGGAGACCGTTGTGTTCGAGAGGGCCGGGAACAAGATCAGGGAACTGAACACCAAGGCCCTCCAGAAGAGGAACACCCTCAGCAAGAACAGCAACGTCAAGACCATCGTCCCCCTCGGCAGGCAGCCCTTCGTCATGGCGACCGGCGCGTCCGAGACCGAGCTGCTCGGCGATGTCAGGCACGACCCTTACGGCGGACACGAGAAGATCGGCGTCCCCGCCTACCAGAGGGTCATCCCCGGGGCCATCCACGAGGCCCACGAGGGCGTGCTGTTCGTCGACGAGATCTCCCACCTCGGGCCCCTGCAGAGGTACATCCTCACCGCCATGCAGGACAAGCAGTTCCCCATCACCGGCAGGAACCCCCAGTCGTCCGGCGCCAGCGTCAAGGTCGACGCCGTCCCCTGCGACTTCATCCTGGTGGCGGCCTGCAACATGCAGGACCTGCAGAACATCCTCTCGCCCCTGAGGTCGAGGATCATCGGTAACGGTTACGAGGTCCTGGTGGACGTCGCCATGCCCGACAACAGCCACAACCGCGCAAAGTACGCCCAGTTCGTGGCCCAGGAGGTCACCATGGACGGACACATCCCCCACGCCACCATCGAGGCCGTCGAAGAGATCATCACCGAGGGCCGCAAGAGGGCCAAGATGGACAACCAGATGAGCTCCCTCACCCTCAGGCTCAGGGAACTCGGCGGACTCATCAGGGCCGCCGGCGACATCGCCGTCATGGAGGGTGCTAAGCTGATCACCGCGGACCACGTGAAGAGGGCAGTCACCATCGCCCGCCCCGTCGAGGAGCAGATCAAGGCCCGCTACGGTTCCTACCAGAAGGGAATCAGCACCGACATCTCCGATGCCCAGAAGCAGAACTCCCAGAACTACATCATGGAGAGTCCCGTGGGCAACGACGACACCATGTTCGGGTGAACAAACCTTAACGGGGGGCCCCGGCCCCCTTCTACCCTCCTTCGGGAGGGATAATATATTCCTACCATTATAGTAGGATTATGAACGGCGACATCCTCCTCAGAAGGGTCATCGAGACCGTGCAGGAGATAGTCCTCAAGATCGGCGATTCCAGCGGGAGCATATCCCTGTACTATCCGGCCGAGGACCCACCCGCCCTTGCGGAGGAACTCCTCTCGGCGGCATCGGAGTTCGGGGGGATCACCGCCGAGGCGCTGCCCGGGCGCATCAGGGTCAACATATCCGAATCGGAAAGTGCCAGGATATCCGCGATGCCCCATGACGAGAGGATGGTTGATGTCATCGGCCTGATGAATTCGGGCACGGACATCGGTTCCTTCCGGGACGCGATCCTCTCGAAATACGAAGGCGCGGTGCTGACCGAGGTCCGCAGGCTTGACCACGATTGGGTGCTTACATTCCCGGATGACGATAACGTCTACTGCCTCTCTGAGGAGTTCGGGAGACTCACGTACCACAGGTTCTACAGGGACGAATACCTGGCCTTCGGATACACACTTCGAGGGTGTGTCTGAAACCCTTCTTTAATCACCTACCAATTTAGTAGGAATTTCTAAATACGGGCCTTATGATAATCCTCCATGAGCGGGAACTGTCGTTACAATGTGTACCTCGACAATGCGGCCACGTCGCGCCTGAGGAAAGAAGCCCTCGACGCCATGATGCCCTACCTGACCGACGAATACGCGAATCCCTCGAGCATCCACGCCATGTCCAGGCAGCCCAGGGCTGCGGTGAAGGCTGCCAGGGAGACCATCGCCAAATGCATAAACGCCGAACCCTCGGAGATCTTCTTCACCTCCGGAGGTACCGAATCCGACAACTGGGCCCTCATAGGCACGGCGGAGATATTACAATCGAAAGGGAAGCACATCATCGTCTCCACCATCGAACACCACGCCATCCTCGAGACCGCGAAATACCTGGAATCCAGGGGATTCGAGGTCACGAAGGTGCCCGTCGATGAATTCGGAGTGCTCGACCTCGAGGCCCTGAAGAAGGCCATCCGCGAGGACACCATCCTCATCTCCGTGATGACGGCGAACAACGAGATCGGCACCATCCAACCCATCGAGGAGATCGGGAGGATAGCACACGAGAAGGGCATTCTCTTCCACACCGATGCCGTTCAGGCGTTCGGACACATCCCTATCGACGTCCGCAGGATGAACGTGGACATGCTAAGCGTCAGCGGACACAAGTTCGGCGGCCCCAAGGGTATCGGATTCCTGTTCATCAGGAACAAACTGAGGATCCCTTCCTTCATGCACGGAGGCGAACAGGAAGAGGGACGCCGCGCAGGAACCACGAACGTGCCCGGCATCGTCGGAATGGGAGTGGCCGCAGAGATGGCCTGCAGGGAGATGAAGGAGAACAACGAGAGGCTGATCGGAATGAGGGACCACCTCATCGACCGCGTCCTCGCCGAGGTCCCCTACTCCCGCCTCAACGGCCACAGGACCATGAGGCTCCCGAGCAACGCGGACTTCAGCTTCCAGTTCATCGAGGGGGAATCCATGCTCATGAGCCTCGGGATGAAGGGCATCTACATCTCCACGGGATCGGCATGCGCCTCCGGGTCGCTCGACCCGTCCCACGTCCTGCTGGGGATAGGCCTCCCCCACGAGATAGCCCACGGATCCGTGAGGATGAGCATCCCCGAGGATACCACCATGGAGCAGATCGATTATGCCGTCGACTGTCTGAAGGAGACGGTCGCCGCCATGAGGTCGCTCTCCCCGCTTTATGATGATTTCGTTAAGAGCCAGAAGGTGTGAGAATGTACGACGGAGAATACAGCGACAAGGTCATCGACCACTTCACCAACCCCCGCAACGTGGGGGAGATCGAGAACCCTTCCGGTGTCGGGACGGTCGGCAACGCCAAGTGCGGAGACATCATGAGGATCTTCCTCGACATCGACGAGAACGGCATTATCCGGGACTGCAAGTTCAAAACCTTCGGATGCGGAGCCGCGGTCGCGAGCAGCAGCATGGCTACCGAGATGGTCAAAGGCAAATCCGTGAAAGAGGCAATGGAAATCACCAACAAGGCCGTCATGGAAGCACTCGACGGCCTGCCGGTAGTGAAGATCCACTGCTCGCTCCTCGCCGAGGAGGCGATCCACGCGGCGCTGTGGGATTACTGCAAGAAGACGGGTACCGTCATCGAAGGACTCAAGGAACCCAAGGCCGACATCAACGACTGAGTTCACTCGGACTTGATGGCGTCGGCCACGTGCTCCACGAAGAGCTTCCTGAAAGAGGCGTACTCGCCGAGTCCCTTCACGATGCAGGTGACGGTGTAACCCTCCTTGGAGAAGACGTTCTTCATGGAATCATCGTCATCCCCGGCCATGTCATTGTTGGCATGATCGCCTGCAACGAGCATGAAGGGCATGAGGACGACCCTGCGGATTCCCTTGCCGTCCATGAGCTTGAGGGTGTCGTAATAGCCGGGGAATCCCTCGACGGTGGTGACGAACACGTTGGGGAGGTTCGATACCATGAACTTGATCTGGAGTTCGCCGTAGGTGGCGTTGGCGAAGTGCTCGGTACCGTGGCCCATGAAGACGATGGCGGCCTTTCCACCGGCTGCCTTCTCCGCCTCGGGGACGAACTCCTTCCCGACCGCATCGAGGATCTTGTTGTAATCCTCCTCGGATGTGAGCAGGGGCTTCCCGATCTTCACCGACTGGAACTTTCCAGCGCGTTCCTTCACCGCCGCTGCCACGAAGTCGTACTCGATGCCGTTCATGATGTGGGTGGGCTGAACCACGATATCGGTGAACCCGTCATCCGCGAGCCTGTCGATGGCCTCCGTGATGTAATCGATGTGCTCGTTGTCACGTTTCTTGAGTTTGGCGATAATCATTTTGGAGGTGAAAGCGCGCCTCACCTCGTAATCGGGGAATGCGGCAGCGATGTCCTTCTCGACCGCTCCGATGGTCTTGGCACGGTTGTCGTTAAAGCTCGTGCCAAAGCTGACTACGAGAATCGCTTTCTTTGCTGTCATTGCCATTGGATGATTATTCCCCTTTATAACGTACATCCTTTCAGAAAACGGAATGTGTAAGGATTCATCCCAACTGGACTTATTTGGACAACATGTCAATGTTGACGACGATTCAAATGATTCGATCATCTGATGATGCGGAAAAAAATAGGTCCGTACGGCCATCTCCCGCGACGATTTCCGACCACTCGGACAAGGACCTGAAAGTACTAGCATCCGTGTATGGAAAACCAATACAATCTACATCCAATTTAACGCGCTTTTCGATTACTGGCTCATTAACATTGCAACAACCATGATGAAGATGAGCCACACTTTGCAAAACCCGTTTTCGGGCCCCTTCGATGGATGGTTTACACATCCACGGAACGAGGTAAATACCCCGCTCGCATTCCCTTGATTATGAAGTGTCCGATGTGCGGAGTGGATTGCGGCCTGAACCCTTTTTCGATCTGTCAGTCTTGCGGCTGCGTCCTCCCGCACGAGGAGCCCTCCACCGGCTCTAACGGCGAAAATAAACCTTGATTAACCTTCCTTTTCAGTAGGAATTACAATAACCCGTTTGATGCCGTCAATACCCTTATAACGGCCTTAGGAAATGGATTAGCGATGCCTGTCCAGAAACGCATACTCGCCCTCAACGACATCTCCTGCTTCGGGAAATGCTCCCTCACTGTCGCACTTCCGATCATCTCGTCCACGGGCCTGGAATGTACTATCCTCCCCAACTGCGTCCTTTCCACGCACACCGCCATCGAAGGATTCACTCTGAGGGACCTCACCGGGGAGATGGTCCCCATCATAGAACACTGGAAGAAGCTCGGACTGAGGTTCGACGGCATCTACACGGGATTCATGTGCACCAAGGAGCAGATCGACATCGCTAGGACGGCTATCGAAGGCCTCCGCGGCGAAGGGACGTTCGTGGTCGTTGACCCCGCCATGGCGGACAACGGCAAACTGTATCCCATCTTCGATTCCAAGTTCCCCCCTTACATGAGGGAGCTCTGCTCCGTAGCGGACATCATCAAGCCCAACATCACCGAGGCCTGCATGATGCTCGGCAGGGAATACAGGCCCGGACCCTACACGAAGGAATGGATCGAGGACCTCCTGAAGGAACTATCGCAGATAGGTGCCAGGAACATCATCCTGACCGGTGTGAGCTTCGATGAATCGAAGATCGGCGCCGCATCCTACGACTGCTCCACCGGGAAGGTCGAGTACCACCTCAGGGACACCGTCCCCGGATACTACCACGGGACGGGTGATGTCTTCTGTTCCGCGGTAGTCGCCGCCGTCGGCAGCGGACACAGCCTCGGGAAGGCCACGGAGATGGCCGTGGACCTCACCACGGACTCCATACGCAGGACCTATGAAGCGGGAACCGACGTCAGGTTCGGCGTGAACTTCGAGGACGGCCTCGCGGAGTTCGCCGCGAAGGTCCGCAGTCAGAGAATCACGAAATCGTGAAGACGTTCACGCTCTTCTTCAGGGAATCTACCATCTTCTGGGAACGCATGTTGCCCATGGCGGCCGAACGGACGAACCACCTCATGGCCTCGAAATCGTCCTTGGGTACGCCGAATCCGTTGTGATAACAAATGCCGACTCCGTGGATTGCGTTCACGAGACCGAGATCGGCGGATTTCCGGTACCATTTGAACTGTTCCTCGTGGCTGACCTCCACACCGTGTCCCTTGGAGTACATCACGCCGATGTTGTACATGGCGCGGGCGGAACCGAGTTCGGCGCCCTTGAGATACCATTCCATGGCCTTGGCGTAATCGATGTCGCAGCCCGTACCGTAATCGTACATCACGCCGACGTTGTATGCGGCCTTGGCGAGGCCGAGGTCCGCCGCCTTCGCGAAGTACTCCATGGCCCTGGCGTAGTCCTTCTCGACCGAGCGGCCGTAATAATACATGATCCCGACGGAGAATATCGCATCCCTGTGTCCAGCCTCGGCTGCCCTGGAATACCTCTCCATGGCGGCCTTCCAGTTCTGGGTGCACCCGTAACCTGCATCGAACATCCTGGCGAGCTGGTAGACCGCCTCGGGATCGCCGGACTCCGCCTCCCTCACAAAGATCTGGAAGGCCTCGGATAGTTTCTCCTCTGCATCGTCGCGGAGGCGCAGACCTTCCGCGATACCGGGTTCTGTCATACCGGACGCATCCGACTTTTTGATTAAAATGGATTCGGAGGGTCAGTTAGCCGATCCGAACGATGATGATACCATGCGGATGCCGTCGGAACCGTCGTTGTAGAAGCCCGGGAGTTCCTCGGCACGGATGAAACCCCTGCGCTCGTAGAAGCGTATCGCGCCCAGATTGGAGGACTTGACCTCCAGCTGGACGGCGCGCATGCCCTCCATCCTCGCAGCCGTCTCGAGATGACGGAGAAGTGCGGAACCGATTCCGCGCCCCCTTGCGGACGCCTTAACGCAAAGGAGGGCCACGGATGCCCTGCCCCCGGCGAGACTCGCGCCCGCGACGTATCCGAGCATATTACCCATGAAATCCGCAGCGACGAAGGAACCGCGGGGCCATTGGTTGAGGAAGTACAGCGGGATCTCCGGGGAGAAGAACTCGTCGAGGGACGACATCATGAGGGAATGGACCGCCTCAGCGTCTGCGGGACGCATGGCGCGTATTTCCACCCCTGCGACCTCTCCTGCGAGCATTCGACCTCTCCCTCCTTACCGCCAGGATAGTCCCCAGCAGCAGTATGCAAGCCGCAGCGGCATATATAATCCACGAGACCGGGATGCCTTCGCGGGCCACCTCGTAGCTGAACTCCTCCGAGATGTCCGTGCCGACAATCGTGGCTCTGGCTCTATACTTGCCGGCGCTCGGAGCATCGAATACCGAATATCCCCTGGCTGATGTGCGTTCGGTCCCGTCCCCCAATTCGAAGAGGACCTCGTAGCCGTCCGGCACCAGGGCTATGAGCTCGACCACGCCTTCGGATTCGTTGTAGTTGACACGGAATCCCATCCCGTTCTCCCTCACCGTGTCGATGGTCACGCCCCAATCCGCGATGTAGTACCCCGCGAAGTAATCGGCGATCTCGGGCGAACGTATCACCACGGCGGTCTCGCGGTTGTTGAGGAATGAATTGGAGGTCCAGTTGACCGAACCCACCCACACGGCATCATCGCAGATCACGCTCTTGTTGTGGATTAGATCGAACCCGCTGCGGCCGTTCACCGCCTGTGCCTTCACCGCAGTGGTGGCGTTGACCGTATCCACATAGCCCATATGCGCATCGGTGTTGTTGTATGCATCGAGGATGAACCTGACGTCGAGGCCCTCGGAGGCCCGTGCCGCCATCCATGATACAGGATTGTCCCCGGATGCATCGCACAGATTCGAACCGAGGTCCAGCTGTTCGGAGTAGACCCTCGTGGTCGCGGAACCGATGAAGTCACGCATCGAATCCCATGAGTTGTCCGGGGAGAGGACAGGCGATACCGTGGCCGTGTAACTCTCTCCCGAGAATGCCGTAGGGGATTCGTAGAATGCGTGGTCCGCAACAAGGTTTGTGTACGCATCGCAGAGTGACGTCACGTCCCCGTAATCCTTGCTGAAATCGTTCTCGAACACATCCAGCATGAACGAAGCATATTCCGGGGATTCTATGACCGCACCCCATCCGCGGTTACCGTTGTTTCCGATGTTCCCACCGGTCCAGTTCTCGCTGGTAAGAACGACGGTGTCCCCGTCTATTACGGCGTACTTGTTGTGGAGGTAGGTGTAGCGGGTGATCTCGGGATTGTTGATGAGCCTGATGTCCCCTCCCGCATCGGCGACGGCCTTCATCAGAGGGAGTTCGCCGGAGACTATGTTGGTCCCCAGGGGACTACCCTCGAGGAGGATCCTCACGTCTACCCCCGCCGCTGCCTTGGATTCCAAGAGGGCGGCGGTGTTCCTGCTACTGAGGAGGTAGATTGAGATCGCGATGCTCGTATCCGCATCCTCGAGGGCCTGCAGGACAGGTGCACCGCAGGACTCGGGGAAAGTGAACGGGGTGACCGTGGCAACATATGAGCCAGACCACTCAGGGATGTTTGTCCATCCGTCCTTCGTCAGCACCCAACCAGCCGCGGATCCGGGCTCGCCCGTGCGTATCAGATGCTTGCCCGAACCTATCCCCACGGCAGGCCCGGTCCATCCGTCCGCACCCGAAGATGTGCCGTAACACACCGTTTCGATGAGTGTTTCCGACTTGTAGAGGGACACGGAATCCCCCTTGTCGTTGAGCGAGAAGCTGCCGCTCTTCGTAAGTCCGTTCTCCCCGGCGATGACCGTCTGATAGGAGTCGGGGAGCCTCGTGTCGGCCTTCGGAGCGACGAGAACGTAGGATTCCGAGGGAACGAATGATTGGTTGAAAGTGAGTCTCCCGGAACCGTCACGGACGGAATAGTCCTTCAGGTCCTGACCGGGGGAGAGCGGCCCTATCACCACACCGTCCCCGACAGGATAGACGCCGTAGAGTCCCGGCGCATTCGTTCCGGCCTCGGACACCGGCATCGCGCACAGCAGGAGCGCGAGCACCGCGAGAACCGAAACGAGGACCGATCTGCATCCCATGAACGGTCAACGTCGACGGGGATAATAACAGGTCCTACGGGAGTTAACAAAAGGGGGGGGGGCCCGAAGGCCCGTTAGTGTTTCAGAAATAGGACACGAGGTCCCTGAGGACGGCCTCGGGATCCTTCGCTTTGACGACGCCGGAAGCGAGCAGGACACCGTCGGCACCGAGGTCGAAGGCGGCCTTGACGTCCTTGCCGTTCTTCACGCCCGCTCCGCAGAGGACGGAGACCTCGGGAGCGACCTCGTGGACCGCTCCGACGGTATCGGAGACTATCCCGGGGTCGGCGGTGGTGACGGAGATGTCGCCGCCGATGAGCTCGGGGGGCTCCACCGCGATGTAGTCGGGCTTGAACGCGGCGAGTTCCCTCGCGGCGTCGATGTCGTTGGCGCAGACGCAGGTGATGAGGTCGCACTCCTTCGCGAGGGCAACGCACTTCTTCACGGTCTCGGCATCGTAGCGGTGCTCGGCGTGGTTGATGAGGGTGCCGACGGCGGCGGTGGCCTCGATCATGTCCGCGGTGACCCACCCTGTCGCGGAACCGGGGACCTTGGGGTCCATGCTCTGGGCGTAGACGGGGATGTCCACGGCCGCGGCGACGGCGGAAAGCGACACCACGGGGGGTGCGATGGCTATGGGCGCTCCGGTCTCAAGGGCCACGAGCTCGCAGGTCTGGGCGAGGGCTATGGCTCCCTCTCCCTGGACCTGCGGATAGGCCTTGAAGTTGACCAGGATCACGCGCTTGGCGTGATCACTCGACATCGGTCTTGTCCTTCTTGGAGCAGCAGCACTTGCCCTCGTCCTTGGGGGACACGAACCTCTTCTTGAGGTCCTCGAGGACGGCGGGCCTGGAGGTGTACTCCATCTCGTCGGCTCCCAGGATGGAAGGCATGAACGGGCCCTGGCGCCTCATGAGAACGGAGGCCTTGATGGCATTCTGCCTGGCGAGGTCCCAGGTGTTGCTGCCGAAGATGTCGACGGGCTTGTGGTCGCCGCCCTTGACACCGGGGGCCTCGAGGCCCTGGAGCTTGCCGTTGCAGAGCTGGAATCCGAGGCAGCAGATGCGCGGCGGTCCGTCGTAGTAGACGGGGTTGGAGTCCTCGGGACTGCAGGGGTACATGGCACCGATATGGGAACCCCTCATCCAGCCGGCGGCGAAGAACACGTTCTGGAAGACCTGGGTGTACTCTCCGACGGAGGGGAATCCGGACTGGCACCTGCAGATGCAGACGGGGTCGTCCTTTCCGACGTAGGAGCCGGCGGTCATGTTGAGCTTGTCGGTGGAGACGACGGCGGCGGGGCCGAGGCCGGCGCGGCTGTAGACCCTCTTGATGGCGTACCTGTAGGTGTCGCCGAGCAGGGAGAGGATGCTGTAGGTCTCCTCGGGAGCGGACATGGTCACGAACTTGTTATCGAGGACGTCCTGGATCTCGACGTCGAATCCCTGTTTGGCCCTCTTGTCGATGACGAGGCCGGTGGTGGTGAAGGGGTCGAGGAAGATCCTGGAGAGGATGGGGGAGTATGCGGAGGGCTCGGTCTTGTCTGCCATGAAGAACAGCAGGGGCTCGGCGGGCCTCTCCTCGAAGGTCATCTCGGCGGATCCGGGTCCGGCACCCTTGACGTTGCCGGAGAAGGCGTCGGTCAGGAGGTCCTGTCCGGCGGCGTAGAGGTGCATGGCCTTGGAGAGCTTGGTGGCCTCCTGGAAGCACTCCCAGGCGGCTCCGTGGATCTCGGAATTGTTCTCGCCCTTGTAGTGGGTGAGGTAGAGGTTGATGTCGTCTCCGCAGCGGGTGACGTAGAAGTCCTCGATGATTCCCTGAGCCTGCTTGTCGGTCAGGATTTCCTTGCACTTGGCCATCATGGAGGGGTGGGGGGTCATGTGACCCGCGATCGATCCGATGTCGGCCTTGATAATCGAAACAGTGACTTTCTCTGCCATAGTTACACCGATTAAGTGCCCCCCTCATCGGTGCCATCATATTATAAAGTATAGGGATGGGTAAGAACGCACCCGCGTGCGCAACTGTTATTATGCGGTGTCCTTTCGGGAAGCACATGGCAAAATACGCCGATTCAGGCAACATCTCGTCGATGGCCGGCGAGACGGTCACCGTCCGCGGCTGGGTGCAGGACACCCGCAACCTCGGCGGCATCTCGTTCGTCACCCTCAGGGACAGGAACAGCACCATCCAGATCACTCTCCCCAAGAAGAAGATCGAGCCGACCCTCTTCGAGACACTCACCAAGGTCTCCCGCGAATCCGTCGTCTCCGTCACCGGGGAGGTCAAGGAGAGCAACCAGACCGCCCTCGGCGTCGAGCTCATCCCCTCCGCCTGCGAGGTCATCTCCGAAGCCGCCACCCCCCTCCCCCTGGGAGTCGTCGACAAGGTCAACGTGGAGATGGACACCCGTCTCAACAGCAGGTTCATGGACCTCCGCAAGCCCGAGGTTAGGGCCGTCTTCGAGATCCGTTCCATGGCCACCGCACTCATCCACGAGTACATGATCGCCAACGGCTTCGTCAACGTCGCCACCCCCAAGATCAATGCCGCCGGGGCCGAGGGAGGCGCCACCCTGTTCAAGGTGGACTACTTCGGAAAACCCGCGTTCCTCGCACAGTCCCCCCAGCTCTTCAAGCAGATGCTGATGTCCACCGGGCTCGACAGGGTCTACGAGATCGGCCCCGCCTTCCGCGCGGAGCACTCCAACACCACCCGCCACGTCACCGAGTTCACCTCCTGGGACGGGGAGTTCTGCTGGATCGAGAAGGAGGAAGACGTCATGGACGAGATCGAGAAGGCCGTCCGCTACATCATCAAGGGCATCAACGAGAGGTGTGCCAGGCAGCTGCAGATCCTCGGCAAGGAGGCCATCGAGGTCAGCGCCGAGCCCTTCCCCAAGCTCACCTACTCCGAGTGCCTGAAGATCGTCCAGGCCAAGGGACTGAACCTCGCCGACGGAGCCGACCTCGGTACCGACGGCGAGAAGCTCGTCGGCGACTACATGGCCGAGAAGGGATTCCCCCTCTACTTCATCTGCGAGTACCCCGAGGAGGAGAAGCCCTTCTACATCATGGAGAAGGACGGTACCCCCTACTCGTTCTCCTTCGACCTCGACTACAAGGGTCAGGAGATCTCCTCCGGAGGACAGAGGGAGCACCGCTACGACAGGCTCCTGGCTCGTATGGAGAAGAAGGGCCTCAACCCCGATGACTTCGAGGACTACCTCGCCGCCTTCAAGTTCGGCATGCCCCCGCACGGCGGCTTCGGCATCGGGATCGACAGGTTCATCGAGAAGATGCTCGACCTCCCTAACGTCCGCGAGGCCGTCCTCTTCCCCAGGGACCTCAACAGGCTCTATCCCTGATTTCACAAACACATTCCCGTCCGGTCTCCGGACGGGCAACACCGATTTTCGGCGGTATTCGGTTACCTCCCCCGCACCCGCTTATATACCCCGCGCTCGATTGAGTTGTAATGGCAGCTCCGGGCGACACATACGAACGCGAACTCAAGGCCCTCCTCAGCGGTGAGGAGAAGGCGGTCAACAGGATGATCAAGACCTGCGACGTAGCCGAGGCCACCGCCTACCGTTCGATGATGGACCGCCCGTTCCTCGTGATCCGCGCCGCCGGCTCCCTGGGGGTCGACCTCGTCGCGCTCAGATGGGACTTCTCCTTCCCCATCGAGGTCAAGAGCAGCGAGAAGGACGTACTCTACCTCAGCCGCTCCGAGAGGCTGGCGGAACAGGCGGAGACCATGATCGAGACCTGCAACAGGAGCCACATCATCCCCATCTACGCCTATCGCCGCAAGAACGTCCGCGGCGACCCGTGGAGACTTTTCACCATGCCCTCCGACGCCTCTCTCTGCGGGACGGCCGCTATGCTCAGGGGCAGGATCCCCTACGTGGAGGTCAGCCGCGGGGGGAACTTCATCCTCCGGTGGAACAACGGGATAAAACTCTCCGAGCTCCTGGAGTTCGTGGATACGACGCAGTTCGTCTCGGACGAGAGCGAGATGCTCCCGTACGAGGAGGACGCCGCCTTCGAAGAGGACAGTTGAGAAGGCCGTCGGCACTCATAGGGCTCATCACGAATCAGCCTAGGTTAATCGTCATCCGGACCGTTCTCGCATACCGCATGCGCGTCCGCGGATAAATCAACCGAGGATGTCGGTCATGCGCTTGACGGGCTTGTACGCACGCTCGATGACGTCCGCGGGGAGAGTGATCTCGCCGGTCTCGTTCTCCAGACAATCGAGGATGGACTCGGGGGAGATCATCTTCATCGTGGTGCAGAGGGACTGCGACGTGAAATAGAACTTCTTGCCGGGGCACGCCTGTTCGAGCCTGTGGCCCATACCCATCTCGGTGAGGACGATGAACTCGGTCGCGGGGGACTTCTTGCAGTACTGCAGGATGCCCTCGGTGGAACCGACGTAATCCGCACCGTCGAGGACCTCGAGGCGGCATTCGGGGTGCGCTACAACCAATGCCTCGGGATACTTCTCCCTGAGCGCGTTCACGCTGCGGAGGGTGACGCACTGGTGGACGGGACAGAACCCGCTCCAGAGGACGATCTCCTTGCCGGTCTCTCTGGCGACGTAACGGCCGAGGTTGCTGTCGGGAAGGAAGATCACCTTGTCGGAATCGATGGAGGATACCACGTTGACGGCGTTGGAGGACGTGCAGCAGCAGTCCATCTCCGTCTTGGACTCGGCCTCGGTGTTCACATACCCGACCACGGGTACACCGGGGTACTTCTCCTTCACCTGGCGGATCTGTTCCGCGGAGCACATGGCGGCCATGGCGCACTTCGCCTCGGGCTCGGGCAGGAGGACCTTCTTCCCGGGGGAGAGGATCTTGGCGGTCTCGCCCATGAACGACACGCCGGCGAAAACGATGATGTCGGCATCGGTAGAGGCCGCGGTCTTGGAAAGGCCGAGCGAGTCCCCGACGTAATCCGCGAGGTCCTGAACCTCCGTGGAGGTGTAGTTGTGAGCGAGGATAACCGCGTTCTTGGCCTGCTTCAGTGCCCGGATACGGTCGCCGATATCATCCATGGAATGCGCGTATCGGGAAGACGATATAAACATATGTTTCACCAACCACTATTATAGGCGGAAACCATCACCCAATCATGAGTGAAAGGGAGAAAGACGCCTCATCCCGCTTCGCATGCGACGATATGCAGAGGGCGTGCTTCGAGGCGGGGATAAAACTCGCCACCATCTACCACCAGTTCACGGGCACCCCTTTCTGCGCGGCCAACCGCGAGGGGCTCGAGAGGACGATATCCGAATGCATCAGGACCCAGCCATACGTCGTCGATGCCAGGGTATCGATCAATGCCGTGTGCGGGGACAAGTCCGACCAATACTCGTACAACTCCCTAACGGGCGACATGATCGATGCAGTCGTCGTCATAAAGGTCGGGGATGCGGAGGTCACGGCCGAGATGCGTTACGACCCCGAACTCGACTATCCTCTCATGTTTGTGTCAAAAGTAGGTATCTGACAAACACCAAACAGCGGGGTAGCATCTGTCATAGTATAAATAGTTAAATGACAATAACTGAGTGGGGACTTTCGATGGTCAACAACGTCAAGATAGGCATAACAGGACTTCCAGGAGCGGGGAAGACTTTCACGCTCCGCAGAGTCATCGAGATGCTTACCAACGACGGGAAGCTCACCATCGGAGGCATCATCGACGAGAAGGTCACCGACGAGACCGGACGCAAAAAAGTCGGACTGAAGGTAACGAACCTCCAGACCAACGAATCCGAGATCTTCGCCGGACCCGACATCGAGAGCAAAATCATGGTAGGCAGCCTCGGCGTGGACCTCGCCCTTTTCGAATCCGTGTCCATCGCCGCGATCAAGAACGCCTGCGAACAGTGCGACATCGTCATCATCGACGAGGTCGGTAAAGTGGAGGTCGAGAGTCAGGCTTTCGTCGACGCGGTCAACGAGGCCCTCGACATCGACAAGCCCATGATCATCACCCTGCACAAGAAGTCCCGCAACCCGCTCCTGCAGGACATCAGGAGGAGGGATGACGTCAGGATTCTCGAGGTCACCCCCACCAACAGGAACATCCTCCCCTTCAAGATCGTCAGTCTCATGAAGGGAGAGTACACCTGATGCCTGAAGGAACCGTCATCACCGAGGGAGCGACCAAGCTACTGGTCCCCGAGACACATTCCGTCAACGGTCCAGGCCGCATAGAATCCGGTTCGGTTTTCTTCAACGAGCAGATGGCGTTCAACCGCGACGTTAGCATCATGCTGCTCCGCGCATTGGAAAGGCCGTCTATGACCGTCGCCGATGCGATGACCGCCACGGGCGCCCGCGCCGTGAGGATCGCCAACGAGGTCCCCGGCACCGATGTGACCGCCAACGACATCGACCCCGTCGCCATACCGTTCATAGAACGCAACATCGAACTCAACGGACTCACCAACATCCGCGCCCACCGCGGGAACATGGTATCCCTTTTCGCCGAGGAGTCGTTCGACTATGTGGACCTCGACCCCTTCGGTTCCCCGTCCCTCTTCATTCAGAGCGCCGTCAGGGGCACGAAGAAGAGAGGGGTCATGGCCATCACCGCCACCGATACCGCCCCCCTCGCCGGCGCACAGGCGCCCAAGTGCCGCCGCCGCTACCAGTGCGAACCCGTCAAGGGATACCTCTGCCACGAGGGAGGTCTGAGGATACTCCTCTGCAACATAGCCAGGGAGGTCGGGAAATTCGACATCGGCATGCGTCCGATCCTCTCGTTCTTCGCGGACCACTACTACCGCTGCTACGTGGAACTCGTCCCGGGCACGTCCGCCTGCGACAAGATGCTCGACCAGCTCGGATACCTCCATTACGACATGAAGACCCTGGAGAGGAGCGTCTCCCCCGAGTACGACCAGACCCACAGGCTCGGCCCGTTCTGGACCGGCCCCCTGTTCGACAAGGAGCTCATCTCCCGCATGGACCCCTCGGGGATGGCACGCGAGAAGAAGTGCGCCAAGACCCTCGAGATCTGGAAGGAGGAGATTGATTCCGTTCCCTACATCTACGACCTCAGCGAGCTGTCCCGCTTCACGAAGCTCTCGCCCCCCTCCCTGGAGGACATGGTCGCCAAGCTCAGGGAGACCGGCGACGCCTCGCGCACGCACTTCTCCCCCACATCCTTCGCCACCACCCAGTCCCTGGAGGACATCCTCGCGGCATACCGCGAGATCGGCCATCCCACACCCCCGCCCCAGGGGAAATCGGAGTGACCGGGATCATCGCCGGCACCGCCGGCGTCCAACAGCCCAACGGCGGCCTCCTGAAACTGGAGTTCTTCGATCCCGTCCCCATCTCTCTCAACGACGGCCGCGTGCTCAGTCGCGAGAACCTGCCCGGGGACGTCATCGACGGTGCGGTGAAGATTCTCAGCTGCCTCGACGCGCTGGTACGCGATACGGGTTTCGACGTCGATGACAGGCTCCTCCTGAAAAGGGTCGAGGAGACCGTGTTCGAGAGGACTCATTCCGAGGTCCCCGATTCCCGCTATGCGGAAGCCTTCGCCGGCGGCATCTCCCCGAGGATAGGCGGTTTCGACAACGCCGCGGCGGACTGCGCGTGCAAACTCTCGTACTGTATGCAGAGGAAGGACGCGGGGTACTCCAACCCCTCGAGGGTGAGGGCGGACGACCGCACCTGCACCAACATCCTCACGATGGTGGCGAGGATGAATGCCTTCCTCGACGTGATGGGGCCTGTGAGGAGGATCTGCTTCAGATTCCCCGGAGGGTACGGCCGTGCGGTGAGCTCCGGATTCGGGATGTTCCTCACCGACGAATGCCTTTGGGACGTCACCACCTCCCCCGACCCTCTGCCCGAAAAGGCACGTCTGGCTCTTCTTATCAGATATGTTCTTTCCAGGGGTTCCAAGGACCCCGCCCTGGCCGATGTCAGGAACATCGGCATCATGAACCCGCGCCTCCACTGCGCCTACATGATGCCCGCCAAGGACATCCCGCAGGACGTTCTGGAGTATGCAGCGGAGGGCATCGTCGGCATCGACGACTGATTCTCGCGCGCGTACGAATGAATATAAACATCGCCCACATCCGCACATCAGATACAATGCCGAGCTTAGCAGTCATCGGCTCCCAGTGGGGAGATGAGGGTAAAGGCAAGATCATCGACTACCTTGACGAGGACGCGGACATGATCGTCCGTTTCCAGGGCGGCAACAACGCCGGACACACCATCGTCGTCGGAGACACCGTGTTCAAACTCCACGGCCTCCCCTCCGGTGTGGTCCGCCCCGGGAAGCTCGCCGTCATCGGCAACGGATGCGTCATGAACATCGAGGAACTCCTCGAGGAGATCGAACAGGTGGAGCAGGCCGGCGGTTCCGTCGACGGGCTGCGCATCTCCGACAGGGTCTCCCTGATCATGAACTACCACAAGAAGCTCGACGGCGCCCAGGAGAAATACAAGGGCGGAAAGAAGGTCGGGACTACCGGGAAGGGCATCGGCCCCTCCTACGAGGACAAGATCGCCCGCATCGGATTCAGGGCCGGCGACCTCCTGGAGAAGGAGACCCTCGAGGAGAAGATCAAGGTCGTCCTCCCCTACAAGAAGGACCTCATGAACATGCTCGAGGCCGAGGGCTGCTCCTGCACCGTTGAGAGCCTCCTCGACAAGATGCTCGGCTGGGGAAAGAAACTCGGGGACCACATCGTCGACACCTCCGTCCTCATCAACGAGGGCCTCGACGCCGGCAAGAAGGTCATGTTCGAGGGCGCCCAGGGGGCCATGCTCGATATCGACCACGGGACCTACCCCTACGTCACCTCCTCCGCCACCATGGCCGGGGGCGTCTGCACCGGGGCCGGCATCGCGCCCAGCAGGCTCGATACCGTCATGGGGGTCGTGAAGGCGTACACCACCCGCGTCGGCGAGGGACCCTTCGTCACCGAGCTCGAGGGCGAGGCCCACGACTACCTCCAGAAGAGGGGGCACGAGGTCGGCGTCACCACCGGCCGCGGACGCCGCTGCGGATGGCTCGACCTCGTCGTCGTCAACCACGCCAACAGGATGTGCGGATTCAACTCCCTCGCCATCACCAAGCTCGACGTCCTCAACGATTACGAGGAGGTCAAGGTCTGTACGGAGTACGAGATCGACGGCGTGAAGACCAAGTACTTCCCCGGCAGCATCAGGAAGCTCGAGAGGGCGAAGCCCGTCTACACCACCCTGAAGGGCTGGAAGGGATGGGAGGACACCGAGGCCGTCGTGAAGGGAGGTTACGACAACCTCCCCAAGGAGATGAAGGACTACATCACGTTCATCGAGAAGTCCACCGGCGTCCCCGCGGACATTATATCCGTCGGACCTGACCGCGACGAGACCATCTCCCGCCGCAAGTCCTACTGGGCCTGAAACTTTTCAGCGGGCATCAGCCCGCATCATTCCGTTTTCAAATTCTTTATATAATGGATATGCGTGTCACGTGTTAGCACATAACACGGTGAACAACATGTTCGGAAAGAATGTCAGAATGGAAAGGATAATGGACCGCAACACCGGGAACTGCGTGATCGTCCCCCTCGACCACGGGATCAGCGTCGGTCCCATCCCCGGAATCGTGGATTTCAAGAAAACGGTCAGCGACGTCACTCTCGGCGGCGCCACCGCGGTCCTGATGCACAAAGGAATGGTCCCCCACGGACACAGGACGTCCGGACACGACGTCGGTCTGATTCTCCACCTCTCCGCTTCCACCGACATCGGCGTCAACTCCCAGAGCAAGGTCCTCGTCGCCACCGTCGAGGACGGTCTGAAGCTCGGTGCCGATGCGATCTCCATCCACATCAACGTCGGCGCGCAGGAGGAACCCCAGATGCTCGCCGATGCCGGAAGGGTCTCCAGCTCGTGCATGGAATGGGGAATGCCCCTCATCGCCATGACCTACGCCCGCGGGCCCTCCATCAAGGACTCCTTCGACCCCACCGCGGTCGCCCACGCCGCAAGGGTCGGTGCCGAGATCGGCGCGGACATCGTCAAGTGCTCCTACACCGGCGACATCGATTCGTTCTCCAGGGTGGTCGACGGTGCGCAGGTGCCCGTCGTCATCGCCGGCGGACCCAAGATGGACTCCGACATGGACATCCTCAACATGGTCTCCGATTCCCTCCACGCGGGAGGACACGGGGTATCCATCGGCAGGAACGTCTTCCAGCACAGGGACGTCCAGGGCATCATGGGCGCCATCAGCGACATCTGCCTGAAGGGATTCACCGCGAAAGAGGCCTTCGAGGCACACCTCAAAAACTGATCAAAACGTTTCCGAACATCACCCCGCCCCCGCATTTGGGGGCGGGCCACCGCTCACGAACGGAGGAACCTGAGCTCTTCCTCGGTGAGTTCGATACGCTTCTTGTAATAAAGAGCCAGCACGCGTTTCGCAGCGTCCTTGTCACCCTTCTTGAAGGCCTTGGTATACCAGAACGCGGCGGCCTTCTCCTTGTTCTTCCCGAAGTGGCCCTTCTCAAATCCCTCGGCGAGGAGGTTCATCGCCATGACGTCACCGAGCTCGGCGTTGAAACGGTATGCATTGAACGTCTTCCTAGATGTGGGATCATCGATGTGGTCCATGTCGAGGCGGGCCCTGGCATCCTCATTACCCCTGTCCGCTGCCATCTTCAGGAGTGACGCGGGCTTCCTGTAGCCATGCGTCTTGGTATCCTTCAGATAGAAGTCCGCAAGGGCCATCATGGCATCCACGGACCCCTCCTTCACGGCGTTGTCCAGCCACTTCACCGCGAACTCGTCGCTCTGGAAGAACCCTCCGGAACCCTCCAGGAAATGCATCCCGATCTCGTAAGGGAGGGAGGGGTCGCTGAGGCTCCTGTCCTTGGAATATGCGAAAACGAGCTCCATATCGGCGGAGGGTTCCCTCTTTTCAGGCACCTCGATCACCACCTCCGGGGCCTCGTACTCCTCGGACGTGAACGCTCTTGACATCGATACCCCATCGAGGAACGAATCAAAATGTCTTGTGATGGTTTATAACGGGGCCGGAGCCCCGTCTAAGAGGTTTCAGGCCTGTTCCCCGTCGCTCTCTCCGGGGACTTCCTGTGCGTCCGAATCGACGTGCTTGCGGGCGAGGAATGCGGGTCCCTTCCAGCTCCATTCGCCCATCAGGTGCATGAGGGCGGGACCGACGAAGGTCACCATGAAGAGACCGTCAATGATGATTCCGACGCCCAATGCGAAACCGAACTCCTGGAGCATCGAGGAGCTTCCGGCCAGCATGGTGAGGAAGGTACCTCCCATGATGAGCGCACAGAGGCTGATGACACCGCTGGCACTGCAGATGGCGGCATCGATGGCATCGTCGTTGGACATACCGCGGACCTTGTTCTCCCTCACCCTGGTGGTGATGAAGATATCATAATCCATTCCCAATCCGAGGAGCACCACGAACAGGACGATCGGTACAATCCAACAAACGGGGATGTCCATGATATCCTTGAACACCACGAACGTCAGGGCGAGCGTCCATATGACGCTGAGCAGGATGCATCCTATGGCGCGAATCGGGGTGAAATAGCAGCCGAGGATGAAGAACAGCAGGATCACCAGAAGGATGACCACCAGCACCTGGATGGAGAAGAACTGGGCGCTGACGTTCTCGGAGATGTCGTAGAGCACGGCATTCCTGCCGGTGATATACGATTCATCAATCACAGCGGAATAGGTGTCATCGTATCCGTCGTCTCCGTGGAACGCTGACTGTAACTCCGAGACGAAGTCCATGGTGTTGTCGGACATGGGCTCCTCGGTGGTGACGATCATTATGGAAACATATCTCCCGTCATCGGAGATGAGGCCGGTGCCCACATTCAGGATACCGTCGATGAAGTTCGCGAGGGTGGTCCCCGAGGCGGAGAGCACAAAGGAAGGTATCGAGGGATTTGCATCATCCGCATGAAGGTGAGCGACTCCGATAAGTGTCTTCACATGGTCTTTCACGGCGGTAGGCATCTTATCGGCGATGGCGCTGTTGATGGCATACACCTGAGCCTCTGTCAGAGAGTTGATGGCGGTAGGCACCATGGCAGCAATCTGCTCATCCGTATAACTCGGGTAGAGGGCCTTGAGGGACTGCGTGACCTGTTCGGATGCGACCTGCATGAACAGCACATGCCAGGAGTTGAGACCGGATGCACTTGCGACGAGGTCGTACTTGGCCGAGATATCGTTGGAGATGACCATGATGGCAGGGACCACGCCCGTGAGGTTTTCGGTGTTGAGACCGTACCCGTTCCACTTCACGTACGGCACCGAATTAGTGCCGAGCGTATCGACACCCATGTCGCTGACGACGGTCTGATGGAACTCTATCACGGCATAAGTGGGCATCAGTGTGCCGCCGTAGGTCTGGTCCATGATGGAATAGAGACCTTCCTTGGCCTCGCCGTCGGGCTCCACCGAGATCATATCGTAGGAATCGTCGGAGGTGGCGTAGATGTAGAACGTGGGGATGGAGATGAGCACCGCGACGGCCACGATGGGCACGGCGTGCCTGCGGGTGACGCGGGCGACCCAGTGGAAATAACGTCCGAAGAACCTGGAGGCCTTTGCGTATGCACCAGTGGCGGATCCGTCCGCCACCGCCTTGTATTTGGCGATGGAGTTAGGCCAGAAGACCTTCTCCCCGATGAGGTTCACAAGGGCGGGGACGAAGGTGAGTGCGGAGATGAGGGCGAACACGATTCCGACCGCAAGGGCGATTCCCATGCTGCGGACGAGTATGAAGGTGCAGAGGCCGAGGCATGCGAAACCGATGATGACGGACATGCCCGAGGTGAACACGGATTCACCTGCCCATTCCACCGCGGTGAGGATGGCGGAGTGATGGTCCGAACCCTTCTTGAGTTCCTCGCGGTAACGGGAGATGATGAAGATACCGTAATCGCACCCAGCACCGAGCATGGTGACTAGAATCAGCGTCTCGGTAAGGTAGAACACACCGACCGCGGAACCGATGAGATAAAGAGCCAGAAGAGAGACCCCGTATGCGACACCGAATCCCATGGGGGGCACGACAGCGGTCACCAGCGCACCGAAGAAGGCCATGAGAAGGACGAAGATCAGGACGATACTGAGGGGGTCGATCCTTTTGATGTCCTCGGAGGAGGACTGCATCGTATCATAAGTGAGAGCGGAGTCGCCAGTCACGTAAGTAGTGAGACTGATGCCCGTATCCTTCTTCGCCTGGGAGACCACGTCCCTGATGTTTCCGGTCTCGTTCGAGAAGTCGAAATCCTCATCGGAGGAGGATACGGAATAGAGTATTATCGAAAAATCGGAACCCTCGCTGTGGTATGTCCCGACAGCGGTAGTGGTGAGGGTATTGTCATAGTCGTGAAGAAGCTCGGTAATCTTCGTCCCGAGGGCGACGGCCTGGGAGATATCCGTGTATTCTATCACGACGACTTCGTTCATCGAGATCGAGTTGCTGAAGTACTCGTCCATGATGTCACTGCCCTCGGACGATTCGCTGTCGGAACCGGCCATATCGGTCAGGTTGTACTCGAGTACGCCACCGACCTTCAGACCGAGGGGGAGGGAACAGAGGACGATCACTATCCAAAGCACGATCACTGCTTTGGAATGTTTCGTTACTGCGTTTGCCAATCCTGCAAACATATCATTTCCTCGGGCTGTCCATGGATGTGCGATATTTAATTTATTTGATTATGCTCAAATATTCAATATCAATCCATCCTACAAAACTGCAGATAAACCTGCATATTACTGAATATGCTCAATTATCGACATTATATATTGGAATGACCACAATAATGGTAAAAATGTAAATAACTGGTGTCGCGAGGTGCGATATCAACAAAAAATGAGAAGAAAAGAAGGTTGAATGGGCCCTTGGGCCCGTTGAGTTTCAGTCCTTCGGAGGAACGACGGCCTTGGTGAAGGGTGCGCGGTCCGCTCCGAGGGGCAGGGTGGCGTCGTAACCGACCTTCCAGGTGGTGCCGTGCGCGGAGGGATCCAAAGATGAACCTCCGGCTCCGGGAATCTTGATGATCTTGTCCGCCTGCATGCGGGTGGCTACCGCCCATTCGACCTCGCGGTCGTCGAATATGTCGATGTCCTCGTCGACGATGATGACGCTCTTCATGGAGGGGTGTCCGGTGAATGCGGCCATGATGGCGTTCACACCGTCTCCCTCGCGGTTCTTGGAGATGGACACGACACCATTGAGCCAGCAGCACCCACCTTCGGTGAGACGGACGTTCCTGACCTTGGGGACGGCCTGACGTACGGTACGGAAGATGACGGGTTCCCTGGGGACTCCCATGAGGAGGAAGTGCTCGAATCCTCCGGGGAGGAGGATCTGGAATACGGGGTCCTTCTTCGACCATATCCTGTCGACCTTGACGACGGGCTGGTCCCTGATCTCGTCGTAGGTCCCGGCGATATCCACGAAGGGACCCTCGGGGGCCGTGGCGGAGGTGATGCGGGCCTCGATGACGTACTCGCAGTCCGCGGGGACGGTGAGTCCGTTGGCGCATTTGGCGACCTTGAGGGGGGCACCGTGCCCTTTCCTGTACATGGACGAGGCGATGGTGAGCTCGTCGAGTCCGAAATCCACGGACAGCGCGGCGGAGACCATGGCCTCCACGGGGGCGCCGATGCAGATGGCGATCTTCAGATCCTCGCCATTCTTCTTAGCCTCGTTGAAGAGGGTGAAGGTGTGGCGGGGAACCAGACGGATACCGATCTCGTCCTTGCCGCGGATGAGCATGCGGTGGAAGGACACGTTCCTCCTGCCGTTGTACTCCGAGACGACGATGCCTGCGGAGATGTAACGTCCGGCATCCTCGGGGAAGTACTTGACGATGGGGAGCTTGGTGAGGTCCAGCGGGAGCTCGCACTCCTTGAAGGCGGGGGAATCGGTGACCTCGGGGGCCTCGGGGGATTCCATGGACTCCATGACGTGGCGGACGATGTCCTCCCTCTTGATGCCCATGGCCTTCGCGATCTTCTCCCTGGTGGAGTACACGTTGCCCGCGGCCCTGCCTCCGTTGAGGTCCTCGAAGAGCCAGGTGGCGTCCTGGTCCTGCTGCATGTAACGGGTGGCGTCGTATCCGTCGGGATCCACCTTCTGGGATACCCTGCGGGCATCCGAGTAATCTATTGCCATGCACGGGCAATGCGCTTATGAATATATATCAAAAGGGGAGGGAAACGCCCTCAGTGATAATCCGGGAACTCGGAGAGGCGGTGACCGCATACCGAGATGTTCAGGGAATCGAGAGCAACGGAGACGTCGTCGACCAGGGAGGGGGCATCGAACACCGGGAGGGACAGCATCACGGACACTATGTGGATGACGTATCCGAGGGCGTCCTTGAACGGGACGGTGTATCCAGAGGAATAACGGCCGCACATGTTGCCGACCATCCCGATGATGGAGGAGACCTTCATCCTGTTGATCTCGCTGTCGAAGAAATCCCCCAGCCTCTCGCCGAAGACCTCGCCCGACACGGTCCTGTAGAACTCCATGTACATATCCACGGCGGCCATCGAGCAGCTTGCGCGGTAGATCATCTCCGCCGCTTTGGGGGAATGGCTTGACACATACAGCAGAAGGGCACCGGGGATTATGAAGGCCATCGCGGGGTGCTTGTCCGAGGTGGCGTTCCTCAGGGGGACGGCGGTCTCGCTGAGATACTCCTCGACTATGGCCAGGAGGATGTCCTCCTTGCTGGGGAAGCGGTTGTAGAGACTGCCGTTCAGGATCCCCGCCTTCTTGATGATGTCGCGCGTGGTGGTGGCATCGTAGCCTTTCTCGTAGAACAGGACCATGGCGGAATCGAGGATCTTGCGGCGGGATTCCTCCCGCTTCTCGTCCCTAGACTTGGAAACTTTGGGCATGCTCAAAACGAGTATCCCGCAACACCTTAAATTGATTTGCGGAAGGCTCACTGACCGACGACGATGTATACCATCGCGCAGAGCTCGGGTTCGAGCACCACGGTCTGAGTGCCGACGATGACGACGGACGGGGAGTCTTCGGAATCGCGGCTATCGAGGGTGATCTCCCTTCCGGGGACGAATCCCATGTTGAGGAGCTTCTTGACGGCGAGGGTGTCCTCGGACTTGAGGTGGGACATCTTCCCCTTCTCCCCTGGGCGCATGTCGGAGAGCTGCATGGTGATGGATACCCCGGTGGTGGAGACCGCCTTGCAGGGGCTGATGCAGCACTGGCAGTCGCAGTCCGGGGGATTGCCGAGCATGTTGCACATGTTGATGGTGGCCTCGTCGGAGATGGAGTGCTCGATGCGGGAGGCCTCCTCGTGTGCCGCGGAGGGGTCCATGTCGAGGACGTCGATGAGGAACCTCTCGACGACGTGGTGGCGCTTCCTGGTGAGGCGGGCCTCGGTGAGACCCTTCTCGGTGAGCTTCACGCCGCGGTATTTGGCGTATTCGACAAGCCCGTCCTTGGAGAGGATCTTGAGCATCTCGCTGACGGATGCGGGGGAGACCTTCATGAACTGTGCCAGCTCGGTGGTCTTGGCAACGCCTCCGTTCTCCGTGAGTTTCAGAATTGCGATGATGTAGTCCTCGCGGTTGCTTGTCGTCATGTAATTGGGGTATCCAATACTCTGATTAAAAAGGTTAGGATTGCCTAATATGCTGAAAAGCACCGTCCGGTCGGCACCATAACGCCACCGTTACTTTTATTGTAAAAGGCAGATACGGGAATCGGAGAGCATGGACGCAACCGTAGCGATTCTCACACTTCTCGCCGGCATCGGCGTATTCCTGATCGCCTGCTCCATGCTCAGTTCCAACCTAGAAGCGATCTGCAGCAACAAGCTGAGGAACCTCTTCGCCCGCGCCTCCGACAAGAAGCTCGTTGGAGTGGGGATCGGTACCGTCGCCACCGCCGCCATCCAGAGTTCCGGAGCTACCACCGTCCTCGTCATAGGTTTCGTGAACGCCGGGATCATGTCCCTGACCCTCGCCGCCGCGGTCATCTACGGTGCAAACATCGGTACCACCATCACCGCACAGATTGTCGCATGGGGAGGGAGCCTCTCGCTCACCATGTGGTTCGCCGCCGCCGCGGGCATAGGTGCGTTCGTCGCCGCCTACGCCAAGAAGGCGAAGACCAGGAACATCGGGATCGTCGTCGCCGCGTTCGGCATGCTCTTCGTCGGACTCGAGCTGATGCAGACCGCCATGGAGGATTTCGCTCAGGAACAGTCCGTCATGGACTTCCTCTCCAGCGTCGACAACATAGTCATCCTCGTCCTCCTCGGAGCCGCACTCACCGCCATCGTTCAGAGTTCCTCGGTCATGACGTCGGTCATCATCGTCATGCTGGCCGGGAGCATGATCACCCTGGACCAGGGAATCTACATGACCTTGGGTTCCAACATCGGTTCGTGCGTCGTCGCCATCATGGCCGGATTCACCTCCGGGATCAACGCCAAGAGGACCGCCCTCATCCACCTGCTCTTCAACGTGATAGGCGTGGTGATCTTCGTGATCGCCGGATTCGCCATGGGCGTGCTGTTCGACACCTCCTTCGGAGACATCTTCGGCAGGCTGTTCGCCAGCGACGAGATCGACCTCGCCATGTTCCACACGGTGTTCAACATCATCACCGTCATCATCATGATACCCTTCACGGCCGCCCTCATCAGGCTCGTCATGCGCATCATTCCCGACAGGGAGATGCCTCCGGAGGAAGCGGACGCGCCCCGTCTCTATTATGTGGACGACCACATGCTCAAGACCCCCGCCATCGCGGTCATGGAGGTCAAGAACGAGATCGTCAACATGGCGGACATAGCGATGTCCAACGTCACCCGCGCCTGTTCCATCGTCACCACCCTCGACTTCTCCGAGGCCGAGGCGTTCAAGAAGTGCGAGAAGCAGCTCAACTACACCAACAAACAGCTCACCCGCTTCCTCACGAAGCTCTCGAACGCCGAGCTCGGGGCGAAAGACAACGCGTACATCTCCACGGCCTTCCGCACCATCACGGACATCGAGAGGGTGGGGGATTACGCGGAGAACATCGTGGGCTACGCGGAGAAGCTGCAGGCCATCGGTGAGGGTTTCTCCCCGGCGGCGCAGCAGGAGATCGAGCACGCCCGCGCGACCATCGAGAGCCTCTACCTCAAGGTCATGGAGACCTACAAGAGCAACGACAGGGAGCTCCTGAAACAGGCCCACGACATCGAGCAGAGCATCGACGCCCTCACCGAGGAGATGGCTGAGGCCCACATCAGGAGGCTCTCCGACGGGACCTGCACCGTGAGCGTAGGAGCGGAGTTCCTCGCACTTACGTCGGATCTCGAGAGGGTCGCCGACCACTTCTACAACGTCGGCAAGACGGTGAAGGAAGTCGCCAAGTCCAAGGCCTGATTCAGGGTGCGGAGTATCTTCCGTTCTCGAGCACCACGATGCCGTCCATCAGCGCCTGTTCGAACGCCTCGCCGACAATCTCGCGGATGCGGTCGCCGGTACGAGAGAACCCGAACATCGCCGCGATGACCTTCGGTGCGGCATCCTGTTCTATGGAACCGTACCTCTTCACGGCCTCGTCGATACATGACAGGATCTCCTCGATGGGGATGCAGTCGATGTCCCTCGATTCCTCGGGGACCACGGGGACGCGGTACATGCGGAATCCCTCGGGGACTATACCCCCGTACCAATAGGTGACGAAGCTCCCGCGGAGCCTGGGGGCGAACTCGATCCTCATGAGGTCGACGATGCGGCGGCGCTTGTCCGCCAGCAGCCTCTTTATCCCCGTGAGGCGGCAGTAGGTGCGGACGAGGTGCTCCTCCGCGATGGGGGATTCGGATGCGATGATGAACTCGCAGACCGCCTTCACCGCGGCGCGACCGTAGGGGTCGGTGAGGTTGTTGATGACGGCGTCCTTGCAGGGAACGTAGTCCTCGCGGCAGGACATGTACTCGGGGTTCTCCACGGGAGGGAGGTCCGAGGTGCCGAACGACTCGTCGTCGATCTCCGGTTCCTCCTCTTCCTCCTCGGGCACGCCGCGGGCGGAACGGGCACGCTCTATCTCGGCGATGACCGAGTCGATGACCCTCTCGCGCCTGAAGTACCAATCGACGGACCACACGTGCATGATGGCCCATCCGAGGTTCCTGAGCACGTCCGCACGGGCGTACTCGCGGTCGCGGGTGTTGACGCTGGCTCTATAGGATTCGCCGTCGCTGAGGATACCGAGGATGTACCTGTCGGGATCGTCGGGATCCGCTATCGCGAGGTCCACGCGGAACTCGGACGTACCCACATCGAAGCGGCAGGTGTATCCTCTTCCGGTGAGGGCCTCCGCCAGTTCGGACATGATGGCGGTCTCGCCCGGACGGGGTTCGTCGTCCCCGGATTCGCCTCCGAAGCGTCCGCCGTTGGCGGCATAACGGAGAAACTCCTTCATCGCCCTCACCCCCGAGGAGGATGCGGGGGTCACCTTGACGTCGTTGTGCGTCATCGAGGAGAACACCACCATCTCCATGCGCGAACGGGAGACGGCGACGTTCAGCCTCCTCCCTCCTCCCGCACGGTTGACGGGTCCGAAGTTCTGGAACACGGTGCCGTCCTTGCCGGGGCCGTAACCGATGGAGAAGAGGATGACATCCCTCTCATCCCCCTGTACGGTCTCGAGGTTCTTCACGAACAGGGGCTCGGGCATCGACGCGAGTGCGACGGAGAACTCCTTGTCGTTCTTCTCCATCTCGTCGAGCTCGTCCTCGATGGCGCTCTGCTGACTGATCGAGAACGCGACGATGCCTATGCTCATCTTCCTCAGTTCGGGATCGAGCACGCGGCGGCGGACATCCTCGGCTACCGCACGGGCCTCCACGGGGTTGGTCCTCCTTCCCCTCTCGTACGTACCCTTCACGCGGACCAGGGAGACCCGGGTCGCGCTGTCGTTGGGGGACGGGAACGTGAGCATGCGGCTCCCGTAGAACATGGTGTTAGAGAACCCGATAAGGGACTCGTGGCGGCTGCGGTAGTGCCATTCGAGATAGGTCTCCGGCATCCTGATGCTCAGGCAGTCATCCAGGAAGGATTCCACGTCGATGGAATCGTCCTCGTCCGCCTCTATCCTCTTCTGGAAGAACGATGTGGGCGGGAGCTGCTTGTTGTCGCCCGCGATGACGGCGCACTTCCCTCTCCCGAGAGCGCCGACCGCCTTCGCGGTGACGATCTGTGAGGACTCGTCGAAGATGACGATGTCGAACTTGGGGAAGTCGTGGGTGATGTACTGCGCCACTGACTGGGGGGACATGAGGAGGCAGGGGCACACCCTAGGCAGGATGTTCGGTATCTCGGACAGCAGCTGCCTGATGGACTTGCGCATGCGGGAGCTGTTGATCGCCTTGAAGAGTATTGCCGCCTCCGTACCGTTCACCGAGGAATCGAGGTCACGCGGGGTGTTCTGGTACAATCTGTACTTCAGCAGGTTGCGGTTGTATGCGGAGTACTTCTCATCGAGCTTGCGGAAGCGGGCGATGCTGTTCTCGAAGCTGTCGGAACTGAAGAGCCTGAGGGTCTCGGACTGCTGGCGGCAGAGGTTGAACATCGTGCGGTACATGCCCCTGGAGGCGGCCGCGGGCGCCACGCCGGGACGGGGACCGGAGACGATGAGGTCGGTGACCGAGGTGAGGTCGTGGGCGGCGAACCAACTGAGGACGACGTTCCATCCGGCCCAGTCGAAGAAGCGTCCCTCGTAGGGGACGAGGCCGTCATACATGGTGCGGAACTCGGCTATCGTCGTGACCGGCACGTCGTAGGCGAGCAGGGAGACCGTCTTCCCGAGGGATTCGGTGAATGATTCGGACGCTCCGCGCAGCTCCTCGATCTGTCCGCGCGAGGACTCTATCTTGACGCGGACCGCGGGCAGGTCGGTAACCGGCACCCCGAACTCGGCGAACTTGTTGGCGGTCTCCGCGAGGATCTTCGCCAGTTCGGGCCCTGCGGTCTCGAGTTCCGCGGCGGCGGCATCGGCACGGTAGAAACAGTCGTAGGCGTTGACCACGACGGGCGCCACGCGGGACATCTGCTTCGCCGTGTCGGCAAGGGACTCGAACTGTGCGTTCGGGTTGCGGAGGTGCGCGGACACAGCATCCATGAACGCCGAACGGGCCTTCTTCTTGGAGAAGAAACCGGCGGACTCGGCGTCGGAATAGATGTTGGATATCCCTATGGAGGCATCCGCCCTGAAGACGGAACCCTTCCACTTGTCGAGGATCCTCATGGCCTCGTCGGCGACGGAGGCTTGCTCGTTGGAGGCTGAGCGGAGCTCCCTGGCGAGGGATTCCGCGGCAGGTATGCGCACTCCGTGTGCGGAGAGGTCCCTCAGGAGGGTCTCGGCGCGTGAGGCGACGTCGGAGAGGTCGGCCCTCAGGAGGGCGAACTCCGATTCGCGGAAAGTGGACGCCATGGAGCGGACGTTGTCCGACAGGGCGCGCAGAGATTCCAGGAGGCTGATCGTGACGTTGATGTTGCAGTCGTTGGCGGAATCCGGGGGAACGGACAGCACGCTGGAGACGAAACCGCAGGCCTTGTGGAGGTCAGTGAAGTCCACGGGGAGTCCTACGGAGTTCATGACCGCCATCGCCCTCTCGGTCCTGTCGGCGGCTGCGCGGGTCTCCTCGAGGGCGAGACGGACGTCGTCATCGATGCCGAGGACGGAGTTATCCATCTTCACATGATTCATCTCGGGAGACCTGATATCCGAAACCGAGGCGAAGACGCGTTCCGCACGGGATGTCCTATCCTCGAGCTCGCCGATGGACGAGGGGGAGAGGGACGAAACGTACCTGTCGGGTATCCTCACATCGGGCAGCCCTTCTGAAGAATATGATTCGTAGCGGGAAATCGCATCGTACGCGCTGAGTCCCCACGGACGGACGGCGTGCAGTTCCTCTACATAGGAGTCGAGGACCGCCTTCTCCTTCTCGATGTCGGCCATGAGCTCCTCGAGCTTGGAGGAGTCGACGGCCTTGCAGGATTCGAGGGAGGCCTTCAGCTGTTCGACGACCTTGGACTTCTCGGTCTTGTTGGAGTGGAGTTCGAGGCAGTGGTTCCCGACACCCACCTTCTCCAACCTCTTCTGGACGACCTCGAGGGCAGCCCTCTTCTCCGCAACGAAGAGCACCGTCTTCCCGCGGAAGAGCGAATCCGTGATGATGTTTGTGATGGTCTGGCTCTTACCGGTTCCCGGAGGTCCGTGCATGACGAAGGTCTGCCCGTCCCTGGCGGCGGAGACGGCCCTGATCTGCGAACCGTCCGCAGGCACGGTGAGACATAACCCGTAGGGATCGGCGGATGCATCGATCTCCTGAGTGCCGGACATGACGGTGCCGTCGACGAGGCACCTGACCACCTCGCTCTCGCGGAGGCGGGCGATGTTGCGGTCGAGGTCCTTCCACATGGCGTATTGGGAGAACGTGAATATCCCGAGGGCGGCGCCGCTGAGCACCTCCCATCCCTCCATCCCGGAGACGGCACGGCGGACGGTCTGCAGAATCTGGTCCACGTTCACGCCGTTATCATCTGCGGGGAGGGGGTCGGTGCCGGGGATCTGTATCTCGTGCTCCTGACGGAGCATCTCCGCCAGAGTGACGAGGAGCCGGTGTTCAACGTCACTCTGGCGGAGATGCTCCGTCAGAGTGACGTTGAACACCGGCTCCTCGTCGAGCGGGCGGACGCTGTATCCCGTGTTCCTCTTCTTCACCTCCACGGGCAGGAGGATGAGCGGGGCGAAGTGGGGCACGGTGCCCTTCCCCTCGTACCAACGGAGGACGCCGAGCGCGAGGAAGGACGAGTTGCATCCCGATTCCTCCAGCTCCCTGACCGCACCGCGGTAGATCGAACGGAGGGACTGCTCGGTCTCACCGTCGGTCAGCGGAGTGCGGATCCACCCGCGCTTGATGTCAGCGGGGGCGGCGGACGCGTAGTTAGCGATGTAGAACTCTGATTCGAAGGGGCGTGCCTCGTAGGCCTGGGAACCGGTCCAGTCCTGGGGCTTGGAATGTATGAAGAACTCCTTCCCGGTGGAGAAGAGGTCCTCGAAGGCGGCGATTTCCGATATCATCAGGGGGAGGATCTTGGTGCCGGCCTTCATGTTGATGAGGGAGTTCCTGACCCCGATGTCGAGGAGTTCCCTCTTCCAGCGGTCCACCTTGGTGAGGTTGCGGAGGGCGGGGTCCTCGTAGATCTGCCCGGGGGTGAACTTGGGGATGGACTCATCGTCGAGCTGCTCCTTGTCGACCACCCATCTCCCGTCGACGAGGGTGCGGGTGGGCATGGGGCGGATGCTCGAACGGGCGGCCGCGATATCCACGGCGCAGATGAACGAATCGAGATCGTCGAGATGGGCGAGACCGGCATCGGAGGCCTCGTCGAAATTAGCGCTGTGGGCGTTGGTGAGGAGGGTGCATTCCACGGCGCGCATCTCGCCGTTGCGGACGGAACGGGAGAACTTGGACGGGTCGGGAGTGACGATGTCGGGGGCATGGTCGTCCATGAGCCAGAAGCCTGCGAACGCATGTCCCTTGGAGATGAATATGACGGTGTTGAGGCCGATGGATTCGAGAACGGCGCAGTAGAGCACCGCGAGGTCTATGCATGTTCCCTCGCACTTCTCGAGAACCTCGGCGGGGAGGCGGACCCTCTGTCCCCTGACCTCGAAGCCTGCGGGAGGGTTGACGTATGTGATGTTGCGGCGGTGCAGGGCGGTGAACACCGCAGCACCGATGGCCGTTACGCTGTTCACATCCCCCTGATACCCTCCGAGGGAGGGACTGAGACCGAGACGCGACAGGACGTCCGAGGCGTCCGTGCGGACGCTCGCGAGGATGTCCGCGTTGGGGGTGACGAACGCCGCCACAGACTCCACCATGTCCATCCCGGGCCAATAGTTGAACGGCAGGATCTCGGTGGCGCGGGAGACCTGTTCGATGACGGTCCCCTCGAGGTCCTAGAGCGACATCGTGACGGTCGCAGGGACGCTCTCCTCCAAAGACGCGATGAAATCCGGATCCGGACGGACGGTTATCTTGTCCGTAATCTGATTGACAGTGCCCGCCTCGAAAGATTCGAACCTCACGGGCAGGCAAGAGAAGAAGGCCGGTTCCGATGTGAGGGTGATGCAAATGTCCCTCAATCCCTCGGACCCGCATTCGACGGAAGCGGACACCACCAGGCTGTTGTTCGAGCCGCAAGCGATGACGCTTACCTTCTCCACGAAATCCAATTCTAACTTCGTCATGTATCCCATCCTATCCCACGGCGAAATGCCGTATCCCATCGGGCGCAAGCTGTTTCCAAACTAAAATACTATCGACAAGACCTCTTTTCAAACATCTGGCTCGACAAAAAGCCCGTTTTGTAGGAGTACGGATTCCGGAGGTGTGGCTAATGCACGGGAGTACGGTCAGTGGATGACGTTGACCGTGAAGAAATACAGGATGAAGACCGCCACCAGAACCCACATCGTGACCGATACGTCGCGCGCCTTCCCGGACGCCACGGAACTGGACACATAGGCGATGATACCGAATGCGATACCGTCCGTTATGGAGCCCGTGAGTCCCATCATGAACACGGTGACGATGGTGGTGAAGCTGCTGATGCCGTCCTTCCACTCCACCTTGCCGAGATTCATGAGCATTATGGTACCGACCAGCACGAGCGCACCCGCGGTACAGCAGCTGGTGACCGATGTGATGACTCCGAGGAACGCCAGGGATATAACGAACAGAATACCCACAACGACTGCCATCAAGCCGGTCCTGGCACCCGCCTGAATTCCGGTCAGGGATTCGATGTAGGATGTTGTGGAGGACGTTCCGCAGACGGCCCCGGCGACGGAGGCGATGGAGTCTACGGCGAGGGCCTTGTCGAAATCCTGGACGTTTCCCTCCTCGTCTATCATGTCGGCAGCGGTGCCCACGCCGATCAGCGTACCGGTGGTATCGAACAGATTAACGATGCACAGCGACAGTATGGCGCTCAAGAACGATACCCACATCGTGTTGGCAATCCCGTCTAATCCGGTTAACGCCACTCCGAAGAGTGCGAAATCCGGAGAGGATACGATTTCCGCATCATCCAGGGACGGGATGGGGGATATGTACGAGCTGACCCCCAGCTGGCTCAACAGAATGCCCGCCACCCATGTGAAGGCAATACCGAAGGAAACGGCATACCACTTGTCCCTCTGCCAAAGGATGAACGTGATGAAGATGCACATCAGGGCGAGCAGGACACCAGGATCGGTAAGGTCGCCGAGGACGAGTGCGGAACCGGAATTCTGAACGATGATCCCCGAATTGTACAGCCCCAAGAAGGCTATGAAGAAACCTATGCCTGCGGCTATGGATACCTTAACGGATTTCGGGATGGAGTTCAGAAGGGCGGCCCTAAGGCCGGTTACCGAGATGATGAAGAACGCTAAACCCGATATCAGGACCACCATGAGGCCCTGCTCGAACGTGAATCCCATGGTGTAGCAGATGGTCGTTGAAAGGAAGATATTCAGACCCATCCCGGGAGCCAATGCGACGGGGAGACGGGCATAGAGACCCATCAGAAGACATGATATGGCACTAGCGACCGCCGTGGCGGTGAACAGCTGCGCCATGGTGATATCGCCGGTGTCCGAGTAGAGAATCAGCGGATTCACGACGAGGATGTAGCTCATCGAGAGGAATGTGATCACTCCTCCCCTGAGCTCGGTCCCGATGGACGACCCCCTTTCCGTTATGCGAAAATAATGGTCTACCGCGTCGGCGAAACCGCTCATGGGGGATTCATATACGAACGCATATAAACAGACAACTCAAAACAGTGTCTTCTGCGAGAAGAAGTTCTTGGAGACCTTCTCCGGAACCCGAACCCACATGCGGTTGCCCGAGGGATTGTCGATCCTCACGGGAACGGGGAGGGTGCGGATGTTCCCGAAAACGTAACTATAGCAGGTCTTCCCCTCGTGGTAAGGTGCGAACTCCACATCCGCGAACGGCCCCGTGCGGTGCCATCTGACGAACTCGTCGTAGGAAATCTCCTCGCATGCCGTCAGTTCCGCTGTGGCATAGACCTTGTCGGTCGATGAATCTCCCAGGGCGATTGTGCCGCGGATGTCGGTTGGATACAGCCTCGCATCCGTGGTCTTGTCACCGCGGACGATCTCGTCGAGGTAGTACTTCATCATCAGGAGGGCGTACACGAACGGCAATGAACGGCCGTGCGTAAATCGGTTGTGATAAAAAGAGGGAAGGGGCCGAAGCCCCTTGAATGGTTTATTCGATTAGGTTCACATTCCCATCTTGGCCTTCACGTCGTTGTCCAGGAGGGCAAGGAGCATGAACAGGTCAACGATGAGTCCGGCAATACCCATGATGGTTCCGATGGGGAAGGCGATCAGGGAAATGATGTCGAAGATGGCGGAGATGATGAAGAACAGAACGAGGAGAACCCAGAGGATCTTGTCAACGGTGTCGGCCTTTCCGTCGGTCATCTTCTTGTAAATCCAGAAGATGATGAGGGCGATAATCAGGGAGACGACGATGTTGACGGCGTACTGTCCGAGGTCCTCATCGTATCCGAAGATACCGCCGATAGCAACAGCCATAGCAGAAACGAGGACGAAGCGGGTAAGGATGTCCCACTTCTCGGAGATCTCTCCAGCGCGAATCGATTTTCCAAATCCGAAGTAGATGATACCGACGATGATTCCGCCGATACCGTTAATCACACCGTACACCAGGTCGGTATCGTCATCGATGACGCCCATGATAATAGACACGAGCCCAAGGATGATGTTGAGGATACCGATAATCCAGAGGACGGTTCCAGCATTTCTAGGGTTATCAAGGAAAGACATAGAGTGAATCCCTCGCTCAAGTAATCTTCTTACTAAATATAAAGCACTTACCTTTATTTTCGGCTGTTGGCTTATATTCGTGTATATAAAACGGGGCCCGAGGGCCCGAAAATCGTTTTCACTTTTTCTTTTTGTCACGGGCTTCCATGCGCTTGAGTTTCTCGGCGGCGTAGGTGTCGCCGGCGGCGGCCTTGGCAGCCAGCTCCTCCTTCTCAGCGTCACGGGCGTGCTTCTTGGCAGTGTTCTGCTTCTTGCTTGTAGCCATTTGATTCGCCTGTACCGTAACCCCCCTCGGTTTTATTTAGAAATATCGGGGCGTTTTCCAGTGAACTGCCGTTCCAGACGAAGGAATTGCGGCCGCCCCCCTCACGGATCAGACCGCATATCAGTTCCTCCCCGCGATTGAGCCAGAACTTCAAATCACAGACAATGACCAATCTTTTCTTGGCCCTGGAGACGGCCGTGTTTATGACCTTCAGCCCCACGTCGGATTTGGAGGATGTGAACCTGAGAGGCACGTCCCTCTTGCATCCTTCGCCGTCCTGCACGCTGAGGATGACCGTATCCCACTCCCTCCCCTGAGACTTGTGGACGGTGAGGATCCTCTGCTCCTCCTTAGGCATGACCTGCTTCAGGACATCGATCTGCGTGCGGTAAGGGGAGAGGATGCAGTACTCTCCCTCCACATGCGATTCCAGATACGCCCTTATCGCCTCAGCCTCGGGTATGTTGATACGTTTGTCGCGCGGCCCGCATGCCGCATCTATGCAGACGATCTCCAACGGATCCCTGCCGAGACCCTTCACCCCGTTCCTGTAGACATAGCGGTCGAGGACCTCCCCGAGATTGTATCCGAAACGGTGGGAATCCGTCAGGTCCACCCTCAGCGTCTGGTCGAAGACGGGGTCGGACAGCTCAACGAAGGCCTTCGACACCGAATCCGGGTCCCCGATTAGTACGCTCTCCGTGAACAGTGCCGACTGGGACCACAGGAAACCGTACCTCATGAATCCTCCGCGGGAGATGTACCTGCGCAGGTCCTCCTCGTCCACCGTACACACGGGAGGGAGCTGCTTATGGTCCCCGAGCATGGTCACCGGCACCCCGTTGGCCAGCAATGCGAGGCTCATCATGCAGTTGCAGTATCCCGCCTCGTCGACGAATATGTGGTCCACGCCAAGGGCGGGTTTCTGTCCGTCGGAACCGTTGGGACCGAAACGGGCCATGTAGGTCTGGGGGGTGCAGGCCACGATGAGGCATCCCTCCGGGTCAGCATGCCCCTCGGGGGTCTCCCCCATGGAAGAGATGGCGTCGAGAATCGAATCGTCGTCGCATCCCTCGTACTATCCGATGTCCTTCAGCGGACGGTCGCGGGCGTACATCCTGCGGGCGCAGTACTCCAGGCCCATCTCGTCTAGTTTGGACAAACATGCGTTGACGTTGTAGAATACAGAGGAATGCCCCAATGCCTCGGTCGCCTTCGCGGCCGCTGCCTCAGCTGCCTTCTTGTCATCCGCGGACATATGAGCCAGACAATCCATTATGTGGGGTCTGGCACGGTCCATCCGGCGTTCCATGATTATGTTCTCCAGGACCTCCCTGTCCTTCTCCTCCCTCTTCGATACGGACTCCGCCGCACGGGGTTCGCACATCCCCGGGAAGTCCCTGATGAATCCCGGGGTGGGGGTGCCGATACGGGCTATGTCCCTGTTTAGGTCGATTGTCCGGGAATACTCCGGATCCCCGGCTATCGCACTGACGAGTCCGCGGAGGACCTGCTCCACGGAGTTGTTGGTGGGGGCGATAACCGCCACCCTCCTCCCGCGCCTCACATAGGCCATGATACATGTCGCGAGGACGAGCTGCGTCTTCCCCGTGCCCGGCGCCCCCCACACGTAAGACAGCCTGCTGTTCAGGATGGTCCTCACGGCCTCCCTCTGCTGTTCGGTGGGCACACTGCCCTGCGGGAAGGGGTAATCGGACGGGAGGAACGACGGCGTCTCATCGGGATACCTCACCAGGTCTCCGAATTCCTCGTAGTAGTCCCGGGCCTTCCTCACCAGGAAACTCAGGTCCACCACGACCTCCACCTCGGGCTCGCCCGCGAAGATGACGTCGGTGCGGCCCTGAACGAAACGTAACGCGAGCGTACGCGAACGCGGATCGCAGAACGATATCTCGAAACAGGATGCCTCGAAGACATCCCCGTTGACCCTCAGATAGATGCCTGACGGGTCGGCAACCGGGGTGTCGAGCTGGAGCAGGACGTGCCCCCTCCCCGACAGCTTGAAACTCCTCACCCTCACGACGGACTCGCTCGCGCCGAACAGCTCGCTGTAGGCGAGCATGTCATCCGCCGATTTGATGCATATCCCCTTAATCTCGTCGGACCTCAAAAGAATCCCCGAGACGGAGTGTCCCAAGGATTATTTGAATGGTGGTCGGGGAGTTAACAAAACGTTCATCAACTCAATCCATCGAGGACTTCTCCTCGGCGAACAGCCTGACGTCGTCAAGCCACTTCTCGCGGTTGCGGGCCTTGTCCTTCTTCTTCGAGAGGATGGTATGATTGGCGGAGTCGAGACCCTCCACGAGGGTGTCCACCATGTCGATGGGGTGGGATGCGCGGTAGTCGGCGAGACGGTCGAGCTCGTCGTCCGACATGTCGTTTATGATGACCGCAATGCAATTCTTCAGGGACTCGGAGAAATCACCGTACACGCGGAGGCACACGGAGGCCTCCATCGGACGGAGCTGACCGTTGACCCTGTTCAGGGTGGAGGCCCTGTCAGAGGCGAGATAGCACATCTCGGAGATGCGGGCGCAGCGGAGCAGGTCCTCCCTCATGTCGCAGGAGAACCTGAGGTATCCGAGCATGGCGCAGGCGGCGGTGAGACCGAGCATGACGGCCTCCCCCGGCCCCTTAGCCTCGTCGATCGCCTTGTCGATGCCGTCGATCACATAGTCGCACATGGTCTTCGAAGGGGCCATGTCGGGGAACTTCACCATGACCTCGCTGTCGATCTCGGCCATGAGGTGGACGGGGACGGCGTGCCCGTTGGCGGCGATAAACTTGGTGTACGTGACGATGTCGGCGGCGATGCGTCCGACGAGCCTGTCGAGCTCCCTGTCAGTACCCTCGAAACGGTCCACCGCCTGTTTGTAGAACTCGATGGCATGTACGAAATCGCCATTGTTGAGGGCCTTCTTCGCACCGGCCTCCCACTCGTGCCAGTTGGCTGAATCAAGTATCACGGGGGCCTTCGGCGGCTCCTCCTCGGTCTTCTTGCGGTTCCAGAATGCCAATCTCATTCCTCCTTGCGGTCGCCCATCTTCGTCTTGCGGGGTGCTGCGCGCGCGGTAATCTTCCTTCCCTCGACGGTGCATCCGTCGAGCTCGCCGATGATGTATTCCGCCATGTCGGAGGGGACCTCCACGAACGAGGAGTTCTCGCTCAGCCCCACCTTCCCGACGGCGCCGTCGTCGAGCCTAGCGCGCTTACGGACTATGTTAGCAATCTCCACACGTTTGAATCCGTCGGCCTTACCGAGGCTAATCTCGATGGTCGTGGTGTCATAGAGGGGGGCGTTCCTGTCCGCCTTGGCCTTGGGACCCCTCTTGCCGGCGGGGGACTTGCGGCTGCCCTCCTTCCTGCGGGGCTCCCTCTTCTTCCTCTCCACAACGGGGTGGTCGGCGATGATAGGCTCCATCTCCGTGGGTTCGATGAACTCGGCGGAGACGCCGGTAGCCTCCTCGTAATCGGGAAGGAACCTCATGTCCCTGGTCGTGACGAAGGATACGGCGATACCCTCCTTGCCTGCCCTGCCGGTCCTCCCGATGCGGTGAACATACGTCTCGGCATCGAACGGGATGTCGTAGTTGACCACCATGTCCACGTCAGAGATGTCGAGACCGCGGGCGGCGACGTCCGTGGCGAGGAGAATCGTGATGCGGTTGTCCCTGAAGAGGCCGATGACCTTCTCCCTGAGGTCCTGCGGCATATCGCCGTGGAGGGTGCCGACCTTCAGACCGTCGTCCTTCATCTCATGGTAGATCTCGTCGACGTAAACCTTCGTGGCGACGAACACTATGACCTTCGGGGTGCCCCTGCTCACCAGGACGCGGAGAAGGTCCTTCTTCTCCTGCCTCATGCACTTGACGAAGTACTGCCTGGTGAGTCCGGTGACGGCATCGTGTCCGGAGACGTCGACGTCCACGGGATCCTTCAGCTTCTCCGAGGCCAAATCGGCGACGGGGCCGTCGAGGGTGGCGGAGAACATCATGGTCTGCCTCTCCTCGGGAAGGGCGTCGAGGATGAAGTCGAGGTCCTCCTGGAAGCCCATGTCCAGCATGCGGTCGGCCTCGTCGATGACACCGACGGATACGTTATCGAGAGCGAGTTCCCCACGGGTGATGAGGTCGCGGAGCCTGCCGGGGGTACCGATGACGATGTCGGCGCCCCTCCTCAGCTGGCGGATCTGGTTGGAGATGTCCGCGCCGCCGTAGACAGGGACGCATGTGTGCCCCGAACCCTTGGCGAGCCTGCGGATCTCGGTGTCGACCTGCATGGCGAGTTCCCTGGTGGGGGCGATCACGATGGATGTGGGGTTCTGCGAACCCGGGGATGTGATGGAGAGGAGGACGAACGCATAAGCGCCCGTCTTTCCGGTACCGGTCTGCGCACGGACCTTGATGTCGCTGCCGGACATCCCGGCGGGCACGGCGGAGACCTGCACGGGAGTAGGGGATTCCCAACCTGCGGCACGGGCCGCATCACACAAACCTGCGGGCAACCCCAGCTCCTCGAATGTAACCATAAATCGGGGTAACAGTCGCGGTATAAAAGATGGTGGGGACGACCGGCGATCGACGGTTTATCGATCCGGTGCGGAAAACAATCATCTAACACATATGAGCCAGATAATCCGAAGATGCGAATAACTTCTATAACATATTTTGGTTTATATACTTATAAACCATAGCGAGTACCATGGTGTTCTAAATCCAAATAAAAGGGACCCGCCCGTTGGGACGGGTAAATGAGTTTCAGCTCTTGGCAGCCTTGACAAGGTCGATGATACCGACGATGAGAAGGATAATTCCGCCGACCCTGATGAGGATGTCAGCGACACCGGAAGCGACATCGAGGGCAAGACCGACGATAAGGCAGATACCGACGATCAGAAGGACGATCATAATGATCTTGTTAATCGTGGCGTTGCCGACGTCGACAGGCTTCATTCCGAACTTCTCGCTGAGGCTGCTGGACGTACCGAGGACGGCGGGCAGGGCGGAGAGGATCAGGATGATACCGACGAGGATCTTGGCGACGGGGTCAATCCATCCTATGATGATAAGGATGATACCGATGATGATGGTGATAAGTCCACCTTTCAGATCAACAGACTTCAGAAGAATCTGGATGATACCGATGAGGATGAAAATAACACCAGAGAGCCAGAAGATGAAGTTGATGGAACCGTTTCCGAAAGCGGCCATGATGATACCGACAAGGATATACATGATGGCGAGCAGGAGGCCGTTTCCATCAGCCAAATCTGCAAGGGATTTCTGAGCCATAATATCACTCAGAGTCCGCACCGATTAATCATGATAAATAAATTATCGTCCGCCAGCCAGACGTCCGGCGGACGTATGAGTGTTTAGTTGTCCGCGGACACGGTCTCCTCAGCCGACTGGATGCACTTGGTCAGTACGGTGTAGGCGTTGATCATATCCGGTTCCTGGACGATGAAGATGGTATCCGTGTGGCAGGATACGGTCTCCTCGATGTTGATCCCCGCATCGGCTAGGTTGGTGATCAGGTATGCGATCACTCCGGGGGTGTCCACGATTCCCTCGGGCGATTTGACGACGATCTCCACCAGGTTCTCCCTGACCTTGATGATGTTGAAGCGGCCGACGGTGTCCATGATGCGGTCCTTCAGCATCTTCTCGGCGATGATGGTGACCGCGGATGCGGACTGCACGCACTGCATGATGGAGTTCTCGTTCCAGAGGTCCTTGAAGAGGTTATCCATCTTGTGGAGGACGGTCCAGTCGTTCTTAGCGGTGACGATGCAGGTCTTCGTCCTCATCTCCAGACGGGAGTCCTTCATGATCTTGAGGATCGAGAGTTCGTGGTCGGTGGTGACGTTGAGCTTACCGGCGTATCTGCGGCAGGCAATCATCACGGCCTCCTCGTTCTCCACGCCAGTGTCCTTCATGATGAGACGGGCGAGGGAGGAGTAGTTGATGAGTCCCTTCGAGACGCAGTCTTTGACGCTGGGGTGGGCATCGATGTAGATGCGGGTCTTCTCCGCCAGACTTTCTCTGCTGACATTCTCTACCATGGATAACAGGAACGCGAACAATGTATTTATGTCTCACACCAAACAAACTGTCGCAGTTCCGCGGAATTGCACGCCATATGTCTCCATTGCGGTCAAAAAGACGCTTTTCGGATTCGAGAACGTCGTTTACGACGGATTCCTACATTGTTGTCGGAAGCCAACGGATAAAAACCGCCGTACGATACGACTGGCGTGAACAGATATCCCGGAATCACAGCGGTCGTCTTCGACATGGACGGCACGGTCATGGACACCAAGGTGGACTACGTCGCCTTGGCGCGCGTAACCGAGGACGAAATCATCAGCCTAGGCGTACCCGAAGAGATCATCGCCAAGGACAAGGCCGTGCAGACCACGGACAACTGCATGAAGTGGATAGTCGAGAACAAACCCGAGGCCCTCAGAGGAATCGACAAGAGGATCGGGGACCGCGCCACGAAGGTCGAGATGGAGAACGTGGACCTGGCGAAACCGTTCCCGGGAGCCCTCGACGTTATCCGCGAACTGCATTCCTACGGATACAAAGTGGGCATCCTCACCCGCGGGGGCAGAGAGTACATGGAGACCGTCCTCCGTATCACGGATACCGGGGACCTCTTCGATGCTACCGTCGCCCGCGACGATTTCGGACACGAGGAGGCCAAGCCGAGCCCGAAATCCATCGACCACATCGCCGAAAGGCTGGGTGTGAAGCCCTCTGAGATAGTCTTCGTGGGAGACAGCGAGGTGGACGGGCTCACCGCCTCCAACTCGGGCATCCCGTTCATCGCCGTGTGCACCGGGCATGTGGACGAGAACAGATGGAAAGGGTTCGTACGCGACGGCGACGTCATCCTCCAATCCGTCGCTGACATGAAGGGAATGTTCCCTCCGCTGAGCTGATATCATGTACGGTCTCGGGATCGATGCGGGCGGCACGTACACGGATACCGCCGTCATCGACATGGAGACCGGTTCTTTCGTCACCGGGAACAAGGCACTTACCACCCGCAACGACCTGTCCATAGGGATCAGGAACTCCCTTGCCGGACTCGACAGGGATATACTGGCACAAGTCTCTCTGACCTCGCTTTCATCCACCCTCGCCACCAACAGCGTCGTGGAGGGGAAGGGGTGCAGGGCGGGTCTCATATCCATCGGTAAACCGTACAACGGGGGCGGGTCCGACATGTACTTCCAGGTCGGAGGCAGGTTCTCCATGGACGGCGAGGAGGAGGAATCCCTCGCCGTGCATCAGATCTCCGCAGCGCTGGAGGCCATGGATGGGAAGATCGACGCCCTCGCGATAGCGGGCTATCTCAGCGTCCGCTACCCAAATCACGAGCTCCGCTGCGCCAAAATGGCCGCGAAGAAACTGAAAATCCCCATCGTGATGGCCCACACCCTGACATCTAAGCTGGGATTCGAACAACGGGCCACCACGGCGATCATGAACGCAAGGCTCATCCCCACCATCAAGGAACTTATTGATTCGGTGAAGAATGTCCTGCGTGAATTCGGCATCGATTCCCCCCTCATGGTCGTGAAGGGTGACGGGTCCGTGATGAGGGAGGACGTCGCCGCCATGAAACCGGTGGAGACCATCCTCTCCGGTCCCGCTTCGAGCATAACAGGGGCCCGCGCACTCACCCGCGTCACCAATGCGGCCGTGGTGGACATCGGCGGTACGACCACCGATATAGGTCTCCTGAGGAACGGCATCCCGAAGATAGATCCCGAAGGAGCCAGGATCGCCGGTAAGAGGACCAGGGTCATGGCCGCCGAGATCGCCACCTACGGTCTGGGAGGGGACAGCCGCATACTCGTTAACGGGAAAGAAATCCTCATCACCCCCGTCCGTGCCATCCCCCTCTGTATCGCCGCATCCGTATGGCCGAATGTGAAGGAGACCATCGCCGGATTGCGCGATTGCGAGGATTTCCCACCCATGGAGAGATACCCCGTACCCAAGATTGTCCAGGAGACGGAGTTCTTCACATTCACACACGAACCGCCGGAAAGCACACTCTCCGACACAGACAAGATGTTCCTGGACCTCGTCCGCGAGAAACCGAGGAGGATTTGCGATATCGCCGCAGAGACCGACCTCGCACCCCACGCATTCGATGTCGCCCTCATGGAAAGCCGCGGATTCGTCACGAGGATCGCTGTCACACCTACGGATATCCTCTGTGCAGAGGGCACCTACGACGCCTTCGATGTCGCATCATCAAGGATAGCGGTCGAATATCAGGCAAGGAAGACCGGGATGGACACGGCGGACTACATCTCCCGCGTCAAGAAGATGATAACCGAGAAGATCGCAAGGTCCCTGATGGAGACCGTGATGCTCAGGGAGAACGATACCGACACCGTCACCCCCGAACAGGCGTACCTGATCGACCGTGCCCTCCACGCCCGGGGGGAATACTCCGTGGGATTCAGGCTCAACATCCCCATCGTGGGAATCGGAGCCCCCACCGGCGCATGGCTGCCAGCCGTCGCGGACCTGCTGGGGACGGAACTGATCCTCCCCGAGAACTCCTCCATAGGCAATGCGATAGGCGCGATCACCGGATATGTGTCGGAGACCGCGGAGGTCACCGTCCGCGCCACACCCAAGGACCCCGTCCTGGATCCCGAATGCGACGTCTTCACCGGTTCCGACGTACGCACGTTCCCGGAGCCAGGTGAGGCGATGGAGTTTGCCGAGAAGACCGCCAAAGAACTCGCACTCCAACGTGCCAAGAGATCGGGTGCCAGCAATCCCGACGTAGTCGTGAGCATCGAGGAGAAATCGTTCGAACTGGGGAACGGGAAGAAGGCGTTCCGCGGTGCGACGGTCACCGCGAGGGCGACTGGGAAGCCCGACCTCGGACATTGAGAAGGATTGCCCCGGATCTCTCCGGGGCTGTGGTTTCAGAGGCAGGCCTCGAAGGCCTTCATCCACTGCTTCTCCTGGTTGAGGGAGAAGATGAGCGGGGGCATGATGCGGACGGTCTTGCCGTGGCATACGTTGACGAGTATGCCTGCGTCGCGCATCTTGGACTTGACCGCCGCGGCGTCCTGTTCGGTCTCGAGCTCGACGCCGATGAGGAACCCACGTCCGCGGATGTCCTTGATCTTCTTCGACTTGAGGGCGCGGAGGTCCTTGAACCACTCCTCGCTGACGGTGTTGACGTTCTCGAGGATGCGCTCGCGGTTGATGATGTCGAGCACGGCGATGGCCGAGGCGCAGACAAGGGGAGTCCCGCCGAAGGTGGAACCGTGGGTTCCGGGGGTCATGCAGGCGGCGATCTCGTCGGTGGTCATGATGGCGCCGATGGGGAGACCGGCGGCGAGGCCCTTGGCCGAGGTGATGATGTCCGGGACGATGCCGAAGTGGTCCATGCACCACCATTTCCCGGTGCGTCCGATGCCGGTCTGCACCTCGTCGACGATCATCAGCGCGCCGGTGTCGGTGCAGAGGTCGCGGACACCCTTCAGGAACTCGGCGGTGGCGGGGATGACCCCTCCCTCTCCCTGGATGCCCTCCACCATGACGGCGGCGGTGTCGGAGCCGATCTTGGCCTTCAGGGACTCGAGGTCGTTGTAGGTGTAGTAGTCGTAGGCATCGGAGATGAGGGGGCGGAACGGGTCCTGATACTTCGCCTGCCCGGTGGCTCCGAGGGACGCGGAGGTGCGTCCGTGGAAACCGTTCAGGGCGGAGAGGACCTTCCCGCGGCCGGTGTACTTGACGGCGGTCTTGAGGGCACCCTCGTTGGCTTCCGCTCCAGAGTTGACGAACAGGGAGCGGGTGATGGCGTCGGGGGTTATGGTGTTCAGGCGCTGCGCCAGCAGGGCCTGCTCCTTCACGTAGTACAGATTGGAGACGTGGACCAGGTGGGAGATCTGGTCGCGCATTATCTTCACCCACGCGGGGTGGGAGTATCCGAGGGAGCACACGGCGATTCCCGAGGCGGAGTCGAGGTACTTGTGCCCCTCCGTATCGTAGAGGTAGCACCCCTCGCCGTTCTCGAAGGCGATGTCCATGCGCGCGTAGTTCTGGAAGAGGTATTTGTCGCTCAGTTCTTTGACAGTCTCGAATTCCATTTGAATCACTCTTTGACTATGAGGGTTCCAAGGGGTTCGCCCTTGATCGATCTTGATATTTCGTTCTTGCCGCCGGTCCCGTTGACCATGCGGACCGCTTTCGCACCGGCGCGGACCGCGGATGCCGCGGCCTCCACCTTGGGGATCATCCCGCCGGATATCACTCCGGACGTGATCAGCCCGTCAATCTCGGAGAGAGTCACGCGGTCGATCTTCGAGTCCATGTCGGGGAAGTTCCTCAGGATGCCTGGCACATCGGTGACGGCGAGGAGTTCGTCCGCCCCGATGCCGACGGCGATGCCGCCGGACATGGTGTCGGCGTTGACGTTCAGCTTCCTCTCGCCGTCGGTGCCCACGGGGTAAACGACGGGGATGATGCCCGCCTCGAGGAGGTCGAGCAGCGGGTTGGGGTCCACCGAGGTCACGGTCCCGACGAGGCCGAGGTCGTAGGTCTTCTCCACGCCGTCCTCGATGACCTTGTAGGGGGGACGGGGCTCGGAGAGCGTGAACCTGAAGGCGCCGAGGCCGACGGCCCTGACGCCCGCGGCGGTGAACTTCTCCACCAGTTCCACGTTGATCCTGTGGAGCACGTCCTCGACGACCTCCATGGCGGGACCGTCGGTGATCCTCTGTCCGCCGACCATCACAGGGGTGAGGCCGCGGGCCTTCATCTCCGCGGAGATGGAGCTGCCTCCGCCGTGGACCACCACTATCTTCGTGCCCTTCTCCTGGAGCTCCTTCAACTCGGCGGCGAGGCTGTCGACGTTGGCCGGGTCGGCGAGGGTGTTCCCGCCGAACTTGATGACGAATATGCCGTCCATCCGTATTCCTTCAGGTGGCGTACTCGGCGTTGATGCGGACGTAGTCGTACGTGAGGTCGCAGCCCCATGCGGTGGCCTTGCCGTCCCCGACACCGAGGTCGAGGTCGAGGATGACCTCCTTGTTGTCCATCGCCATGCGGACGACCTCGACGGATCTCTCCTCCTGGAACACGGGAGCGCCGGAGTCCAGGATGGGGACCTCCATGTCGCCTCCCTTGATGGTGAGGTGGACCTCCTCCAGGTTGAAGTCGACGCCGGAGTTCCCGAGGGCCATCATGACGCGGCCGTAGTTGGGGTCGGATCCGAAGATGGCGGACTTCACGAGGGGGGAGTTGATGATCGTCTTGGCGGCGATGCGGGCCTGGGTGTCGTCGACGGCGCCGTTGATCTGCACGGTGATGAGCTTGCTGGCTCCCTCTCCGTCCATGGCGATTGTGCGGGCGATCTTGGTCATCACGACGGACAGCGCCTCGAAGAAGGCGGGGTCGTCGTCGGCGGGGGTGCCGCCGGCGAGTCCGTTCGCCATCATCAGGCAGGTGTCGTTGGTGCTCTGGTCGCCGTCCACGGAGACCATGTTCATGGAGTCGTCCAGAATCTTCTGGAAGTTCTTCTCGAAGGCGGGGGTGAGCACCGCATCGGTGGTGATCATGGTGAGGGTGGTGCCGTGGAGGGACTTCAGGTGGGGGGCGATCATACCGGACCCCTTGGAGATGGCGGCGATGTAGACAAGCGTCCCATCCTTGAGGCGGACGCGGACCGCGCATTCCTTCTTCACGGTGTCGGTGGTCATGATGGCCTCGGTGATGCGGGCGTCGGCGTCGTGGCCGACGGCGAGGTCCTTGACCGCACGTCCGATGCCGTACTGCACCTTGTGCATGTCCATGAAACGGCCGATGAGACCGGTGGACATGACCCCCACCTCGGTGGGGACGAGGTTCAGCTCGGCGGCGACGGCCTTCTGCATGGCCTGCGCATCCTCGAGTCCGCGGCGGCCGGTGAGGGCGTTCGCGTTCCCGGAGTTCACCACGATCGCCGACAGGCGGGGGGTGTCCTGGGAGATCATGAGCAGCACAGGGGCGGCCTTGACCTTGTTGGACGTGAAGGCCTTGAACGCCGTGGCGGGGACGTCGGACACCAGCAGTCCGAGGTCCAGGGAGCGGTATTTCACACCGGAGTGCACCCCGGCGGCGCGGAAGCCCTGCGGTGAAGTGATTCCACCATCGATTATCTCTACCATCTTTCTCACACTCCTAGGCCGGGGAAGTCGAGGCCGTCGGCCTCGGGCAGACCCAGCATCAGGTTCATGTTCTGCACGGCCTGTCCGGAGGCACCCTTGACGAGATTGTCGAGGACCCCGAAGGCCACTATGCGGTTTCCGTCCAGGATCTTGCTTCCGACCTGGGCGTGGTTACTGCCGACGACCGCACGGATCGAGGGCTCTGGTACGTAATGGATGAAGCGTTCCTTGCCGTAGACCTTGAGGAAGGCCTCGTCGACCTCCTCCTGCGTGACCTCGCCTTTTGCGCGGAAGTAGCACGAGGAGATGATCCCGCGGACTATGGGGATCAGGTGGGGCACGAACGCCACGTCGGGTTCGGCACCGGCGAACATCCCGGCCGCCATGGCGATCTCGGGCTGGTGGCGGTGGGTGCCGACCTTGTAGGGTATGACCGACTCCCCGCAGACGGGGTGGTGGAGGCGCTCGGAGGGCTTCATGCCCGCACCGGACGTCCCGGACTTCCCGTCGACGAACACGTCGGGGTGAACGAGACCGGATTTCATGAGGGGGGCGATGGCGATGATCGCGGATGTGGCGTAGCATCCGGGGTTGGCGACCAGGGAGGCCCCCTTGATCTTGTCGCGGAACAGCTCGGGCAGTCCGAACACGGCCTCCTTCAGGCCCTCGGGATCGGTGTGCTCCTTTCCGTACCACTTCTCGTACACCTTGGGGTCCTTCATGCGGTAGTCCCCGGACAGGTCGATGCATTTGATGCCCTGTTCGCGGAGAGCGGGGACCTCGTCCATGGCCACGCCGAAGGGCGTGGCGACCATCACGAAGTCCAGGTCCTTGGTGTCGGAGATCTTCTCGGTGAACTCGATGTCCGTGTATCCGCTGAGGAACGTATGCACGGAGGAGACCTTCTTGCCCGCGTTCGCGCGGGAAGTGAGGGCGGCGAGCTCCACGTCGGGATGGCGGCAGAGGATGCGGGAGAGCTCGCTCCCGGTGTATCCCGTTCCGCCTATGATTCCAACCTTGTATGTCATGATGGACCACCAATCGGTAAAATGCGTGCATTTGAATCACGGTTATAAGTATGATGTTCGAAAACGAACACCGAATGTCGGATGCGTTGAAAAAGAGACATGCGCGACCCCGTACCAACGGTTAATCGCCCTAGAGACAAATCGGACACCCCTTTCGGAAGCATCCGCAGAACCCGATATTTTCGCGCGAATGAAGAGAATGATCGCCGCTCCACATCCATTCGACCGTCGATCCCGTATCGATGAAAAATGCTGTCCAATATCGGACACGGTGCATTTGTCATCTACAAACGGAACGAATTGCTGTTTGAAGTGCATACTATAGATGTCGCGTTAACATTAAGGACTGAACCAAATCCCCAATCTTTATGTCCGATACCAAAAAGGCGTTCGTCCCTAACGCCATTACCCTCATAACCATACTGCTCTCCTCGATGGTCATCCTCATGGGTGCCGCCGCCGTAGCACCGGCACTCATGCCCATGAAGGAACATTTCGGGGAGAGTGAGTTCCTCGTCTCGCTAGTCGTCAGCCTGCCATCCCTGTCCGTCGCCATCACCGGTTTCGGAATGGGGATCCTTGCTGACCGCCTCGGGAAGGTCAGGGTGTTCTTCATCGCCATGGTGATCTTCACTGTCTCGGGGACCATCAGCTTCTTCCTCGAGAACTTCCCGCTGATCCTCGTCTTCCGCTTCATACTCGGAGTGGGCATAACAGGCATCTCCCTGACGACCACCGCGCTCATCGGTGAGTACTACACCGGAATGACACGCGCCAAGGTCATCGGATACCAGGCAGCCGCCATCGGCGTGGGCACCCTCGTACTCGAGACCCTCGGCGGCTCCCTCGCGGACATCGGGTGGAACTACCCCTTCCTGATCTACCTCATCGGCGTACCGATCATACTCCTCGGACTGATATCCGTCAAGGATCCCTCCCGCATGGTTAGGGACACCTCCTCACAGGAGAACGGGATGCCGGAGACCCTCGACATCCCCAACCTGAGGGGGAAGATCGCCTTCTGTTACGCCATGGTGTTCCTGGAGATGTTCCTCATGTTCACCGTGCCGATGAACTTCTCATACTACATCTCCGAGATGGACCAGCCCTACGTCATGATGGGCATCCTCTTGGGGATCATGGGCGTATCCCAGGCGGTCTTCAGCATCCTATACACCCGCAGGGCCACCAGGCTCAGCGACTACAACGCATTCGCACTCGCGTTCGCAATGATGGGCGCCAGCCTCGTGCTCCTGTACATCCAGCTCCTGCCCGTGACCCTTATCAGCATGATTCTCATGGGCTGCTCTCTCGGACTCCTGATGCCCACTGTGATCGCCAGGCTGTCCATGCTGTCCACCAGGAAGTCCTCCGGGAAGGTCATGGGCGGATACTCCGTGTTCCTCAACCTCTCGAACTTCATCACTACCATCGTGTTCACTCCCATACTCGCGGTTTTCGGAGGTTACTGCAACTCCTACCTCGTAATGGGGATCATCGGTTTCGCGGTGATGGTCGCTGTGCTCGCAATCAAGGCGCGCGACAGGTCAGCCGCCCCCGCAGTAGTCAGGACCAAAACCGTCCCCCGGGACCCCGGGGAGTTCCCCAGCATGTACTCCAGCATCCTCGTCGCCACCGACGGTAGCGAGAACAGCGACTATGCCGTCAGGAACGCCGTCAACATCGCGAAGAAGAACGGAGCGCCACTGACGGTGCTGTATGTGATCGACCCCTCCTCGCTGTCCAACATCGCAGGCGCCCTGGACTCCGCGGAGAACATCGAGAGCGCTGCGCTGAATGCCTCCGCTGATGCGTTCGCGAAATCGGGGGAGCTGTGCGCATCCGCGGGGGTGGAGCTCAACACCAAGGTCCTCATCGGACAGCCCGCAGACATGATAACCCAGGAATCGGCCAACCACGACCTGGTTGTCTGCGGGTCTGTCGGAAGGACGAATGCGAAGAGGGCCGTGCTCGGCTCCGTGGCCGAGAAAGTCGTCCGTTCCGCATACTGCCCCGTACTGGTATGCAGGAAGAGCCAGGAATGAGTTTTCCAAGGGATTCGGACCCCGGCCCGATATCCCTCCGGAAACTCCACCCTATTTATCCGACCACGGGGTAAGGGAAATCTGTTAACATGGAGAACCCGTTCAAACCCGCCGAGAAGGACATGAGGATCGTGCTCATCACCGCCGTATCCTCGCTGCTCGCGATCGCGGTCATCGCCCTTTTGGATCATAAGTTCGAGGATCCGTACCTCGTGGCCTCGTTCGGTGCCACGGCGGTCCTGATCTACGGTGCGCCGAAGGCCCCCTTCTCCCAGCCCAAGAACGTGTTCTTCGGACATCTCTTCTCGGCCATCATCGGAGTATCCATCGCCATGGCATTCGATGCCCTGGACCTGTTCGGCGATTACTGGTGGTTCGCCGCAGGCCTCGCCGTGAGCCTCGCCATCACCGCCATGGTCCTCACCGGGACCGTCCACCCCCCGGGAGGCGCCACCGCACTGACCTGCGTGGTGAGCGGATTCTTCGGACCGATTTACATCGTCAGGCCGATTATGCTAGGTGTAGTGCTCATGATGGCCATCGCTTACGCGGCTAACATCCTCAAGGCCCGCTGCGAGGATAAAAACTGTGAACAGTACGAGAATTGACAAAAACCAACATCTGTTAGACTTTTGCTTTTTCTTGTCAGTCGCGTTTATATGTTAAGCACGCGATATTCTTGCGTGGCTGAGAACAGGCGTTCTTCGGAACAGCGCGCATGCCACGGGAGCGGTCCTAAAGGACACTCTATACGCGGAACTTGCGTGTCTTTTTACAAATCCCTTAGTTGTCCATATAACGCCTGGGATCAAGCAAGCAGTTTTTCAGAGGTATTCCGGTGGAACAGAACAAATTGATAGCGATCATCGTGGTCATCGCAGTCATCGCTGCGGCCGCAGTCGGCGCCGTCTTCCTGCTCAAGGGGGACAAGTCCGACGGCGAGACCTCGTATACGCTGAAGTACGTCACGAACGGCGGAGACGCCATCGATGACAAGACGTTCACCAAGAACACAGACACTTTCGATCTCTCTACACCCGTCAGGTCGGGCAGCTATACCTTCCTCGGATGGTACGAGAACGCCGACTTCTCCGGCAGCCCCGTGTCACAGGTCGCGAAGGGCACGGAGAAGGACATCACGGTCTATGCCAAGTGGCAGCTCGTCCTGGCCCCCAATGCCACCCCCACGTCGGTGGACCAGATATCGAATGTGTCCGACGTGCTGGTCACATTCAACGACGATGCGACCGACAAGACCATCCTTAACGAGGTCGTCAGCGCCATCACCGCCGGCAAGACCCTGACCGTCGTCAACAAGGACGCCACCGGCAAGGAGACCCTCTCATGGACCTTCAACGGCGCCGCGACCACCCAGAAGGGATATGATCCGGCCGAGGCGATGGATACCACCGTCACCCCTAAAACCGATGATCTCGAAACCGAGAAGAAGATCGTCCTGGATTTCAAATACGGCGGTACCCTGCCCTACGAGTCCACCATCAAATACTTCATCGGAACCGACGTGTTCCCCGCCGGCACGCTCATCAGCGTCCAGAACGAAAAGGACTCCGAGCCCATCGGACAGTTCCCCGTGGATGCCGACGGATACGTCACCTTCACCATCGACCACTGCTCCAACTGGGTACTGACAAAGTACATTACATTCACCTTCAACGCAGGCGAGGGCGCCAGCTTCGACGGCTCCGCCACGTTCACCCTGGGGGGCGACTACGGCTCCGCCGTCAATGTCACCCTGGTCCCCGCCCCCACCAAGACCGGGTACCTCTTCAACAATGACCAGCCCTGGAGCCCCGCCGTCCCCGCGACGTTCACCGACGAGGACGCCACATCCTTCACCGCCCAGTTCAACCCCATCCACTACACCGTCAAGTACTTCAAGAACGCCGAGGACGCCACCGGAACCGTGGACGACCAGTCCCTCACATACGATGCCCTCGCGGTCCTCTCTTCTGGAGCGAGCCTCGGCCGCACCGGCTACACCCTGACCGGCTGGAACACCTCTGCCGACGGCAGCGGAACCGCCTACGACCTCAGCGGGAACGTGAAGAACCTGGCCACCACCGACGGCGCCACCGTCAACATGTACGCCATGTGGGCCCCCATCCACTACACCGTCAAGTACTTCAAGAACGCCGAGGACGCCACCGGAACCGTGGACGACCAGTCCCTCACCTACGACACCCTCGCGGCCCTCTCCTCCGGACCAAGCCTCAGCCGCACCGGCTACATCCTGACCGGCTGGAACACCGCCGCCGACGGCAGCGGACAGCCCTATAATCTCAATGGGAACGTGAAGAACCTGGCCACCACCGACGGCGCCATCGTCAACATGTACGCCACATGGGTCCCCATCAGCTACACCGCCATCTTCCACTCGAACGGCGGCTCCGAGATCACTTCGGTCAGCTACTCCATCGAATCCGCGGCCACCCCCCTCACCTCCCCCGTCAGGGGAGGATACGCCTTCCAGGGATGGTTCGACAACGAAGGGCTCACCGGCACCGCCTGGACCGAGATCCCCGCCGGGACCGTCGGCAACAAGGACTTCTACGCCAAGTGGGGCAGCAACAACGTGACCGTGCAGACCAAGCTCGACGGCACCCTCCACACCTTCCCCGAGGCCATCACCCTGTGGAACAACACCAACAGCGTGACCATGCCCGCCACCAGCGCCGGCGTCTTCTACGTGGAGACCTCCGCAAACTTCCCCATCTCCAACGGAGACATCCTCACCGTGAAGAGGGGAGACGCCGAGATCGGCACCGTCGGCATCAACGCCGGGCGCGGAGAGCTGACCGTCAACTTCTACTCCGTCACCTTCGACTACGCCGGCGGAACCTTCGAGGACGCCACCAGCAAGGTCATCGACAGGATCTCCGGAGGCACTCTGGGAACCCTGCCCACGCCCACCAGGAACGGATACGACCCGAACGGATGGAACACCGCCATCACCGCGGAGACCCCCGTCACCGCCGCCGTCACCTACACAGCCCAGTGGACCGCGAAGACCTACAACGTCACCCTGAACGCCAACGGAGGAACCATCAACAGCGGAAACGTCACCTCCTACACCTACGGAGTGGCCACCAATCTCCCCACCGATGTCACCAAGACCGGATCCACCTTCGCGGGATGGTACGCCGACAGCCAGTTCTCCGGTGATCCCGTCACCGTCATCGCAGCCGGCGAATACGGGGATAAGGAGTACTTCGCTAAGTGGACCGTCAACAAGTACACCGCCACGGTCTTCTTCGACCGCGGATGGCCCCTGAACTACCAGATTCTCGACGGACAGAACGGCGCTTGGCTGTGGGATGCCAATGCCAGGACCACGACCAAGGACTTCGATTACGGAACCGAGGTCGGCGCGATCATGGACGACCTCTTCCAGGAGGGAGTGCAGTTCCACGAGCAGAGGCCCACGAGGACCGGATACAGCTACACCGGATACACCCCCGACTCCGGGACCATCGGAGTGGACGGCATTACGATCACCATCCAGTGGACCCCGAATACAACCACGGTCACCTTCGACTCCGCCGGCGGCTCCGCGGTTCAGGGAGTCACCGCCACATACGATTCCAACGCGCCCACCATCACCCCGCCCACCAAGGCCGACGGCGCGTTCCTCGGATTCTTCCTGGGAGACGACATGTACTACAACCCCGACGGATCTTCCGCCAAGCTGTGGGACATCTACCACGCCACCGCCACCCTCACCGCCCACTGGGGCCCGTACAACATCGTGGCCAACATCACCCTCGACGGCAGCGCCTACGAGGATCTGACCGTCACCGCCAAGAAGAACGATGCCGGGAACGCTTTCGCCCTCGAGTACGAGGGGAACGGCGCATATGCATGCAGGTCCGGAATCGAGAAGAACTCCGATTATGCCCTGTACGTCGGTAACGACAGGGTGGGGACCATCGCGACCAGCGCCCAGGGAAGCGGAAGTCTGAATGTCGCGTACTTCACCGTGACCTTCGACCTGAACGGAGGAACCGGTAACGCCCCCGCCGCCGTGGTGCTCTCCGGGAACACCGTTACCGAGCCCCAGAACATCAGCAAGACCGGCAACGAGCTGACCGAGTGGAAGAACGGCGAGATCGCATGGGACTTCTCCACCTCCACAGTCACCGCCGCCGTCACCCTCGTCGCCCAGTGGACCCCCCAGTCCTACAGCGTCACCCTGAACACCAACGGAGGCACCATCAACAGCGGAAACGTCACCTCCTACACCTACGGCAACGCCAAGAGTCTCCCGACCGACGTCACCAAGACCGGATCCACCTTCGCGGGATGGTACGCCGACAGCCAGTTCTCAGGCGAGCCCGTGACGGTCATCGCCGCCGGCGAGTACGGGGACAAGGAATACTTCGCCAAGTGGACCGTCAACAAGTACACCGCCACGGTCTCCTTCGACCGCGGATGGCCGCTGAACTACCAGATCCTCGACGGACAGAACGGCGCGTGGCTGTGGGACGCCAATGCCAGGACCACGACCAAGGACTTCGAGTACGGGACCTCCGTCGCCGCGATCATGGCCGACCTCCTCCAGGAGGGAGTGCAGTTCCACGAGCAGAGGCCCACGAGGACCGGATACAACTACGCCGGCTACACCCCCGACTCCGGGACCATCGGAGTGGATGGTGTCATAATCATCATCCAGTGGACCGCGAAGACCACCGAGGTCACCTTCGACTCCGCCGGCGGTTCCCCCGTGGAGGGCGTCACAGCGACATTCGATTCCGGCATGCCCGCCATCACCCCGCCCACCAAGGCCGACGGCGCGTTCCTCGGATTCTTCCTGGGAGACGACATGTACTACAACCCCGACGGAACTTCCGCCAAGGTTTGGGATGTCTACACCGCAACGGCCACCCTCACCGCCCACTGGGACAACAACAGCATCACCGTGACCTTCAAGGTCGACGGCGTCGGCCCGGCCTTCCAAGACCAGACGATCTCCGTCTGGAAGAACGACGCGCATGCCGACATGTTCGTCAGGAACGACGGCTCCTTCTACCTCGAGACCTCCGAAAACTTCCCCATCGTCGACGGCGCCTACATCATCAAGAGGAACAGCGAGACCGCCGGGGAGGTCACCGTCACCGGAGGACTCGGAACGATAGAAATCAACTACCGCTCCGTGCACTTCTACGTCGATACCCAATCCTACGGCGACGTCGGACTCGTGGTCCACGGCGGCACCGCCACCGCTCCGGCGGTAGCCCCCCAGAAGGACGGATACGCCTTCGCCAGCTGGCAGACGGGTAACGGCGAGAACTACGACTTCTCTGAGCCCGTCATCACCACCCTCTACCTCCACGCCGCCTTCAACCCCAACCAGTACACCGTCCGCCTCTACGACGGCAACGACCTCATCGGCTCCTTCCAGATCCTGTACCACAGGGAGATCGAGACCCTCTCCGCGAACCTGATCCCCTCCAAGACCGGGTTCGGATTCCTGGGATACTACCTCGGCGACGAGAAGTACTACGACTCCCTCGGCCGCGCCGTGAAGCTCTCTTGGGACATCCTCCAGGACACCTCCCTCCGCGCCGAATGGGAGGCCAACACCGTCACCGTCAGCTTCGGTGACGGCGTCCCGGCCCTCAACGCGACCTACGGACAGGCCATGCCCGCCCTCGGCAGGGATTACGAACCCTCCGGCGAGTACGGCAAGAGGTTCATCGGATACTACGACGCGCTGGAAGGCGGCAAGAAGTACTACAACGCCGACCTCACCAGCGCCGTCCAGGCCAGCGACCTCACGGTCGACACCAGGATGTACCAGAGGTACGAGCCCATCACCTACTCCGTCGTCTACAACATGAAGGGCGGAGAGGGCAATATGCCCGGAGACCAGACCGTCTCCATCGACGGCTCCTTCGACGAACCCGCCACCGAGCCGACCAAGAGGGGATACACCTTCGGTGGATGGTCGTTCTACGAGAACATCATGGTGGAGGCCTTCGAGGACGGCGTGTGCAGCCCCGAGACCTACTACCTGCAGCCCGAGGGCACCACCCTCACCCTCTACGCCCAGTGGAACCCGAAGTCCTACACAATCCACTTCGATGCCAACGGAGGCAGCGGGGACGCCCCCGCCGACGGACACGCCAGGGCCGGAGCCAACTTCCTCGCCCCCGAGTTCGCCACTTCCAAGGTCGTACAGGGACAGAGGATGTTCTTCGGCGGATGGAACACCGCCTCCGACGGAACCGGTACCGACTACCGCGGCACCGTCATCTTCGATGACGCCCTCGTGAATCTCGCCGGCGACGGCGACTCCGTGACCCTCTACGTCAAGTGGGCCGCGATGGAGTTCACCCCGTCCGTGGGCTACACCTTCACCGGCCAGAAGATCGACGGCCCCAGCGAGGTCTTCGACGTCACGATGACCGTCATCGCGGTCGGCGACACCACCTTCCGCGTGGAGCAGAACACCAACTACAACTCCTGGACCGAGACCTGGGTTACCGAGCTCCCCATCGGCGCCTACCCGATTATGAACGGATGGTCCCCCGAGATGATCGAGGCCATCGAGACCGGCGAGCACTCGACCGGAACGTTCACCATCAACGGTGTGGAGAAGGTCGTGGACATCTACACGCAATCCTACGTCGTCTCCGGAACGAACTACACCTTCACCATCTACGTGACCGCCGACGGTTTCGTATGCTACGCGAGCGAGACCGGCCCCTCCGGAGACGTCTCCGAATACCAGTTCACCGCTCACCAGCAGAGGCAGCTGCAGCCTGCGGAGATCACCTACAGGCCCAACGGCGGAACCCCTGACGAAAACGTCGTGAGGACGTCCTCCACCTACCCCGCCCTCGGCGAGATCGGATTCACCAGGGACGGATACATGTTCACCGGCTGGAGCACGAACGACCTCGAGCTCTTCAAGCCCGGCGATGCCGTCACCCAGTCGAGGATCGTGAACGCGAACTGGGAGAGGATCACCAACCCCAAGACCAACATCGAGTGGACGATCTACAACCTCCCCGAGGGCATCGCCCTGATGAACGGGGACAACGATGCCCTCAGGGTGAACGGGGCCGAGGGACAGGTCATAACCGTCACCGGAGGAAGCTCCTGGCAGTACTTCGCCAACGGAGACTATTACACGTTCACCGCCAACGCCCAGAACTACCGCCTCATCCTGGATGACAATACCACCCTGAGGGTGAACGCGGTCAATGACAACGGAAGGATGACCATCGTCTTCGGCGAGGCCGGGGACAACGACCAGTACAGCAGGGCCTACTACATCGGACTGAAGTTCTACCAGGTCCTCCCGGAGTTCGCCCAGTACTCCGCCACCGTCGGCGACGCCTTCGTGTACGACGACGGCGAGGAGGAGGTCACGTTCACCGTGACGCAGGTGAGCAACAGCAACTACATGTTCTCCTACTCCGGTGGCTATAGCGACATGCCCAGGGCTGCAGGGCTGTATCCCCAGGTATTCGACGTGTTATACCCCGACGAACCCGACTGGTCCGTCTGGACCCGCGGGAACGTCCAGTTCGGCGGCCAGAACATCCCCGTCTACATCATCACCGCCCACAAGCTGGAGCAGAACTACTACAGCTCGTATAACCAGACCATGGTCGACTACAACCTGTGGCAGCTCTACATCGGCGTCAGCGACGGTCTCTGCTACAAGGCCGTCCTCGGGGATGTCGACGACGCGGCCACCGGAACCGTGGACTACAAGACCGTAACCCTGGTCTCCAAGCCCGCCGACATGCACGTGGTCACGAACTACGAGGTCACCATGGACTGCAACGGCGGAGATTACCAGGGATCCTCCGTCCTCACGAGGACCCTCTCCGCCCCGAGCAACAGCATCATCCCCGAGAGGGACGAGTACGTCTTCGTTGGATGGTCCCTCACCCTCGACGGCCAGGTGGCGTACGCGTACAGCAACGGTGCCTTCACCCCCGCGGCCTTCAACCCCGCCCACGCACAGTCCGGTGCGATCTCCCTGTTCGCCGTGTGGGAGGATGCCCCCGCCGCCGTCTACGATATCGTCTGCTCCGGCGATTCGCGGTACACCACCACGTTCAGCGAGGACCAGCAGACCGTCACCCTCCCCACCCTGGACCAGCTCGGCTGCCAGGACAAGCCCATGACCAGGCTTTCCTTCTACAGCTACCAGGGCAGCAGCTACAACTATGCTCCCGGAGAGACCATCGCCACCAGCATAGCCCTCAGCTGCCTCGACGAATATGAGAGGCTGAACATCTACGTGTCCAGCCCCTACATCGACGTCTATGTCGATGCGAACCACCAGGGCGGAGACACCTCGAGGGTAATCCGGAGTGTTGACTCCGGACTCTCAATCAGGCTCCCCAGCTACAACGATCTCGAGGACCTGACGACCTGGAGCGGCCACACCGCCACCGGTTACGCAACTTCCGCCCAGGGACAGACGGCATACGATTTCGACAGCTACATCACCCCGGCCCAGATCGCGCAGATCTACGATGCAGAGAACGGCAGGATCACCCTGTTCCTCACCTGGACCGAGGGCGAGCCTGTCATCGGATACCTCTACGGGAACTTCGAGGGTGCCAACCCCGAGTACGTCAGCAACATCATACCCGACGAAGGTACCGAGCTGCCCGACGACGCCGGCCATCTCCCCTGGAACAGAGGTCAGAGCTGGACCGCCACCGGGTTCAACACCCAGGCCGACGGCAATGGTACCACATACGCCTTCGGGGCCCTGATCACCGCCGAGGCGGTCGCGGCCCTCGAGAACCACGCCCTGTACGTCATATGGGAGGCCGCCACGATTACCCAGTGCAGGATCTACGGGAACTACGAGAACTGCGACCCCTTGTATTTCACCGTTAATGTGGATCCAGAGTCCGGCATGATCGCCCCCTCCTTTGCCAGCATCGACGCCAGGTATTTCAGGAACGATGCCACACCCATCGGTCTAGCGGACACCCCCCGCGAGGATGCGGTCGTGGGAGTGTACTTCGGCGCCGAGATGAGCTACGATGACGTACTCGCCTGCAACGGGATCCTGTACGTCATATGGGCGCCCCTTCCCCCCGTACCGTCCAGCGATTCTGATCCGATCTACCTGGTGATCCTTTCCAACTACGACTGTCAGGAGGCCATAAGCCTCACCACCTTAGCAGACCTCAAGAGCGTACAGCTCCCGAGTGCGGAGGAGATCACAGAGCTGTGGAACAGAGGAGCCCTCGTCACTCCGGTATGCTTCAGCACCACCCGTGACGGCAACGGAGGAGTTACTTTCGACCTGGGATCTGTCATGAATCAGGGAGACGCCATGTCGCTCCCGAGAGCTGCCCTCTATGTCCTGTGGAATGAGAACACGATCCAGGGCCGCATCTACGGCAACTTCGAAGGTGCGACTCCCGAATACCAACAGGGCCCCATCCAGGGGGAGACGACACTCCTCCCCGACAGGGGCGAAATCGAAGACTGGTGGACCTGGACCGGACACACCCCCGTCGGGTTCAACACCCAGGCGGATGGCAGTGGTGACTTCTACCCCTTACGCGCCGAGGTCTCTACAGAAGCCCTGTTGAGCCTCGAGAACCCATACCTGTACGTACAGTGGGAGGAGGGAGAGACGCCCGAAGTGGTGAGTTACACCGTAATCTATCTCATGGAGAACGGAAACGAGGCCTGCAGCAGGAACTTCTTCTCCACCGACAGGACGTACACCATCCTTTCCGCCAACGATTTCGCTGGAATGGGCATCTCTGCCGACGGCGTATACGATGAGTTGGGGAACAACTATGAGCTGGGCCGTGCCTACGACACCTCGGTATTCATAGCGCTTGCCAACGACAATCATGTCCTCAACCTGCATGTGAGCGAGAACGGCGGAGAGATAGGCGATACCACCTACACCGGCATCCTCTACGCTAACAACGGCACCGAGGGCTCCGACACCCACCAGTTCACCGCCAACGACGGGCACGTTGAACTCCCTGATCGTGAGGACATCAGCGAATGGACCCGCAGCGGCTTCGTCGCCGTCGGATTCAACAGCAGGAGCGACAGCACCGGAACATTCTTCCATTTCGGACAGAACGTATCCGTGTCGGATCTCATTGCATTGGCTGACGGTAACAACACCGTGAGCCTGTACGTCGACTGGGAGAACACCCAGACCGTGTACACCGGCATCATCAGGGCCAACAACAATACCGATCAGAACGTTTCCATGTACCTCGTAGAGCGCATGGAAGCGATCACCCTTCCTGAGGAAATCGGTTGGACCTATGCCGGGCATTACGCCATCTGTTTCAACACCCAGGCCGATGGTGCAGGAACCGATTACTTCTTCGGCGATACGATCTATATCGATGACCTCATCGACATGGCCGTCGACCGTGTTGCCACCCTGTACGTGGAATGGGGAGAGGAAGACGACGGCAATACGTATGACCTGATCATCTACCCCTGCACAGGAAATCAAGCAGACGAACCGCTGGAGACATCATTCAATGCCGATGATGAGCATTACCGGCTACCCGAGAACATACAATGGACCAGTTCCAACCCCAACCACATATTCATCGGTTTCAACTCGACCGCGGACTATGCGGGAACCTTCTTCTTCGCCGGAGAGGAGGTCCCCGTAGAGAATTTGGTGGCGCTGGCCAGCAACAACACCGTCACGCTCTTCGTGGACTGGGCTAACCTGCAGGATCTGTACACTGGCATCATCCATGCCAACAACGGTTCACAGGATACCATAGAGACCGTCATCAGCTCACACATGGGCAGTATCAGAATGCCCAACGATGTCGAATGGGAATATGACGGACACGTCGCAACCGGATTCAACACCGAGGATAACGGGAACGGCGATGGCATCGAATTCGGACAGTCGGTCTCCGTGGCAGACATAATCGCATATGCCAACGAGGACAGGGAGATCCACCTCTACGTACAGTGGGAGGAGGGGGAGGCACCAGAAGTGGTGAATTATACCGTGATCTATCTCATGGAGAACGGAAACGAGGCCTGCAGCAGGAACTTCTTCTCCACCGACAGGACATACACCATCCTTTCCGCCGAAGAGCTGGAAGGGATGGGCCTCGCCGCCGATTGCGTGTACGACGATTGGGATAACGAATACGGGCTAGGTCAGGCTTATGAAACCGCGGATCTTATCGAACTTGCCGATGACGAGCGCGTCATATACCTGTATCTTATCGAGGGGAACCAGCAGACCCCCATCATCCATCTGGATGTCAACGGGGCCATCGGAGAATTAGACGATGTCTACGAAGTGGAATACTACGATGACGAAGATGGCTATGCAATGTATGTGCTTCCTTCAGCTGAGGAGATCGATTCCGCAGGGATCGAAAATGACGGATACATGATGTCCGGGTGGGCCACCACCGCAGACGGTTCTGCGGGCCCCGAGGACCTCATGGTCTACTCCATGGGAGACACGACATATCTCCTCGTTTACGACTCCTTCGATGGAGACGAGGTCACAGTTTACCTTGTATGGGAAGAGATTGGCGACATCTACACCGTGAGATTCAACATCAACAACGGTGTTGGTGTCACCCCCAGAGATGTGGAGGTTATGGAAGGGCGCAGGTTCTTCCTCCCCGCCCCAACCTCCGTTCCAGCCGGGAGTGCATTTGCCGGATGGAACACCCAGGCAGACGGGGAAGGTACCCATTGCAGGCTGTCCACCGTCCTTGATGACGACCTCGTGGCACTTGCCTCCGAGGGGGTTGTGACTCTCTACGCCGAATGGATCACTCCAACCGCTTACACCGCAACGGTTGGTGACAGGTTCATCGCAGAAGAAGAGCAGTACGAGGGCGAAAACCTTGTATCGCAGTCACAGACAATATCAGTAGTCGTTTATGCCGATCAGGAGATCTATAGACTCGAACGCTTTACTTGGGACGAGGAAAAGGAGAGGTGGACTCATGAGTTCGATTCCAAGATCTATCTGCAGGGATCCCTACCCAATTCGGAACTGGAGATCCAGGGTGCCAGCTTATATGCCGAAGGCATATTCGGAATCGAGGGTAACGAACTCGGTGTCGAGCTCCTTATCAATGATGAGCCCCGCGAGACCGCCATGATCCCCTATGTTTGGAGCCAGTCTTTCCCGGGATACACCGCGACCCTAACGGTGTATGTCGATACCGAGGATCAGTGCGGTTATATCGTGCTTGTCACAGGAATGGAAGACGGGGTCGAGGTCATCGAAAAGGATTCGATGACGGAGATGCACATCGGTGAAGGAAACGGCTACACACCGGGAGACTACACCGTAACATACCGTGCCGGTCCCGGAAGCGAAACCACCGTGGTCAGAGAACATCAGTCGGTCCTTGCCGGAATCGACGAATTCGATTTCGAGGCTCCGGAAGGGTTGGTGTTCGCAGGTTGGTCCGATTCGGATTCCAATGTCACCGTTCCCGCAGGATCCATCGTCGTAAGGATGGATCACGAGGTGCACGCCGTATGGGCAAAGGTACTGGAATCCGATCCCGATAACGCAATGGTCATTATCGACGGAAACGGCGGTAGCAGTGCAGGTTCGACGACCGCAGTATCCATAATAGAAGATGGTTCCGAACTGTCCATCGATATGAATGACTACGCATTCGTCAGAAATGAACAGGAAGCCGTCTCCTATCAACTCGAACACTACCATTGCGATAGAGTGACATTCGAGGCAGACAGCGACATCGATATCTGGGCTCTCCTGCTGGACGGGTACGAGATATACGGCAACGGAGATTCCGTATGTTACTACAAGAACATGTACGACGAAGGCGAATATTTACGCATCGTCATTCCTGTGGGTAACATCGTCACCGTGTACATGGATTACCCGTGGACCTGAGAATTGAGTGAACGGGTCGTTTGAAACCTTTTACCTCCCCTCACCGGGGAGGCCCTTCTCTACAACTTCAAAGATTGTTGGAACGCTTCGCTGTTGTGTTCGGTAATTCATCCGAAAGTCGGAAAACCGCCGCCGGCTATCAATGCCCCTCGTTCGGACGAATTGCCGAACACAGTACAAACCCGCGCTGTCTTTTTAATAAAGAATAATGTACGGCCACTCATGGCTACATCATCTTCCAATTCCAAACCCGGACGCGACAAGGTCGTCCTCGCCTACTCCGGCGGACTGGACACCTCCGTCGATATCCGCTGGCTGCAGGACAACTACAACGTCGACGTCGTCGCCATCTCCGTCGATGTCGGACAGCCCGAGACCGACGGCGAGGAGATCGTCGCCCGCGCCCTCCGCAACGGCGCCATCCGCGCCGACTTCTTCGACGTCCGCAAGGAGTTCGTCGAGGAATACGTATGGCCCCTCGTGAAGGCCAACGGCCTCTACCAGGACGTCTACCCCCTCTCCACCGCCATCGCCCGCCCGCTGATGGCCAAGACCCTCGTCAAGATCGCCCACGAGGAGGGCGCCAAGTATATCGCCCACGGCTGCACCGGCAAGGGCAACGACCAGGTCCGCTTCGACGCCGGCATCGCCGCCCAGGACCCCTCCATCAAGATCATCGCCCCCCAGCGCGAGTGGGTCTGCTCCCGCGACGAGGAGATCGACTACGCCGCCGAGAACGGCGTCGAGATCAAAGCGAAGAAGGACTCCCCCTACTCCCGCGACGAGAACCTCTGGGGAGCTAGCTGCGAGTGCGGCGCCATCGAGAACGCCTGGGCCGAGCCCCCCGCAGGCGCGTGGATCCACACCGTCGCCCCCGAGGAGGCCCCCGACACCCCCACCGTCATCGAGCTCGAGTTCGAGAAGGGCGTCCCCGTGGCCCTCAACGGCGAGAAGATGGACGGCGTGTCCCTCATCAACAAGCTCAACGAGATCGCCGGCGCCAACGGCGTCGGTCGCATCGACCACGTGGAGGACCGCCTGGTCGGCATCAAGAGCCGCGAGACCTACGAGTGCCCCGCCGCCGTCGTCATAATAGCGGCCCACAAGGCTATCGAGGCCATGACCCTCCAGCGCGAGGTCCTCGACTTCAAGAAGGACATCGAGAAGAAGTTCTGCCGCATGGTGTACGACGGACAATGGTTCGGCGGACTCCGCGAGCCCATCAACGCCTTCATCGACAAGACTCAGGAGTTCGTCGCCGGCACCGTCCGCATGAAGCTCTACAAGGGTTCCTGCACCGTCATCGGCCGCAAGTCCCCCTACTCCCTGTACGACACCGGCCTCGCCACCTACTCCAAAGACACCGAGGACACCTTCGACCACAAGGCCGCGATGGGATTCATCTACGTCTGGGGACTCCCCGACTCCACCGCCGCCAAGGCCCATGGGAAGAAGTGATCCCGATGGCAGGCAAGGCTCTCTGGTCCGGACGTTTCGCCGAGGGCATGGACGACTCCACCCTCGCGTTCACATCGTCGCTCGACGTGGATTCCGTGATGGCGTTCTACGACGTCATGGGTTCCCTCGCCCACGTGCGCATGCTGAAGCAGTGCCGCATCATCGATGCGGACGACGCCGACTCCATCACCAGGGGCCTCATCACCATCGCCGGACAGCTCCGGGACGGCTCCTTCGAGTGGGACGAGAACCTGGAGGACGTGCACACCAACGTGGAGAACACCCTCACCAACATGATCGGTAAGGCCGGAGGACGCCTGCACACCGCCAGGAGCAGGAACGACCAGGTGGCCACCGACTACCGCATGTGGCTCCGCGACGCCGCACTCGAGGCCGTGGAGGCCGTGGACCGCCTCATCAAGGCGCTCCAGACCGTGGCCGCCAAGCACCGCGACACCATAATGCCCGGCTTCACCCACATGCAGCACGCACAGCCCGTGACCCTGTCCCACCACCTCCTAGCACATGCCTTCCGCTTCGGCCGCGACGGGGACCGTTTCCTCGACGCGCTGAACCGCATGGACCGCTGCCCCCTGGGCTCCGCCGCCCTCGCCGGCACCACCTATCCGATCGACCGCAAGGTGACCGCCTCCCTACTGGGATTCAAGGAACCCACCGAGAACTCAATGGATTCCGTCGGCAGCCGCGACTTCGTCTGCGAGCTCTCCTTCGACGCCGCCATGACCGCCGTGGACCTTTCCTCAATCTGCGAAGAGCTCATCTACTGGAACTCCCAGCCCTTCGGGTTCGTGGAGATGGACGACCGCTACAGCACCGGTTCCTCCATCATGCCCCAGAAGAAGAACCCCGACATCGCCGAACTCGTCCGCGGGAAGACCGGCGCCGCCGTCGGTTCCCTGGTGAACATCATGGTCACCATGAAGGGACTCCCCCTCTCCTACAACCGCGACCTCCAGGAAGACAAGCACGCCCTCATGACCTCCATCGTGAGCGTCACCGAGTGCGCGGACATGCTCTCCAAGGTCGTGTCCACCATGAAGGTCGACGAGAACCGCATGCTGAAGTCCACCAACGACGGCTTCATCAACGCCACCGACCTGGCCGATTATCTGGTAACCAAGGGCCTCCCCTTCCGCGACGCACACGCCGTCGTGGGCGAGACCGTGAGGTACTGCATCGAGAACAGGAAGACCCTCGACAGCCTCACCCTGGAGGAGTTCCACAGGTTCTCCGACCTCATCGACGAGGACGTCTTCCAGGCCATCGCCGTCAGGTCCTGCGTCGACCGCAGGGACTCCTACGGCGGCACCTCCGTCGCCTCCGGCGATGTGGAGGCCGTGCTCTCCGAGTCGGCCCTCATGGCCCGCGAGGACGCGGTCCGCACCAAGAAGCAGCTCATCGCGAACTGCTGGAAGGAACTCCTCGGCGAGCGATTGCCGACGGTCCGATTGTAAACAACAAAACAGTAGTTTTCCCCCGGCGGGATACCGCCGGGGTCAACCCCTCATCTCTTCTTGGGGTGGAGGTCGAAGGTGATCGCGTCATCCTCGGTGAAATCGAACTCGATGCCGGCCTCGGTGAGGACGGACTTGATGTGGTTGGCGAGGAGGCCGAGGTCCACGAGCTTGGAGTTGTAGCTCTGGACGTAGAACTCCTTCCTGTCCATGGGGAAGACGATGCGGATCCTCGCCTTGCGGAGGTATCCCTCGGGCTTGCGGTCCCTCTCGAGATCGTCGAGGTTGATACGGAGGATCATCTCCATCTCCTCCTCCTCGGGCATCTGGTCGACCGTCTTCAGACAGAATTCGAGGATGTTCCCGAACACGGGGGCGAGGTCCTTGTAGCTGCTGCGCCCCTTGAGAATGAAATGGATGCTGCTCTTGGCCATGCGTCCCCCTACGGCAAAACCCTCTTATTAAATCTGCGCGCCCGCGTGCTTAATTTATAGTTTCAGCAGATGGGTGGAAACACATGAGAACCGCACTTACGATCGCTGGTTCGGATTCCGTGGCCGGGGCGGGAGCCCAGGCGGACATAAAGGCCATGGCGGCCCTGGGAGTCCACTGCGCCAGCGTCATCACAGCAGTCACCGCACAGAACACCCGGGAGGTGAAAGCGGTGCACCCCATACCCGCGGAGATCGTCTCCGCGCAGCTGGAGGCCGTGGTGTCCGACCTGGACATCAAGGCCGCCAAGACAGGAATGCTCTACGAACCGGACACCGTCCGCCTGGTGGCGGACTTCGTCGAGGACTACGACTTCCCGCTGATCGTCGACCCCGTGATGGTCGCATCGGTGGGCGACGACCTCTACAGGGGGGACTACGTCCGCGCTCTGAAGCGCGACCTCATCCCCATGTGCGCCCTCATCACCCCCAACAGGGACGAGGCGGAGGAGCTCGTGGGATTCGACATCCGTTCCGAGGACGACGCCATTGAGGCGTGCGAGCTCATCGGGAAGGACGGCACCTGCGTGCTCCTGAAGGGAGGGCACTTCGACGGCAAGACCGTCACCGACTACCTGTACCTCTCCTCCGGGATCACCAAGATCAAGAACCCCCGCCTCAAGGGACGTTCCGGCCACGGCTCGGGGTGCGCGCTCTCCGCGTTCATCACCGCCAACATGGCGAACGGGCTCGACCTCGTGACCAGCGTGACCGAGGCCCGCAAGATGATCCAGAAGTCCATCGAGACACAGTACTCCATCGGCAAGGGCATACCCGTGGTCAACACCAAGATCGCCCTCACCAAGAAGGAGGACGGGGACATGGTCAACGTCCTCAGGGACCTCGATGCCGCCTTGGGGAAGATCCCCCGCATCATGCCGACCGACCTCATCCCCAGGGAGGGTATGAACATCGCCTACGCCTCGAAGGCCCCCAAGGGCCCCGAGGACATCGCCGGTGTGGACAAGCGCATCTTCGTCCGCAACGGGACGATATCCAAGGGCAGAGGTGCCAAGTTCGGTTCCGCGGAACACCTCTCGTTCATCCTCCTCGAGGTCATGAAGACCAACCCGGACATGCGCTGCGTCGCATTCTTCAACGGCGACTCCGCCCTCGAGAGGGACATGAAGACCGCAGGCCTGAGGGTCGCCGTCGTCAAGGGCAAGATGAACGAGGGCGCCGTCGCGACCACCGTGAGGTCCGTCCTCGACGGCCTCCCGCACTTCCCCGACGTCATCATCTTCAGGGGCAAGTCCGATGCAGTGTACCTCTTCGGCAAGGGTCCCCGCGACGTCGTCAACAAGATGGAGATGTCCGTCTAAAACACTAAAACGGATGCGTCCCGAAGGGCGCATCCGCGTCCTTTTCCCGTTTTAGGTTACCAGCGTGTTGATGGCTCCCGGGATACGTTCCGGAGCCTCAGTACGGGGTTTTTCCAGAGGTGAAATGCCGGGTATTGCCCCCAATGCGACCCAGGGACAAAGACGGCATGCCGAAGGGAGGTTAGTCCCTTCGTTCAAACCAACGGCTCCTGGGCCGTTCCAGGGGCAAATGCGGACAGGTGCCGTCAGACGGGAATGCCGCCAACACGATGGTAACCTTGGGCACTGATTGAAAAAAGAGCCCGGGCACGGGGCCCGGGAAATGATTTGGAGATCACTCCATGGAGACGATCTTGATGACGAAGAACAGGGGCATGTTGTCGATGAACCCGCTGGCGGCCTTCACGAGGATGTCGCCGCTGATGGATCCGTTCTCGATGTTCTCCGCACCGACCACGATGAAATCGGTACCGGGAAGGTAGAAGGACTCGATGGCGGTGTAGGACTTGCTCTCATAATCGATGGTGTACTCGTTGCCGTTCTCGTCCTTTGCCTTGACGACGTTGCTCACGGCGAGGTCGTAGGTGACGGAATCGCTGTCGATGTCGAAATTGGAGGTCCTGTAGGTGACCCCGTCGACATCCTTCTCGATGACCATGTCGTTGCCCATGGTGTAGTTGATGATGTACATACCCGTGTTGTCGTCGAAGACATAGTTGTAAGTCCATCCGTACTTGTCCAGTCCGTCGAGCGAGGACTTGAGGACATTGTTGGTGTGAGGGGCCTGGATGCCGCTGAGGGCGATGGGCTCGTAGACCACGGGCTTGTCATAGGCCTCGGAAGCGGGAATCGCGACACGGACGGTATCGCCCACGGAATGACCCTCGAGAGCACTAGCGAACATCGAGAGGACGGTGGGGTTGGCCATGTCGACCGTTAAGGTGCTGTCGTTGAAGGTGTAGGTGGGGGTGTAGCGGTACTTCTCGTTGTCATCGATGGAGTCGATGGTGGTCTGGAAGATGGCGCCGCCCTCGTCGTAGTATCCGTAGATCGCACCGGTATAATCGACGGTGACTTTGGATGTGTTGGTAACTTTGTCTTCGTCATCGCCGAGCACGTGGTCGGAGATGAAGATGCCGATTGCTAGGAGGCAAGCAGCGAGAAGGACGATCCCGAAGAACATCGTGATGGGCTCCCTCTGCTTCTGCTTAGCCGGTATTTCGTCAGCCATGGGATCGACCCTCAATCCAGCCTTTTTTATTTATAGATTGACGCGCGTGTTAAAGGGCAGCAACCCGCTTTTGCAGGATGGACTGGATAAAAATGCATTCCGACATTCCCAGGATGATGGACACCGTCCGCTCGAAGAGACCCCTCGTCGTGCACGTCACCAACATAGTCACCGTGAACGACTGCGCCAACATCTGCATCGCCGCCGGGGGTTCCCCCTGCATGTCGACGGAACCCTCCGATGCCTCCGACCTCGTGAGGATCGCGGATGCCGTCGTCGTGAACATAGGCACGCCCGACAGGTCCGTTATCGGGTATGCCCTCTTTGCGGCCGCCGAGACCGCCTCCGACCTGAGGAAACCCCTCGTTCTGGACCCTGCAGGATGCGGGGCATCCGGGCTGAGGACGGATATCACCCGCAGGATCATCGACGGATGCGTCTCCAAATCGCCGGGGACCTGCATCATCAAGGGGAATGCGGGGGAGATCGGGTTCCTCTCCGGACTCGGGGGAGAGGTCCGCGGAGTGGACTCCGCAGGGGCATCCGACGCCTGTGCATCGACCCTCGGCCTCGCCCGTTCGCTGGGATGCGTCGTCTCCTGCACCGGGCCGACGGACTACGTCTCCGACGGGAAGGAAGTCATCGCCCTGGACCGCGGCACCCCCATGGAGGAGAACGTCTCCGGGACCGGGTGCATGGTATCCTCGGTGACCGGCTGCTACGCCGGGGCCTGCGGGGTCTCCGCGGCATCCGCGGCCGCCGCCGTCACGGTGTTCAACATAGCCGCCGAGAAGGCCGCCGCGGTATCGGCCGGCCCTGGCACGTTCCGCTTAAATCTCATGGACGCCATATACGGACTGTCGAAGGATGATTTCCAATGTTCGAACTCTATGCCGTAACTGACAGGGATATGCTCGGTGGTATGAGCGAGGCGGAGGCCGCGAGGCTCTGCTACGATGGAGGCGCCGACGTCGTCCAGCTCAGGCTCAAGAACGGGGACGCATCCGAGATGCTCCGCATCGCCAAGGAGATCCAGGAGATCGCCTTCGAGATGAGCAAGTTCTTCATCGTCAACGACAGGGTGGACATCGCCGTCCTCTCCGGCGCCGACGGAGTCCACCTCGGCCAGAGGGACATCCCCGTCGCCGAGGCCAGGAGGCTGTGCGGCGAGGAGATGATCATCGGCGCATCCGTGAGCAACGCCGCCCAGGCCCGCAAGGCCGTCGACGACGGCGCGGACTACGTGGCCGTCGGGGCTGTCTTCGCCACATCCACCAAGAAGGATGCGGTTCAGGGCGTCGGACTCGATGCCGTCATGGATGTCAGAAAGGAGGTCGGCGACGAGGTGCCCGTAGTGGCCATCGGAGGCATCAACCGCGGTAACCTCGAACACGTCCTCCAGGCCGGTGCCGACTGCATCGCCGTAGTATCCGCCATCATGGCCCAGCCCGACAAGAAGGCCGCGGCGAAGGAACTCAAAACGATGGTCCTGAACTGGAACCGCATCCACCGCTACGAGTGACGTCAGAGCATCCCGAGTTCGCCGGTGATCCTGTCGAGGACCGACTGCTTCTCCGGTCCGAGACCCATGCAGGTTATCGTACCTGGCTCTATCTCAGTGCGGCCCGCGTCCGTAATGACGGACGATATGATCCCCTGGGCATCGGCGATGGCCTTGTACTGGAAGAGCTCCTCCTTGTTGGGGACCTTCAGGCAAACGACCTTCTGCCCCCACGAGTCCCATTCGGAGAACTCCGAGGGGTGCTTCCGGTATGCTTGCAGGGCACAGGAAACGGCGGCGTGACAGGCCTGCGCGGCGGTCTTGCCCTTGGACATCTTGACATCCTGGCGGACCAGCACCACGACCTTGTATTCGTCATCCCTCGAGAAGAGACCCATGGCGATGCTATCCCCGAATCAGTATAAGAAACCGTGTCAACGGTGCATATGCCGGGGGATAGCATGCCATGCCGGGATCAGCCGGTGATGGCCTTGTCCTCGAAGTACTTGATGGGACCGTAGTCGTCGACATCATCGGATTCGGTATCCTTCTTGTCGAACTCCCTGATGAGGAGCCTGACGAAGAAACCGTCATCGCCGTAGATGCGGAGGTACTTGTCGTCCCCGGATGGATTGGATTGAACGGCATCCCCTTATAAACGATGGATATTCACCAACCATGGCATTCGGCCGGAACCCAAAACCGCGTTCAGTGGAGGCACTTATCCGCGAGGGTGACAAGCTGCGCCTGGGTTCCGACGGCAAACAATCCTTCGAGGAGGCGTTCTACTGTTACAAGAAGGCCGCGGCGAAGGGGGATCCCCACGCCATGTATCTTCTGGGGGCGATGTACGAAGCGGGACACGGCACCAACCAGTCCTACAAAGAGGCGTACAAATGGTACGACCGTTCCGCGCTGAAAGAGGACAAGAACGGCAGGGCCGCCCTCGGATTCCTGTACGAGGCGGGGCTGGGAACCAAACGCTCCCGCCCCCTCGCCATCGAGAACCTAGAGACGGCGGCACACGCCGGATCCCACCGCGCCATGAACAACCTCGGACTCATCTACCTCGACAGAGCCAGTAAGGAATTCTCCGACCATGCCGCCGTCACTTTCTTCCAGAAGGGGAACATGGCGAAATACCCCCCTTCCGTCGCCAACCTCGCCCGTATGTACGAGACCGGGAAGGGCGTGGTCCGCAACTGCTCCACCGCCGCCAACCTGTTCCGCAACGCCGCGAAAGCGGGCAATCTCCCGGCCAAGGTTTTCCTGGCCGAGATGATGAAGTACGGGATCGGGATCGAAGCGAAGCAGGAGGCCGCACACCATCTTTTCCTGGAGGCCGCCCGCTGGGGGGACCCCATAGCCCTCGCCGAGATAAACGGCGAGGATGTCGACATGGACGTCTTCGTGGCCCGCCCGGAGACGGACAGCAACCCGAAGATGCAGCTGAACTACGGCCTCATGTTCCTTTTCGGATGCAGGGCCCCGATAGCCCCCGCGACCGCCTTCTATCTTCTGGAATCCTCCGCGAAAGCGGGCAACACGGATGCGATGTACGTCCTCGGACAGGCATACGAACTCGGGATAGGTACCGAGCGGTCCATGTTCCTCGCTAAGAAATGGTATTCCTGGGGAGCGGAGAAGGGCAACGGACCCTGCGCGTTCTCCCTCGGATGCATCGCCGAGGACGCCCCGAAAGGCGGCGACGTTCAGGCCGCCATCGGATGGTACCGGAGATCCCTGGAATGCGAGCAGGACGCGGACGCCCGTTCCGACGCCCTCATGTCCCTCGGCTATCTCCTGGCTCAGGGTGCCAATCCGGATTCGTCACCGGAGGAGGCCCTGGCTCTTTTGAAGGAGGCCGCGGACCTGGGCCACTCCGAGGCTCAGTACTTCGCCGGGAAGATGATGCTGGAGAGGGGCGACAGGTCCGGTGCCGCAAGGTATCTCGGCATGGCCGCCGCTCAGGGCGACGACCGGGCGAAGGACATCCTGGAATCCCAGGGCCTGTGAGCCCCGGAATCACTGGGAATTCTTGAGTTTCTCCAGGTCCCTGTTGCGGATGTCGACCCTCTTAATCTTGCCGGAGGAGGACTTGGGAAGCTCGTTCACGAACTCCATGGCCCTGGGGTACTTGTAGGGGGCCGTCTCGTGCTTGACGAAGTTCTGGAGTTCCTTCTTGAGGTCCTCGGACGGGGTGTAACCCTCCCTTAGGACCACGGTGGCCTTGACCAGCTGTCCCCTCACGGGGTCGGGGATGCCGGTGACGGCGCACTCGAGGACGGCGGGGTGAGTGACCAGCACGGACTCGATCTCGAAGGGGCTGATCCTGTATCCGGAGGACTTGATGACATCGTCGTTGCGTCCGACGTACCAGTAGTACCCGTCCTCGTCCCTCCAGGCCACGTCGCCGGTGTGGTACCAGCCGTTGGTGAAGGCCTTGGCGTTCTTCTCGGGGTCGCGGTAGTACTCCATCAGGAGGCCCGGGGGCCTGGGCTCACAGGCCACCACGATCTCGCCCGACTCACCGTTGGGGCACTCGTTCCCGTCGGCGTCGACGATCTTCACGGTGTACTGGGGGTTGGGCTTGCCCATGGAACTGGGCTTGGGGATCATGCCGCGGATGTTGCAGACCACGGCGGTGGTCTCGGTCTGTCCGAAACCTTCCATGAGGCTGATGCCGGTGGCGTTCTTCCAGTTGATGAAGACGTCGGGGTTCAGGGCCTCGCCGGCGATGCAGCAGTACTTGAGAGAGGTGAGGTCGTGCCCTTCCAGCCCGGCATTGATGAACATCCTGAACATGGTCGGGGGGCAGCACAGGGAGGTGATGTTGTACTTCGCCACCAGGTCCAGGATCTCGTGGGGCTCGAACTTGTCGTAGTCGTAGACGAGGACGGTGGTCTCCATGGTCCACTGGCCGTACAGCTTTCCCCAGGCGGCCTTGCCCCAGCCGGTGTCGGCGATGGTGAGATGGACGCCGTCGGGGTCCACGTTCTGCCAGTATTTGGCGGTGGACAGGTGGCCGAGGGCGTACTGGTAGTTGTGGAGGACCATCTTGGGGTACCCGGAGGTCCCGGAAGAGAAGTACATCAGCATGGGGTCGGTGGACTTGTTGGGGATCCTCTCCAGCTTGTCGGAGGCCTGCTCCATGCCCTTGTCGAACTGCAGCCATCCCTCCCTCTCGGAGTTGACGACCATCTTGATCTCCAGGGAGGGGATGTCCTCGGAGGAGTCCACGGCATCACAGACGCCGTTCATGTCGGTGCAGATGACCGCTTTGATCGACGCGGAACGTACGCGGTACTCCACGTCGTGCTTGGTGAGCATGAAGGTGGCGGGGACCATGATGGCGCCGATCTTGTGGAGGGCGACGGACACGTACCAGAACTGGTAGTGGCGCTTGAGGATGGTCAGGACCATGTCGCCCTTCTTGATACCCACGGACAGGAAGTAGTTGGCGGCCTTGTCGGACAGCCTGCTGATGTCGCCGAAGGTGAACCTCCTCTCTTCGCCGGCGGGGTTGCACCATATGAGGGCGCGCCTGTCCGGCTCGTTCCTGGCGATCTCGTCGATGACGTCGTACCCGAAGTTGAAGTTGTCGGGGACCTTGTAGGTGAGTTTCCTCAGAATGCCGTCCTCTCCGTAATCCTCGATGATGAAACGTTCGTTGATCCCGATCATTGGGCCCTCTCCTTCATCACCGACGCTATGAACTTGCAGCCCTCCTTGGAGGTGGCGTAGATGCCGTGGGGGAGGCCGCTGTTGTAGTAGACGGAGTCTCCCGGCTCGAGGTCGTAGTAGTTGCCGTCGAGGACGAACCTCATGGTGCCCTCGAGGACGTAGTCGAACTCGTTGCCGGCGTGGGTGGACATGTGGACGTTCTCGTCGTTGTCCCCCTCTATGTAGGGGGCTATGACCAGGAAGGTCTCGGACAGCCTGTTCTTCATGGTGTACCCGAGGTGCTGGTACTCGAACCCCCTGCGCCTCTTGATGGGGAGACCGTGGCCGGCCTTGACGTAGGTGCACTCGGCCAGGTGGGGCTTCTCGCCGGTGAGCAGCTCGACCATGTCGATGCCGCAGCGCTTGGCGATCTTGTACAGGAACGTGAAGGAGAAGTCCATCTGTCCGGACTCGTAGACACGGTACTCCTCGGGGGTCTTCCCGACGACCTCTGCCATCTCCTCGACGGAGATGTCACACATCTCGCGCATCGCTCTGACGCGCTCTGCAACTTCAGCGATTATAGGTTCCATATGAACACCTCATGCGTCCGGCCACAGCTCGTGGGCCATCTCGCGTAATTTGTATTTTAGGATCTTCCCGGCGGCGTTCATGGGGAAATCGTCCACGAACGCCACGTACTTGGGGGTCTTGTACCAAGCAATCTTGTTGCGGCAGAAGTCCATGACGTCCTGCTCGGTCATGTCCTCGTATCCGGGGAACTTGACGATGAACGCGCCGGGCTGCTCGCCGTACTTCTTGCTGGGCACTCCCACCACCTGGACGTCCTTGACGCCGGGGCACTTGTACAGGAAGTCCTCGACCTCCTTGGGGTAGATGTTCTCCCCTCCGCGGATGATCATGTCCTTGATCCTTCCGGTGACGTAGAAGTAACCATCCGGATCCCTGTATCCCAGGTCCCCGGAGTGGAGGTAGCCGTTGGAGTCGATGACCTTGGCGGTCTCCTCGGGCATCTTGTAGTAGCCCTTCATGACGTTGAAACCCTTGCAGCAGAACTCGCCGATGACCCCGTCGGGGCAGGGCTCGTAGGTCTCGGGGTCCAGGATGACGGTGTCCACGCCGGGCAGTTTCTTACCGACGGAGGAGCACTTCTTCTCCAGGGAGGGTTCATCGTAACGGGTCTGGGTCATTCCGGGGGAGGCCTCGGTCAGACCGTAGACGATGGTGATCTCCTTCATGTTCATCTTGTCGACGACCTCCTCCATGGCGGATATGGGACAGGGGGACCCGGCCATGATACCCGTGCGGAGGGACGAGAAGTCGAACTTGTGGAACAGCTTGTGGTTGAGGATGTTGATGAACATCGTGGGGACGCCGTACACGGAGGTGCACTTCTCCTCCTCGATGGTGGTCATGACCTTGATGGGGTCGAAGACCTCGCAGAAGCACATGGTCACACCGTGGTTGATGCACGCCATGACCCCCAGCACGCAGCCGAAGCAGTGGAACAGGGGGACGTTGAGGCACAGACGGTCGGTGGGACCGTAGTTCATGTTGGCACCGAGCCAGTAACCGTCGTTAGCGATATTGAAGTGGGTCAGCATGACGCCCTTGGGGAAACCGGTGGTCCCGGAGGTGTACTGCATCATGGTGACGTCGTGGACGTCGACGGTGTCCTGCCTCGCCTTGTACTCGTCGTCGTCGACGGTGACGGACAGGGACTTCACCTCGTTCATGGAGTACATGCCGCGGTGCTTGACGGGACCGAGGAAGACCACCCTCTTGAGGTGGGGGTACTTCTCGCTGTGGAAGCTCTCCCTGGGCATGGTCCTGAGCTCGGGGACGAGGTCGTAGACCACCTGGACGTAGTCGGTGTCCCTGACGCCGTCGATGAGGAACAGGTTCTCCATGTCGGACTGCCTGAGCACGTAATCCAGCTCGTCGGCCTGATAATTGGTGTTGATGGTGAGGAGGATGGCGCCGATCTTCGCGGTGGCGAACATCAGGGTGATCCAGTCGGGGACGTTCGTCGCCCAGACGGCGACCTTCTCCCCCTTCTGCACGCCCATGGCCATCAGGCCCTTGGCGACGCGGTCGACCTCCTCGCCCCACTGTTTCCAGGAGAGACGGTAGTCCCTGTCGACGTAGACGATGGCGTCGTTGTCGGGATGGTTCCTGATGCATTTGTCCAGGAGATCCCCCAGCCTCTCGTCGCTGGTGACGTTCTTCCTAGGTACGCAGACCATGGGAAGGCCTCACATGGGAGTGTACAGGACCGCGTAGATCTCCGCGGGTCCCCCGTAGGCGCCCACATAGTGGGGCACCACGGAATTGTAATACGCACTGTCTCCGGGCTCCAGGATGTGCTCCTCCTTCCCGTATCTGAACAGTATCTTCCCGGAGACGACGATGATGAACTCCTCGCCCTCGTGGACGCTCATCTCGGGATTCTCCTCGACCCCGACCTTGATGAACATGGGCTCCATGTGCCTGTCGGTCTTGCCCTGTCCGAGGGGGAAGTACTGATAGTGGCCGTGGTGGCCGTCCGCGGACGCGGTCGCCTGCCTGCCGCCGACCTTGGTGACGATGGGGTCGGGTACGAACTGGTCGTCCGTGAAGGTGCCGACGCGCTGACCAAGGGCGCGGGAAAGCCTGATCAGGGACCCGATGGGCGGGTATGAAGTACCTTCCTCGTACGCAACGATAGAATCGAGCTTAAGGCCAGAGTTGACTGCGAGCTCTTCCTGAGAAAGCCCAAGCTGTTCCCTGTACTTGCGGATTCTTTTTCCAACCTTGTTCATGTCGGCCATTACAATGCCTCGGTCTGCCCAATTTGGAGGTATAAAATAAACTTTCGGGCGCGTGCTGTAAAAATTAGTAATGTCGCCATCAATGTCGTTATATAATTTTCCCATCTAGACCGGTCCCGATGAGGTATATAGAACGGAGGGTAACCGTCGTCTGCGGCCATTACGGCACCGGGAAGACCAACCTCTCCATCAACCTCGCGCTCGACTGTGCCAGAGAGGGTGAGCACGTCACCCTGATCGACATGGACGTGGTCAACCCCTACTTCCGTTCCTCGGACTATGCGGACATACTCACCCGTGAGGGCGTCCGGGTGCTCGGCCCCAACTTCGCCAACTCCAACCTCGACACCCCCTCTCTCCCGGCCGCCATCGGCGATTCCATCTCCGACGGCGAGAGGGTCATCATAGACGTCGGCGGCGACGACGCGGGAGCGACCGCCCTCGGCGTCTACAGCAGGCGCGTGACGGACGCCGACCCCGACGTGATCTACGTCATCAACCGCTACAGGTCGCAGACCACGACTCCCGAGGAGGCGGTCTCGATACTCTCCGAAATAGAGAACGCCGCCAGGATCAGGGCGACCTGCATCGCCAACAACTCCCATCTCAAGGAGTTCACGACCGCGTCCACGGTGGAGGATTCCCTCCCCTTCGCGGAGCGTGTCTCCGAGCTCACGGGACTCCCCCTCAGGTTCACGACCGTGCCCTCCGGGGTTGACCCATTAAATAAAGTACCAAACATGTACCCGGTAAGTGTCTATGTCAGGGCACCCTGGGAAAAGGCAGGTAATCGAATTGCCGAAGGTAATCGTTGACAACGACAGATGCAAAGGATGCGAGATGTGCGTCATCGCATGCCCCAAGAAGATTCTCGAACTCGACCACTCGGTCACGAACGGGAAGGGATACCACCCCGCCCACGTCTCCGACGCCTCGAAATGCATAGGCTGCGGCTCGTGCACGATCATGTGCCCCGACTGCGCCATCCGCGTGGAGGTGGAATGATGGCCGAGAAGGTCCTCATGAAAGGTAACGAGGCCATAGCGGAGGCGGCCATCGCCGCCGGCTGCAGGCACTTCTTCGGATACCCCATCACCCCCCAGACCGAGGTCGCCGCATACATGTCCAAGAGGATGCCCAAGATCGGCGGCGTGTACCTCCAGGGAGAGTCCGAGGTCGCATCGATCAACATGGTCCTCGGCGCGGGCGCGGCCGGCGTCAGGGTCATGACCTCCACCTCCTCCCCCGGCATCAGCCTGATGGCCGAGGGTATTTCCTACATCGCCGGATCCGAGGTCCCCTGCCTCATAGTCAACGTGGAGAGGGGCGGTCCCGGCCTCGGAGGCATCCAGCCCTCACAGTCCGATTACTTCCAGGCCGTCAAGGCCACCGGGCACGGCGACTTCCACATGCTCGTCTTCGCGCCCTCCACCGTCCAGGAGACCGTCGACCTCATCTCCGACGCCTTCGACCTCGGCGACAAGTTCAGGATCCCCACCATGATCCTCTCCGACGGTCTGCTCGGCCAGATGATGGAGCCCGTCGTCCTCCCCGAGCCGAAGGACCCCGTCGACAACAAGGACTGGGCCGCCAAGGGCCACCAGGACAAGAGGAAGCACAACGTCATCAACTCCCTCTACATCGACCCCGCGGAGCTCGAGAGGAAGAACCGCGACAGGTTCGAGAAGTACAGGATCATCCAGGAGAACGAGCAGAGGGCGGAGGAGTACCTCGCCGACGATGCGGAGATCGTCCTCGTCGCTTTCGGCGCATCCTCCAGGATCGCCCACTCCGCGGTCGACATGGCTAGGAAGAAGGGCATCAAGGCCGGCCTCGTCAGGCCCATCACCCTGTGGCCCTTCCCCGAGAAGTTCCTCAACAAGCACGCCGCCCACGCCAAGGTATTCCTCTCCGTCGAGATGAACATGGGTCAGATGGTCGACGACGTGAGGCTCGCCATCAGGGACAGTAAGCCCGTCCGCTTCTTCGGACGCACCGGAGGCATCGTCCCCACGCCCGCAGAGGTGCTGCAGCAGATCGAGAAGCTCAACGGAGGTGAGTTCTGATGTCCAAGATAATGGGAGAGAGGCCCAAGGCGCTCGTCGACGTGCCTCTCCACTACTGCCCGGGATGCACCCACGGGATCGTCCACAGGCTGGTCGCCGAGGTCATCGACGAGCTCGGCATCGAGGGCAGGACCGTCGGTGTCGCGTCCGTCGGATGCTCCGTGTTCACATACAACTACTTCGCCTGCGACATGGTGCAGGCACCCCACGGCCGCGCTCCCGCAGTGGCCACCGGGGTCAAGAGAGCCAGACCCGACGATGTCGTGTTCACCTACCAGGGTGACGGCGACCTCGCCGCCATCGGAATGGGGGAGACCGTCCACGCCGCCGCCAGGGGCGAGAACATCGTCGCGATCTTCATCAACAACGCCATCTACGGCATGACCGGGGGACAGATGGCCCCCACCACCCTGCCCGGACAGGTCACCCAGACCACCCCCTACGGAAGGGACGTCAAGACCGCGGGCAACCCCATCAGGGTCTGCGAGCTCCTCTCCTCCCTGGACGGCGTCGCCCTCGCCCAGCGCGTCACCGTCGACTGCGTGAAGAACGTCAAGGCCGCCAAGAAGGCCATAAAGAAGGCGTTCGAGTACCAGATGGCCGGTAAGGGATACTGCATAATCGAAGTTGTCTCCACCTGCCCCACCAACTGGGGAATGTCGCCCGGCGACGCCCTCCAATGGCTCAGGGACAACATGCTCCTGTACTATCCTCTGGGAACCTACAAGGACATCGGGGAGGGAGAGCAGTGAAGGACATGAACATCCTCCTCGCCGGATTCGGCGGCCAGGGTATCCTCTTCACCGGCAAGGTCATCGCCTACGCCGGCCTCATGGAGGGTGCCGAGGTCTCGTGGCTCCCGTCCTACGGACCCGAGATGCGCGGAGGTACCGCCAACTGCAGCGTGTGCCTCTCGGACAACAAGATCGGTTCCCCCCTCGTCACCAACCCCGACGTCCTCGTCGCCATGAACCTCCCCTCCCTGGAGAAGTTCGAGAAGGACGTCGTCCCCGGCGGAATCATCATCGTGGACAGCTCGATCATCGAGAAGAAGGTGTCCCGCACCGACGTGACCACCATCTACATCCCCGCTTCCGAGATCGCGGAGAACGCCGGCATCAAGGGTGCGGCCAACATGGTCATCCTCGGGAAGCTCTTCAAGGAGACCTCCTTCTGCACCGCCGAGAACCTCGACAAGGGTCTCCAGAAGACCATCCCCGCAAGGAAGATGGAACTCCTGGACAAGAACCGCCTGTGCATCAGGCTCGGTATCGAAAACTGATTATCACAGGGGTCTCCGGACCCCTGGTAAACTCATTCGCCGCCGCGCAGGGACATCCTGTTCTCTTTGAGGTGTTCCCTGAGGTAATCGATGTAGACCTCGGCGGCGATCGTGTGCCCCTCCCCGGGGATCTCGATGTAACGGCAGTTCGGGATGCTGTTCCCGATGGCCCTTCCCTTGATGGGCTCCACCATGATATCCATCGCACCGTGGATGACGAGGGAAGGGGCCTTGATGTCCTTGGTCTTCTCCGTGGTGTCGAAGTTGTCCATGGAGATCATCTGCTTGTAGACCTCCTTGGGGTCCTCGGGACGGCGGGGGATTGGCATGACCGCGCCCTTCTTCGCGTATGCCGCGAAGGCCGACTCGGGGAAACAGAACGAGTTCAGAAGGATGTTGACCTCGTCCATGGTGCACTTCCCCTCGGCCGCGGCCTTCGTCATTAGATACATGAAGTAAGCGGACCTGTGGGGCCTGAACTGATAGGACGAGACGAGGGTCAGAGACTGGAGCCTCTCCGGGTATCTGATGGCGAGGGACTGCGAGATCTGCGAGCCCATGGACCATCCGACGATGTGCGCCTTGAAGATGTGGAGATAATCCATCAGGTGGATGACGTCATCGGCCATGATGTCGATCTCGACACCGCCCTTGTACTCCGTCTCGCCGACGCCGCGGTTGTCGAGGGTGATGACACGGTAGCCCTTAAGGAGCGGGACCATGCCCTTCCAGAAACGGTGGTTTGCACCGATACCGGCTATCAGGATGACGGGCTCGCCCGTTCCTTCCTCCTCGTAGTACAGCTTGACGTCCTGCAGTTCAGCGAACACGGACCTCCGCACACGCAAATCAGATAAAAGTTTAAGGGCACGCTGGCCACCAACTACTATAAACAGGAGAGACAATGGGTGGAGCATGGCAATGCTCGACGTCGTGTACATCCACGCCAAGGACCCCGAATACCCCGAATCCCGCCGCAAGACCGTGGGCGAGATGGAGGAGTACGTGAAAGGACTTGTCTACGAACTCAAGTTCAACGGCATCTCCACCGACTTCAAGTCCGTGGAGGGGGATCACAACGACGTCACCATCAACGGGAAGAGCCTCAAGGACATCATCAGGGACCTCGGCGACGACATCAGGATCCCCGAAGTGGGGGAGGGCGAAACCAGCCCCGTCGTAAGTATCGGCAGCAGGGACCCCAAGAGCTGGAACATCGACTGCGTGGAGGACATCTCAGACCTCTTGATGAAGAACGCATTCTCCATCTCCTATGCCGAAGCAAGGAAGGAAAAGCTCCCCACCTACTGAGCGATTTATACCGGATAATCGGAATGAGCCAGTATTTATTATTCCGCTATTAACACATATAACATTGTATGTATTATATACTCGTAATGCATACTATATCTTGAAGACAAGGCAACACGGGACGACGGTTCCCGGAGGCCGAGACCTGAATACAGTCGGGCGGACTCCCAAAGGGGGGATGAGGCCCTTCTGTCGGATCAGGTTCGGTTTCACCGCAAGTGCCTCCCCTCCCCCAGGGGCGGGGGACCACCCCCCCCACCCACCTCCGCGAGAACGGCAATCCATGCCGTGTACTCGGGCCGTATCGACATGGGGCAGATGACGTCATAAACCTCCCTACACATCCATAAATCCGTTAAAGTGTAATTTTCTGCAAATTAACGGGCGTTAAATTGCATTTTTTTACAAAATAACGGGCGTTAAATTGCAACATCACCTAAATGCCCTTCACTGGATTGAAACAATGATCCGTTTTCCAGGACCACATCTAACCATCCCTTCGAACGCTGTCCTTTATATGACAGTCCCCGATTGACGTTCCATGTTCGAGATAGTCAGACGGGACGGCATGGCCCGCCTCGGTAAGTTCACCACCACCGCAGGAAGGGAGCTCGAGACCCCCGCACTGCTCCCGGTCGTCAACCCCAAGATCAAGACCGTGACCCCCAGGGAGCTCTACGACGAATTCGGGTTCAGGGCGCTCATCACTAACTCGTACATCATCAAGAACACCGAAGCACTCAACAAGGAGGCCCGCGAGAAGGGACTCCACGAGATGCTCGACTTCCCCGGAGTCATCATGACCGACTCGGGGACCTTCCAGAGCCACATGTACGGCACCGTCCCCCTCACCAATCCCGAGATCATCGAGTTCCAGAAAGCTATCGGAACAGACATCGGGACCGTCCTCGACATCTTCACCGAGCCCGACTGGAGCGAGGAGAAGACCAAAGAGGCCGTCGACACCACCCTCGAGAGGACCAAGGAAGCCGCCGCCATGAAGGGCGACATGATGATCAACGGGGTCATCCAGGGATCCGTCTACAACAACCTCCGCACCTACTGTGCCAGCAAGGAAGCGGAGATGGATATCGACGTCCATCCCATCGGGGGGGTCGTGCCCCTGATGGAGCAGTACCGCTACGCCGAGCTCGTCGACGTCGTCATGTCCTCCAAGATGGGCATCAACCACAACCGTCCGGTCCATCTTTTCGGCGCCGGCCATCCCATGATCCTCGCCTTCGCCACCCTCATGGGATGCGACCTCTTCGACTCCGCATCCTACGCCAAGTTCGCCAAGGACGACCGCATGCTGTTCATCGACGGGACGTTCAGATTGCAGGACATGCAGTCCCACGACTGCCAATGTCCCGCCTGCCGCGGGATCTCCCTCGAGGAGCTCAGGAAGATGGACAAGGACGCCCGCATCAAACTCATCGCGAGGCACAACCTCTATGAGATCAAGAAGGAGCTCGCCCTCATCAGGAGGTACATCCTCGAGGGCAGGCTGTGGGACCTCGCCGAACAGAGATGCCGTTCCCACCCCGCCCTGCTGGACGGACTGAGGAGGCTCAAGGAGTACCGCGCATTCCTCGAGAAGTTCGACCCCGTCTCCCGCGAGGGAGGTCTCTTCTATACCGGGGAGGAGACCAGAAACCGCCCCGTGTTCTACCGCTACAACAACAGGCTGAAGACCCGCTACATCCCCTTCACCGACAAGGCAGCCGTGTTCGAGGCCACCGAGGGGAAGCCCTACTCCAGGGCCATGCAGGCGCAGTTCGCCGCCGCCAGGAAGTTAGGTTACACACCCGTGGTCCTCTCGCCCCTCGGCCCCGTGCCCGAGGAGCTCGACGAGATGTACCCCAACGCCCAGTCGGTGGTCCCCATGATCCCCGACGCCCGCACCGAGGCAGAGGCGGAGGAATGGACCGCCCAGTTCGTCATGGACCACTTCAAGGAATCCATCGAGGGAGCGGATATCCCCGAAGATGCCGAGGGCGAACTCCCGGACATCGACGTCATCCGCGCCAAGGCCGTGGCCCGCTACCAGTTCGGGAACGAGGCCGCGGACGCCCTCTTCAGGGGCGAGATATCCCTCAAGAAGAGCCGCAAGACCGGCAAGATCAGGAACGTCTTCTCCGACGGGGAACATGTCCTCTCCATGCGCGCCGGTGACGGCCTCTACACCCTCAGGATGGAAGGAGCCAGGAGGATCGTTTCCGCCTGTCCCGAACCCCGCATGAGGGTCGCGGTCATGGACGATGCCGTCCCCTTCGTGCAGAAGGGAAGGAACGTCTTCGCCCAGTTCGTCCTCTCGGCGGACGAGTCGCTCGTCCCCAAGGACGAGGTCATAGTCACCGACAAGGACGGCACCCCCCTCGCCACCGGACAGATGCTCCTCGTACCCTCCGAGATAATGTTCATGAAGAAGGGCATCGCGGTCAAGGTCCGCTCCGGCAAGGAGAAGGAAGAGGACGACTGATCAGAGCAATCTGACCAGATGGTGGCGCTCGCTGGTGACACCGAAGCAATCGGTGATCTCCTCGATGTGGTCGAGGACGAAACCGCGATTCAGATAGAAACGGTAGGCCGCCTTATTGCCCCTGCTGACATGGAGCAGGGCCTTGGTGCATCCCCTCGAACGTGCGATCGAGAGCATCTCCTCAAGACATTCCCCGCCGATTCCCATCCCGCGGGCGGAAGCATCGAGATAGAGTTTGTCTATGTAGAACACCTCCGGACCCGGACGGTAGGCGGCCAATCCCACGACCTTGCCCTCGACGACGATATCGCTGTACACCGTCCCTCCGGAGATGTGGGCGCGGATGTGGTCGGGGGTCTCCTCCCTGTCGAATATGGATCTGAGTCCCTCCACCCCGGTGGGGATCTCCTTGGAATACATCTCCACCCACCAGTCGTAGACGCGGTCGGAGATGGATTCCGCGTCCGCCAGGGACAGCGGCACGAGGTTGACGTTCATTCCTCATCGCCCCCGGCAGGGGACGAGATCCCGAGGGAGGCCTCGGCGGTCTTCACGCAGGCTAAGAGGTCGTCGGCGGTGTTGCGCACCGTGGCAGCCTGCTCCCCCTTGATCCTGAAAATGACTGTATCGCCCTCGACGGAAGCGTCCACATAACCTCCGTTGTCCGGCCCGACGGCGGCCATGACGGCCTGCGCTACGGAAGGGTCGGGGTATGGGAAACGCATCTCGAGAGTGATCATCGAAGCACCTCGCGGAATGAATTGAAGTTCGGGTTAATACTCCCTCCGCTCCCTGCGAACGGAGGCGTAATCCCTGTTGATGGCGGCCATCATGGCATCCACGGAGGCCTGCACGATGTCCGGCCCTATCGCACGTCCGAAAGCGAGACGGCCGTCGCCCTGCACGTTCTTGAGCGTGACTACCACCTGGCACAAAGAGTCCGAATTGCCGGTGATGGCGGAGACCTTGTACTCCTCCAGGGTCATTCCCGGGTGCATGGCCCTGCGGATGGCGTTGAGCGCGGCGTCCACGGGACCCACACCGGTCTCGGCCTGTGTGGCGGTGGTCCCGTCGGGAAGGGACAGTTTGACCGTGGCGGTGGGGGTGGTGGACATCCCGGTGATGACGGTCATCTCCTCGAGCCTGCAGGGGGACTCCGCATCCGCACCCTTCCAGAGGATGTCGTAGGCGATGGTCTCCAGCTCCGCGTCGGAGATCTCCTTGTCCGCCACGGAGAACCTCTTCACGGCCTCCATGAGCTCGGGCATCCTCTCCTCCGGGAACCTGATGCCGAGGCGCTTGAGCTTGGCGCCGACCATGGACGAACCTGAGAACTTACCGACCACGAAATGCCTGTCCGCACCGACGACCTCGGGACGGAAAGGCTCGTAAGTCGCGGGATCGTTCATGACGCCGTGCACGTGGATGCCGGCCTCGTGGGAGAAGGCGTTCCTGCCGACGATGGGCTTGTTGGGGGCCATGGGGAAGGCGGTGATCCTGCCGACGGTCTGCGAGACCGCGCTGATCTTGGAAAGGTCGAGGGTCTCGATGCCGTAGAACGCATAAAGATCGACGGCCACCTCCTCGAGGGCGACGTTTCCCGCCCTCTCGCCGATACCGTTCACGGTCCCCTGCACCATGGTCGCGCCGTTGTCCACGGCGGCGAGGGTGTTCGCCAGCGCGAGACCTAAATCGTTGTGGCAATGGACGGAAACGGGGACCCTGAGGACGGAACACAGTTCCTTGACGAGCAACCCCATCGCCTTGGGGGCTATGACGCCCACGGTGTCGGGGATGTTGATGCACTCCGCGCCCGCATCCTGTGCCGCGAGGCAGACGTCCTTGAGGAAGGCGAGGTCGGAGCGGGTGGCGTCCTCGCAGGAGAACATCACCCTAAGACCGTGGTCGCGGGCGTATTCGATGGAATCGACGGCAGCTGCCTTTACTTCCACCGGAGACATCTTCAGTTTGCTCCTCATGTGGATGTCCGAAGTGGCGATGAAAGTGTGGACGTAGCCGAGGTCGGCCTCGAGGGCGGCATCTATGTCAGCCCTGACGGAACGTGCGAGGGTGCATACCGTCGCCTCCAACCCGAGCTTCCCGATGCTGCGGACGATGTCCTTCTCGAGGTCGGAGGATCCGGCGAAACCGGCCTCGATGTAATCGATCCCGAGATCGTCGAGCGCACGGGCGATGGCGATCTTGTCGTCGGGATTGAGTGCAATTCCGGGGGACTGCTCCCCGTCGCGGAGGGTGGTATCGAAAATGGATACGGAGCCGCGGGGGCCTCCGTCGGATGCGGCGGAATTGAACCCGCTGACGGCGAACTTGTCCCGAGTGCCTTCCGGATACGGCTTCCTTCCCATGCGAACACGTCCTTCAGATGATGACCCGTCCAACAGCGAGCGATATAAAAGGGTGTGCGCACGCATGAGCGTGCGCTAAGATGTTTGCGACGGCATCACGCCGTCTGGCTCATTATCCTGGATCACTCCTTCTTCTCGGAGTCGGCTTCCTTGGCAGGCTTGGCCTCGGCCTTCTTCGCCGCCTTCTCGGCCCTGCGCTTGTCCTTGGGTGTAAGCCTCTCGGTGCCGGGGACGATCTCCCTACCGGCGCTGTCGATGTACTCCTGCTGTCCCTTGCGGGAGTTGTTGGTCTCGTCGATGGCCTTGCGGTTCGCCTTGCTGGCGGCGTGGGATTCTTTGTTGGCCTGCTTGGCAGCGGCCTTCTTCTCCTTCGCCTTCGCCTTGGCGTCGGCCTGCTTCTGCTTCTCGGCGGCCTTGTCCACGTTCTCGGCGGCCTTCTTGGCGGCCTTGGCCTCCTTCTCGGCGGCTTTCCTGGCGGCCTTCTCCTCCTTGGCCTTGGCCTCGTCGGCCTTCATGGCCTCGTAGTCGGCCTTCATCTTCTCGGAGTCGGCCTTGTCCATCTCCTTGGCGTGCTGCTGGCGGGCCTTGTAGTCCTCGCGCTCCTGCTCCTCGAACTCCTTGTCCTTCTTCTTTGTCTCCTCGCAGTGGTGCCTGTAGTGCTCCTTGAACTCGTTCTTGGCAGCGGCCTTGTCCTCCTTGGACATGTTCTTGCGGGCCTCCTTCGCGGCCTTCCTCTCCTCGTTGTCGGAGGCGGCGGCCTTCTTCTGGGCCTCGCGCTTGGCCTTCTTGTCCTCTTTCGACTCGGACTTCTCGGCGGGGGCCTCCTTCTTCGCCTCTTCCTCTGCCTTCGCCTTAGCCTCGGCATCGGCCTTGGCCTTCTCCTTGGCAGCGGCCTCTTCCTTAGCCTTCGCCTCTTCCCTGGCGGCAGCCTCGGCGGCCTTCTTCTCGGCCTCCTCCTTCTCGCGGCGCTCCTTGGCCTCGGCCTGCTTCTGCTTCTCGGCGGCAGCGGCTTCTGCCTGCTTCTGCTTCTTCTCGGCGGCCTCGGCCTTCTCGGCTTCCTTGGCGGCTGCCTCGGCAGCCTTCTTCTCGGCCTTGAGATCGGCCTCGGCGGTCTTGCACTGGGCCTTCATCTCCCTGATCTTGTCCTCCTCGGCGGCGATGTATTTCCTCATGTCGTCCTTGGCGGCGGCCTGTTTGTCCTTGGGCATGGATTTGATCTCCTGCTTCTTGTCGGCCTCGTACTTGCGGAGACCGGCCTCGGCCTGGGAGATGCGCATCCTGAGGTTCTCTACCTCCTGCTCTTTTTCCTTGGCGATGCTCTTGTGACGTGCTGCGGCTTTGGGAGAATTGTCAGCCATGTTGATACCTTCCGGGGTGAATCAATCCCCTAATGGTTGGGGTTATCTCAACCCCCCTATAAAAGAATATAAGAGGGCCGGTCGCCCGGCCCAGGATGTTTCACTGTGATTTCCAGAGCCCGTGCTTGTTGCAGTACTCGAAAGCAACCGCCTTGTCGGCCTTGACGGGGAAGAACGCCTCGGGCTTGTCCCCGGGCTTGAGGTCCTTGCGCATGAAGACTCCGTCGGCGCAGAGTCCGATCCACACGATGAAATGATCGTCGGCCATGGGATGCGCTTCAACTTTCCCGACCTTCACGAGAATGCCGTCGGCCTGCTTCTCGATGTAGGGGACGTGCTTGTTCTCATCGGGGTTTCCGGTCTTGGCCTCGAGGAGGACGGTGGACTCGCCGCAGCATTTGGGGGTGCATCCGCCGGCGGCGTAGACCTTCTCGTAGACGTTCCCGCATTTTTCGCATTTGTAGAACTGGACAGCCATTGCTAATTCCTCGGGATGTGAATGGCGCAAACACGATATAAACCAGAGGTTCCAACATCAGACATTATTGATGGATGGATGGATTGAATTACTCAACCGCGACCGAAAAAAATGTAATCAATGAGCCAGATTGAGATTTTTATATAAACTAAACAACGAATAACTTTATATGCGACGTAAAGAGATACGGTAGTAATTGCTTGTAAGCAATTGCACTCAATTATCGGAAGGTAATTAAAATGGAAATGAAAGAGCTCAACCTGCTCGGAATCATCGCCCTTCTCGGTGCGATCTTCCTCATTGTCGGTGTGTTCCTTAACTGGATCACCCTTGAAGGCTGGGGCGACACCGATTCTGTCACCGGATGGGACATCTACTCCGACTCCGATGACAGCGAAATCAAATACACCTACGCGCCCCTTATCGCACTGGTCTGCGGTATCATCTCGCTCGTGCTCATGATTCTCCCCACCATCATGAACACCGAGAAGTTCTCCCAGATCAACAACATCCTCGGTATCGTTGCCCTGATCCTCGCGATTGTGGCCGTCATCCTCTGCGTCCTCTTCATGACCCAGAGCATCGAGGTTGGTGGTGTCAAGTTCGACTCCCTCAAGGACTTCTACGAGTCTGTAGGAATCGACTTCAAGTGGGCTATCGGATTCTGGCTGACCCTCATCGGTGGAATCATCACCGCTGTCGGCGGCCTGATGCCCATCATCAAGAACAAGCTCCTCTGAGCGCAAAACACCCGGGGCCTCACGGCCCCACTTTTTCTTTAAAGGAATCCAGATGTCCGATACCATCCCGGCACTTTTCGTTACTTCCGTGAAGGACGAGACGTACTCGGGAGATACGTTGTTCGACGGCTCATCCTTCCACACGTCTTCGGACCGCCACATATCTTCGATCGAAGAACTACGCGGAGGGAAGAACCGCCAGAAGGCACTGCTTATCGATTCCGTAAGCCTCTCCGAGAGGAGATTCAACGCCCCCGTGGTCAGCATGCCGAGGATCTCGGGATGCGACATATGGCTGGCCGAGACCATACGGGACCTCGAGGACCTCACCGATGCCTTCCTGGGCAACATGAGGAAACTGGTGATCCCCGTTCACACCCTCGACCCCTCTATATCAATGAGGGATGTGTCCGACGTGTCGGACTCCTGCATTCCTATGATATGCTGCAGGGACGGCAGGCCTATCGGAAAGATGGACCTCATCGGCGAAGTTGATTCCGCGTTCGCGTCCGGATTCGACAACGTAGTGGTGATGGATTACGACGGCACTCTGCTGGAGGACGACATCCGCTACATCGCCGATGAATATCCCGGGATGATCCTCTTCTCTCCGGCGAAACCTGTTGAACATGTCGGGATAACGGCGGAACTCATCGGCGGGTACTCAGTCTCGCCACGATGTCGGCTGCGAAGTCGCCTGCCGCGTCCGCAGTCCCGGTTACACCGTCCGAATCCGTTCCGGATACCTCGAGATACCCCCCGCACTCGCTGCCAATCCCCAGCGTCAGGGCGGTCAGCTCCGAGCGGGCGTTGGTGAATTTTGGTTCGGAGGAACCGCCGCAGAGCACCCAACACACCCAGGAAGGCACCTTCTGACGGACATGCCAGAGGGGATTCATCCTATCGATGAGCATCTTCATCTGCGACGACAGCCCGCTGAAACGTATTGGCGATGCAAGGACGAGCACGTCCGATTCGCATATTCTGCCGATGGCGGAAGAGATGGGATCGTCGATGATGCATCTCCCTGTTGATGAGCAGGAACCGCAGCCGTTGCAATGCGACGACCCGGACACGGGGACCGTGAGGTAATCCACCTCCCAGCCCGCCTCCTCGAACACCTTTGACATCCTAATGCATGCCGCACCCGTATGTCCCCCGGGATGTCCGGAAGCATCCACGATCACGCACTTCATGAGAGTACCTCAGAGCTTGGTGACCAGTTCCGCCTGTGATTTCCTGACGGTGTGCCTCTCCGAGGGCTGTGCATCGTCCGCGGGGTATCCCATCGGGAACAGCGCGGAGATCTCGTACCCCTCGGTCTCAGGGAAGCGTTTCTTCACCTCGGCGGGATCGAAATAGCCCACCCAGCAGGAGCCGAGTCCGAGCTCGGTGGTCTCCAGCATACCGTGCGTGGCCGCAATGGTGACGTCGATCTCCCCGATGTTCTTCCCGTCGTATTTGCGGGTCCATGCACCCTCGGGCTTGAATCCGTAGATGAGGACGCAGGGAGCGTCGAAATGGAATCTGGTGCACTCGCGGATGTCGGCGAGCCTCGCGGGGTCCCTGACTACCCACACGTGGAAGGATTGGGCGTTTATGCCGGTGGGAGCGAGACGGACGGCCTCCATTATGCGGTCGATCTTCTCGTCCTCGACGGGCCTGTCGCTGAATTTCCTGCAGGAATAACGTGCCTGGCTCAATTCTATGAAATCCAAGTGCAATCACCGTGTGTCTTACCGTCGAACATGGATATAACCGTTCACGAACATCACGGGGCGGGATAATCCTCGATGAGGTTGTCCAAGCTGTCCTCCAGCCAATTGACCACGAAGGTCAGATGGTCGTCCCATGTCCTCATGAACAGGAACTCCTCGGGATTGGATGCCACGAGCGAACCCATGGTGGGCCACCTCTCGAAGTTCCTGCGGAAATCATCGGCGTAACCTCTGAGATAATCCTCGCATCCGTCGATGGTGTTCCTGAGGGTTTCGGAATATGTGCTGACCACCACGCCTACGAGATCTTTGAACTCGGGATAGCTCAGGAACATCCTGTACCAATCGCTCTTGTGGGCGATGTACAGCTCCTCAGGGCTGTTCTGCCCCAGGATCCCTATGTTCCCCGAACTGATGTCGTAATCCCAGATAGGGCCGCTGGTGACCTTGCCTCCCCTGTCCTTGTGGAAGAAGAAGCTGCTCCAGTTGATGTCTATGTCGTGCATCAGCTCCTCTATCACATAGGTCTTTGCGAACGATTGTGTGTCGATGACGGCCTCGACCCTCGACCAGTCCCCGGATTCGAGGGCGTCGTTGACCTCCTGCATGGTGGAACGGACGTACTCGAACTGAGCGTCGCCCCAGACGAGGCTGGTGTCGGGGGATTTGATCGTGTACGTATGGTCCCCGATGTCGAAAGTATCGAACCCGTAGATCCCCTCCTCCGCAGCCAGCCCGTTCATCTCCACGATGAACCCGAAATCCGCGGAGGATGCGTCATCGTCGATATCCACCCTGTCCGGACCAGGCTCTATCTGATCGCACAGCAAATAGACGCCCTGATAGATGCCGTTGACGAAGAGGTTCACGTGCTGAACGGAGGATACGCCCTCTATGCCGATGGCCGCCCCCAGGGAATAGGCCATGTAGTTGCGGGACAGGCTCTCGTCGGCGTAATCCGCTATGAGGTTCCATTTCTGGTACGCCCCGTGGCCGAACAGCTCCGTGGGGACGTCGAATTTGATCTTGTAGGGCTTCTTCGGCATGTCCCACCACGACGTCTGCGCCCAGGTGGAGTTCCCACGCCCCCGGATACCGCCCGTGGCATCGTTGAGGGTGACGACACCGTCCTCCTCAACGGACACCGTGCAGTCGACGTACTGTTCCTTGGAATCGATCTTCTTCCCGCCGATCGTATCGATGTGCATCTCCGGGAAGAGATATTCGTCCCCATAGGATTGGTCCGGATACAGTATGACCACCCCGGCCGCGATAACGGTGAGGACGATCCCTAAAACGCACACTTTCTGACGGACGGAGGCCGCACGGATACGGGAGAGGACATCATCGGTCATACGTACAACACCAGGGAGAGGAGCGCCCCGCCTATGACGACATAGGCGCAGCAGATGACGATAGTGATCAGACAGGTCTCGATGATCCTGCGCATAGCATGCCTGCGTATGCCGTAGACGAGGGAGGGTATCACGGTGATCGCGATGGCGGCGGCGAAGCAGACTGAGAGGAAATACTGGTTCGACATGATGTCGAGGCCCCCTTCCACCATGAGATGCGCGGCTGCAGGGGTGAGGATGAGGGGCATGACGGCACATAATGCGGAGACCGCCCTGTTCCCCTCGAACGGGGTCTCGCAGGAGTCGTCCTCGGAAGGCTTCATATAGATCCAGAACAGGGCACAGGCGACCAGGGCCGACAGGAGCACGGTCCCGGTGACGAACGGCATGTACTGCCTGTAGCAGATGATGCCCAGGAACAGGGCGCTGCCCCCACCGAGGAACAATACGGGGTTACGGTCGCTCCTGGTTCCGAGTTTCACGGACAGGACCGTCGCCAAAGCGGCGAATACGAGACAGGACATGTGCGTACCGACGACGCTCACCACGAGCCTGTCATCGTAGACCATGAATGTCAAGCTCGAGACGATTATCATCGCGGAAAGATAGACGGCGGAGAGCACCGTACCCGAATCCGGACTGCGGAAGGAACGCAGCAAGTCGAGCCCTCTGCATAGGAACAATGCGGAAACCGCAGATAATAGCAGCCCAAAAATCAGGAACACTGACTGTTTCATTAAAAACTATTATAAACCGCTATCTATCGATCCGAGCCGATCCCGATGTTTTTTCTGTTAGGGGTTCGATTAATTAGCCAGACAATTGATGCGGCGACCGTTTTTTAGACGGTTAGTCCTCTGATGAAAAGGACATCCGAAGGGACGGTGTCAAGGATGGTTTTCTCTACGGTATGAGATTGAAAACGTTCGGTCCCAACGATAAAAGGTTTAAACACAGGAACATACACCCGACATAGCAGAGCCATCGAGGATGTGTTTCGTTTGAGTTCCATTTTCGACAATGTCTTCAACAACCCGACGATAGAAGTGTTCACAACAGAACAATTCCTCATCGTCCTGTTCGGAGGACTCGTCATCGGACTCGTCGGTGCGCTCTTCTACTGCTACAAGAACACGTTCTCGACGGGTTTCGTCACGACGCTCGCGCTGATGCCCGCCGTGGTGACGATAGTCATCATCACAGTCAGCGACAACATCGGAACCGGTATCGCCGTCGCCGGAGCGTTCAGTCTCGTCAAATTCCGTTCCATCCCCGGTACCGCCCGTGAGATCGGTGCGATCTTCACCGCTATGGGCGCCGGACTCCTCAACGGGGTCGGCTATCTCGGATACGCGCTGCTGTTCGTGATAATCGTCGGATTCGTCCGTCTGGCATATGATGCCGTGGGCCTCGGACAGAAGAAGAACGCCGAGACCGATCTGAACAAGACGCTGTCCATCACCGTGCCCGAGGACCTCAACTTCGCAGGGGAGTTCGACATCATCCTCGAGAAGTACACCAGGGAGTACAGGCTGACCCGTGCGAAGACCATCAACATGGGGACCATGGTGAAGCTCACGTACAACATCATCCTCAAGAGCCCCGACCAGGACAGGATGAAGGAGATGCTCGACGACATCCGCACCCGCAACGGCAACCTCGAGGTCCTCATCTACGACAGGACCGATGAGGAATCGGGCCTCTGATATTACGCGTCGATATTTTTTTTATAATCCAGACGGGATAGGGAGGCTGATCCCAATGGCACAGGATGTCGACTTTACCAAGGTACGCAGCATGAATTTCCCCAGGTCAGTCATACTGGGGCACGGCGTCATATCCCAGGTAAAAGACGTCTGCGACAACCTCCTCTTCGGGAAGAAGGGAGTTCTTATCACTGGAGAGAAGACCTACGAAGCCGCCGGCAAGGCTGTCTACGACCAGGTCTCCGAATCCTACGACCTCACCACCCTGTTCGTCGGGAACGCCGAGAAATCCAAGATCGACAAGACCGTTGAGGAGGCCCGCGACACCGGGGCCACGTTCGCCCTCGCCGTGGGTGGAGGGAGCAAGATAGACATCGGGAAGATGGTCTCCAAGGAGCTCGGGATTCCCTTCGTCAGCATACCCACATCCATCGCCCACGACGGCATCTGCTCGGACAGGGCCTCCATCAAGACCCCCGAGGGTGCCCCGATGACCATCCAGGGGATGCCCCCGACCGCGGTCATCGCCGACACCGAGGTCCTCGTGAAGGCACCCTACCGCTATCTGGCATCCGGCTGTGCCGATGTCATCTCCAACATGACCGCCCTCAGGGACTGGGACTTCGCACGCCGCATCAGGGACGAGGAGTACAGCACGTCAGCGGCCATTCTCGCGGAGTATTCCGCCCGCTCCCTCATCGAGAGCGCACCCTCCATCCGCCCCGGCATGGAGGACAGCATCTGGATCTGCCTCAAACCGATCATCGCCTCCGGCGTGTCCATGTGCATCGCCGGGACCTCCAGACCCACCAGCGGATCGGAGCACATGTTCTCCCATGCCCTGGACCTCATGCACCCTGGCAAGGCCCTCCACGGGGAGCAGTGCGGTGTCGGATGCATCATGATGATGAGCCTCCACGGCGGGAACTGGAAGGAGATACGCGATGCGCTGAAGACCATCGGCGCACCCACCACCGCCGCGGAACTCGGACTGTCCGACGAGGACATCATCGATGCCTTGCAGGCAGCCAACAAGGTCCGCAAGGAGAGGTTCACCATCCTCGGCGACAACGGCCTCACCCGTTCCGCCGCCAGGAACCTCGCCAAGAGCACGGGGGTCATCTGATGCCGCTCATCACACTCGTCCCCGAGGAGTTCGCCGAGAAGGGCAGGACCTTCGATTATCTGGGGGAGGACCCTCTCTGCGACGAATGCAAACTGAAGACCATCTGCTTCAATCTCGAGGATGGAGCCAGATACCGCATCATCGCACTCCGCCCGACCAAGCACGACTGCCCCGCAGCAGAAGGCAGGGTCAGGGTCGTGGAGGTCGAGAGGACCAACCGCGAGATAGTCCTCGACGCCAAAGGCGCCATCGAAGGATCCACCGTGACGTTCACCCGTCCCGACTGCAAGAACATAGGATGCCCCCACTACGGCGGATGCTGTTCGGAAGCGATCAAGGACGGCGACAAAGTCACCATCGTCACTCTGGGCGAGAAAGCGGACTGTGCCCTCGGACTCAAACGCGTGATCGCGGAAATCAATTGATACCGTCCCCGAAGGGACGGTGTGATTGGTGTTTCAGAACTTCTCGCCGGTGATGCGCTCGTACATGTCGACGTAGAGCTTGCTCACGCGATCGACGATGTCCTGGGGGAGGGCGGGGATGTCGGGCTCGGGCTCACCCTTCTCGCGGGCATCGTAGAGGGCCTTGTGGTAACCGGTCTCCCTGTAGTACTGGCGGACGAACTCCTTGGAGAGTTCGACGATGTTGCCCTTGGCGTACTCCTCGGCATCCCACCAGCGGTCCTCGTCGAGGGTCCCGAAGGTGTCGATGACCATGAGCTTCCTGTCCTTGTCGAAGGCGTACTCCTTCTTGCCGTCGCAGTGGATGAGGTTCCTCTTGCCGGCCTCGCGGGCGATGATCTCGTCGATCCTGAGAGTGGTGGCGACGATGTTGTCGTACTCCTCGTCGGTCAGACCGGCCATCTTCTTGGCCTCCTCGGTAGTGAGGTTCATGTCGGTGGCCTCCAGCTTGGTGGTGCACTCGACGAACGGCCTGGGGAGCTTCTCGCCCTTCTTCACCTCGTGGCCGGGCTCGAAACCGAGGTCCTCGGGCTTGACCTTGCCGCTCTTCAGCCTGTCGAGGAGGGATCCCGCGGCGTAGTACCTGCAGATGACCTCGAGGGGGATGAGGTAGTTCTTGGTGTTCCCGTCGATCTTGGAGTAGTCGCGGATGATCTGCACGCGCTTGACGTCCATCCTGTCCTTCGAGGGCTCGGAGATGTAGTGGTTGTTGATGCCCTCCTTGGAAAGGATGTTGAACCAGTACTTGGCGGTCCTGCAGAGGGTCTCGCCCTTGTGCGGGATCATCGAGGGGATGATTTTGTCGAAAACGGAGATGTGGTCGGTGTAGGCGAACTCGAGGGTGTCGTCGTCGATCGCATAGACCTCTTTGACCTTCCCGGTCATTATGTGCTGCATACCCCCCGCATCCCCACGGATGTATATGAAAGTAAACAAAGGAGGGGTAATCAACACGGAGGTCACCTATCCCGGACACTGCAACCCACGCATCCAATGGGGTAAACTTTCTAATACCAATACCATCCGTCTCGAACAAGGAAGTGTAACTATGAAGAATCTGATGGAAAGGGTGGTCGGATGAGCGACTTCCCCATCGAGTTCGACATGCTGCGCAAGGAGTACGGACAGTTCGTCGCAGTGAACGACCTGTCGCTCCAGATCAAGAGGAACAGCTTCACGGGACTCCTCGGCCCCAACGGCGCCGGAAAGAGCACCTCGCTGAAGATCCTCACCAACCTCATCCGCGCCACATCCGGACACGCGTACATCAACGGATGCGATGTCGCGGAGGATCCCAAGACCGCCCTCGAGGGAGTGGGCACCGTGGTCGAGACCCCGGAGTTCTACAGCTACCTAACCCCCGTTGAGACCTTCAGGTACGTCGGCGAGCTCTTCGGCATGTCCAAGGAGCGCATCGCCAGCGAGACCTCCGAGATACTCGAGAAGGTCAAGATGGACGAGTGGGCGGACAAGAAGGTCGGCACCTTCTCCAAGGGAATGAAGCAGAGGGTCACCCTCGGCCTCTCGCTCCTCAACAGCCCCTCCGTCATCATCCTCGACGAGCCCACCTCGGGACTCGACCCCCGCGGGATGGCGGAGATGAGGGACATCCTCAAGAACATCAGGAACGGGAACAACAACCTCACCGTCCTCATGAGCTCCCACATGATGCACGAGGTCACCGACCTCTGCGACCGCATCGCCATGATCAACCACGGCACCCTCGTCCTCCACGACGACTTCGACAAGGTCGTGGGGACCGCCGGCCACAGGCACATCATAGTCAAACCGCTGGACCCCCCCAACGAATCCATGGTGTCCGCGATCTCCAATCTCGCCCATGTCCACAGCGCATCCGTGAACGGGTCCGACATCAGCGTCATGTTCGACGGGGATGCCAGTGACGTCGCCTATCTATTCAAGGATCTGGCTCGTTTGGATTTCCCCATCTGTGCGATGTCCGAGAGCGCCAACGCGCTCGAAGAAACCTACCTCAGCCTCATCAAGGAGTCGCGGTAAAATGGTCGCCATAGACATCAAGGACGACCTCAGGCAGGCCGTTGTCATCGCCAAGAACGAGATTACCAAATACATCCGCGGGAGGAGAATCTTCATCATCGGAATCCTCACCGTCATCATCCTCGGCCTCTTCAGCGCCCTGCCCTACCTGCTCGGCGAAAGCTATTCCGACCCGACGGACGTCGCCTTAACGTTCACCGCCTTCTACACGTTCATCCTGGAGCTCGCCGCCGTGCTGTTCGCGGCCACCACCATCGTCTCCGAGTTCGAAGACCGCACCGCCCTCGTGCTCTTCACGAAACCGGTACGCAAATGGTCCATCTTCATCGGGAAGTTCATGGCTTGCTTCCTGATCCTCACGGCCCTCGTGGTAATCTATCTGGGATACACCATGGCATTCTCCATGGTAGCCACTGGGGACGTCGCACCCGGCTTCGGGACCGCATTCCTGCTATCCTTCGCCGCATGCTTCGGTCTCATTGGGCTGGGTATGCTGATCAGTTCCTTCGCCAAGAAGGGCAGCACCGCAATCATCCTCACGCTAATCCTTCTCATCATCCTCCTCGGGACGATATCAAGTCTCCTCCTGACCTTCGCAGATGTCGACTCCTGGTGGTGCCTGACCGATTGCATCAATGCCATCACCTTCAACTTCGGAGCCGTCGGCGATATATCCATGACCGATTCGGAGATCACCCGCGCCGGCATCGTGATGGTCGTATGGGGCATCGTCTGCTCGGTCCTCGCTTTCCTCCTTTTCAGGAAGAGGGAGTTCTGAAACACCTGCCGGGGGAGACCCCGGCCTTGCTTTTTCCAAAAATCCCTTACGCCGCTCCAGCCCCGTTGAAATCATGATGGTACGACCGTTTTCCGACGGCTCTGTGCAAGTGTGCTCCCGAGGAGATGATGGCCTGCGAGGCGGGAGCGTTCTGCAACCTCTACCACATCGAGGTCGGCTCGGAGGAGTACGACACCGTCGTCGACCGCACATACTGCAGGAACATGTACCTCATCGCCAACTACGACAGGATACCCGACATCTTCGAGATTGATTGGGAGAACATCGACGTGAGTCAGGTGGACACGTACGCGGCGGCCTACGATTTCTGCACGAAGTAGTCGGACTGACCGGCGATCAGGTCACGGGGATAATCGCAAAACTCTGCGGCTGAATCCTTCAGTCGGAATCCAGCACGGAACGGGCGGCCTTCTCGAGGAGTTCGAGGGCCTTCCCCACCGTGCTCCTGCGTACAGATTCACGGTCGCCGGAGAACCTGCACTCGCAGACCTCGTCCCCGAGGTCGGAGGACACCGCCACATAGACCAGACCGACGGGTTTGGTGTCGGTGGCGCCGCCGGGGCCGGCGATGCCCGTGACCGCCACCGCGATATCTGCGCGGAACAACTTCCTGGCACCCCTCGCCATCGACACAGCGGTCTGCGGCGAGACCGCCCCATATGCCGCGAGTATCCCCTCGGGGACCTTCAGGAGCGATCCCTTCGCATCGTTGGAGTAAGTGACCGCGGAACCCATGAAGAATTCTGAAGAGCCGGGGACCGAGGTTATCTCCGCGCCGATGAGGCCGCCGGTGCAGGACTCCGCGCAACAGACCTTCAGCCCGGAACCCGAGAGGACCTCGGAGAGGGACATCACATCACCGTGTCGGTGGTGCTGATGTCCTTCACCCTGCCGACGCCGTCGATGGAATCGATGACGTCCGCCACAGAGGAAGGCACCAGGGAACGCCAGTCCTCGTCGCACACCATGCGCCTGCGGACCTCCGTGCCCGAATAGATGGCGCGGTTGTACATGGGGGACTCCTTCACCGAGTAGCCGGCCTCGGTGAAGAGGCGGCGGGTGAAGGGGTTGTTGGTGTACACGGCGCCGAACGGGGGGCACATGGCCTTGACATGGGAGACCCACGCGCTGTAGCGGTTGAGGTCCTCGATGGGGACGATGGAGTAGTTCTCGATCCCCGCCTCCTCGAGGGCGGCCTCGAGCATGAGGTACCTCTCCCCGGCGGTGAAGGGATTGTCGGGGAGATGGGAGTACTGTGCGGAACCGATTCCCACGGTGAGGTGCTCGGACTCTGCCGCGCATTTGCGGATGACCTCCATGTGGCCGTTGTGAAGGGGCTGGAAGCGCCCGAGCACCAAAGCATAGTCCGAGAAATCCTTCATCGTATCACTCCTTCCTCTCTTCCTCGGGCTGGGAGGGGTTGCGGTCCTCGTCGGTCCAGACGATGTGGGAGTCCTCGACGCGGCCCCCCTCGTCCTCCACGACCTCGGTGACTGTATCCACGATCTGGTCCAGCTCCTTCTCGGCGTTCAGCTCCTCCTCGGTGTACTCGTGCTCCACGGGGGGCTCGAGCTTGACGTAGGTGGGACCGTCGGGGTTCAGGTCGGAGAGCCTCTCCAGGAGCGCGTCCTTGGCAGGGCAGTCGGCGCAGGCGAGCTCGATGACGTCCCTGATGGTGGACACCGCGTAGACGTCCATGGTCTTGTAGAAGCGGTTGCGGATCATGACGTCCCTGGCGTTCTCGGAGGGGACTATGGCGAGCTTAATGCCGGCAGATGCGGCGGCCTCCAGCTTGGCGGTGGCGGCGCCGATGGGCAGCACGCGCCCGCGAACGTTCAGGGAACCGGTCATGGCGACGTCCTGCCTCACGGGGATGTCCTCGAGAGCGGAGAGGATGACGGTGGTCATGGTGATGGATGCGGAGTCGCCCTCCACACCCTCGTAGGTCCCCACGTATTCCAGGTGGACATCGACCTCGGATAGGTTCCTGGAGGTGTACTTCTTGATGACGGCGGTGATGTTCTCCACGGCCTCCTTGGCGATCTCGCCGAGCTTACCGGTGGCGATGATGCGTCCTCCCTTCTCGGAGTGGGCGGGGGTGACCTCGGCCACGATGGGCAGCATGATTCCGGAATACTCGGCCATGCCGGTGCCGGGATCGAGGGCGGCGAGGCCGTTGATCTGCCCGATGCGGGTGCCCTCGGTCTCGAAGAGCTGGTAGGTCTTCAGGTTCTCGACCTGCCTGTCGGCGATCTGCTGCTCGAGGGAACGGGCGCTGGAGACAGCTATGAGCACATCGTCGCGGGTGACGTAGCGGGCGTTGCGGGCGACGGCCATGTCCCCGGCCACGCGGATGAGACCGCCGAGCTCCCTAAACCTCAGGGTGAGCTTGCCGCGGCGTCCGGAACGGCGCTGGGCCTCCTTGATGACCTCTCCCACGGCGTACTTGTCGAAGTCGGGGATCTTACCGTCCTTCTCGACCTCCTGGGCGACGAGGCGGGCGATGTCGTGCCTGTGCTCGTCGGTGTCGGTCATGTTGGACCTCATGTACACCTCGTAACCGTAACCGCGGATACGGGACCTGAGGGCGGGGTGCATGCCCTGCATGGCATCCAGGTTGCCGGCGCAGACGAGGACGAAGTCGCAGGGGACGGGCTCGGACTTGACGAGCGCACCGGAGGACCTCTCGGACTGTCCAGTGATGGCGGCCCTGTGCTCCTGCATGGCGGTGAGGAGGGCCTGCTGGCTCTCCATCCTGAGGGTGTTGATCTCATCGATGTAGAGGACACCCCTGTGGGCGCGGTGGATGTCGCCGGCCTCGATCCTCTGGTGGGCGGGGGTCTCGAGACCTCCGGACTGGTAAGGGTCGTGGCGGACGTCGCCGAGGAGGGCTCCGGAATGGGTTCCCGTAGAATCCACGAACGGGGGCATATCGCCCCTGTCGTGTCCGACCAGGAGCTTGGGGACCATCGACGTATCGGTGCGGGGCATGACGGGATTCCTGGCGAAGATCAGGATGATCATGACCGCGAACAGAGCGATGAACAGGACGTAGATCTGCTGGAGCATCATGGCACCGACGAAACCGAGGATGACCACGAGGATGGAGGCGTACATGTACGCCGTGTTCTTCGAGTTCTTGACGGAGTTCGCGGCGGCCTTCTGCTGTTGGACGACCTGCTTCCCCTTACCTGCGGGGAAGACGCGGATGCGGGGCTCGTTGTCGTCCTCGGGGTTTGCGTAGGCGACGATGTCCTCGAGCTCCCCCTGGGGGAGGTGCTGGACCATGGAGTTGGCGAGCATGGACTTACCGGTACCGGGGTCCCCGATCAGCATCATGTGCCTCTTCTGTGCCGCTGCCTTCTTCATGATCTCCACGGCACGGTCCTGACCGATGACGCGGTCGGACATGGTCTCGGGGATCTCCACCTCGCTGGTGGTACGGAAGGACTGGTTCTGGATCCACTCCTCGACGGAGACGTCGGTGAGTATGACCTCCTCCTTGGTCTCCTTGCCGCTGGCATCGATGCCGTCGGCCCTGCGTTTGATGTATTCTTCGCTCATTCAGTCACCCCTCCTCGCGATAGACAGGAGGACCAGGGCCAGGATGGCGCAGATGATCCCCATGATGATCCAAGGCAGGTACGTGGTAATTACTGCTAATATGTCGTTGTCGGCGGGGAAATCGTAACCATCCTCGCTCAGTTCGGGGGAATCGAAGGTGTAGGGGACCCACAGGGGCAGGGTCTTGTAGAAACCCGTGAAAGGCTGGTGGGTCATGACGAAGCTGTGTCCGTCGGTCTCGTCGGAGTATCCGCGGAGGAGGAAGGCCTCCTTGCTCCCGCCGGTGTCGTCGAAGGTGGCGTCGACGCCGAGGACCTCGAGGGAACCGTCGATGCTGAGGCGGACGACGTTCCACATGTGGCCCTCCGGGGCATTGTCCTCCTGGACGGCGGCGCCTACGATGCAGACGCAGTCGATGCCGTAGTTGTCGCACAGCATCTTGAACAGTTTGGAGTATCCCATGCACGCAATGTGGTGGACTCCGGACTCCTCGGCGACCAGGGCACCGTAGACGGATCCCTGATAGGTGGCCTCGTCATCGTATTTGAAGGCAGAGGAGCAGAGGTAGCTGTTGATGCTCCTGACGAGCTTCAGCGCGGTGTCCCCCTCGATCTCGTCGGAACCGACGAGGGCGGTGAAGGCGGTCTTGGTCTCGCTGACGCACGATGTCACGGTCTTCCCGTTGGTGACGAACGAGTCCGCGATGCGGATCTTGAACTGGAGGCTGGTGACCGATGTCGAAGAGATATCGAATGACGCATCGGGGAGCGCCCATCCGGCGTTGTCCGTGCTCCAGGTCCACCATGCCATGGGCAAGTCGAGCATTGTCGCCTGCCAGGCGGTCGCTGCATCGGAGAAGGCGGTCTGCTTCAGCGAAGCGGCACTGCCCGCGGAAGCGGTGTAGCCGGCGACATCGAGGGTGAGGTAGTACCCCTGCTCGCCCAGGACCGTCTCCTGGACGGGCTCCACGGGAGTGGCGAAGTACGAATCGTACATCGCCTGGTAGATCAGCTTCTGATTGTCACTCAGCTGGTTGTAGTAGTAGTGGGCGTAGTCCTCGCCCGCCGCATCGCTATCGTCCGAAAACAGCACGCCCGCGAACGGCATCAAGAGTGCCGCCACCAAGACGATGAGTACAATTCTGCGTGCTTCCATACTCAACGCCAATTCCGACCACCATTATAAATTGTGCGCGGGAACGGTCGCGCGCGAACGAGGAGGCGCACCTATGATATAGGGCCGACAGGATGGGGAGTGCATGCGTTTCAGGGACCTCGACATCCCCGGGAAGCTCGCGGACCTCCTCGAGGCCCAGGGTTTCAGGGAGCTCTATCCGCCTCAGGAGAAGGCGCTCCCGGTCGCCCTGTCCGGCAAATCCCTGGTGGCCGCCGTCCCCACGGCGTCCGGGAAGACGATGATCGGGATGATCCCCGCCCTCAGCGTCATCCTCTCGTCGGGGAAGAAGGTCCTCTACATCGTCCCGCTCAAAGCCCTCGCGACCGAGAAGAGGGACGATTTCTCGAAGTTCTCGGAGCTGGGGGTGAAGGCCGTCGCCCTCACCGGTGACCCCGACAGGGACGACGACGTATCCGGCGCAGACGTGGTCATCGCCACCTCGGAGAAGGCGGATTCCATGATCCGCCACGGGAACAAATGGGTGAGGGACGTGGGGCTGCTCATCGCGGACGAGGTCCACATGATCAACGATCCGGGAAGGGGACCTACCCTCGAGGTCGCGATGACGAAGATGATGCACCGCAACCCCGGACTGCAGGTCATCGCCCTGTCCGCCACCATCTCGAATGCACACGATCTCTCAGACTGGCTCAATGCGAAACTCATCCATTCGGACTGGCGTCCGACCGAGCTGAAGGAGGGCGTGTACTTCGACGGGATAATCACGTTCTCCAACTATTCCCACATCGAGGTACCGAAGAAGAAGGACGAGATCGCGGCCATGGTGGAGCAGACCGTCAACGACGGAGGCCAATGCCTTGTGTTCGTCAACTCCCGCCGTTCGGCGGAATCCGTGGCCTACAAACTGAAGAAACCCCTCGAATCACTGTGCGGGGTCGCCCTCAGCGATGCGGAGAGGGGCATGCTCGAAGGAGGTGCGGAGTCCACCTCCGTGGGGAAGAAGCTCGCTGAATGCGTCGCATCAGGGGTCGCATTCCACCACGCCGGACTGGAGTACAACCAGAGGAGGATGGTCGAGGAGGGCTTCCGCAACCGCACCATCAAATGCATAGTCGCCACGCCCACCCTCGCCGCGGGCATAAACCTCCCCGCCAGGAGGGTGATCGTCAGGGACACCACGCGTTTCGAGAGCAACGCCGGGAACGTCCCCATCCCCGTCATGGAGGTCAAACAGATGTGCGGACGTGCCGGGAGGCCCGGTTATGATCCGTGGGGGGAGGCCGTCCTCATCGCGAAGAACGACAGGGACGAGGACAGGCTGATGGACGACTACATCAACCACGACACCGAACGTCTCATCAGCAAACTCGGTAACGAGAACACCCTGCGCACCCACATCCTCAGCCTCATCGCCACAGAGGACGCCAACACGGTCAGCGACATCAAGGAGTTCATCGACATGACCTACTTCGGGAGCACCTCCGACACCTGGGGCATCGAAACCCTGATCGAGGACGTGGTGGACTACCTGGTGGAGAACGACATGGTCGAGAGGGCAGGGGACCTCTGCAGGGCCCTCCCCTTCGGGAAGAGGGTGTCGGACCTCTACATCGACCCGCGTTCCGCCGTCATCCTCAGGAAGGCCGTCGAGAAGGTCGACGAGGATACTGAGGACATACTCATATTCCAGGCGGTCGCCGCCACCCCGGACGTGCTCGGCATGTATCCGAAGAAGGGCGACGCCGACATGCTGGCACAAACCGAATCCACATACTCGGACATGTGGCTCGTCTCCATGGAGGACGAGGGCGGTTCGGATTACGAGGTCGACATGGAGACGCACATGGCCAACCTCAAGACCGCGGTCATGATGAGGTTCTGGGTGGAAGAGAAGTCGGAGGACGCCATCACCGAGATCCTCGGCATCGGCCCCGGCGACATCAGGGCCCGCGTGGACACCGCCGATTGGCTGCTCTACGGGATGAGTGAGATCGCGTACATATTCAACCCCGACGCGGTATCGAGGATCAAACCCCTGCTCACCCGCGTGAGATACGGGATCAAACAGGAGCTCATCCCGCTGGTTTCCATCCGCGGGGTCGGCAGGAGCAGGGCGCGCACCCTTTTCGAGAACGGATATCAGGACAGGATGTCCCTCTCCTCCGTGGACGTCCGCGCCCTGGCGTCCCTCCCCGGCATCGGCAAGGCCCTGGCGAACAGCATCAAGAAACAGGTCGGCGACTCCGTCCCCGAACACCCGCCCATGCCCGACATGGACGAGGACGAGCTGAACTACATGATGGAGAAGATGGCCGCCGAGGAAGATGCGAAGAACAACCAGTCTAGCCTCGACAGCTTCTGATAATCCCCGGGAGAATGCGCGGGACTGATTCAGTTCAAGCCGGGCACTCGGACGCAGCCTCTACCATCTTGTCAGCGCAGGGCTTACAGAATGAATGCCAGGAGGAAAGCAAGAGAAGGCATATCACATTCGCGATGGTGTTGAGGTTGTAGCCGCAGTCCAAAGCGACTGCGCCGACGAGTGCCTCGGCCGAACTGGTGTGCTCGATACCTCTGAAGGCAGGCCTGAGGGCGGGGTCTGTCAGATCAACCTCGACACCGTATTTGGCCTGCACCCTGCGGATGGCTAACTTCCCCGCATAGGCGAGAGATACCTTGTCCTGCACGTAGCGTCCCGGCTTGCGACCCGCGTTGATCTCCGCGGCATCGCCCTCTCCGAGGAACATCTGGTCCAGAAGGAGGAAATTCCTGAACCTGTATCCGATGCGAGTCTCGATTTTCGTTCTCTGCTTCATAGAGAGGATTTTCGGGGCGTCTGCTTGCATTATTTGAAAAAATTAAGATGGTGTATATATCCAATTTGATTAAAATGGTCTAACGGTCAATATTTTTGTTGTAGTTGTCAACATAAATAATGCAACCAAATGCAATATTTTACAGTTAAAATCATCCAATAAAAAGCGGGGACCGGGGGAAGACCCCCGGAAGGAGTTTGATCAGTCCCTTGCGAGGATGTCCTCTACGGCAGCGACGCTGTTGGCGCAGGGGATGGGGGCAGGGGAGTTGTTGATGATGGTGTCGGGATCCTTCAGACCGTTGCCGGTACAGATGCAGACCACGCGCTCGTCCCTGTCGATGACACCCTCGTCGCGGAGCTTCTTGAGTCCGGCGACGGATGCGGCGGAAGCGGGCTCGACGCAGACGCCCTCCTTCTTGCCGAGCATGGACTGCGCGGCGATGATCTCCGCGTCGGTGACGGTGGTGGCGAATCCCCTGGTGTCGTAGATGGCGTGCAGGGCCTTCTTCCCGGAGACGGGGTTGCCGATGCGGATGGCGGTGGCGATGGTCTCGGGGTTGAGCTCCGCGTCGAAGTCGTGCCTCTTGGCGGCGAAGGCCTTGGCGATGGGTGCGGAACCCTCGGCCTGGATGCCGGTAAGCATGGGGACCTTGTCGATCCATCCGACCTCCTTGAGCTCCTGCAGGGCCTTGTAGACCGCCCAGATGTTGGCGGCGTTGCCGACGGGTAGGATGATGCGGTCGGGGATGTTGTAGTCCAGCTGGTCCATGATCTCGAAGAGGACGGACTTCTGTCCCTCGGGGCGGTAGGGGTTGATGGAGTTGAGCAGGTAGAGCTTCCTCTCGTCGGCCATCTTGCGGGCGAGGGCGAGGGCGTCATCGAAGTTGCCGTCGATGGAGAGGACCTTCGCTCCGAAGAACAGGGCCTGTGCGAGCTTTCCCATGGCGACCTTGCCAGAGGGGAGGAAGACGGCGCACTTGATGCCGGCCTTGGAGGCGTAAGCGGCGAGGGACGCGGAGGTGTTGCCGGTGGAGGCGCACCCGACGACCTTGGCGCCGAGCTCCTTGGCGTGGGAGACGCCCATGGTCATCCCGCGGTCCTTGAAGGAACCGGTGGGGTTGAGACCCTCGAACTTCACGTAGGCCTCCTTCACACCGATGGTCTCGGAGAGGGCCTTGACGGGATAGAGCGGGGTGCCTCCCTCGAGGATGGATACCTTGTGGGCGGGGTCCACGGGCATGAAGGGCGCGTAGCGCCACACACCGAGGGGCTCCTTCCTGAGGTCCTGGGGTTTCATCTCCTGAACCTTGGTGAGATCCATCTTGACGGTCAGGAGACCGCCGCACCTGGGGCAGAGGTTGACGAACATGTCGTCGACCTCGGCTCCGCACTCCCAGCAAATTACCTTATGCGCTGCCATAATCAAATCCTCCTGCAACCGGTGCCGCACTCCGACACCCAGACATCGCAGTCCATTCCGTTATCGTTGAATACCTTCTTCACCGCGTCCGCGATGTGCTCGCCCTTGTGGGTGGACTTGTCGTAGAACGCCATGACGCAGGGCCCGGACCCGCCCAGGAAGGAGACGATGGCGCCGTTGCTCATGGCGGCGGACTCCGCTTCCTTGAGGTGGGGGATCAGGTGGGCGCGGGCGGGCTCGAAGACCACGTCCGCGACGGACCTGCCGATGAGATCGAGATCGCCGTGCTCCATCGCGTACACGAGGGAGGCGGCATGTCCGACATGGAAGACGAGGTCCTTCACGGGAACCTCGTGGGGGAGGACCTTGCGGGCCTCCGAGGTCATGACGACCACGTCGGGAAGGGCGACGACGAGACCGAGGTTCGCCGGGGGATCCACCCTCAGCACCTCGAAGGGCTCGTACGAACGTATGATGGTGAAACCGCCGAGAATGCAGGGCGCGACGTTGTCGGCGTGCATGGTCCCGGAGGTGTACCCCTCGGCGGAGGCCGCACAGAGGATGACCTCGCTCAGGGGGAGCTTCTCGTCGGTGAGGACGTGGGCGAGATACGCGCCGCCGGCGGCGGATGCTCCCGAGGAGCCCATGCCGGAGCCGGGGCGGATGCCCTTGTGGATCTTCACCTCGATGCCGAAATCCGCACCGGCCCTCTTGAGGACCTCGGCGGCGGCGATGGTGACGCTGTTCGCGGAGGCGTCCCTGGTGATGTTCTCGGCGCCGGGGCCGTCGATCTCCGAGATGACTATCCCCGAGGGGATCTTCCTCCCCTCGATTATGTCGCAGGGCTGCGAGATAGCAAGCCCGAAGGTATCGAAACCGGCACCGATGTTGGAAGTCGTGGCCGGAGCGGCGATCTTGATCCATTCGTCACCCATCATTATTCTCCGTTGCCCTGTACTGACCTATGTTATAAAACGTTTTGACGCGCGCGCGTGATACATCCTGCGACCCCGTAATTCCGATTACCGCGACTTTGAGACGTCTGGCTCTTTGACCGAGCCAATCAAATACGTGCAGATGCATCCCCTCCGCATGTCGGGCATAAGGGTCATCGGACTGCGCGGCGATTTCACCTTCGACCGCGCCATGGACCATTTCGAGTCCCTCGGTGCGGAGGTCGCACTCCTGGACCCCGACGCCGTCTGCGGGAAGGACCACCTGGTCTCCGCGTACATGCATGCCGAGAAGGCCTTCGCGGAGGGCAGGAACCGCTCCAAGAAGATCGTCACCGAGATGATCCTCTACGCCGCCTTCGAGAGGCAGATCGGCAGGGCATTGGACGCGGTCAGGCCCCGCCCGGGCTCCGGAGCAGTCGTGGCCGCCGTCATCGGTTATGACGGCGACCTGGAGCTCGGAAAGCTCGGAGCGGTGGAGGACCCTGCCCTCCTGGCTCCATCTGCCGAGAAGGCCGGGAGGCTGGGTGTAGAATTGTTCGAGGGCGTGTCCCCCGAGGACGCCGTCCTCGAGAAGGTGGCCTTCGTGGACCTGATGAAACAGTGATTCCCATGAACGAACACGCGCCTAGATACAGTGCCGAGAAAGCGATGGAGATGCTCCTCGAGGGCAACCGCGAGTACCTGAGAACCGGCCTCCACAGCACCGAGATCGGGGAGGACATCCGCCTCCACACCGCGACGAAGGGGCAGTTCCCTTACGCGGTCATCATCACCTGCTCGGATTCCAGGGTGCTCCCCACGGCCATATTCAACGCCGGGATCGGGGAGCTGTTCGTCATCCGTTCCGCAGGCAACATAGTGGACGGGTGTGCGCTCGGCAGCGTGGAATACGCCATCGAACACCTCGGATGCCGTCTCGTCGTGGTCCTCGGACACACCCACTGCGGGGCCATCAAATCCACCCTCGAGGGCCCGCAAGAAGGCCCCGTCGCCTACATCACCGAGGAGATCCGCGCGCACATCAGGGAGAACGCCACCCCCGACGAGGCGTGCGTGGACAACGTCAACAACTCCATATCGAAACTCGAGAAAGGGCTCCCGAAGAGGGATGACGTGAGGTACGCAGGGGCGATCTACGACATCGAGAAGGGATCGGTAAGATTCCTGGATTGAGAAGGGTGGGAAGGGCAGAGCGTGGTCTGACGCCGGCCACCCTAAGTATTTAATTTGTCTCCAGCCGGCTTTGTAGGCTTCATGCAAACAGGAGTGGTCTTACGGCTACCCGTCCCATGAACGATATCAGCGACACCGTATAAGTGGATGCCGTCACTGTTTCCCGAAACTGGACTTGATCCCCTCGGTATCCTTCATGACCTTCCCGAGGAAATCGTAGAGGGTCTTCAGCCTGCCCTCGTTGAGATAGTAGTGATGGTGGATGCCGTCCTCGTGCTCCACGCGGCGGGAACAGATCAGCCCTCCGTCCTTCATCTTCCTGATGGTGGCGTTGCAGGTCTTCTCGTCCATGCCGTAAGCACCGTCGGTGAAGGGGGCCACGAGCTCCTCCTCGGCCAGACCGCGGACCATCCTGAGGACGTCGGGGTCGTCGAGGGCCCGGATGATGTCCGCCTCGGGGTCGCTGCTGATGCCCAATGCCATCCTGTTCGTGAGGCAGACGTGCTTTGCGAGTTTCTTCGGCTGACCGCCGTTCTCATCGGACATGACCTTCGGTATCTCCTGCAGTAAAGATTCCGGGGGATCCCTCCCCCGGTAAGTGATTTTCAGTACTCGGGGACGAACTTGTACCCGTAGTGGATGACGCCGGCCTCTCCGTCCTCGTCGAGCTTCCTGAGCATGGCGCGGACGCGCATGCCGATCTCGATCTTGTCGAAGTCGACATCGACGAGCTGACCCTCGATCATGACCCCGTCGTCGTCCTTGACCATGACGACGGCGTAGGGCATCATGCGGTCGTTGAAGCCGGAGTTGTCGTGGACGATGGAGAAGGAAAAGACCTCTCCCTTCCCGGACAGCCTGTGGGCCTCCATCTTGCCGGCGCTGCTGCGGCGGCAGTAGGGGCAGAATGTGCGGGCGGGGAAGAAGATCTTGCCGCAGCATCCGCACTTGGTACCCTCGAGGTTGTACTTCCCGGGGATCTCGCGCCATTCCCTGGCAACTACCATGGCCATCAGATCGCCTCCAGGATGGAAACGGTGACAGACGAACCGGTGCCTCCCACGGACTGGGCGGCGCCGTACTTGGCGTCCTTGACCTGCCTGTCGCCGGCGGTGCCGGTGAGCTGCATGTAGAGTTCGGCGATCTGCGAGACGCCGGTGGCCCCGACGGGGTTGCCCTTGGCCTTCAGGCCGCCGCTGGTGTTGATAGCCACCTTGTCGGCGTCGAAGTGGGTCTGACCCTCGAGGAAGGCCTTCCCGGCCTCTCCCTTGGCGTACAGGCCCATGTCCTGCAGGGCGAGAACTCCGCCGACGGTCTGCACGTCGTGGACCTCGGCGACGTCGATGTCCTTGGCCTCGATGTGGGCGAGCTTGTAGGCCTCCTTCGCGGCCGCGGCGGTGGCGCCGAAGCTGGTGAAGGAGTCCCTCTGGAAGAACGCGAGGGTGTCGGAGGCCTGGGCGACGGCGGAGACCTTGACGTACTTGTCGGTGATCTTCCTGGCGTCCTCGAGGGGGCAGAGGATCACGGCGCTGGCACCGTCGGAGAACGGTGCGCCGTCGAACATGGTCAGAGGGTCGCAGGTGGGACCGGCCCTGAGGACGGTGTCCAGCTTGATCTCCTTGCGGTACTCGGCCTCGGGGTTCCTGGCGCCGTGGAAGTGCGAGTTGACGGCACAGGATGCGATCTCCTCGCGGGTGGCGATGCCGTCGGCCATGAGCCTGCGGGCGATCATGGCGTAGATGGAGGTGAGGGTCACTCCCATCCCGGCCTCCCACTCGGCGTCGAGGCAGGCGTTGAGGATCTGTCCGACCCTGTCGTCGTCGAGGTCGGTCATCTTCTCGGCACCGCCGACGATGACCCTGTCGGCCATACCGGAGGCGACGGCCATGACACCCTGCCTGAAGGCGACTCCTCCGGAGGCCCCTCCGGCCTCGGTGCGGACGGCGGGGACGTTCCTGGTGGCCATGCCGGTGTAGTCGGCGACGAGGGCGTCAAGGTTCTGCTGTTTGATGAACGAACCGGAGGCGAAGTTGCCGACGTAGACGGCGTCGATCTCCTCTCCGGACAGTCCGGCGTCGGCGAGGGCCTTCGCGCCGGCCTCGATGCCGAGGTCGCGGAAGGACGTCCCCCAGAGCTCTCCGAACTTGGTGCTTCCTGCTCCGATTATTGCTACTTCCCTCATCTTCACTCCTCCGGCATCTTGATGGTGTTCTTGTACTTCGCATAGGTCGCGTAATCGATGACGACGGTCCTGGAGAGGATGTCGTCGAGGACGGGTGCGTTCTGCCTCTTGTAGTCCTTGATGGCGTCGGTGACGGTGATGTCGAACGCATCTGAACCGGCTCCGGAACCGTAGGAGGTGACGAGGATCCTGTCCCCGGGCTTGGCGTGGTCGAGCACATGAGCCAGACCCAGAGGGACCGCACCGGAGTAGCAGTTCCCGATGTTGGGGGTCAGGAGACCGCACTCGATCTGCTCGGGCTGGAAGCCGAGCTGGGCGGCGACCCTGGTGGGGAACTTCCCGTTGGGCTGGTGGAACACGGCGTAGTTGTAGTCGGCGGGCTCGGTACCCATGGCCTTCATGAGGTTCTTGGCGGCGGTGGAGACGTGCCTGAAGTACGCGGGGGCACCGGAGAAGCGGCCTCCGTGCACGGGGTACATCATGCCCTCCCTCCTCCAGAAGTCGGAGGTGTCGGTGGTGAAGGACAGGGTCTTGTTGACCTGGGCGATGACGTTCTCGGAACCGAGGAGGTAGGCGGCACCTCCGGCTGCGGCACTGTACTCGAGCGCGTCCCCGGGGGCACCCTGGGAGGTGTCGGCACCGATGGCCACGGCGTATTTCGCGTATCCGGCCTTGACCATGGCGAGTCCCGCCTGGATACCGGCGGTACCGGCCTTGCAGGCGAACTCCATGTCGACGGCGGTCATGTCGGGGGTGGCCCCGATGGCGGCCGCGACGATGGCGGACGAGGGCTTGACGGCGTAGGGGTGGCTCTCGGACCCGATGTACACGGCGCCGATGTCGGCGGAGGACACCTCGGGCACGCGTGCCATCATGTACCTGGCGGCCTCGGTGGCGATGGTCACGGTGTCCTCGTCGGGCGAGGGCACGGATTTCTGGTTGATCATGAGGCCTTTGCCCATGGATTTCCCGTCGGCTCCCCAGACCCTGCCGATCTCCTCGGGCAGGATGCGGTAGCGGGGGACATAGGCTCCGTAGGATACGATTCCTTCCATTATGTTTCACTTCCCTTCTTTTAGAGCAATGAGTTTCCTGACGAGGTCCTCTGTCTCCATATCGGTGGTGACGAGGGGGATACCCTCGCGCTCCGCCAGCTTGATGGCGAGGACGTCGGTCTGATCGGGTTTCTGGTACACCACCATGGCGGGGGTGAGGGGGTGGGCGCGGATGGCGACCATGGGCGAACGCCCGTAGTGCACGTCCGTGAAGATGAGAGCGCGCTCGACGCTCCATCCGTAGATCTTGATGTAATCCTGGCTCGAGAGGCTGAGGATGGCCTTAAGCGAATCGAGGACGGTGAACCCGTAGATGCGTTTCTTGGGTGTCTTGCTGGGGTTGATGTTGGACCCTGAGATCGCCTTGAGGAAGACGTCCTCGTCGACACCCTCCGGGAACTCCTCCATGGCGATGATGCAGTCCAGTTTGTCCTGGGGAGCGTAGCGGGAGGCGACCGGGGAACCGTTGGCCCTGTCCACCTCCATGAACGCGTCCACCATGCGGCGTATGACAACGGAACCGGGGCTCTTGCGGCGCCCCGACTCGTAATCGGATATGACCGAATTGGACACATCCATGGCTTCTGCGAGCTGATGCTGGGAGAGACCGAATTCCTCCCTCCACCTCCTGATCGCCCTTCCGGGTTCGGAGGCGAGGACTATGTCCCCCGCGATCTTCTCTCTGAGTGCATCCGACACGATTCAGAGTATCGGAGTTTGTTATATAATATTGACGTGGTCTGTAAACGTCAATCAACGTATTACGTCGTTCGATGAACGACTATTGCGTCGATTGCCGTATGGAAAAACCACGGAGGATGCGGACGGTCAGAGGGTCTCGAGGAGCGCCTTCGCCTCCTCGTTCCCGCGCGCGGAAGCTTTCTTCAGCCACTTCCTGGCGTTGTTTACGCTCTTCACCATCCCCTCGCCGGAGATGGATGCCTTGCCGAGCCTGAGCATGGCGTCGGCGTTGTTTGACTCGGCAGCCTTGAGGTAGAGCTTCACGGCCCTGTCGGGGTTCTTCTGGACGCCCCTGCCGTCCATGTACATGTCCCCCAGGCGCAGCATGGCCGGCTCATAGCCGTTGTCGGCGCATCTGGTGTAGTAGGAGACCGCCTTCCCGGTATCGGGTTCGCTGCCGTCGCGGCCGGTCTCCGCTATGACTGCGAGACGGTAGCAGGCGGGCACCATCCCGGCCTCCATCGCCCTCGTGTACCAATGCACCGCCTTCTCCCAGTCCTGTTCGACGCCGAGCCCGTCGGAGTACATGTGGCCGAGGTTGAACATGGATTGGGCGTACCCCTTCTCGGCGGAATCGGTGTAGAACTTGAGGGCCTCCTCGAGGTTGGCGTTGGTGCCGATAGCGTGCACGAGCATGTACGCCGCGTTGAACTCGCCCTCGGGGTCGCCCTGTTCGGCGGCCATGTTGAACCAGATGAAGGCGCGGTTGTCGTCCTTGGGGGTGCCGTCGCCGCGGAAGTAGATGTAGCCGAGTGCGTTCTGCGCCCTCGGGTCCCCGGAGGAGGCCCTGTCCATCACTTCCCTGAATCCCATCGAAAGACCTCAGCGGATGCGTTTCTTCTTGATGTCGTCGAGCATCTGGGCGGCATCGGGGTCGCCCTGCTTGGCGGCGAGCGAGAGCATCTTCTTGGCGTAGGCGAGGTCCTTCTTCACATACTCGCCCTCGGCGTAGAGCTTGCCGAGGTAGTACTGCGCCTCATAGTAGCCGCCCTCGGCGGCCTTCTTGAGAAGCTCGATACCGCCCTTGACGTCCTGGTCCATGGACTTGCCGGTGATCTTGAACATACCTAGGAAGGACATGGCCCCGGGGTGCCCCTGTTCGGCGGCCTCCTGGAACCACACCGCCGCCTTCTTCTCGTCCTTGTCCACGCCGCGGCCCTCGTAGTAGAAGCAGGCGAGGGCGTACTCGGCGTTGGGCTCACCGCCCTCGGCGGCACTGATGAACCACTCGGCGGCCTTCTTGTCGTCCTCCGCGAAGTGATATCCGTTGGCGTACATGCATCCTAAAGCATACATCGCGGTGCCGTTGAAACCGTCCGCGGCGGTCTGGAACCATTTCGCGGCCTCGGACATGTCCCTCGGGAGGAGCTGCCCCTCGAAGCACATGTTCGCGTAATCCACCTGGGCCTGCTGGACGCCGTGTTCCGCGGCGGTGACGAGATATTTCCTGGCGAGATCGGCGTCCCTCTTGAACCCGTTGGCGCCGTAGGCGTACATGAGTCCGAGCTGGTGCTCCCCGTCGGGGCATCCGCCCTCGGCGGCCTGCTGGAGGTACTTCTGACCACCCTTCATGTCGAACCATTTGGTGTCCTTCATGAAGAGTATGCCGGACAGCTGGAATGCTGCATCGGCGCTGCCCATATCGGCGGCGCGCCTGTACCATGCGACCGCCTTCTCGAGGTCCTGGTCAACGTAGCACTGCCCGTTGTCGTACATGTAGGCGATGCGGTAGGCGGCGCGGGCGTTTCCGCCGTCGGCGGCGGCGGTGAGGAGCCTTATCGCGATCTCCGAATCCTTGTCGACGCCCTTGCCCATGAGGTACATGTACCCGATGGTCTCCTGGGCATCGTGGTCGCCGGCATCGGCGCAAGGCATGTACAGCCTGATGGCCTCGGCGTGGTCCTTGCGCACCGGAGTACGGGAACCGTCGTCGTACTTCCCGGTGTCGTAGAGGGGGAAGATCTCCCTGCAGGCATCTAGGTCCTTGGCCTCGGCACGGAGACGGAGGGGCAAGAACTTCTCGATCCCGGGTTTCCACTCCCTGACCTCATCGGCGACGATGGATGCGGGGGCGAAACCAGAGGAGGCAGCTTCGAGGTCGGCGAGACCGGCCTCCCTGTCCTGTTTGGTACCGATCCCCGCTGAGCGCATGAGTCCGCGCAGATAGAGGGATGCGGCGTCAGCACCGTCGGCGACGGCGGAATATGCCTTTTCCATGTCCCCTGCCCTGACGGCGGAGGAAAACTCCTCGGAAAACACATAGTCGGTACTGTTCATACGCCCTCGATACCCCTCCCCCTTATTATACCCGCGCGCGTCGGAAAATTATTTTTACAGAAACGCTGATGACTGGAACAGACCTCGGACGGGTCCCTTTCGGGACCCTAAGTGGTTTCCTCGTCTCTCATCTTAGGATGAGGGCGAGTAGTCCAACTAACAGTTGGGCCGCTCCGAGGGCCAGGGTGAGCAACCAAGTCAGTCCCTGGCCCTTATCATCTTTCGGGATTGTTTTCACCTCCCTTCGGATTCTCAGGGCCGGAGCTCGGCGCATCGAGAAGCTCTGTGCACCGAGCTTCTTACCTGGCATCATGGCCTACGGGCCCTCAACATTTGAATTTATTTGTTGCAATTAACAAATAATCAACAAATAACAAGCAAAACACGGATTGTTCGATTGCCCAAGACACGGAGCCCCAGATTGTCGGAAAAGCCTTCAAACCGTATCGAAAACGTACTATGATGTTTTATCCGACTAATTGCATCCGCATCTCCGTGAAGGACGTCTCCCCCAGCTACATGGACCGCCTCGAGTGGGCCAAATTCGTCTTCCGTAGCGGTGACGATGCGGACTACCCAGATGCGCTGGAGGTACTCGAGAAGAGTGCCGGGAACGGAAACCCCGAGGCCCAGTACTACCTCGGCCTCATGTACGCCCGCGGACAGGGGACGAAGAAGGACTACGAGAAGGCCAGAGAATGGTTCACGAAGTCCTCCGAGCAGGGACATCTCGGATCCATGTACTTCCTCGGGAAGATGTGCATCAGGGGCTACGGACTGCCCCCGGACCCCGCCCGTGCGGCCGAACTTTTCCGCAGACCCTCCGACGCGGGGGACATCAGGGCGGCATACAACCTCGCCCTCCTCTACCTCGACGGCAACGGTGTCGAGAGAGACCTCGAGGAGTCCTTCAGGCTCATGCTGAAATCCGCCAACGGCGGATACCGCGAGGCGCAGTTCGTGCTCGGACAGTTCTACAAGACCGGCGTGGGATGCCAAAAGAGCATCAACGAATCCGTGCGCTGGCTCTCTGCCGCCGGAGCGAACGGGCACCGCGGTGCGCAGATCCTCCTCGGCGACATGTACTCGTCCGGCGACGGTGTCCCCAAGGACCCCACGGCCGCCGACCGCTGGTACAACATGACCGAGGGCAACTTCATCTGAACATCCGGTCCCAGATATGTGGACCGATGTCTTCATCTGCTCGATATTAAGTCGAGCAATACGGCCCCGATATCCCCATCGATACAGATCGACCTGTCAGCTATCTCCTTCGGACAATAGGTTTCACCGTAGTTCAGACAGGCGTATCTGGCATTCGGGTCCCTCCATGTCCTGAACCAGAACGGGTACTTCACGATAATCGGCGTATTGGAGCCCACCCCCATCTCCAGATACAACACGCTCTGTCCCTCGTGTCTGCGAAGGAAATCGGAATATCTGGCAGACGCCGATCTCCATCCGTCGTCCTCGACGAATGAATCGTCGGATCTCAGATTGAGTGTCATGGGCATACCGTCATCGGGACAGATCGGTACGAGTCCGTGGTCGACCCTCATGGATACCCCGTCCGCAGGGACACCATAGATCCCTGCCTCGTCCTTGACGAAGCCTTGCGACTCCAGCATCCTACGGACATGCTTCTCATTGTCATAGGTCCGGTTGTTGTTAGGATCGGTACTCTGGAAAAGTCCGTAATCGCCCTGCGTGTAGAACAGCCTCTCCTTATCGAAACCCGCCCTTTGGAACTGATGGTCCACATTGGTGGTGACCACGAAATAATCCTTTCCGTCCAATACCGACAGAAGTTGGTTGTAGACCGGTTTAGGGGGGTCCACATAACGGTTGAAGTAGATGTGCCTGCTCCACCAGGCCCACATTATCTCCGGTGAAGGGAACGGATAGAATCCCCCCGAATACATATCCGTGATACCGTACTCGGCATAGAAATCGGAGAAGATGGACATGAACCTCTCTCCGGAGTATGTCAGACCCGCCGATGTGCTGAGACCCGCACCCGCCCCGACCACGATCGCATCGGCATCGTCCATGGCCTCCATCAGGGATTGGACCGAACCGCTTCCTCTGGTGAGTCTCCTGTCGAGGGTTCCGATGCATCTCATCCCCTCGGAGATGGTCTCTCTGTAACCGTCGGGGATGTCAGGAGAGGAGCCTTTCATAGATCTCCCTGTCCTTGTCCATGAAGACATCGAAGATCACCTTCTCCATGGAATCGTCGCCCCGCAACCATTCGGAAACGGTATCCACCGCGATTTCCGCGGCCCTCCCGTTAGGGAAACGGAACACCCCTGTGGATATACAGCAGAACGCCACGCTCCTGATCCCGCTCGACCTGCACAGGTCGAGTACGTTGGTATAGCATTGTGCCAGCAGTTGTTCGTGTTCCTCTGTGAGGCCGTACTCGACGATGGGCCCGACCACATGGATGACTTTCCTGCAGGGCAGATTGTATGCGTCGGTGAGCATGGGGACCGAGGTGGGCTGTTCATAGCTTCCACCGTACAATGACCTCAGTTCGGACATCTTCCGATGGCATTCCAACCTCATCTGCATCCCGGCATACGTGTGGATACAGTTGTCTATGCATGCATGACAGGGCTGGAAGCACCCGAGCATCCGGGAGTTCGCCGCGTTCACTATGGCATCGCAGTCCAATGTGGTTATGTCCCCTTGCCACAGGGCGATCCTGTCCGCGGAAGGGATACCGCTCCCCAGGGACTCGTCCACCGTGGAGATCAGGTCCGCATGACTGATGCCTCTCTCCGAATTCCTATCGGTGAGATAGCGGTCCTGCAGTTCCAGGATATCGGACGGGATCGGGGAGGGGCTCCTGATGTTCATGTACGAACGCAGGAGCATCCTCTCCCCCTCCACGGTGTTAGGAACCCCGGAGAAGGCCACTTGGGAATCCCCGATCATCGCCTTCAGCAGGGGTTGAAGATATTGTTCGGAACTCATGATTCGGATTCCATTTTACGATACATCTCGCCCCATTCCTTCAGTGAATCCAGGACAGGGCTCAACGTCTTTCCCATGTCGGTCAGAGAATACTCCACCCTAGGGGGGATCTCGGCGTATGCGACACGGTTCAGCAGCCCGTCCGATTCCATCTCGCGGAGTTTCTGCGTCAGGACCTTTTGGGATACACCGTTGATAGCACCTAGGATCTCTCCGAATCTCTTGGTCCCTGCCATGAGTTCCCTCAGAATCAGGACCTTCCACTTGTCTCCAATCATGGACAGCGATACTTCGACCGGACAGAGGGGGAGTTCCTTCATTGTCTTTTCCTCGAACGGGTTATATCAGTTCTTGAAAAAGAATCCTACGGTCATGTCCAGATAGTTGGCTCCGGAGTAGCCGGGGAACTCCTTTTCGACCTTTCCCTTGAACTCCGCTGCGGATGAGCAGCCGGAGGCGATCTCCTTGAGCTTCTCCAGATACGCGATCTTGGTCTCGACATCCCCTCTGGTTTCTGGCACATAGTGGGATGACAGGAAGATCTCGGTGCCCCTGTCAAGGTAGCCCCTGAGATTGGCGATTATCGCATCGGCGTGTCCGGCACCTGCGACAATGGAGTGGCAGTCATGGCCCAGCATGTGGATGTAAACGGCTTTCGCCTCGGGGATGTAGACCTCGAAAGCATCGCCGTTGGGGATTATTTCGAGATCGATCCCGGCCAGAGTGACGACACCGGCACTGAGCTTCTCGCCCGAGTTGACCTTACCGGAGTCAAATCCTTCTCCGAACACACCGGAGAAATTCTTGATGAGCTGTGCGCCCTGACCATCGGTGTTGAATGCCATGGCCGACTCAGTCAGATAGCTCTTGACGTCGGGAAGGAACGAGGATCCGGCGGCATGGTAGGAGACCAGCTTCGCTTCGACCTCGATACCCTTCTCCTTGAGGTAGGATGTCATCTCCTGGATGCTGTTGTGGAACGCGGGGAGTTCGATCACCACGCCTTTCCCCTGCTTCTCCAAGAGGATCACCTGATCGTCTATGGCATCTTTGGTCGTGTACACGCGGATGTTGAGATCCCCGCAGGGGATGGTGGTCATGGAACCGTACTTCAGCGTCTCTATGTTCTGTGTCATTTGAGTTACCTCTGGAATCCTATAATCCTCAGAAGTATAAGTATCAAAAAGAAACTAATAGGTAATGAAGTAACTTACAGTTACCTTGATTACCTGGAGGTAACCAAAGGTCGATTCTCCTCAATATAGGATAAAAAAGAACCGGGGTGATCCCCCGGCTGGTGTTTGGAATCACTTCAGACCGATGATCCTTCCCTCGTCGGTAAGGTCCATCCTCAGGGCGGAGGGCTCCTTGGCGAGTCCGGGCATCAGCATGATTAGACCGCAGACGGGGACTACGAACCCCGCACCGGCGGAGAGGTTGACCTCCCTGACGTGGAGCCTCCATCCCTTGGGGGCACCCTTGAGTTCCGGCCTGTCGGACAGGGAGTACTGCGTCTTGGCGATGCATATCGGCAGGGAGCCGTAGCCGTTGGCCTCGATGTCGGTGATCTGCTTCTCGGCCAGGGGGGCGAAGCTGACGGTGTCTGCACCGTAGATCTTGGTGGCGACGGCGAAGACCTTGTCCTTGAGGGAGAGGGAATCCTCGTAGGAGAACCTGAACTCCGACTCGCGGGGCCTCTCCAGGATGTCGATGACCTTCTGGGCGAGCGCCTTGCCGCCCTCGCCTCCCTTGAGGAAACCGTCGTTGAGGACAACGTCCACGCCCATCTTGGCGCAGTGCTCCTCGAGGAACCTGATGTCCTCCTCCTTGTCGCTGGCGAAGTGGTTGATGGAGACGACGACCGGCAGGCCGTAGGAGGCCATGTTCTCGATGTGCTTGTCGAGGTTGGCGCATCCCTCCTCCAGGGCCTTGGCGGTGAAGGATTCGGGGTCGGCGAGGTTGGCGCCGCCGTGCATCATCAGGGCCTTGACTGTGGCGACGATGACCACCGCATCGGGACGGATGCCGGACTGCCTGCAGACGATGTCCATGAACTTCTGTCCTCCGAGGTCGGCGGCGAAACCCGCCTCGGTGACGGCGTAGTCGCCGAACGCCATGGCCGCCTTGGTGGCGATGACGGAGTTGTTACCATGGGCGATGTTGGCGAACGGGAACCCGTGGATGAAGACGGGCTGCCCCTCTATGGTCTGGACCAGGTTGGGCATGAGTGCGTCCCTGAGGATGACCATCATGGGTCCGACGGCACCGATCTGCTTGGCGGTGACGGGCTTGTTGTCGTAGGTGTAGGCGACTACAATCTCCCCGAGCCTGCGCCTGAGGTCCGCGTAGTCGGTGGCAAGAGCCAGGATGGCGGATACCTCGGAAGCGGAGGTGATGATGAAACCGCTCTGGTGGGTGACTCCGCCGTTGAGCTTGGACTCTCCGAGACCGACGACGATGTTTCTGAGCTCCCTCATGTTCATGTCCACGGTCTTCTTCCACACGATGCGGGAGGGGTCGATGTGCAGGGGGTTGTCCCTGACGAGCTGGTTCTCGGTCATGGCCGAGAGGAGGTTGTGGGCCGCGGCGACGGCGTGGATGTCCCCGGTGAACTCCAGGTCGATCTTCCACATGGGGTACACCTGGGCATACCCTCCTCCGGTCGCACCTCCCTTGATGCCGAAGGTGGGTCCCATCGAAGGCTCCCTCAGGGCGCCGACGACGTTCTTCCCGAGGGCCCCGAGACCCTCGATGAGGCTGATGGTGGTGACGGTCTTGCCCTCGCCGGCGGGGGTGGGGGTGACGGCGGTGACGAGGACGAGCTTGCCCTTGTGGGCCTTCACCCTGTCCTCGATGACGCCGAGGGGAACCTTGGCGATGTATTTCCCGTAGTACTCCAGAACGTCCTCCGAGAGACCGATCTTGGCGGCGACGGTCTTGATGTTCTCGACCTTCGCATCCTGGGCTATGTCAATGTCTGCAAGCATTGTATCGATTTCCCGAATGCGCTCCACCTATAAACTAAAGTCCACGCGGGAACGGTAAAAGATATACAATCCGACCCGTTCACAAAGGATGATGCCCAGTTTCGAGAGCTACGTCTTCGATTTCGGCAACACCTTCGCCGACCTCCGCGCAGGGTACGAATCGACGTTCTCGACCGTCTTCGGACAGTTCAGGATGTCGTACGACCCCTCCAAGGTCTTCGAGTACGCCGATACCCCGCTGGACCAGCTCTTCGCCTCATACCATACGGGATGCACCTGCGAGTTCAGGGACTTCGTATCCATGACGCTCGCATCCTACGAGAGGAACATGATGACCTCCGCCCGCCTCTACGCGGACGCCCCCGTGTGCCTCGCCAGGCTCCGCGCCTGCCGCTGCAGGCTCGGGATCGTGTCCCGCTCCTACGAGGAGCACATCCGCAGGATCCTCTCGAACTTCGGGCTCGAGGATGCGTTCATGTCCATCGTGGGGCAGGACCGCGCCGTGCTCCAGAGGCCCCATCCCTATTCGGTGGACCTCTGCATGCGGGAGATGGGGGCGGACAGGCACTCCACCCTCCTGGTCAGCTCCTCGCCGCTGGACATCGAGACCGGCAGGAACGCCGGGATCGCCACGGTGCTGCTGGACCGCGACGGTTCCATAGGGACCTCCTGCGGGCCCGACTTCTACATCTCGTCCCTCGAACAGCTGACGGACATCTGAGGGCACCTGCCCCCGGTAGCCCCTGTAACGGCCCGGGAGGCCCCGATGATTCCGAAGGGACTTACCTACCTCCGGCACACTGTTTTTGCCCCTGGGCCGAGGAGGGTGCCCTACCCGGCTTCCGACCCCCGGAAAAAGCGTGTACGGAGGCTCCCGGACGGTACCATTAACACGGTGGTAACCCATCGGTAAAAAAGGACCGGGACGCCCGGAGACGTCCCGGCATTGGTGTTTGAATGTCAGGCGCCGCGGGCCTGCATGGAACGGATCACGACCATGAGGATACCGACGACGGCGAGGATGATGATAATCGCGAGCGTGGTCCACATCATCCATTCGGGGTAGTCCTCGAAGCAGCTGTCCTCCTCCCAGACGGCGTAGTAGACGTCGTGGTCGGCGAAGTCGTACTCGACGGCATCGCAGTCGCCCACGAGGTCGTCGGAGTCGGGTGTCGCATCCTTGTCGGCCGACCATCCGGCGAGGGAGAAGTAATCCCTCTCGAACATCACGCCGAACAGGACGTTGTTGACACCGTCGTATATCGTCTGCTCGTAGTAGTATCCGACGGAGTCCTCGTCGAAGTCCTCGCAGTTGGTGGCCCTGAGCTCGGCGGCGTCGGTCACGTTGATGTAGAACTTCACGTCCTTCCCGGTATCGGGGTCGATGAAGTCGAACGGAGTCGCAACCGCGTCGGCGAAGTAGTCGCCGATGGGAACCTCGAGGTATCCGCTCTCGGAATCCTCGTCCTCCACGCCGACCACGGCGACGGTGTCGCCGTTGAGGATCGCCGGGAGCACCACGGCGGCGGTTAGACCGTCGAAGGCGCCGTCACCGATGTGGCTGACGGTGGTGGGGAGCAGGATGCTGTCCATCGCCTTGTCCTTGAGACCACCGTTGTAGGCCCCTTCGTCACCGGGTCCGAGGATGCCCGTGACGGCGTAGGTGATCTCCACCCCCTCCCCGTCCTCCTCGAACACATAGGTGATGTATCCGGGGATGGCGGCATCCTTGAGTCCGGCGGCGATCCCAGCGACGGCGACCTCCTCTTCGGCCTCCTCGTCGTTCGTGATGTAGTAGTACACTCCCTCGTAGACGAGATAGGTGATGTCCCCGACCTCAACTTCCTCGACCTCTGGCTCATCGTCTGCGGAGACGACCGCGGCGGACGCTATCATGACGGCGGCCGCCCCGAGCAGCATCAGGACGAGGATGAGGGCGGAGACCTTCCTCCCGTAATCGTTGTTCACTGCGTTCATTCGTTCACACCCCCTTCGCGGATGGTGCAGTTGATGGGGTTCCCGCATCCCTTCCTGTTGGGGCAGCCGGAACAGTAGGTACGGTCTTTCGCCATGCGGTAGGTCCAATAGGCCGCGTTCGCGACTATCATGACCACGATCCCCAGCACGAGCAGGGTGGCTCCGTTCATTCGGACACCCCCTTGAGCGCCTTCTTCTTGATCGCACCGATGGGGTCCTTCGCGATGATGAAGTAACCGAGGATGACGATGAAGACGACCGCCAGTATGATGCAGTAGTCGAACGACCCGTGTCCGAAGAACAGGTACCAGAACTGGTAGAAGATCGTCGCGACCATGTAGGCCATCACGCACTGGTACAGCACGGCAAACGCGGTCTTCCTCCAGGTCCCGAGCTCCCTCCTGATGGCACCGATGGCTGCGAAGCAGGGGGCACAGAGCAGGTTGAAGATCAGGAAGGACATGGCGAGACCGGAACCGTTGCTTCCGAGCACCTTGACGAGGGCGCCGGCGGTGATGATGTCGTCGGCATCCACGGCGGCGTCGAACAGGACGGCCACGGTGGCGAGCAGGTTCTCCTTGGCCATGAGTCCGGTGATGGAGGCCACGCTGAACTCCCATACCTGACCGAATCCGGCGGGCAGGAAGATCCACGTGATGGCGTGTCCGATGTCGGACAGGATGGAACCCGTGGTGGTGCTGTCCCCGAGATAGTTGAGTCCCCAGTCGAAGGACGACAGGATCCAGATGATGACGGCGGACAGGAGAATGAGGGTCCCGGCCTTCCTGACGAATGCCCAGGACTTCTCGGTGACGCTGGTGAGGATGTTGTTCACGGTGGGGGCGTGGTAAACGGGCAGCTCCATGATGAACGGGGCCGGTTTGCCGACGATGCCGGTGAACTTCTTGAGGATGATACCGGAGATGAGGATCATCACGATTCCGAGGACGTACAGAGAGAGGGTGACGGCCGCGGAGGCGTGGAAGAACGCCGCTACGATGACCGTGATGATGGGCAGCTTGGCGCTGCAGGGCATAAAGGTGGTGGACATGGCCGCGATGTTGCGGTTCATCGGGTCCTCGATGGTCCTGGTTCCCATGACGGCGGGGACACCGCATCCGATACCGATGACGGCGGGGATGACGGTCTTCCCGGAGAGTCCGAAGTGGCAGAATATGCGGTCGAGCACATAGGCCACACGGGCGAGGTAACCGACCTCCTCCAGGATGGCGAGGAGGAAGAACAGGACGATGATCTGCGGCAGGAAACCGATAACGGCTCCGACACCGCCGATGATACCGGTCACGACGAGACCGCGGAGCATGGGATCGACATCGTTGACGATCATCCATCTCCCGACGCTGTGGTCGACCCAGCCCATGAACCCGTCGTTGATGAAATCGCTTCCCATGGTTCCGATGGTCTGGATCGATATGTAGTACACCACGAACATGATGGCGATGAAGATAGGTAGGCCGGCGATCCTGTGGATGAGGACGTTATCGATTCTGTCGGACAGCGAGGATCCGGAGATGGCGTCCTCGGCCTTGGTCATGACGGATTTCTCGATGGAGGCGGCAAGGTCGTACCTGGCGCAGGCCATCATCTGGAGACCGTCGTTGTTGTTCTGCTTCTCCATTTCCTCCACAGCGGCGAGTGCGCTCTCGGCGGTCTCCTTCTCCAGGTCGTCGAGGACCATCTGGTCGCGCTCGATGACCTTAAGGGATGCCCAGCGGAGGACGTCCTCGCGGACCTCCTGCTCGAGAACGGCGGAGATCTTCGATGCGCAGCCCTCGATGGCGTCACCGTAGGTGAGCCTCTTGGGGGCCTTCTTGGAGTCGTATGCCCTCTGGACGGCCTCGGCGATGTCATTGGTACCCTGGTTCTTGATACCGATGCACTCGACGACCTCGCAACCGAGGGCCTCGGAGAGTTTGGCGGGATTGACCTTCATACCGCTCTTGTCGGCGACGTCGATCATGTTCAGGACGACGACCATCGGGATACCGAGGTCGGACACCTGGCTCAACAGGTAGAGACCTCTCTCGAGATTGGACGCGTCGATGATGTTGATGGCGACGTCGGGCTTGTCCTCGGAGGTTCCGATGAGGTAGTCCCTCGAGACAATCTCCTCGGGGGAATACGGTGAAAGGGAATAGATACCGGGAAGGTCGACCACCAGGATCTTGTCCTTGGGGGTCTGCCTGATGTAACCCTGTTTCCTCTCGACGGTCACACCGGGCCAGTTTCCGGTCTTCTGGATACTTCCCGTCAGCTTGTTGAAAACAGTGGTCTTACCGCTGTTGGGGTTTCCGATAAGCGCTGCTGTGATCATTCGGCTCCCCCGCTGACTGTCTCCGCCTCGGCATTCTGTACAGCTGGCTCTTCCACGACCGGCTCCTCGGCAGGGGCCTCGCCCCCATCGCAGGAACAGGAAGGAGAGCAGGCCTCGAGAACGACGATGCTTGCCTCGGATTTACGAACCGTGAGCCTATAGCCCCTCAGTTCGATCTCCACAGGATCGCCAAGAGGAGCGATCCTGATCAGTTTGACTTCGACGCCGCAGGTCAGGCCGAGGTCGAGGATGCGCTTCCTGAGCTGCCCCTCGCCCTCGATACAGACCACCTTCGCGGTGTCTCCGCACTTCATTTCTGCTAATCTCATACTAGCACCTTTTAGGCCGTTAAGCCCGATGTAGTCAGCGGACTTGCTACTCCGCTTTTGGACGATGGCTACCGCCCAACGGTCAGTCCATCGAATAACATTATTTAGGCATTACTAATTTTCACGAAAGATTATTTGGTATAATTAAATATTATTCGAGTAGCACCCAAAAAAACTGTATATTCTAGACATTCACAACGGACGTCATACGCCTGAAGCATTTTTTTCGGAATCGGTGCAAATCCGAATATCATCCATCCTTTTCTTGATGGATTGATGATTAATTACTCCTAAAATATCTGAATCATTTTAAATAGGCCATCATCAATCGCAAGCCGATTACCTCAAGGTGGAATCGAATGAACACAATGACTCTCCTCGTACTCATCGTCGTCATTATAGCGATCGTCCTCGCCATCATCGGAACGAGGAAGACCATGAGGGACGAAAGTTGCTGCGGCGGTGACAAGAACTGCTGCTGTTGCGAGACGAAGCACTGCTCCATCAAAAAGGAGAAGTCCGAGTCCGAGTCTTCCGCGAACAAGCAGGAATGAACTCAGTCTTTCTTTTCATCCTCGATACCGTCGATCGTTATCAGCTGCGAGTTCATCCTGCGGCGGAGTCCGTTCACGATGGCCGCGGCATCCTCGTTGCCCGCTTTCGCGGCCTTCGCCATGTAACGGAACCCTTCCTCGGGATTCTGGTCGGTACCCTGCCCCTCCATCAGCATGCGCGCCACCTGGAAGAGCGAGTCCTTGTCATCGTAGGTGTCCGCGAGTTCCTTGAAAAGGCCAAATGCCTTGGCGGCATCCTTCGATACGCCCTCGCCGGCGATGTACATCGTAGCGAGATTGAACTTGGCCGTCGGGATGCGGTCGGCGCATTTCGAATACCAGTCCGCGGCCTCGGCCTTATTGCCGCCCATGCGGCCTGAGTACATAGCGTACCCGACCTCGAACTGCGCCTCGGGGATCCCCGCCTGAGCGGAGACCATGAACATCGCGTCCGCGGCATCGTCGTCCTTCTCGGTGCCGATGCCGGAACGGCACATGCAGCCGACCTTGAACATCGAACCGGCATCGCCTGCGGCGGAGGCGAGACGGTACCAGTTGATGGCCTCCTTCGGATTCGCCTTCGTTCCGACACCGTAATAGAACATATCCCCCAGAACACCGAAGGCTGGGGGGAACCTGGCCTCGGCGCAGCGTTTCATGCAGGAAAAAGCCTTCGGCAGGTCCTCGAACCCCTCGACCTCGGACAGTATCCCTCCCAGGCGGAACAGTGCGGGGATGTTCCCGCCATCGGCGGCCTTCTGGTAGAGGTCCTTCGCACCGGCGATGTCGCGTCCCATGCCGATGCCGTTGAACATCATCTCTGCCAGTCCGAACTGGGCATCGGGGAAACCCGCGTCGGCCGCCATGCGGAACATGCCCGCGGCCTCGGCCGCCTGTTCCGGTGTGCATCCGTTACCGACGATGGCGGCCGCCCTGTTGCATAGCTCCCTTGCCTGGGATTCGTCCATGGACGGTAATCCGCGTCAACGACAAATACGTGACGGGTGAGGACACATCATATATACTTGAATATATGTTCAATTGTTCAATAATAGAAGTGTTGACCATGACGGACGAACAGACCGTGAGGAACGACGTCGCACTGCTCGATGACGAGACCGTAATCGATCTCGCCGATCTTTTCCGCGTATTCGGGGACAGCACGAGGATTCGCATGCTGTGGGCCCTCAAGAACGGGGAGATGTGCGTGGACGACCTGGCGAACGCCACCGGGATCTCCATGTCCGCATGCTCCCATCAGCTCAAGACCCTGAGGACCGCAGACCTCGTGGAGGCGCGCAGGGACGGGAAACGCATCCTGTACCGCATATCCGACGAGCACGTCGACATCCTCCTCAGCGTGGCGCTGGAGCACATGCAGGAGATGCCGAGATGAGGAAGGTCTACGGCATCGAGATTGACTGCGCCAACTGCGCCCGCGAGGTCGAGGAGGCTATATCCAAAGTGGAAGGCGTGGATTCCGTCACGGTTGCCTTCATCGAGAGGAAGATGTTCATCGAGATTGCCGACGAACGCTTCGACGAGGTCATGGCGAGGGTAGGGGAGGCCGCGGTCGCGGCCGAGAGCGACTTTCGCTTCTGGCCCTACGATGACGATGAAGAGGACGAAGAGGAGGACGAGGAGAAGGAGTTCGGCCACGGTTTCGTGTTCCGCATCGTCCTCGGAATGGTGTTCGTGATCCTCGGGATTACCCTAGAATACGGCATCATCGATGTCGGAATCGACACCATCTGGCTCCAAGCGATCTACACGGTCGTTCTAGCCATCGTCGGATACAGCGTCTTCATCAGCGGGGCCAAGAACCTCGTCAGGGGAGGATTCCTTGACGAGCATCTGCTGATGGCCATAGCGACGGTTGCGGCGATAATCACCCAGTTCTACACCGAATCCGTAGCGGTGATGACTTTCTATCTTATCGGCGAATGGTTCGAGGACCGCGCGGTCGATTCCACCCGCCGCGACGTGAAGAGGCTGGTGGGTCTGAAGATCACCCATGCCTCCGTCTTCCGCGACGGGAAGGTCGTCACCGTACACCCCAGAGAGGTGGCCGTCGGGGACTCGGTCGTGGTCCGCCCCGGGGAGACCTTCCCCGTGGACGGGACCGTGATTTCCGGAAGCAGCCTGGCGGATACCAAGGCCCTCACCGGCGAATCCGTCCCGCGCGCCATCTCCGAGGGGGACGCGGTGCTCAGCGGTTTCATAAACACCGATTCCGCCGTCACCATCCGTGCGGACAAACCGTACGAGGACTCCTCCGCCCGCAAGATGCTCGAACTGATAGAGGAATCCGCGGCGAAGAAGTCTAGGTCCGAGAAATTCATCACACGTTTCGCCAGGGTCTACACCCCCGCGGTGGTCCTCTGCGCCGCCCTGCTGGCGGTCGGCGGGGGACTCGCCACCTCCGACTGGTCCAGGTGGATCGAGATGGCAATCATCTTCCTTGTGGTATCCTGCCCATGCGCCCTCGTGGTCAGCGTCCCCCTCACCTACTTCTGCGGCATCGGGAACGCCTCCAAGAACTACATCCTCGTTAAAGGGAGCACCTGCATCGAATCCCTGGCTCATGCGGACACCGTGGTGTTCGACAAGACCGGTACCCTCACCGACGGGAGCTTCTCCGTGCGTTCGGTAGACCCCGCGGAGGGTTTCGACGAGAACACCGTGACGGACCTCGCCGCCTGCGCAGAGATGTTCTCCACCCACCCCATCGCCAAATCCATCCTCGCATACCGCGGCTCCGCACCCGATGCGGCACGCGTATCGGATGCGGTCGTCGTCGGAGGGAAAGGTGTCAGAGCCGTCGTGGACGGGAGAAAGGTCACCGTCGGCAGCCGCATGCTGATGTCCGATGAAGGCATCGAAGTCCCCGGAACATGCGAGGGCGCGGGAACGGACATCTACGTCTCGGCAGACGGAAGGTACGCAGGCCATATCCTCATCTCCGACAGGATAAAGGACGATTCCGCCGAGGCCGTCGCCAGACTCAGGAAGGACGGGGTCAGGACGTTCATGCTCACCGGAGACAACGAGGCCGCGGGAAAGGCCACGTCCGAAACCCTCGGACTCGACGGATACAAGGCAGGGATGCTCCCAGCCGACAAGATCACGGAGCTGGAGAGCATAATGTCCGCGTCGGGCGGGACCACGGTCTTCGTGGGGGACGGGATCAACGATTCCCCCTCCCTCGCCAGGGCCGACGTGGGCATCGCCATGGGAGCGGTCGGGTCAGATGCGGCCGTCGAGGCAGCCGACGTCGTCATCATCGACGACATGCCCTCCCGCATACCCAAGGCCATCGACATTTCTAAAAAGACCCAGAGGGTCGTGACCGAGAACATCATACTGGCTCTTGCCGCGAAGTTCGGCATCATGATCGCTACGCCTTTCGGCCTGACGAACATGTGGATCGCCATCATCGGCGACGTCGGAGTGCTGATAATCTGCATCCTCAACGCCATGAGGGCCATGGGTTCCGGCCCCAGGATCCCCGCCGCACAGACGGCCCCAGCGGAGGAATGTCGCTGCGGATGCTGCCATGACGATGAGGACGAATGCCACTGCCATGAGCATGAGCACCATCACGAACACGGTAATGATGATGAGGACGAATGCCATTGCCACGAACATCCCCACGAGCATGAGCACGATGAGAGATGCCACTGCCATTCACACTGCGAAAAGAAGCCCGAGAAGGAAGAATGAGCACTTTCGGACAGAACGCCTTTTCCAGCATCGATAAATCATCTTTATCTACCACATGTTGATGTGGTTATAGGGATGCACAGATGAAGGTAGGCATAGACCTAGGCACGACGTTTTCGGTGGTCGCGAAGTACGATCCGTCGATTTCGGATGCATCCGTTATCCTGAACAAGGAGGGGCTTGAGCTCACACCCTCCGTCCTCTGCTTCGAAAACAGCTCCGCCCCCCTAGCCGGATGGGCCGCCCACACCCGTCTCCTCGAGAACGGTCCGGAATGCGTCACGGACTTCAAGAAGACCCTCGGGATGGAGACTAAATACAAGCTCGGAGGGAAAGAGTACTACTCCTCCGACCTCTACAGCATCCTCTACAGGCACCTCGCCGCCACCGCTGAGGAGGTCGCCGGCGAGCCTATCGAGTCGGCGATAATCACCGTCCCCGCTTATTTCAACGACATCCAGCGCAACGCCGCAAAGAACGCGGCCATCAGCGCCGGGATCCCCGACGTCCGCGTGATGAACGAACCCACCGCGGCCGCCATCTCATACGGCTACCGCAGGACCAACAGGCAGACCATCATGGTCTACGACCTCGGCGGAGGGACCATAGACGTCACCGTCTGCCGCGTCGGGGACCGCACCATAGAGGTCGTGGGAACCGCGGGCAACCATCTCCTGGGGGGCAACAACTGGAACGCCGCCCTGCTCGATTTCGTCTGCGAACGCTTCGAGGCCGATTTCGGCATCAACCCCGGCGACGACTCCGCCGTCAGGGAGAAGCTGCTCGACCGCGCGGACGCCTACAAGAAACTGCTCTCCACCCAGGAATCCGTCGACTACGAGATCGAGTACGCCGGGGAGAAGCAGACCTACAGGGTCACAAGGGAGGACTTCGAGACCGCCACATCCCACCTCATGGTCGCGACCATGGACGTCATCGACGAGGTCACCGTGGACGGGGAACGTCTCGACCCCGCATCCGTGGACGAGGTCATCCTCGTCGGCGGCTCCACCCGCATGCCCTACATCCGCAGGTACCTGGCGGAACACGGTTTCGACAACGTCGTGGAGCTCGACCCCGAGGAGGTCGACACCGCCGTGGCCAAGGGCGCCGCCCTCGCCGCCGCCCTCCTCAACAACAGGGAGACCGGGCTCACGGAGCTCACGGTCAGCGACTCCACCTCCATCAGCCTCGGACTGCTCACCGAGAGCAACGACGGGGAGCACTACTACAACACGATCCTCATCCCCAAGGGGAGCAAGATCCCGGTCAGCTGCACCGGCCATCTCCGCATCCGCGAGAACAACATCACCGACCACCTGGACGTCTACGTCCTCCAGGGCGAGAGCCAGGCGCCGACGGACTGCACGGTCCTCGCCAAACGTACCGTCACGGGGTTCGAGAACCCCGGGACCGGGATGGTGTTCGACATCACCCTCTCGTACGACAAGGAGGGGATGGTCAACGTCACTGCGAAGCACGGGGACACAGAACTCACGGTCATCAAGAACGACGCCGTGTCGGACATGGCGTGGATGCACTTCTCGCCCCGCAACCAGACCATGGACAGCAACATCGGCTCCATCGCCAAGGAGGTCGTCTTCATCGCCGACCTGTCCCGCAGCATGTGGCCGCACATCGACAAGGTCAAGGAATGCATCCGCAACCTCGCCGAGAAGCTTAACGGCGAGACCACCACCTTCACCCTCATGGGCTTCGCCGACAGGACCCGCCTGGAGTGCGGGCCCGGGGCGCCCCTCGAGGAGTTCATGGGTTCCGTGGACCGCATCAAGACCGGTTTCCTCAGCCGCTACGGCACCGGCACCGCCGCCGACCCGCTGGAGGACCTCCTCGACATGAGCCCCTCCATGAAGGGGGCCACGTTCGCCATCGTCATCACCGACGGGGTGTGGGAATCGCGCAACCACGCCGTCAACTCCGCCAGGGACCTCCGCGAGGAGAAGAGGATCGTCCTGTTCACTGTCTGCTACGGGGACAATCCCGACAGGTCCTTCATCAAGCAGCTGTCCGACATGGACGCCGACTCCATATTCACCACGGTGGACAACCTCAAGAACGTCACCGACACGATCGCCATAGCCGTCCGCAACAAGGCCACCGGACTCAGGGAGATGCACTGATGGCGGCCGAACGCATGAACTACTGTCAGGCCCTCGGGATCAACCCGTTCAAGGAGGAATCCTTCGACCCCGCGGACGCGGACGCCGCCATCGACAGGCTCCGCCCGGAATGGGAGAAGAAGCTCCAGAACCGGTCCTCCGCCCGCATGAACATGCAGTACAACGACCTCATCGCCCGCATTCCCGACATGAGGTCCGTCCTCCGCAACGACGTTCTCCGCCATGCGGAGTTCGAGAACGCCCGCAGGATCGTGGCCGCGAAGGCGTCCCACCTCCGCCGCTGCACCGTGACCAACACCAGCGGGAAGTCCAGGGTCATCACCACGCTCGCCGCCAAGGTCCTCCAGCAGATGAAATGGGACGGGCTCACCGTGGAGGACCTCATCAAGGCGTCCGGGATCTTCAACAGCAAGCTGGACGAGGCTGCAACCAGCCAGATAATCACCGTGTTCAGCTGCCTCAGGAACATGGGGTGCTACACCCCCGAGGAGTTCATCAACGACATCCTCGCCATCCCCGGCCTCAACTTCGACCTCGATCCGCTGGACGGGGAGACCGACACCAACGTTTACTTCGCCCACATCGACGAGATATACGCCAAGAGGGAACGCCTCGCCAAGCACGAGGTACCCGGATGGGACGCGTACAACGACGCCATCGTGAAGCTCCACAGCATCCGCACCGCGGACGAGGTGTCCAAGGTGAGGCTCTACGGCGAGACCATGCGCGCCATCGAGCCCGCCCTCGAGATGCTCGACCAGGACTCGGGGGTCGGTTTCACCCCTGACTACACCAGGAACCTCATCACCACCATGCTCACCGACGTCCCAGACCAGGACCTAGCGGTGAGGATTCTCGAGAACTACTGTTTCTCCCGCGGATACCCCGCCAACTTCTCCCTCGAGGAGTCCAGCCTCGTACTCTGCCCCTCCTGCAAGGCGCTCAACGCCGTCACCGAGGACGGTGCCTGCGCCTGTGCATACTGCGGCGCCCCCGTCCGCATCGTGTGCCCGGTCTGCGGCACCGTCCAGAACGCGTCCGGCAGCGTCTGCACCGGATGCAAGATCCCCTTCGCGGAATCATTCTCCAGAGTCGACGCCCTCGTGACCACTGCCAGGGAGGCCCTCTCCTGCGGAAGGACCGAGGAGGCCGAGAAGACCATCGCGGAACTGCGCGCGGAATACCCCCACCACGGATACGGTACGCTGGAGGAGGACGCCCGCAGGGTCTCCGAGAAGCTCGCCTCCGTCAGGGAGGAGACCTCCGCCCTCTTCAGGAGCCGCCGTTTCCACGGCCTCCGCGCCCTCGTGGACGAATCCCTCACGGAGTTCCCGTTCCTCGCCGACGACGCCGAGATAGGCCCGCGTTACGAGAAGGCCTGCGCCGCGGTCTCCGAGGCAGACGCCATCTGCGTCTCCGCCTCCGGGGAGGAGGACTACATCAGCGCCGCCGAGGTCTGCCCGGACCACCCCGAGGCCCTGGCGGCCCTCAGCACCCGCCCCCCGATGGGGCCCGCCGACGGGAATGCGCAGCTGCACACCGACGGCATAGTCGTCTCCTACTCCGTGCCCGCCGACCGCAGGGGGATGGTGTTCTGCATCTACCGCGGCATCGGATCGGTGCCGGAGGTGAACAGCGAGACCATCCCCGCCGTGGAAACGGACAAGGGCATCTGGCTCGATACATCCGCCGAGCCCGGGGCGAGCTGTTTCTACCGCATACACTCCCGCCGCTGGGGCATCCTCTCCGACGATTACGCCGTGGCCGGGCCCTGCGTCCTCGTGAGGGAGGTCACCAACGTCAGGCTCACCCCCATCGAGGACGGGATACGCGCCGAATACACCAAACCCGAGGGCTGCGTCCGCGTGCGCGTCTGGAGGAAGAGGTCCGGTTTCGCCGCCGGCGCCGAGGAGGAGGTCGAGATCTCCGCGGGCGACACGGGCTTCGAGGACAGAGGCCTCCGCGGGAACGAGTCCTTCTCATACCTCTTCATCGCCGAATACGAGAACGGCGGCCGGTCGTCCGGGACCGTGTTCCACGCCGACACCAACGCCTATCCCGACCCCGTCACCGACCTGGAGATCTCCTGGGACAGGAAATCCGGCCTCTACACCGCCGAATGGAGCTCCGAATCCCCGGTCAGGCTGTTCTTCTCGGCCGTCCGCCACGAGCTCCCCGGACGCATCACCCCCATGAAGGACATCGAATCCTGGACGACGGAACTGGAGCCCGTGGCCTCCGAGGAGGAGAGGATGACCTTCCGCATACCCCCGGGCGAGTCGGGGTTCGTCACCCCCGTCATCACCGCCGGCACCGTCGGCATTGTCGGGGACTGCGTCCTCGTCGCGAACCTGCTCCCCATCTCCGGGGTCACCCGCAGGAACGACGGCGACAGCGTCCTGCTCACCTTCCCCTGGCCCGTGGGGTCAGTCGGGGCGATCGCATCCATCGACAACAGGAGGCTGGAGGTGAAGAGGAACCCCGGGGAGACGGAGAGCACCGTCCGCGTCACGCTCGGACACGCCAGCAGATGCACCGTGAAGCTCGTCGCGGTCTACGAGATCAGCGGCAAGCACATGGCGTCCAACGCCGTGACCACCAACATCTGGGGCGAGGGATTCAGGAGGATCACCTACACCGTCACCGCCACCCCGTCCCGCAACGACCGCACCAAGACCGAGGTCCAGATCACCATCACCTGCCCGGATGCCGGGAACCTGCCCTGCTGCGTCATGGTCCGCACCAGGGAGGGCATACCCCTAAAGGCCACCGACGGGGAGGTCGTGTGGAGATCCGACGACCCCGTCCTCCTGGCGAACGGGGTCGCCCGCGGGGCGTTCTTCCTGCCGAAGGAGGACTCCGACATCACCCACATGAGACTGTTCCTTGCGGACCGCTCGGACTACTCCAGGTTCCGCATCATCCACCCGATACACAGGAGGAGATGAGATGGCGAAGAAGGCACAGCTGTACGTCTGCCCGTTCTGCTGCAAATCTGTCGACACCGACAGGTTCCACTATGTCTGCGAGGACCCCGAGTGCACATCGAGGTTCATCGCCAGGGCCGCCGGCAACAACAAGAAGATGCGCGTGTCCGTGTACCACCCCGGACAGGAGGTCGACGTCGAGCGCTCGTTCGCCATGAACGTAGATCCCCTGGCACCCAATGCGGTGACCACCCCCGAGCACATCGTCTACTACGCGAAGGACGGGAGGTGCGACATCTGCCACAAACCACTCACCAGGAGGCTCTGCCCCGTCTGCCACGGCCCCATCCCCGACGACGCGGAGAGGGGGAGCAACATCATCGCGGTCCTGGGAGCGGCGAAGTCCGGGAAGAGCCACTACACCGCATCCCTCATCGAGGTCCTGCAGTCCGATTACTGCATCGAGTACAACGCCCGCATGGACCCCGCGGTCCCCCGCACGTCCGAGGTCTTCGACATCCTCCGCGACCGTCTCCGGGAGGGGGACGACAAGGTCGAATGCACCTACGAGCCCATGGTGTACTACCTCACCCGCTCGGACGGCGACAGCATCACCAAGCACACCCTCGCCTTCTTCGACACCGCCGCCGCGGACCTGGAGTCCGAGGGCAACCTGCAGGCCGTGTCCACCGGGAACCTGATCACCGGTGCCGCGGGACTGCTGTTCGTCATCGACCCGCTTACCTTCCCCAAGGTGAGGGAGATACTCAGGCTCCCTCCCGTCCCCCAGCCCGATTACGCAGCCCGCCTCAACGAGATCGCCGACACCATCCGCCTCAGGCGCCACCAGAGGGCGAGGGATGTGGACATCCCGGTGGCGATAGTGCTCACCAAGATAGACGCGCTCATGCGCACTTCCCATTCACCCGAGGAGGACGAGGTCCTCTTCGGCCCCGAATCCGCCCTCAACATCCCCCGCGCCAGGGGAGTGTACGACGAGACGAACCTCATGCAGATCGATGCGGAGGTGGAGGAATACCTCAGGAGGATCGCGGGGGAGGAGTTCCTGAAGGCCGTGGGACGCTTCAGGCCCCACGCCTTCTTCGCCGTTTCGGCGCTGGGACACGAGGCCTCCGCCCATTCCGTTCCCGTGCCGTTCCGCGTAGAGGACCCCATGATCTGGATGATGAACAGGAGATGAACGATATGCCGGCAAAGAAGGAGACGACAGACAAACCAAAGAAGACGGCCGCCGGCGGCAGCAAGACCCGTTACAGCTACGCCGACGTGGTGAAGAGCAACCAGGAGGTCAGGGACGCCATCAAGGCCCTCGCGGACGCCATCGCAGCTGGCGGTTCTCCCGCACCGGAGACGGCCCCCGCCCCGGAACAGCCGGCCCCTCCGCAGGCACCCGCGGCCGAGGCGGCCCCCAAGGGGGATTCCGAATACCTCACCTCCAGGGAGCAGTTCGACATCTATAACAAGATAATCAGCCGCCGCGACGCCGAGTTCGCCGACAGGAACTTCATGGCCCTGATGGAACAGGTGTGCGCACTGAGGGAGGACTTCAGGCGCCTCTGCACCGGGCTGGAGCAGAACGCGGCCTCCATGAAATCTGAGGACGTGTTCAACTCCTTCAAGAACTACCAGGTTGACATCGACAACATGCTCAAGGACGCGGGCGTGCGCTACGGGGCGTTCAACACCCAGGACCAGAAGGCGGACCCCGTCTTCCAGAGGGTGGTGGGCGTGGTCCCCACGGACGACGCCTCCCTCGACGGCACCGTCGCGAAGAGACTGTCCGCGGGATACGAATACAAGGGGAGACCGGTCTACAAAGAGAAGATCATGGTCTACAGGAAGAAGAGCCAGTGACCGTTTTCAGTGTGAGGGATGGGAATGGACGAAGAGTTGCATGTGGGCATCGACCTGGGGACGACGTACTCCTCGGTCGCATTCATTGACGAGGAAGGGAACCCCGTCATCGAGACGAACATGGAGGGCGAGGGGGAGACCCCCTCGGTCGTGTTCTTCGACCCCTCCGGCGGGACGGTGGTCGGGAGCGAGGCGAAGGCCCGCCTCATCTCGTACCCCGAGGACACCATATCCGGGGTCAAGCGCAAGATCGGGTCATCCTTCAAGTACACCATCGGGGGGAAGGTCTACACCCCCGTCGAGGTGTCCACCATCATCCTCGAGAAGCTCATCGGGGACTTCCGCAAGACCAAGGGCATGCCCGTGAACAAGGCCGTGGTCACCGTCCCCGCGTACTTCGGCGACAAGGAGAGGGAGCAGACCCGCGATGCCGCGCTGAAGGCGGGCATCCGCGATGTGGAGCTCATCAACGAACCCACCGCCGCCGCCATAGCGTACGGGTACGGCAACCGCGCCGGCGGACACAAGAGGATCATGGTCTACGACCTCGGAGGAGGGACCTTCGACGTCACCATCCTCGACCTCGAGGGCGACTGTTTCACCGCCGTCGCCACCGACGGCCTCCGCGCGTTGGGAGGTAACGATTGGGACGAGAGGCTCCGCCGTCTCCTCATGGACAAGATCGCGGAAGCCTCCGCGACCCCCATCTCCATCCTGGAGGACGACATCTACCTCCAGTCCGAGATGACGATAAAGGCGGAGAAGATCAAGATCCGCCTTTCGTCCGAGGAGCTCGCCCACGACACCATCACCCTCGACAACGGCATGAAGATCGGGTTCGAGGTCAGCAGACAGGAGTTCGAGGAGCACACCTCGGACCTCCTGGAGGAGAGCTTCGAGAAGGTGGAGGAGGTACTCCGCCACGCCAGGTGCTCGACCTACGACCTCGACGCCATCCTGCTGGTGGGCGGGTCCTCCCGCATGCCCATGGTGGCCGCGGGGATGAGGAAACGCTTCCCGGACGTGAGGCTGGACATCTTCGACCCCCTCTACGCCGTCGCCAAGGGTGCCGCCGTCTACGCCGGCAGGGACAAGACCGGCGTGAAGATGCGCAACGTGCTCAGCAAGACCTTCGGGATCAAGGTCTCCGACGGGACCGGCGGATACAGGATCTCCAACGTCATCTTCCGCAACCACACGCTCCCCTACAGCGCCTCCGCACTGTTCAACCCCGAGGAGGACGGACAGATGAGCATCGTCGTCGAGATCTACGAATCGTCGGCGGTGGACGGCGAGAAGCACACCGACATCGAGGACGCCACCTACGTCGACCGTTTCGACATGATGCTCCCCGAGGCCTCGTCCCTGGACACCCGCATCGTGGTGGAGTTCACCGCCAACGTCGAGGGCATACTCACCGCCGTCGCGAAGTGCGGGAAGAAACAGGGTCACCAGACGGTCACCGCGGAAGTGGAGCAGAAGGAAGGGGAGGAGTGAGTCACTCCTTAGGTGCCAGACGGCTGGCTTCGACCAGCTCCATGAGCTCCTGCCTCTCCGCCTTGGAGAGGTCGCGGTACGACCCCTCGCGCAGTTTTCCGAGCTGGATGTTCATGACGCGGATGCGCTGCAGCCTGACGACGTTGTAGCCGAGGACCTCGCACATCCTGCGGATCTGACGGTTGAGTCCCTGCCTCAGGATTATCCTGAAACGGCGGGGGTCGATGAGCTCGGTCCTGCACCTGCGGGTGACCACGCCCTCCTCGATCTCCACGCCGGATTCCATGCGGTCGAGGAAATCCTTCTCCACGTCCCTGTCCACGGTGACGATGTATTCCTTCTCGTGGCCGTAACGGGAGCGCATTATGCGGTCGGCGAGGGCGCCGTCGTTGGTGAGGAGGATCAGGCCCTCCGAGTCCTTGTCGAGCCTGCCGACGGTGAATATCCTGCGGGGATACCCGATATAGTCGATGATGTTGTCGGGGTCGTCCTTATTGGCGGTGCAGGTGATCCCGCGGGGTTTGTTGAACGCGAGTATGACGGTCCCGCCGGTATCCGCCTTGACGGCCTTCCCGTCCACCTTCACGGTGTCGCCGGGCATGACCTTCGTACCGAGGGTCGCCTCCTCACCGTTGACGGTGACGCGGCCCTCCTCGATGAGCCTGTCCGAACCCCTGCGGGATGCGATGCCGGCCTCGGCGAGGTACTTGTTGAGGCGGATGCCTTCGTCCATGGGTTTCCCAATCCCCCACCGTTATTTAAGATGGAACGTCTACCCTCAGACATGGGCCTATTCGGTAGGAAGGTACACGGCGCTATCATGAGGGTACAGGAAGCCTCTTACAACTGGGACTGCGACGACCCGTTCTTCTTCGCGGTCTACCACCGTGACAACTACCCCAAGGGCAACGAGATCCAGGCACCCCCGCTGGAGGAGATCCAGGCGAGGACGACCATGGGCAACGATTACGCCAAGTTCCTCGGGTACAGAATGTACAAGGGCACGGTCTCCCCCGGATTCCCCCTGCACTCCCACTGGGGATACGAGACCATCAACTACGTGGCCGAGGGCTACGTGGACACATTCGACTCCATGGGCAACCAGTCCCGCTACGGCTTCGGCGACCTCCAGTGGATAACCGCATCATCCCGTTACGGACACTGCGAGATGTATCCTCTGGCGTATACCGACAGGGACAACATCCAGGTTGTCACGCAGATCAGCCTCAACCTCCCGCTGGGATCCAAGAACAAGGCCAACCAGGTCCGCACCGTGTGGGAGCACGACATCCCCAAGGTTTCCGGAGAGGGATGGGTGGCGACCGTCATCGCCGGCGAGTTCGCCGGATGCAAAGGAGTAGCGCCCAACAATCTCTCCTGGGCGGCGGACCCGTCGCACCATGTGTCCATCGTGAGGATCGTGATGGAGAAGGGATGCGAACTCAAACTAGAACCGACCGAGGCCGCGACCAGGAACCTCTACATCACCGAGGGCGATGCCGTCATCGAGGGCAAGGAGATCCACAAGCTCTCCAGGGTGAAGCTCGACCCGAAGATGGAGGCAACGGTCGTCATGGGCGACACGACTTCAGATGTCTGGCTCTTGGAGGGTGACCCCATCGGCGAGAAGCAGAGGAACTACGGTCCGATCATGCTCGGGAGCGATTCGGAGGTCCGCGCCGCGCTCAACGAGGTGAGGGAGAAACAGGAGACGGACTGGCCATGGAAGTTCGTCAACCAGAAGCAGCCCCTCGGCACGCACAGGTTCTTCAGGGATTCCGAGGGGAACGAGACCCGTCCTGACCGCCCCGCGCCCGGGGAGCACGAACTGCCCCCGCCCGCGCAAGAATGATGTGAAAACCCTTCCTGCGCGCGCGTACTTTATATTCCCATGCGCGCATTATGTAGCATGGTTACAAAAGTGCGCGCGTCACACATCCTCGTCAAGGATGAACTCACCGCGAACGCCGTCCTCGACCTCCTGAGGGACGGTTCCCGCTTCGATCAGCTCGCCAAGCAGTACTCCTCCTGCCCCTCCAAGAGGAACGGCGGAGACCTCGGATGGTTCGGAAGGGGCCAGATGGTCAAACCCTTTGAGACCGCCGCGTTCAACGCCACCCCCGGGGAGATCGTGAAGTGCAAGACCGAGTTCGGCTGGCATGTCATTCTCGTTACCGACCAGAAGTGATCCAGATGGCTGCAGAGAAAAATACCGAGAAGAAAGCCGCTGCCAAACCCGCGGCGAAGAAAGAGGCCGCTCCCAAGGCTGCCGAGAAGAAAGCTGCCGCCAAGCCTGCGGCCAAAAAGGAAGCAGCACCCAAGGCTGCCGCGAAGAAAGAGGCCGCTCCCAAGGCTGCCGCCAAGCCCGCTGCCAAGAAGGAGACCAAGCCCGCCGCCAAACCCGCGGCGAAGCCTGCTGCCGCCAAGCCCGCTCCCAAGAAGGAGACCAAGACCTGGCATATCGCCTTCGACAACGACAAGAACAAGTGGGGGATCCGCGCCGAGGAGAACACCAAGGCTACCAAGTTCTTCAAGACCAAGGAGGAGGCCGAGGCCTACGCCAAGACCCTGAAGGCCAACAACGAGGGCTCCCGCGTCGTCTTCCACAAGAAGGACGGAAAGTTCCAGAAGAAGTGAAACAAACCCGATAACGGGGAACCCTTTATATTGAAAAATATCACTAGGGTTGGCGATGACTACCGACTACGTGTACGAACAGGGCATCGAGACGGCAATGTCCGCCATCGACGGCCGCTGGAAGACATCCATAGTCGGCAGACTCGCCCGCGAGGGTTCCCCTCTCCGTTTCAACCAGCTCATGACGAAGGTCCCCGGGATATCCCCCAGGATCCTCACCCTCCAGCTGAGGGAGCTCGAGAAGGACGGCGTCATCATCCGCGATGTCATCTCCACGTCCCCCAAGTATGTGGAATACTCCCTTTCCGAGCACGGAAAAGCCCTCCTCCCCATTCTCGACCAGCTCGCTGAGTGGGGCCTGCAGGCCACCGCCTGCGAGGATGTCCTCTCGTTCGAGACGGAATCCATCATTCAGGAGAAGGACAAGATCCAGGCTTGAATCCGGGTCGTTCTCCCTTCTCAATCAGTATTATATACTAGGTGCAACTACTCTGGATTGGACGGCCACAGCGGTGGGGTTCACCCGGTCCCATTCCGAACCCGGCAGTTAAGCCCACCCGCGTAGATGTCGCGTACTGTGTTGCGCAAGTGCACGGGAAAGCATCCACGCTGTCCACTTTTCTCATTCTTTATTCCATTAAAACAAGTGGTCTGAGACCTTAATTCATGTTGATTTTGATAAAGACTTCCATAGCTTCCGCTACG
>SUSU01000009.1 GCA_015063225.1 Thermoplasmata archaeon | reverse complement strand
CGGTAGCGGCAGCGCCAGCGGCGGCTGCACCGGTAGCGGCAGCGGCGGCAGCGGGCTTGGCCTCGTCCTTCTTGGCAGCGGCGGCTCCCTCCTTCTTCTCGGCGGCAGCGGCATCCTTCTTGGCAGCGGCGGGCTTGGCCTCCGCGGCCTTCTTGGCGGCTGCCTCCTTCTCGGCAGCCTTGGCAGCCTTGCGCTCCTGGTATTTCGCCTCATTCTCGGCCTTCAGGGCGGCCATCCTCTCTTCCTTCTCGGCAGCTTCGGAAGCGGCCTTCTCGGCCTCCGCGGCCTTGGCGGCCTCGCTCTGGGCGACAGCGGCCTCGTAGCGGCTCTCGGAGGGGAAGCACATGGCACCGGCGACGACAATGAGGGCGCCGATGACGAGTCCGGTGATGAAGGTGTTCAGGTCGTTGAAGTACATGACGTAGCAGATATCGACCGCAAGGGTGAGGATTGCGATGATGACGGCTCCGGCGAAGAATCCGTTGAGACTGTCTTTCGCGAGAGCGATGATGCCGAACGCGACGAACACGAGGTTGAGGTAGAGGACGATGTTGTCCCTTCCGTCAAGGGTGGTGGTGTCGTAGGCGATGTAGTGCATCATCATGATGAACACGGCAATGAGAATGGCGGCGAAACCGTACATGTTCACTGCGGGCCTGGATGTTTTCATACCGTCTGCGATCGCAGCGGCTCCGGCGAGGGCGAGAAGTCCACCGGCAACGAACGCGATGTACATGAAGTAGTCATCGAGAACGATGTCGTAGAGAGTGTAATCTGTCGGGAGGTCCCCGAGGACTATCGCCAGGATAATTGCGATAAAGTAAGCTATGCCAGCGGCAACGGTCAGACCGCCGTAAGCTTTAGGACAAGACCTCATGCGCCTATTATGACCATTCGGGGATATAAACACTACTTTTTGAATCATGCTGGCACATAGGCCCCAATGACAACCTGCGGTATACGGGGGCCGCATTCCCGCCGGACGTCTGGCTTGAACGAAAACGATGCGTTCGGAGCAGAAAACCCGCCGCAGTGCCAAATATAAAATACCCCCGCGCGATAGAGAGTCGACTTCAACGGAGGCGGGAGCCCCGTTGGCGCTGGAAATCGGAGATGTGGCGCACTCCCGGACCAAGGTCCGTAATCACAAACAAGGTGTAAACCATGAAAATGAAATTCTGCTTCCTCGGAGGCGCAGACATGGTCGGCCGCATGGCCATGACCATCGAAGGCGACAACAAGCGCATGCTCGTCGAATACGGGATCAGTCCCACCAAACCCCCGGAGTACCCCCTTGTACCAGAGGGGAAAATCGACCACGTGTTCCTGACCCACAGCCACCTGGACCACTGCGGTATGATCCCCTCCGTCTGCGGGAGGAACAACTGCGAGCTGTTCACCACCCCCCTCACCGCTGAGATCGCCGAGCTCATGATGATGGATTCCCTCAAGATCGCGAAGGCCGAGGGTTACCCCCAGCCCTACACCCCCGAGGAGATCTCCAAGACCATGAAGCACGTCGTCCCCCTGACCTTCAACGACACCATCGAGCTGGGGAACATCGACGTCACCCTCCACTCCGCCGGACACACCCCCGGAGCCACTATGTTCGAGTTCACCGGGGACAACTCCACTCTCTACACCGGGGACATCCACACCGAGGACCAGAAGCTCGTCCTCGGAGCCCGCCCCGTACAGTGCAAGAACCTCTTCATCGAGGGCACCTACGCCGGCAGGAACCACCCCGACAAGGCGGAGACCATCAGCCGCTTCATCGCCAAGATCGATGAGGTCATCGACCGCGGAGGAATCGTCATCATCCCCTGCTTCGCCGTGGGCAGGACCCAGGAGATCATGCTCCTGCTGAAGAACCTCGGCTACGACATGTGGGTCGACGGAATGGGAAGGTCCGTCACCAACCTCTTCCTCGACTACCCCGAGTACATCCGCAACGCCAAGTCCCTGAAGGCCGCCAAGAGGACCTTCAACGAGATCCGCAACGCTTCCATGCGCAAGAAGGCCCTCGAGGGACAGATCATCGTCACCACCGGAGGCATGCTCGACGGAGGACCCGTCCTCCACTACCTCAGAACCCTCAAGGACGACCCCAAGAACGCCATCCTCCTGGTCGGATACCAGGCGGAGGACACCAACGGGCGCATGCTCATGGAGAAGGGATGCATCAACCTCGACGGCGAGATAGTTCCCGTCTCCTGCGAGCTCCAGAAGTTCGACTTCTCCGCCCACGCCGGCCACGACCAGCTCGTCCAGTTCATCAGGGGCTGCAACCCCGAGAACGTGGTCATCATGCACTCCGACAACAGGGAGCTCATGCTCCCGGACCTCGAGGACGACTACAACGTCATCCTGCCCGAGGTCGGCAAGCCCTTCGAGCTGGACGTATGAGGGCCCCCGATCTCCGCCCCTATCTGGAAGAGGACGTGGGCAGCGGCGACGTGACGTCCCGCGTCTTCCTCCCCGACACGGATGCCGAAGCGGTAATCACCTGCGAACAGGACGCCGTCGTGGCGGGCCTGGAGGAGGCAATAGCCATTTTCGCCATCCTAGGTGCCAAGGCCGTCCCTTCCGTGCACGACGGCGACCGCGTGGCCGCCGGGACGGAGGTCATGAGGATCACGGGACCGATGAGGTCCCTCATGACCGCAGAGCGCACCGCCCTCAACTTCATGATGCGCATGAGCGGCATCGCCACCCTCACCCGCACCCTGCAGGACAGGATGGATGCCGTCGCACCCGGAACCCGCGTCGCGGCCACCCGCAAGACCACTCCGGGCTTCCGCTATTTCGAGAAGAAGGCCGTCGCCCTCGGCGGGGGATGGACCCACCGCTGGGGACTCGACGACATGGCCATGGTGAAAGACAACCACATAGCCGCCGCGGGGGGCATGGACGCCGTCGCCGCCCGCATGAAGGACGTCCCTCCCGGGATCAAGGTGGAGATCGAGGTGCTGGACCTCGAAGAAGGGAAAGCGGCCGCCAGGGCTGGCGCGGACATCGTCATGGGGGACCACTTCTCCCCGTCCGACGTGAAGGTCCTCAGAGACGAGCTCAGGAAGATCAACCCCGATATCCTCATCGAGGCCTCCGGGAACATCACCTCCGCCAACGCCGCGGATTACGCGGGCTGCGCCGACATCGTCTCCCTCGGGGAGCTCACGCACTCCCCCCGCGCGGTCCATTTCTCCATGGATGTCGTCCCCTCGTCCGACAAACCGTATTAAGCGGTTCGCCGATGCGGCCCTCATGGCTCTGAATTTCAGCGACTACAAGTGCGAGATCTGCGGTGCGACCTGCACCCGCGTGCTCTTCGCTACGTTCCTATGCGACAGCGACGAGTGCCTGCAGACCGCATGCGACAACCGCGGGGGCCCCGGCGGGCACATGAAGCGCAAGGCCGAAGGCAGGCCCATCGTCCCCGAGGACGTCAACAAGGATTGAACCTGTGAAAAAACAGGCGGGGTCTCCCCCGCCTTTTGAGTTTTATTCAGCTGTGGCGGAAGACGCGGCAGCCGGTGTACACCATGGCGATGTTATGCTCGTTGGCGGCATCGATGGACTCCTGGTCCCTGATGCTTCCTCCGGGCTGGATGATCGCGGTGATGCCCGCCTCGGCGGCGGCGTCGACGGCGTCCCTGAAGGGGAAGAATGCATCGGACGCCATGACGCAGCCCTTGGTGGGCTCGTTGGCCTTGAAGGATGCGATCTTAGCGGAGTCGACACGGCTCATCTGACCGGCACCGATACCGACGGCGTGCTCCCCCCTCACGTACACCACGGCGTTGGAGGTGACGTGCTTGGCGAGCTTCCAGGCGAACAGGAGGGAGTGGACCTCCTCCTTGGTGGGGGCGCGCTTGGTGACGACCTTGAGGTTGTCTGGATCGAGGAGGACGTCCTCGTCGGTCTGGACGAGCAGACCGCCCTGGACCTTCTTGGTCTTGGTCTCGCGGACCCTGTACTTGGGGCCGATGGGCTGGTTGGTCCTCAGCAGGCGGATGTTCTTCTTCTTCTCCTCGAGGACCTCGAGGGCACCGTCGTCGTAACCGGGGGCGATGACGGCCTCGACGAAGTACTCGTGGATCATCTTGGCGGTCTCCACGTCGCAGACGCGGTTCAGGGCGATGACACAGCCGAACGCGGAGAGGGGGTCGACATCGTAGGCGACCCTGAAGGCCTTGGAGATAGTGTCCTCAGAGGCGAGTCCGCAGGGGTTGGTGTGCTTCATGATGACCGCGGTGGGGCGCTCGAAGTCCATGACGATATCGAGGGCCTTGTCGAGGTCGAGGATGTTGTTGTAGGAGAGCTCCTTCCCGTGGAGGACCTCGGCCTTGGCGACGGTGACGCCGGGTGTGAAGGGCATCTTGTAGAAGGCGGCCTTCTGGTTGGGGTTCTCCCCGTAGCGGAGGTCGCAGACCTTCTCGACGGGCTGGGGCCACGACTGGGGGAACAGGTTGTCGTCGAAGAGGGGGTTCATGTAGCTGGCGATCATCGCGTCGTAGTTCGCGGTGGCGGTGAAGGCCTGGGCCATGAGCTTGGCGAGGAGCTTCTCCTCGAGGGAGCCCTTGCCGGCGTCCAGGGCGGCGATGATCTCCCCGTACTGGGAGGGCTCGGTGACGACGGCGACGGACTTGTAGTTCTTAGCGGCGGCGCGGATCATGGAGGGACCGCCGATGTCGATGTTCTCGATGATGTCCTCGAGGGTGGAGCCCTCCTTGAGGACGGTGTTCTTGAAAGGATAGAGGTTGACGACGACCATGTCGATGGGCTCTATGCCCATGTCCTTGATGGCCTTCATGTGCTCGGGCAGGTCCCTGCGGGCCAGGAGGCCGCCGTGGACCTTGGGGTGCAGGGTCTTGACGCGTCCGTCGAGCATCTCGGGGAACCCGGTGACGTCGGAGACCTCCTTGACCTCGATGCCGTTCTGGGCGAGGAGCTTGTAGGTTCCGCCGGTGGAGATGATCTCGACACCGAACTCTTTCAGTTTCTTCGCAAAATCAACGATTCCCGTCTTGTCTGAGACACTGATTATGGCCCTTTTTATTGCAACCAGGATAATCCCTCCGGCACTCTCTGTTGCCGTCAATCCCTTATCAAACCCCTTAATTTATACTTCATCCTCGGGCCTTTCCATAATATATTATGAATATGTAGAGAGGCGCATGAAGAGGAAGGAGCTCGAGCTGAAACTGTCGGAGGTGCCGCCTTTCAGCGACCCCGATCCGGCGCTCGAGCAGTACCCCACCCCGGCATCCATCGCCGCCGAGATCGTCTACGACGCCTACATGGCCGGCGACATCGGAGGCATGAAGGTGATGGACCTCGGATGCGGAACGGGGATGTTCTCCGTCGCCGCCGCCCTCATGGGCGCTTCCTCCGTCATCGGGTACGACGTATCCGAATCCGCCCTGTCCCTGGCACGCCGCACCGCGGAGTCCATGGGGCTCGAGATAGATTTCCGCCTCTCCGACGTGTCCGACGTGGAGGAGGGTGCGGACACCGTGCTCATGAACCCGCCGTTCGGTTCGCAGAACCGTCACGCCGACCGGCCGTTCCTAGAGAAGGCCATGGAATCCGCCGACGTAGTGTACAGCATCCACATGGCGAACAGCATAGATTTCGTCAGGAAGCTAGCCGAATCCCGGGGGAAACAGGTGCGCCGGTGTAAAATTTATAAGTACGCAATCCCGCATACTTTCTCGTTCCATAGGAAAGAGAAGCAGACCGTCGAGATTGCGGCGGTCGTCATTTCTTGAATCAGGAGATTTCAATGTCAGCAAAAACTGTGTTCCCCGGCGAAGAACTGGCCGAGGAAGAGGAATACGAGGCTTCGGAAGGTACCTACGTCTCCAACGGTAAGATCTACGCTTCGACCTTCGGCGAGCTCGTCCTCGATGAGGACGCCTGCACCGCCAAGGTCATGACCCCCAACCCCGTCAACTCCCTGAATATCGACGACATCGTCTACGCCACCATCGACGACACCCGCAAGACCATGGCCACCGCCACCGCGATCGCCAGGTCCGGCACCGACCGCTGCATCTCCAGCAGCACCGTCGCCACCATCCACGTCTCCAAGATCTCCCCCGACTACACCAACGACGTGTCCCAGGAGTTCAGGAAGGGGGACCTCATCAGGGCCCGTGTCATCGGCATCAAGCCCTCCCTCCAGCTCACCACCAAGGACCCCCACTGCGGGGTCGTCAGGTCCCTCTGCGGCACCTGCAAGACCGAGCTCGTCGTCAAGGGGAAGAACAACCTCACCTGCCCCAAGTGCCGCAAATCGGCCCCCCGCAAACTCGCCGACGACTACGGGGACGTGGTCTTCGATGACTGACAGCAGGGAACTCTCCGAGCTCCGCCTCGAGGTCCAGGAACTGAAGAGGGAGGTCGAGGACCTCCGCGAGTTCATCAAGGGCCTCTACGCCATGCTCAACGAGGGCGAGGAGTACGAAGGCTCCCCCGGATTCCTGGGCGGGGCCGAATACGGCAGGATCAACACATGAAGGCCGTCGCACTCATCTCCGGGGGCATCGACTCCCCCGTCGCCGCATACCTCATGGCGCGTGCCGGGGCGGACGTGGTCCTGCTCCACATGGACAACCGTCCCTTCGCGGACGACATGTCCATCGAGAGGGTGAAACAGCTCGCCGCTCAGATCAGCAAAGCCGCTGGAAAGGAGATTCCCCTCTATTCCGCCGCCCACGGACCCACACAGGACACCATCATGCACAACGCGGACCACGCCTACCAGTGCGTCCTCTGCAAGCACGCCATGCAGGCCACCGCCCGCGAGTTCTGCAAACGCATCGGCGCGGACGCCATAGTCATGGGGGATTCCCTTGGACAGGTGGCGTCGCAGACATTATCGAACATCGCCGCGGAGTTCGTGGACATCGGGTTCACGATCCTCAGGCCTCTCATCGGAATGGACAAGCTGGAGATCGAGAACATCGCGAAGGAGATAGGGACCTACGAGATCTCCATCCTCCCCGCGGTTGGCTGCACCGCGCTTCCCCAGAAGGTCATCACGATGGCGAAACCCGAGAAGACGCTGGCTTTCAGCGAGAAGTGCGGGATCGAAGATATCGCGGTCAAGGCCGCCGCGGAAGCGGTAAGGCTCTGCTGAGCTCAGTATCTTCCGCCGCTGTGGTAGCCGTAGAAGGCGGGACAGGAATCGATTTCGTCCTCGTCGTAGAGCATGTCCATGGTGACCTCCCTGATGTAGGGGGCCTGTACGCGGGAGATGAAAAGGGTGTAATCGCCCACGGGGATCTTGATGTCGGATTCCTTGGAGGGCTTGACCTCGGTGGATACGAGGGCGGGGCCCATGCAGGCGGTGCAGACGCGGAAATCGTGCTTCGATGCGAGGATGTGCTGCCTCACTTCTTCGGAGACGGTTATTTCCATAGATACCCCGATAATCATTCATTATAAACGTTCTCGCCAGAAAACGTTCATTCCTGCACGCCGAAGAACGCTTTGACCTCCGACACGGGGTCGGTGGTGAGCTCGGCCTCGAGACCGTCCAAGGTGCAGGCGCGGCGGTCGAGGATTACGGCGATGCCCCTGTCGTTCTCCGAACGGATGAGACGGCCGATGGACTGCCTCATCTTGCGGACGGCCGGCGCGCGGACCGCCATCCCCCAGCCATCGGCGAAACGGGCCTGACAGTAGCTGATGAGCGCATCCTGACGGGCGGACGGACGTCCGAACGGTATGCCCACGAGGACGGCGAGTTCCATCTCCTTCCCGGGGAAGTCGAGACCCTCGCTGATACGGCCCCCGCATACGCAGATCAATACGGAACCCGCGGTGCAGCGGAACGCCATGACACGGTCCATCAGTTCGGTGTTCCCGATGCCTGGCTCCTCCACGAAGACGGTCCTCCCGAGGGCCTCCGCGAGACCGTCCTCGAGGAACCTCTGCATGACCGCGTAGGAGGGGAAGAACACGGCCGTGCTCACCTTCACGCTGTTGACGATGTCGATGATGTACCTCCTCAGACGTTCGTATGTGCCGTCATCCGAGTTGAGTTCGGCATACTTCGTGGACACGTCCGCGACGTAGAGGGTGCGGCGGTTGTCCGGGTTGAACGGCGACGGGAACTCCTCGGTGTCCGCCTCCCAGAGCCCCATGTCCTTGCAGTAGTCCTGGAGCGGGGCGAGGGTACCGGACATGCTGATGGACGAACGGCAGATGCGCAGCGGGGTGGCCGCGTCCGAGGGATCCAGGCAGTATGCCTCGAGGGCGGGGTTGTCCCCTCCGGACACCAGGAACACATGGCTCCCGTCGGTGCATTCCATCCAGTAGAGCAGAAACCTCGCCAGGGTGTAGAGGTGGGAACGGGGCAGTTTCCTCCGGGATTTCCGCTCCTCGGCGATGCGGGAACCCGCGTCGTACAGTCCTGCGAGGACCTCCTTCAGACCGAGGGAGTTCATCCCGAGGACGGTCATCAGGGTCTCCTCCATGTATCCCGGAGGGATGAGGTCGTTCTCCCTCCTGAGGTACTCCTTCTGGGCCTCCTCCAGTATGTCGCTCACGGCGTTGATGACGTCCGATGCGTGCAGACCGTGGCCCACGTCGGGATCGCCGGAGCGCCTGGCCTCCGAGAGAGCCAGATCCAGGGCGTGGCGGGTGAACTTGGCCGTCTCCGACTCTCTGAGATAGGACGGGAGGTTGTGCGCCTCGTCGACTATGATGATTATGTCCTTCTCGCTGACCCCCATCCAGCCCAGGAAACGGCTGCGGATGCGGGGGTCGAACATGAACGCGTAGGACGCGCTCACCACGTCGGCATAGGGAAGGACCTTCTTGACGGCCTCGTAGGGACATACCCCGAGCGCCTGACAGTAATCGCGGAACTCCTCCGGATCAGGACCGGAGCTCCTGATGAACGATATGCAGGATTCGACCGACTCGGCGGTGATCGCCTGGTAGTAGGGGCATCCGCCGGCGGAACCGTCACCCTTCTTGAGCTCGCTGCAGAGCTTGGAGAGCTCCTCGGGACTGCCGTCCTGGAGGTCCCTATCCTCGCGCATCAGAGGGCAGGTGGACGTGCCCCTCCCCTGGACGGCGGCGGACACCACAGGGATGTTCGCGGAGATGGCCCTGCACTCGATGGCGACCTGCCTGTGCTGCGACTTGGTACGGGTGAGGTAGACTACCTTCCTGCCGGTACCCGCGGCCGCAGAGAGGGCCCCGGCCAGCGAGACCGCGGTCTTGCCGGTACCGGTGCCGGATTCCAGCACGGCGTTCCTGCCCAGTATCGCCGCGTTCCTGATGAAGGCGACCATGGCCTCCTGGCAGGGGCGGTACGGGTAGGGGAAATAGCCGTTCATGCCGGAATCATTCCCGCTTGCGGGCTCCCCAGTCGATGTCTTCGCCGCTGTAGATGTCGGCGTACTCGTTGCTGTCGGAATCGGAGGTGGCCTCGGACTCCTCGATGATGCCGCCGATCTTGTCGCGGCGGAAGAGCCAGTAGTGGATCCTCCACTCGCGGCCGTCGTAGAGGGTTATCTCCTCGCGCTCGGTGGTAAGGATGCCCGCGTCCTCCAGCATGTAGAAGGTATCGCGGTCCTCGGGCTCCAGCACGTTGTCGATGATGCGATTGGAATACCCGAAGAAGTTGAGGACGTGCTGGGCGAGGTCGAATGCCTCGTCGTACTCCAGCCTGCGGTCCTCTCCGCGGATGCCTGCCTCGATGGCGGTGGCGAGGTCGTCTACGGTGATCATGGGATTCCCTCACTCGCACAGGTTGACGTACTTGGCCTTACCGTTGCAGGCCTTGGCGGCGATGTCGATAAGGGCGGGGGTGATGGGCTTGTCGGCCTCCAGCACCATCATGGCCTGGTTGTTGCCCTCCTTGACGGAGACGGCCATGGTCATGATGCTGACGCCCTCGTTGCCGAAGGCGGTACCGAGCTTGCCGATGACGCCGGTGGTGTCGGGATACTTCAGGAACACGAGGTGTCCGGAAAGGGAGATGTTGAAGGCATAGCCGTCGTAGCCGACGAGCCTGGGAGCCTCCCCGAACACGGTACCGCGGACGCAGGAGATCTTGTCCCCGGAGCGGATCTTGATCTCGATGAGGTTGGAGTACTCGTCGCACTCCTCAGTCTTGGATTCTTTGACCTCCATGCCGCGGGCCTTGGCGACGGGCATGGCGTTGACGAGGTTGGCACCTTCCTTTCCGATGATGCCTTTGATGAATCCCTTGACGGCGGAGACGGTCAGGAGCTTGACGTCCATGGAGGCAAGGCCGCCGTGGTAGATGACCTCCATCTCCTCGGCCGGACGGTCGCCGTTGGCGTGGTAGAGGAAGGCGCCGAGGCCCTCGGCCAGGGGCACGTAGGGAGCGGTCTCGGGGGAGAGCTTCCCGCGGGGGGCGTTGATGGCGTTGGTGATGATGCCGTCCCTCAGGTACTTGACCGCGGAGTGAGCGATGTCGACGGCCACACGCTCCTGGGCCTCGGTGGTGGAGGCTCCCAGGTGGGGGGTGGTGACGAGGTTGTCGAGCTCGAGGAGCTTCTTCTCGGCGTCGTTGAGGGGTTCGGAGCACCATACGTCGAAGGCGGCGCCGGCGATTATCTTTTCCTTGAGGGCGGTGTAGAGGGCCTCCTCGTCGACGATACCGCCGCGGGCGACGTTGGCCAGGCGGGCGGTGGGCTTCATCATCTTGAACTGTTCCAGGCCGATCATGCCGCGGGTGCTGGGCAGGAGGGGGGTGTGGATGGAGATGAAATCGGAGGCGGTGAGGACCTCGTCGAGGGTGGTGAGGCGGATGCCCATGCGGTCGGCGACGTCCTGGGGGATGTAGGGGTCGTATCCGATGACGGTCATGTTGAAGGCCTTGAGGCGCTTGATGACCTCGCCGCCGACGCGGCCGGTACCGATGACACCGAGGGTCTTGCCGTTGAGCTCGACGCCGGTGAACTTGGAGCGGTCCCATTTGCCCTCGTGCATGGACGAGTGGGCGAAGGGGATGTTGCGGGCGAGGGCCATGATCATGGCGACGGTGTGCTCCGCGGCTGAGACGGTGTTGGCGTCGGGGGTGTTCATGACGAGCACTCCCTTCTCGGAGGCGTAGGGGATGTCGACGTTGTCGACACCGACACCGGCGCGGCCGATGAGCTTGAGCTTCTTGGCGGCGTCGAGGACCTTCTTGGTCACGGTGGTGCCGGAGCGGATGATGAGGGCGTCGTAGTCGGCGATCTCCTTGCAGAGTTCGTCCTCGGACATGCCGGGTTTCATGACCACGGGGAATCCGGAAGCCTCGAGGATCTCGAGACCTTCCTTGCTGAGCTTGTCTGATACGAGAATCTTAGTCACTGTTTCACCTCTTCGAGAGCCTCGTCCATGACGGACAGGAGCTGTTTTATGTCGTCGGTTGTAAGATCGCCCATGTGGCCGATCCTGAAAGTGGATTTCTTGGCTTCGCCGTAACCGTTGGAGATCTCCATGCCCTTGGATTTGATGAAGGCGTGGAATGCGTCGAAGTCGAGGTCGCCGCGCTTGATGACGCCGATGGTGTCGGAGCGGTAGCCCTCCTCGGGGTAGAGGCCGTCGAGGTTCTTCTCGGCCCAGTTCTTCACGAGCTCGGCCATCTCCTTGTGGCGGCGGTAACGGGTAGCCATGCCCTCCTTGAGCATCTTCTCGAGCTGGTACTCCAGCCCGAACATCAGGGACACGGGCGGGGTGGTGAGGGCGTAGTTCTCGTTGTTCTTCTCCTGGAGCTTGACGAAATCAGCGTAGAAGCCCTTGTTCTCCATCTTGGCGGACTTCTTCATGAACTCGGGGGAGACGATGACGAAGGCCATTCCCGGGGGAAGGGCGAGGTCCTTCTGGGTCCCGAAGACCACGGAGTCGGGCTGCATCTGCCTCAGCTTGAGGTCGGTGGCGAACATGGAGGTGACGGCGTCGATCATGACGAGCGCGTCGGGGTTCTGGGAGCGGACCTCGTTGGCGAGGGCCATGGAGTCGCAGAGGACGCCCGAGGAGGACTCGTTGCTCACCCAGTGGACGGCCTCGATGTCCTTGGTGACCTTGCCCTCGATGTCGGCGGGCTTGACGGCCTTTCCCATGGGGACCTTGACGACGTCGACCTGCTTCCCGTTGGAGGTGGCGACCTCGATGGACCTCTCACCGAAGGAACCGGAGGTGAGTCCGAGGGAGTGCTTGGCGATACCGTTGCGGGCGGCACCCTCCAGGAGGACGGTGGCGGATCCGGCGACCATGAAGATCTCGTTGTCGGTGTCGAGGGCCTTGTGCAGCATCTCCTCGATGTGGCCGTGGAGCTCCTTGTACTCCTTGGTGCGGTGGGTGATCATGGGACGGTCCATCGCTTTGAGGACGTCCTCGGGCACGTTGACGGGCCCGACCGTGTAAAGCTTCCTGCTCATTTCAATCCCTGATGGCCCTCTCTCATGGGAGGGTAACGAGCGTCCGTACTCCGACATCATATTAATGCTATGCGCGCGCCCGCGCGTATGTAATCTTTACACGAAATGCGGCAGGGAAAAAGAGCCAGATTACGTATTCAGAGTTTCTTCATGAATCCGGCGATCCTCGAGAGGCCCTCGCGGATCTGCTCCTCGGAAGTCGCGTAGGACAGGCGGAAGAAGCCCTCCCCGGCGGGACCGAAGGCACTTCCGGGGGTGACGGCGACGTGGGCCTCCTGGAGAAGACGCTCGGCGAGTTCGGCGGAGGGGATGTCCGCGGAGTACTTCACGAAGACGTAGAACGTACCGGCGGGGACCTTGCAATCCAGACCCGGGATGGCACGCACGAGATCCACCATCAGCTTACGTCTGGCACCGAAGGCCTTGATCATTTCCTTGACCGAGTCCTGGGGGCCGACGAGGGCCTCCACGGCACCCTCCTGCGCGAAGGACGTGCAGCAGGATATGGACTGTGACTGGAGCTTGTTGATGACCTTGATGTTCTCCTTCGAGGCCACCACCCATCCGACCCTCCAGCCGGTCATGGCGTAGGTCTTGGAGAACCCGGAGACGGTGAGGGCGAGCTGCTCCATCCCGGGGCAGCGGGCGATGGAGAAGTGCTTCCCCTCGTAGATGAGGCTCTCATAGATCTCGTCGGACAGGACCATGATGTTGTTCTTCACGGCGATGTCCGCGATGGCGCGGATGACCTTCTCGGGGATGACCGCGCCGGTGGGGTTGCAGGGGGTGTTGAGGATGATCATCCTGGTCTTGGGGGTGACCGCGGCAGCGACCTTCTCGGGGTCGAGGACGAAATCGTCCTCGTAGGTGGTGGTCACGCGCACGGGGATGCCGCCGGCCAGGCGGATGAGCGCATCGTAGGTGACCCACGCGGGGTCGGGCATGATGACCTCGTCCCCGGGATCGATGTACGAGAGGGCGATCAGGAAGAGCGCCTGCTTGGTGGGCGTCACGAGGACGTTGGCCGCGGTGATGTCGAGGCCGTTGTCGCGCCTGACCTTGGCCGCGATGGCCTCCCTGAGCGCGGGGATGCCCATGCTGGGCGTGTAGTGGGTGAAACCCCTGTCGAGGGACGCCTTGGCGGCATCGATGACGTTGGCGGGGGTGGTGAAATCCGGTTCACCGAGGGAGAAGGAAACGATGTCGACGCCCTCGGACTTGAGCTGGCTTACCAGATTGGATATGGCAATCGTGGGGGATGCCGGAACCTGCTGGGATCTCTGTGAAACCGTGATGTCACCTTCGGATGGGGCGCGATGGGCCTCCATTTATAATAAATCAGCTGAGCAGAGTCCTCAGGTCGCCCGACTTGATCGCATCGCGGATCTCCATGGCCATCCTGCCGCCGGTGGACATGCCGGGGTAGATCATCTCAGCGTACGGGGAACCGTTGATGAACGGGTTCGTACCGGCCACAATGCGGGTGGATATCTCGAACACGCGGAACTCCAGCTTGTCGTTGACGACGGTCTCGAGGCAGAACGGTCCCCACATACCGCCGAACAGCTCGTAGGAGCGGTTGACGATGTTCTCGGCCATCTCGAAGGCCTTCGGGAGGAGGCTCTCCCTGATGACGACGGGGGTGTTGCCGGTGACCACGAAGCTGGGGTAGAGGCCGTGGCGCTTAGCATCCTCGAGGCTGCCGAGCTTGTACATCTCGTCGATGTTGGACTCGTCGCGCCTGTCGATGGAGAGGAGCTCGAGGGAACCGCCCTGTTTGATGCGGTACCCGTCGGTCTTGAGGGGGTCGTAGAAGAAGTGGAGGTAGTACCTGGTTCCGAGGCAGTACTCCTGGATAGTGTAGGGCTGGCTGTTGTCGATGCCCATCTTGAAATCGGGGTAGTCCTTGGCGATGAAGAATCCCCTTCCGCCCTTGGCGCCGTGGTATTTCACCATGACGGGCTCCTTGATCTCGCGGGCGTCGGTGATGAGCTTGGGCATGGGGGCGGGGGAGGAGGTGATCCACTGCCTCTGGAGGGCGCGGTCGGACTCCCACTTGAGGACGGCCCTGTTCCCGTAGGAGGGGACGAGGAAGTCCTCGAAGCGCTTGGTGCCCATGTACTCCACGAAAGACCCGTGGGGGATGATGATGGCGTTCCTGTCGATGAGCTCGGAGGAGCGGTTCACCATGTCGTTGTAGTTGTCGTACGAGATGAACTCGTCCGGCTTCGCCAGGGGGAACGCGTCATAGATCTTCTCGTTGTGCTTGGTGACCAGTCCGATGGTGCGGAAACCCATCTTGCGGGCACCGTGGAAAATCTGCAGAGAAGAGTGAGAACAGAGAGTAGCGATGGTGATCTTGTCGGGGTCGTAACCCGAGAGGATCTCGTCTATCTTCTCCTTTGGAACCATACCCTACTATCGGCCCGCCCTTTTTAAATCTATTTACCGCGCGGATAGCGCGCGAGGGCCGTCTTGTTAACTCCCCGGCCACGTTTTATAATGTTGAAGGACGTAGTACCGCTCGGTGGGACGGGTGTCCCGCTAGACACAGCCTCGGAAACAAAGACACCGAAGAGAGGCCTGAAAATGAATGCAGAAGAGCTTAATGCCCAGGCTCAGGACCTGGCAGACCGCCTCGAGGGGAAGGTCCCCGTCGAGACAATCCGCACTGAACTCGAGAAATACATTTTCCAGTACGGAATAGCCATCGAGGCCGCCCGCAGCGGCATAATAAAAAAGTACAGCGCCCCCCGCGCATCCTCCGTCAGCAGCACGGCGGTCACCAAGAAGATCGCCGACCTGCAGGGCGACGAGATGATGGTCAACGTCACCGCGAAGATCGTCTTCGTCGAGAAGAAGGAGATCAACGTCAAGGGCGTCCCCAAGACCATCGTCTCCGGTATCGCCGGGGACGAGACCGGTACCACGTCATTCACCATCTGGTCGGACGAATGGTCGCTGGAGAAGGGTTCGGTCTACGTCTTCAACAGGGCGTACACCAGGCGCTTCAGAGACCAGGTCCAGATACACATCGGTACCCGCGGCAGCATCACCCCCGCCGAGGGCGTCGAGATAGAGGTCGCCGGCAGGGCCCCTTCCCCCGCCAAGACCATGAACATCGGGGAGATCACCGACAAGGAGAACTCCGTCACCGTGACCGGGAAGATCCTCGATATATCCACACGCAACGTCAACGTCAAGGGCGAGGACAGGACCGTATGGGGCGGCATGATCGCCGACTCCACCGGCAAGATCCAGTTCAGCGCATGGGAGGACCTCGGCCTCACCGCCGGCAGCGTCGTCACCATCGAGAACGCCTACATCCGCAGCTGGAAGGGCATCCCCCAGCTCAACATCGGCAACAACTCCAAGGTCAGTGCCAGCAACGCACAGATGGACGACATCAAGGCCGGTTCCGCCATGCGCACCGTGGAAGAGATCTCCCGCACCGGCGGCATCGACATCTGCCTCTCGGGCATCATCGTCGACGTCAAGACCGGCTCCGGGCTCATCAAACGCTGCCCCGAATGCAAGCGTTCCCTCATGAACGGCTCCTGCAGCGTCCACGGCCCCATCGCAAACCCCGTGTCCGACCTCAGGCTGAAGACCACCCTCGACGACGGCACCGGCGCCATCAGCGTCATCATCGGCCGCAAGGACACCGAGATGCTCTCCGGCGTCACCCTCGAGGAGGCCGAGAACGCCGCCAAGGAGTTCGGCGACCCCTCCGCGATATCCAACCGCATGGCCGCCAACGTCATACTCAAGAGGGTCACCGTCACCGGAAACGTCATCACCGATGAGAAGTTCGGCCCCCAGATGAGCGCCCGCACCCTCGAGGAGGTCGCCACCGACATCGAGGCCGAGGCGGAACGTCTGTACAAACAGGTAGAGGAGGGGATGATGTGAGCGCCATCCGCGAGACCTACTGGCGCGTGTTCAGCACCGAGCTGAACTCCGCATCCTACCTCATCGAGGCCGACGAGGAGATGAAGCCCACCTACCAGCTCTCCCGCCTCGGCGCGATGATCAACCGCGTCCTCGTGGCCGGGGTGCTTACCGAGAAGGAGAACATCGGCACCGAGGACGAGCCCATGTGGCGCGGCCGCATCCAGGACATCGCCGGCGGTACCATCTTCATCAACATCGGCCGCTTCCAGCCGGACGCCGCCGCATCCATGAACGAGATCGACACCCCCAGCCTCGTCGCCGTGGTCGGGAAGGTCAAGTCCTACACCAACGAGGACAGGACCTACATCTCCGTCAGGCCCGAGCGCATCGTGCCCATCTCCGAGGATGTCGAGGCCCAGTGGATCCTCGACACCGCCAAGACCACCTGGAACCGCCTCGTCACCATGAAGAGGGCCCTGAACGTCGGCAGCACCGACCCCGACGCGCTCGTGAACGCGGGAATCCCCGCCTCCGCCGCCCCCGGGATCGCCATGGCCATCGACCAGTACGGCCAGCCGGACTCCGGTGCCTTCCTCAAGCCCATCCAGGCGGCCCTCCGCAAGCTCCTGCCCGACAAAAACGTGGACCTCGGCCTGGTGGACGACTCCGGTCTCCCCGACGAGTTCGACGTCGATGACGAGGAATTCGCTCCCGCCGCCCCCTCGCAGCCCGCGGCTCCCGCCCAGCAGGCCGCCCCGGCCCCCGCTTCCGGCGGGGACGACAGAGAGGGACTCGTGCTCTCGCTCCTCTCCGAGCTGAACGACGGAAAGGGGGCCCCCAGAGACCTCCTCGAATCCCGCTGTGCCGACGAGGGCATCTCCAGCATGGAGCTGGAGGAGATCATCGAGAGCCTCCTCGACAAGGGACTCGCCTACGAGCCGAACCTCAAGTACATCAAGAGGATCGACGACTGAAACACTCACCGAAGGGGGCCCCGGCCCCCTTCAGAACATTATTGCAGACCCGTATCCGACCACGGATTCGGAGTCGTAACCTGCCGCCGAAGAATCCGTCTGGCACAGTATCCTGCAACGGTCGGGGGAGGTCGCCATCGCCGCTACCGCGATGGGTCCGTAACCGCACACCGTGAGCCTCTCCGAACGGACGAGGGAGTACATCGCGCCGACGTCCATGCGCTCCACGGTCTCCAGGAAGCGCGCGTCCATCTCGTCGGCATAGGGCTTGGGGACGTAATGGACGAGGTCGCTGGAGGCGATCACCATGACATCCATACCCTCCGTCGCCTCCCTTATCACGGATGCGAGCCTCTCGGCCGCCGGACGCCTCTGGTCGCCCATGATTATCGGGACGATGCGGGCATCGGGGTCCACGTACTTCAGGAACGGGAGCTCCACCTCGATGGAGTGCTCCCTGGCGTGGGCGGCGGGAACGTCCGGGATGTCCTTCGCGAGCGCGGAAGCGACCTCCCAGGCGGTCTCGCAGGGTCCGAACGGCGTCCAGTACTCCTCGGTACACATCGAGACCGCATAGCCGTTCCCGTAATGGTCCGGACCGATGACGATGTACGCTTCCGGACGGTGGGAACCCGCCATCTCCTTGAACGCGTACGCGGCGCAGGCCCCGGAGAAGATGTATCCCGCGTGTGGGACCACGACGGCCTTCAGCTTACTGTCGCCGCGGACACCGGGCAGACCGGGACCGCTGCGGAAACAGGCCTCTATGTCGGACCTGACCTCCTCCTCGTCGGCGGAATAGAAACGGTTCGCCGCTGCAGGCATGCGCATGCATGCGTAATCGGGGGAACGGGATAAAAAGGTGGCCCGGGGAGGACCCCGGGCGGGGTTTGATCAGTACTTGGCCTCGAAGTCGTCGATCTGGAGCTTGAACTCGGAGGCGTCCTTGATGTCACCGCGGGCGAGGAGGACCTCACGGGTGAGCAGCCAGTAGACGCAGGCGAGGGAGCGGCGTCCCTTGTTGTTGGTGGGGACGACGAGGTCGACGTTGCGGGTCTCGTTGTTGGCGTCGCAAAGGGCGACGATCGGGATACCGAGGTTGAGGGCCTCGGACAAGGACTGCTTGTCGGCGGCGGGGTCAGTGACGACCAGGACCTCGGGCTCGATGTAAGCGGGGTTGATGGGGTTGGTGAGGGTACCGGGGACGAACCTGCCGGCGAAGGCGGGGGCTCCGATGGCCTTGGAGAACTCGCGGGCGGGGCGCTGTCCGTACTGCCTCATGGAGCAGATGAGGATGCGCTGGGGGTCGAAGCGGGCGAGGAACTTGGCGGCAGCCCTGATGCGCTCGTCGGTCTTCTTGATGTCGAGGACGTACAGACCGTCCTGGCGGACCTTGTAGATGAAGCCCATCATGTCGCTGGTCTTGTACTGGGTACCGATGTGGACACCGGAGGTGAGGTAGGTCTCCTCGGGCACGAGGAGCTCGCTGTCGGAAACAAACTGAACATCGTCGTTTGCGGTCATTTCAATTGCCTCTGTTTTGTAAATCAGTCCTTGACGACTGTGATCGGGATGAGGTCCTTTTCGAACTCGAGGAGAGCGACGTCGATGGGGTCGATCATGCTCTCGGGGAAATCAACGAGAACGGGCGCGCCGTAGGAGATCTGCAGTGCGCGGGCCCCGATGATCCTAGCTTTCTCAAACCTTGTGTACTTCATTCAAAGTCACCCGAATGAATCTGCGGTACCCACGACCTGATTATAAACTTTCGCACGCGCGCCTTATTTTTATTTTGTTAGTTAGAAATCAAAATCCGCGCGCGCGTATAGAAGGCGCAACGTATATGAACGTCGGTACGCTTGGTGAGTGCATGTCCGACTCCGCCGTCTGTACCGCAGCATTCTTCCGCTCCCTCGGAAAGGACGTGGCGACGGAGAAGGAGTTCAACATGGTCGTGAGCCTCACCCTCCGCTGGCTTCCCGCCAAGGACGCCCCCGGGCTGGTGAAGGCTCTTGCGGCAGACGGCTGCGTCTCCGTGAAGGACGGATACATCCGCCCCCTCATCGACATCGATTCCGTCACCGTGCCCATCACCTACAAACTACCCGATGTCCTCCGCGAACGCGCCGCCGATCCCGCACCCAAGGCACCGGCGGCGCAGAAGGACCTCTTCGAGACCCTCATCGACATGGCCGTGGCGAACGGGATGACGCTCAAAGACTTCAACGCCGAGTGCCGCAAGGCCGTGAAATCCCTCGGCGTCGTGCCCGCCGTGGCGGGTCTCCTCGTGCTCAGGGACATGGGTGTGGACATCTCCGCGATCTATCCGGAGATCGACGGATACATCCTGTCGGACTGAACGAGCCAGATATGGCGTTTTAGAAAAAATGATGGCACGGCCGGAGCCATGCCATTGAGAGTTTACTTCTTCTTCTCCTCGACACGGATGAAGTTGCCGAGGGTCATGCCGCCGGTCTGGGAGCCGCCGATGGAACCGGCCGAGGAGACCGCCTCGCGGAGGGTGATGCCGAGGGCCTTCTCCAGCTTCGCGACGATCTTGTCGTCGGGGGTGAGGGTCTGCGCCTCGATCTTGCTGAGGGTCAGCTGCTTCTCCCCGATGGACTCGGCGAAGTCCTTGAGGTTGGGCCATTTCTTCTCGCGGGCCTGGCGGATGACCCTGCCGTAGTCCGCGCGGAGCTCGGTGGTCTCGCTGCCCGAATAGATGTCCTTGGTCTGCCTGCGCTTCTCGCGCTTCTCCAGCCTCTGCTGGATGACGGCATCGCTGGTGCCCGATGAGGAACGGCCGCCGGACGAGGCGCGGGGGTCGTTGTACTCGTCCCCGAACCTGGAACAGTCCATGCAAAGGTTCATGCGGGCACCCTGTACAGTATATGTGCGGGTGGAAACGTTCTTTCCGCACATCTCGCACTGGGATTTCGTCCTCTCTGCCATGATTCACCCATGAGAACCCTCGGTAATAAAACTTGGGCATCCCCCTGGCGCACTTCCATTCGTGTTACTTACACCCTATTATAAGCCAAGCCGATGTCAGTACGATATAAGATGGCATCAGAAGACATTGAAGAACTCAAAGCCAAGGTCATCTCCCTCGAGGAACGCAACGTTCACCTCATGGAGGACCTCCAGAAGGCGGAGAGCGACAAGAGGGCATCGGACAGCGAGGTTTTCAGGCTGCAGAAGGACAATGCCCGCATCCGCAGCGAGCTCGAGCGCATGAAGAGCCCGCCCATGGTCATCGGTTCCCTGCGCGACGTCCTCCCCGACAACAAGGTCGTGGTCAAGAGCTCCACCGGGCCCGATTTCATAGTTTCCGTCTCACAGTACGTCGACGAAAAGGACCTCATCGCCGGGGCCCGCGTCTCGCTCAACCGCCAGTCCCTGGCCGTCATGCAGGTCCTCCCCGCGCCCCTCGACCCCGTCGTCACCGGCGCGGAGATCCTCGAGAAGCCCACCACCACCTATGCGGACGTGGGCGGACTCGCCAAGCAGATGCAGGAGCTCAGGGAGGCCGTCGAGGACCCCCTCCTCAGGCCCGAGCTGTACGCCAAGGTCGGCATCGAGCCCCCCAAGGGCGTCCTGCTGGTCGGTCCCCCGGGGACCGGTAAGACCCTGATGGCCAAGGCCGTCGCCAACGCCACCAACGCGACCTTCATCCGCCTGGTCGGATCCGAGCTCGTGCAGAAGTACATCGGTGAGGGAGCCAGACTCGTCAGGGAGCTCTTCGAGCTCGCCAAGGAGAAGGCGCCCTCCGTCGTCTTCATCGACGAGATCGACTCCGTCGGTGCGAAGCGTGCCGACGTCGCCACCTCCGGTGACAGGGAGGTCCAGCGCACCCTCATGCAGCTCCTCTCCGAGCTCGACGGTTTCACCCCCTCCGCCAACATCAAGATCATCGGGGCCACCAACAGGCCCGACATCCTCGACGACGCCCTCCTCAGGCCCGGCAGGTTCGACCGTATCGTCGAGATCGGCCTCCCCGACGCCGAGGGCAGGGAGCAGATCCTCAACATCCACCTCACCAAGATGAACATCTCCAAGAAGATCGACGTCAAGAAGCTCGCCGCGGACACCGACGGTGCCTCCGGTGCCGAGCTCAAGTCCATCTGCACCGAGGCGGGTATGCTCGCCATCAGGGACGGCAGGGACACCGTGTCCCCCAACGACTTCAAGGACGCCATCAAGAAGGTGTTCGAGAGCCACCGCCCCAAGACCGGCAACGCACCCGGCGTCCTCTACCTCTGATGTCGCTGGACCAGCGCGCCGGCGACATCCTCTCCAGGGGATGGAACGGGGAGCACCTGGAACCCGAGGAGTGCATCTACCTCCTCTCGTTCCGGGAGAAGACCCCCGTCGCGAACCTGTCCGTCAGTCTGGCGGACAGGCTCACGCATTCCCAGAGCGGGGGCGTCGGACGCATAACCGCATCGATTGACGTCTCCACCGGCCCCTGCCCCCGCGAATGCGGGTTCTGCAGGTGGTCTGAGAGCGTCTGCATGGACCGTTTCTCATACATCGAGGACTCCGACCTCTCCGCGCTGTGCGAGAGGGCGGGGATGTTCTCGGACGTTACCGAGATCAGGCTGTCCGCCATAGACGGCACTCCGACAGAGGACCTCGAGCATTTCGTGTCGGTCGCATCGGCGTCCTCCAGGAAGGGGACGTCCATCGCCATAGACTTCGGGGACCTAGGTCCCGACGACTGCGTGTCGCTGAGGAAGGCGGGCGCATCCGTGGCCTACCACTCCTGCCGCATCGGCGAGGGGAGGGACACCGACATCAAGCCTGCCGTGAGGATGTCCACTATCGCCAACCTCTGCGATGCGGGGTTCAGGGTGGCCGCCGGCACCGAGCCCATCGGGCCCGAGAGCTCCGCCAAGGAGATCGTGGACTGTTTCTTCTCCACCCTCGGCACCGGCGTGAGGCATGCGGAAGTGAACCCCCGCGAATCCGTCCCCGGCACCAGGCTAGGGGACAACGGGAACATCAGCCCCGCACGTCTGGCACAGATACGCGGAGTACTCACGCTGGCATCCGCATGGAACTCCCAATCGGCCGCCGGGACCGGACTGGCGGAGCCCTACATCCTCGGGAAGAACGTGGCCGTCGCCGCTTACGACATGAAGGATTGGAGGGCTCAGACCGAGGCCGCGAGGCGCAGACTCTTCAACTCGGGGTTCGAGAGGATACTCCGCACCGACGGCACGGCCGCTCCGCTCACCCTGAGCTATCTGAGGCAGACCGGGGCACTCTGATTCAGAACTCGTGCTCGGCATCCTCTCCGCCGGCGAACTGCATCTGCACGGCGGCATAGATCTCCTCGAGTCCAGAGTGGTCCTCGGCGGACACGGGGCGCATCTCGCCGAATATGCCGGAATCCTCGAAGGCCCTGAAGAGCTCCATCGCCATGGGCAATTCGGGGTCCCTGTCCTCGTCCAGGAGGTCCCCGTAGAGAGTGTCGGGGTTGTTGTACCAGTCGAGGATGCGGTTGACGCTCTCCTCCTTGAGGGTGTCGGCCTTCGAAAGGAGGCTGATCATCGGGAGGTTCATGCGGAACTGCACGAGTGACGAGAGGGTGAGGGCGGAGACGAAACCGTTGGCGCTCTTGTAGAGCATGGGGTCGGAAAGATAGACGATCATGCTGTTGGAACGTCCGAGGGCGTTGACGACGACCTTGGAGCTCTCGCGGAAGGCGAACAGCTCGAGCTGCCCGGGGGTGTCCACAAGAACGTAATCGACGGAGTATCCCTCGAGCGCGTCGGTGATCTTGTCGACGTTCATCGCCATCAGGTCGGCCGCGGTGATCTGTGCCCCGTTGGGTCCGAGGGCGTACTCCGCCATGACCTCATCGAGGCTCACCCATTCGCGTATGTCGATGTCTGGCACGTAGGAGAGCTTCTCCGCTCCGGGGTCGAGATTGACGGTGAGGGAATCGATCCCGTTGTCCTCCAGCCATGCTTTGAAGGCACCGACCATGGTGCTCTTCCCGCTGCCCGCGGTACCGACGAAATAGATGAAATTCATCGAAATCGGGAGCCACTACGCACCCCTACGATATACGTTTTCGCACCCCCGCGCGCGGGCAATCTATATAATAAAGCAGAGCAGTACAACCACTATGGCAAATGCTCTCAAAAGCACCAACTTCATCGCAGGATGGCTCGGTGTCCTTGCCGTAGCCGTCGTCATTGTCGCGATCCTGATGTCCGCCGCCACTTCCGACTGGGAATTCGGACTCAACTCCATTTCCGACCTCGGAGTCCAGGACGGCTCCCTGATCTTCAACGCCGGTCTCATCGTCGGCGGTGTCCTCCTCCTCGCTTACGGGGCCGGACGCGCCAGCTGCGATGCCGGACTCTACGGCGCCGGATCCATCTGCACCGCCCTCGCCGGAATCGGACTCGTCATGCTCGCCGTCTTCAACCTCGACATGGGAAGCGGCTACATGCACTACCTCTTCGCCGTCTGGGCCGCCCTGTTCCTGGCCGTCGCAATCATCGTCAACTCCGTCCAGCTCTGGAAGGACGGAGGCAACCGCCGCATCATCGCCGGTGTCGCCGTCGCAGTGTTCATGATCTCCATCGTGACCTTCATCGTCCTGACCCCCGCCGAGTGGCAGACCTACACCGTCTTCGCCGCCCTCGCCTGGTTCATCCTCGACATCGCCACCTACCTGGCCTCCGGCCTCAACACTAAAAAGGTGGCTGAGTGATGTTCCCGGCATCCATGAAGGCCGGAATGGCCTGCGGTCTCCTCGGAGGGCTCGTCGCGTTCTTCGCGCTCGCCTTCCTCTTCACCGTCGAGGACTCCGGATTCGAATCCGTCGGAACGATGGCAGTCTACCTGCTCCTCGCAGTCGGCTTCTTCGCTCTCGCCGGAGGATTCTCCAAGACCTCCCAGTGGAACCAGAACGCCCTCATCCTCTACTGCTTCATCGTGATCGGTGTCCTCTTCGGAGTCCTCATCGGCGACCTCGTCCCCCTGTGGTTCTCCGTCATCGAGATCATCCTCGCCGTCCTCTGCATCCTCTGCGCTGTCACCGGCGGCACCTCGACCTACCTCGCGAAGCTCGAGCAGGAAGCCTGAAACACTCAACACCGGCCCCCGGGCCGGTTCCCTTTTCACCACCCTAAAGTTGGTGCGGGAGCAGTATCTGGGACGTTCGGACACCTGTCCGACGTCCTATACTTCCCCAGCATGCGCTCGTTGTACGCATTGGCGGAGACGCTCTCCCTGCATATGCGGTCGGAGTCCTCCGGACACCTGTGGATCCATACGGTGCTCAGCGGACGCACGATCTCGGCGGCGACCACACCGCCCGACACCCCCGCGATCCTTATCGTCGTGCCCGTGGGGAGGACGAACTCCATGTCCTCCAGCGATGCCCCCGGAGGATTGACGAACACCCCCCTGCCCGCACCGGGAGGGGATGCTATCCTGAGCTCCACCGACGAGTAACCCGGCAGCGCCCTGTCGGTGAGCGAACAGGACACCGGACCTTGGAGGACGTATACCCTGCCCCTCAGCGGCGCCTCCCCCGGCAGGACGGGCGGCCTCTCCCTGAGATAATGCCTCAGGAGCAGACCGAAAGTCAGGGACTTGGAGACGGCGGACGAGAACGCCTCCTCCAGCCTCCGGACCTTCTGATACTGTATCATGCCCATTATGGCGGCAGAGGCGGGGCCGAGGTAGTGGACGGCGTCCATCCACCTGCACTCCCTGCGCCCGTAGCATGCGACCGCGGAGGCCTCCTCCTCGTTCAGCGGGGAGGTCCACCCCTGCACCGCATCCACCTCCGTGTTCTCCCTGAAGAACTCCGAATCCGCGACGGGGAGATAGGTGAGCGGCCGTTCCCTCACCTGCCTGTAGAGCACCTCCCCGCATACGCGTTCCATCGTCAGCGGCCGGTTGATCCTGAGGTCCATATCATCCAACAAAATGCATCCCGGACGATATACACGGAGGGATTATTTGGGGCGTGCGCTGTTATAGATGTTACTTAGAAAAAATATGTGCGCCTTAAATTCATACTGAAATTAAGGAAGACTTAAATTATAGTTCTACGGTAGGGAATGACGTGGACGAGAAATTCATCTTCGCGCTGAAAAAGATCGCACTGATGGGCGGAATCGACGACTACATCTCCCTTTCCTCCCGCGAACTAGGCGATATGCTCGACATGAGTCAGCAGTCCGCATCGAAACGTATCCTCGAACTTCTGGAGAACAACCTGATCGACAGGGACCTCGGTGCCCGCAAACAGCGCATCAAGATCACCTCCATCGGCCACGATGCCCTCCGCAGGGAATACAACGACTACCGCCGCATCTTCGAGCTCACCGACCACATCATCCTCCACGGGAACATCAAGGACGGGATGGGCGAGGGCGGCTACTACATCAACCAGCCCGGTTACATGAGGCAGTTCGAGGAGAAGCTCGGATACCGTCCCTACTTCGGTACCCTGAACGTCGCCATCGACAAGGACGATGTGGGGAAACTCGATATCGTGAAGAACACCGCCGGGATCCTCATCAGCGGATTCACCGACGAGAAGCGCACCTTCGGCGATGTCATCGCCTACAAGGCCAAGATCCGCAACACGGACTGCGCCATCGTCATCCCCGCCCGTTCCCAGTACGTGGACGTCATCGAGATCGTCTGCAAATACCACCTCAGGCGCACCCTCAGCCTCTCCACCGATGACCGCGTGGATGTACACGTCGAGCTCTGAACCGGCATAGGTCACCAGCGTGTTGGTGACCGGACGTAACGCCTGGCACCGATGATTCCATTATGACAGGGTGACCGTTTTCCCATCAACACGGTGGTCACCTATCCTGAAAAGGGAGCCCCCGCCGTGCGGAGGCGTGAATGGGTTTCAGCGCTTGGAGAGATACTTCATCGCGCTGGTGAAGATCTTCCTTCCGGGGCCCTCGGTAAGGGGGTGCCTGGTCCAGTCGGAAGCGGTGAAGGGGGTCATGACCCTCTCGGGGTGGGGCATCATTCCCATGACGTTGCCGGCGGGGTTGCAGATGCCCGCCACGTCTCCGGGGGACCCGTTGGGGTTCCAGGGATAAGCGGCGCGGGAACCGTCGGGCATGACGTACCTGAAGACCACCTGGTCGTTGTCCTCCAGCTTCGAGACGAATCCGGGGATGTCGCTCATCAGCTTGCCCTCGGCGTGGGCGGAAGGGCACTGGAAGATGTCTCCCTTCTGCATGTCGCAGGTGAAGATGCACTTGCCCTTGTTGTCGTTGCGCAGGAAGGTGGGGCGGCACTCGAAACGGCCGGAGTCGTTGGTGTAGAGTGCGGCTTCGGGGCGCTCGGACATGGTGCCCTCGAGGGCGGGGAGGAGACCGAGCTCCACCAGGATCTGGAATCCGTTGCAGACACCGAGGACGGGCTTGCCCGCATCCACGAAGTCGCGGACGTCCTTCCCTATGCCGGCCTTCATCCTGGCGGCGAAGATCGCTCCGGCGCGGACGTAATCGCCGGCGGAGAATCCTCCGGGGAACGCGAGGACGTCGTAGTCCTCGAGGCTCCTCTTCAGCTCGGGGGCGCACTGCCCCAGGAGCTGCTTCAGGTGGACCTTCTCGGCCTGGGCACCGACGGACTTGAAGGCGTAGGCCATCTCGTCCTCGCAGTTGGTACCCTCTATCCTGATAACACATACCTTGACGTCTTCGGCCTTCATCAGGCAGCACCTCCCATGAGTTTCCAGACGGGATCGTTCCATGCCGCGCGGAGCTCCCCGACGGGGATGCGGGCGTCGGTCCCTTTGATCACGAGGGCATCGCCCTTGGTGATTCCGATGGGCGTGGCGGCGTCTCCCATAATGGCCTCGAAGGCCTCGGCCTCGGCGCCCTGCACCTCGGCGATCCAGCGGGAGTTGCTCTCGGAGAAGAGCTTGACCTCTGCGGGCAGGTCGCCCATGAGGGAGAGGTCGATCTCGGCACCCATGCGGCCGGAGATGCACATCTCCGCCACGGCCACGGCGAGTCCTCCGTCGGAGCAGTCGTGGCAGGCCCTGACGAGACCCTTGTCCATGGCCTCGAGCAGCCTTCCGGAGACCTCCTTGAGGCGGGCGACGTCCACATCGGGGACGTCCCCTCCCTTGCCACCGAAGCGGCGGAAGAGGAGGGATGCGCCCATCTCGTCCTTGGTGTCGCCGATGACGTAGATCATGGAACCGATCTTCTTGAAGTCGGCGGAGACAGCCTTGCTGACGTCGTCGATGAGACCGCAGCAGACAATCATCGGGGTGGGCAGGATGTGCTCTCCCCCGGGGGCCTCGTTGTACATGGAGACGTTCCCGGAGGGGATGGGGATGCCCATCTCCCTGGCGGTCTCCCCGAGGCCGCGGATAGCCTCGCGGAACTCCCCGAGCCTCTCGGGCTTCTCGGGGTTGCCGAAGTTGAGACAGTCGGTGAAAGCGTTGGGTCTGGCTCCTACGGCAACGACGTTGCGGAATGCCTCGTCGAGGCAGGCCTTACCGCCCCTGTAGGGGTCGGCTCCGGCGAACCAGGGGTTGCAGCCGACGGCGGCGGCGAGACCCTTCATGCGGTCCGGAACGGGGCGGAGGACGGTGGCGTCACCGGGACCTCCGAAGTTGGGGTCGCCGACGATGGGGTGGATGACGGTGCCCGCCCTGACCTCGTGGTCGTACTGGCGGATGGCCCATTCCTTGGAAGCGACGTTGAGATCGGAGAGGAGGTCGAGGACCGCCTCGGAGACCGAGGGGACCCTGGGGAAGACCTCGTCCCTCTTGGTGAGGGGCTTGGGGATCTCGTAGGGGCGGTTGTAGACGGGACCACCGGTAAGGAACCCGATGTCCATGTCGAAGATCTTCTCCTTGTTCCAGAACAGGCGAGTGCGCCCGGTGTCGGTGGTGACGGCGATGGGGACGGCGGTGATGTCCCAGAGGTCGAAGATCGCCATGACCTTGTCGACGTTCTCGGGCTTGACGGTGCACATCATGCGCTCCTGGGACTCGGACACCCATATCTCCCAGGGTGCGAGGCCGCTCTCCTTGAGGGGGACCTTCTCGAGGTCCACGTCGGCGCCGCAGCCGAGCTCGATGGCCATCTCGCCGACGACGCAGGAGAGCCCTCCTCCGCCGAGGTCCTTCATGCCTGTGACGAGGTGCTTCTCGGCGAGCTCGAGGCAGGCGTGGATGACGGGCTCCTTGGTGATGGGGTCTCCCAGCTGGACGGCCCCCCTGGAGTCGTCCTGTGCGGTGGAGGAGATGTCCTTGGATGCGAAGTTGACTCCGTGGATACCGTCCCTGCCGGTCTTCCCGCCGAAGAGGATCATGACCTCTCCGGGGCCGGAGGCGTAATTGCGGAGGAGGTCGGCGCGCTTCACGATACCGAGCGCGCAGACGTTGACGAGGCAGTTCCCGGTGTAGCGCTCGTCGAAGAAGAAACCGCCGGTGATGGTGGGGATTCCGATCCTGTTCCCGTAGTCGCGGATACCGGCGACGACGCCGTTCACGAGGTAGCGGGGGTGGCGGATACCCTTGGGGATCTCCTTCTTGGTGTCGATGGGGCCGAAGCAGAGGGGGTCGGCGAGTCCGATGGGCTGAGCGCCCATGCAGATGACGTCCCTGATGATTCCGCCGATACCGGTGGCGGCCCCTCCGTAGGGTTCGATGGCGGAGGGGTGGTTGTGGGACTCGATCCTCAGCGCGTAGCCGTAATCATCGTCGAAAACCATGACCCCGGCGTCCCCGCGCGAGAGGACATCGTCGCGGTCGATACCGAAGACGAACTCCTTGAGGAAGGGTTTGGAGGACTTGTAGCAGCAGTGCTCGGACCAGGCCTGGCCGAGGGACTGGAGCTCAGCATCGGTGGCGTCCCTGTCCTCTCTGATGTAGTACTGGCGGATGGCCTCCATCTCCTCGGCGGAGAGTCCGAGGCTCAGGGTCTCGGAGATCTCGACGAGTTCCTTCTCGGAGGCATCGCGGATGCGGATGTCGCAAAGGTCGTAGGGGGCGTTCCTGCGGACCATGCGGTCGGAAACGGACATGCATTCACTCCTTCAGCGAGACGGAGTAGCTCTGCACGACGGGGTTGGCGAGCAGCTTGCGGCAGTACTCCTCGCCTGCCTTGAGGGCCTCGTCCGCGGGGAGGTCGACGGTGACCTCGAAACACTTGATGGACCTGACGGACTCGATGCCGCCGAAGCCGAGGGAGGCAAGGGTCTTCTTGGTGTTGGCGCCCTCGGGGTCGGCGACCCCTTTCTTGAGTTCGATACGGATATCGATGACTGTCATGCTTGGACATCCCGCGCGCATAATAAAAGATTAGGGATGCGTGCCCGCGCGGGCGACGGGGCCGGCTCATGCCGATTGGGCACGGCCGGACCTGTGGGCCCACACCATGACCGCGCGTGCGGCGGGCTGCGCGATGAGCATCTCCACCCAGAACGCGATGCAGAAGTTCCGGGGCCAGATCTTCGGCCAGTTACCTACCAGCTCCGCCACGTCCACCGACGGTCCGCCCATGAGGTACCCTAGCGTCTCGCCCACGAGTCCCCCGACGAAAGTCAGTATCACGGACATCATCAGGACACATACGATTATGTTCATGACGATGCAGGCGTTGACGCTGTCGGAGGGGGAGACGAATCTCCCCACAACCTTGACCGCCGTGCGCCCGACGATGGTGTTCGCCAGCGCGAAGGCGATGAGGAACATCACCGGCCAGATTATCAGATAGCGGGCCACGAACTCGCCGAAACTGTCGATGGTGTAGCCCATGTTGTCATAGACGTTGTATCCTCCGATCAGAAGAGAGGAGATCGATGCGATGACGCATCCGTAGACTATCCCCTCCTTTCCGTTATGCGGCATTCTGTCATCCACGCGTATCATCTCGGAAAATCACACTGTTTCCGCCCGAGGCTTACGTTATACGTGGATTTGACACTGCCAATAACGGCTTGTTTAAAAAAGTTAGGACGAGGATCTCCGTCCCAGTGCAGACCTGTGACATCCGCACCGTTGCCTCCCATCGGCGTATGTGCCGCCCCCCGGATAGAGCCACACATGAGAAAACGGCACATCGTGCGGTCCCGGGCCCCTCATCACATTATAATATTGGATTATGCATCCATCATCAGATATAGGTGGTGTGAATGAAGCAGATCGCTATCTACGGCAAGGGCGGCATCGGGAAATCGACCGTTTCCGCGAACATTTCTTATCAGCTTTCCGAGACCGGACTCAAAGTGGCCCAGGTGGGGTGCGACCCGAAGCACGATTCCACCAGGCTCCTGCTCGGAGGGAAGTCTCAGACCACCGTGCTCGACCACATCAACTCCGATTCCAAAGATGCCGACGACACAATAGCCATCGGAAAGAACGGCATCATCTGCATCGAGACCGGCGGACCGGAACCCGGCGTGGGATGCGCCGGGAGAGGTATCCTCACCGCCTTCAACTTCATGGAGAACAACGACGTCGTCGACCGCGACACCGATGTCATGATCTACGACGTCCTAGGGGACGTGGTGTGCGGGGGATTCGCCGTACCCCTCAGGAGGAAGTACGCGGACGCGGTCTTCATAGTCACCTCGGGGGAGTTCATGTCTCTGTATGCGGCGAACAACGTCCTCAGGGGCGTCAGGAACTTCGACGGCGACAGGTGCAGGGTTGCCGGACTCATCCTCAACATGAGAGGCAACGAGGGCGAGTACGAGTACGTCAAGAACTTCGCCGACGCCGTGGGACTCCCCATAGTCACCAGGATCCCCCGTTCCCCCAAGTTCTCCGCTGCGGAGTCCGCTGGAGTTACAGTTTCCGAGAAGTTCCCCGGATCGGAGGAATACGAAGCGGTCGCAGCGATTGTGAAGATAATCAGGGACCTCATCGACGGGAAGGCGGAACTGCATCCCGCCTGCCCGCTGAACGACGAACAGCTCGACCTCGTCGCCAAAGGCAAACCGGTGGTACGAGATCCCGGCAGCGGCCGTGCCCCCCGCCATATGGCGGTGAACGAGAGGGACGCCCTCCGCGGATGCGGGTCGGCCGTTGCCTGCGGCGTCTGTTCCACCATCATCGACGCGGACATCATCGTCCACGGCCCGAAGAGCTGCCATTACTTCTTCAGCTCGGGGATGGACGGCCTACTCGTGCTCGAGAACAAGTGCAGCACCATCAGGAACGCGTCGGACCGCTTCCTGTGCACCGACCTCGACGACCACTCCTCCATCTTCGGAGGGGTGAAGAAGCTGAGGGAACTGATAGAATCGAGGATTGCTAAGGGATCGAAAACCGTCTTCGTGCTCACCACCTGCGTCCCCGGGATCATCGGGGACGACGTGGACGGCGCCTGCGAGGCCGTCCAGAGGGAGCATCCCGGCACCACCGTCGCCGCGTTCGAGGTTGACGGCATCCTCAACGGCCCCGGGATCTACGCCAGGGAGATCGCCCTGAAGAAGCTCTGCTCCCTCGCGTACAAGGATGTCGAAGCGGACCCGAGGTACGTTAACATCATCGGCTACGGGGACACCCCCGACAAGACCATGCTCCGCGCGGACGACACTTTCCGCATCATCGAGGGATTGGGGCTGAAGACCAACTGCCGTTTCCTCGACGACATCACTTTCGAGGAGTTCAGGAACATCCGCAGAGGGAGCGTGAACCTCTCCTGGGGGTACAGCGTCCCCCTGAGGCACGTCTGCAAGACGCTGGAAAAAGAGCTCGGCATCCCGTACTACCCCGAACCCATGCCCGTCGGACTGGGACAGACACTGAAATGGATCGAGGAATTCGGTTCCTCACGCGGCGTCCCCGAGGATGTCAGGAATGCACTCGCCGATTCCTTCCGCAGGGACTTCGAGGGATTCAGGGAGAAGTATGCGGGAAGGTTCGCCGGACTGAAGGTGACACTCTACCTCCCGACCGCCACCGACATCGACTGGCTCTATGAGATAATGGATGTCCTCGGAGCCGAGATAACCAACATCTACTGCCCAGTCAACAGCAGGTGGAGCCTCGCCGACGAGGTGCGTTTCTCGGACCGCAAGGCGGAGATAGAGTACGATATCGACTTCGACATGCTGAAGGAGAGACTGGAGAAGGTGAAGCCTGATATGGTGATCGGTTCGAACCCCATGCTCAGCCAGCTCAGCATACCCCACTACAACCTGCGCCACCCCCGCATCGGCGTGAGACCGATGCTCGAATGCGGCGTCCGCATCGTCAGGATGATGGAGGTGAGCAGGATATGAAGCACACACGCCCGGACGGGTTCTACGGTTCGATGCTCGCCGCGGAGAGCATCCTCGACGGCACCACCATCCTCCACGGACCCGGAGGATGCAGGGGTTTCGCATCCAGCCTCTCATCGCGTTACGTCCCCAGGGAGTTCACCTCCGTGGAAGGGGAGTTCTTCTTCCACCGTTCGAGGATCCCCTGCACCTATGTGGACCCCGACGACTACATCTACGGCGCTTCGGGGAAGGTCGGGATGATCCTCGACCTCCTGAAGGACAAGGACACCCGCTTCGCGGTGGTGCTCGAATCCCCCGGCGCGTCCCTCATCGGGGACAAGCTGCAGGACGAGATCATCTCCTCTGGAATGTCCGAGAAGACCGTCCTCCTGGGGAAATGCCTCATGTCCGAATCGTACGGGAAGGGGTACGACCACACCCTCTGCGCCATCGCTAGGAAGCTCGCGGTGAAACAGGAAAAATACAAGGGGAAGGTGAACCTCGTGGGCCTTCCGTTCACGGCCAAGGGCTGCTTCCCCCTCGTGAGGGAACTGCACCGCCTCCTCTCCATGATGGGTCTGGAGGTCATCGCGGACATCGGGATGGCCTGCACCATAGACCAGATGAGGGAATCCTCCTCCGCATGCGCGAACGTGTGCATCTGCCCCGAGTACTTCGCCGAGACGGGGGAGTACTACGAGAGCATAGGCGTGCCCCTCGTCAGGGGGCCGCTGGGAGCGCCGCTCGGTTACGAGGCGATGGCCGCATGGGTGAAAGCGATAGCCGAAGCCACGGGAGCGGACCCCGCCCCGGTGCTGAGGTTCCTGGAGGAGGAGGAGCACGATGTGTTCCGCACCGTACAGGGTTCCCTGCAGGCCGGGGAGATCGCGTACTTCAGGAGCTTCTCCGTCCTCGCCGAGCCCTCCATAGTCCTGCCCCTCCTGCTCTACATGGTCAGGAAGATCCGCATGGTCCCGGACTGCATAGAGCTCACCGAGAAGGATGGCATCTATGAGAGCCAGATAAGGGAGATCCTGCAGCGCATGGGCGTACCTGAGGTCCTCGGGAAGGAGTTCGGCACCGAGTTCGCGGATGTCGCTTTCGGTCCCGGGGGGATGGTCGAATGCCTCCAGCAGAAGGGGATGTGCAGCACCGCCGTGGACATCGCCATACCCAGCAGGGCGTACTTCGACATCGCGCCGAAGTCCATTCTCGGGCCGGACGGATGCCGCAGGATCACGGAGTACGTGCTCAACACGCGCTGATGTCATACAAAAACGGCAAATGACAGTCTAGTAACCGCTGTTGGATATTAAGGATTATAAATGTTTGCTACGATATCACCGCGATGAAATACACCATCACCGGCTCGAATCTTCAGTTCGTGAACTGCGAAATAAACCCCGGAGAGACCCTCCACTCCAATGCCGGCTCCATGGCAATGATGTCCGGCAACATCGAGATGAAATCCAAGATGGAGGGCGGCCTGCTCTCCGGTCTGAAGAGGTCCCTCACCGGATCCTCGTTCATGCTCGTGAACTACACCGCCTCCGGCGGTCCCGGAACCGTCAGCCTCGCCGGCAAAGCCCCCGGCAAGATCTACGACATCGATGTCGGACAGGGCTCCTGGCTCTGCCAGAAGACCGCCTACCTCTGCAGCGAGGACGGCGTCCAGCTCGACATCGGATTCCAGAAGAAACTCGGCTCGATCTTCTTCGGCGGAGAGGGTTTCGTTCTCCAGAAGCTCTCCGGAACCGGGAAGGTCTTCATCCACGCCTGCGGTGACTTCAACGTCGTCGACCTCGCCCCCGGACAGGTCCTGAAGGTCTCCACCTCCAACGCCGTCGCGTGGCAGGAGACCGTCAAGTACGACATCGCCTCCACCGGAATCAAGAACGCACTCTTCAGCGGAGAGGGCCTGTTCATAACCACCCTCACCGGACCCGGAAAGGTCGTCATCCAGTCCATGACCCTGTACGACCTCGCCATGTCCCTCTACCCGCTGATGCCCCACGACAACAGCTGATGAAGATGTCCGAGAAGAAAGAGAACGCCGCGGTCATCGCGGTCATCGCGATCCTCATCCTCGCGGCCGTAGGCCTCGCCTACGTCATCTTCGCAGGTTACCTCGACGAGCTCATCGGAGGGATCTTCCTCTTCCTTCTCGCCATACTGGTGATCTACATCTTCCTGCACTTCATCCTCGGACTGTTCTACTTCCTGGACAGCCCCGATACCGTGCACGAGGACTCCCCCGCGACGCTGGACGACATCCAGCCCGTCGAGGGTTCGATGAACAGCGGCGACAAACAGTAAAGAAACCCCTTACCCTCCCGCAAGGGAGGGATCAGGCCTTTTTCCTTGCGAAAGTGAGATAACCGGTGTGCCCGAGCATCTCGAAGCTCGGCCTCACCCCGCCGGCATGGACGTCCATGCCGCGCCTCAGGGTCTCGAAGGAGCGCACGTCGGCGAAGCCCTTATTCCTGAGCGCCCTCACGCAGAGGTCCAGCTGGTTGACGTTGGGGACGTAGGTGCAGAACATCCCGCCGTTGCGGAGATGGGCGGAGAGGTTGTCGATGGCGTTCTCGGGGTCCGGCATGTCGGTGGTGATGACGTCCGCCATCCCGTAGTCGATGTCCATCGTCCTGGCGTCGCCGATCTGATACGACCAATAGGCGTCGAGCCCGGTGCGCTTGAGGTTCTTCAGGACGCGTTCGGCGTTCTCTGCCTTGAGTTCCAGGGTGTGGACGTGTCCCGAGGGAGCGACGGCGGACGTGAGGGCGGTGGTGAGCCCTCCTGAACCGGCGCCGACCTCGATGACCTTGGTCCCAGCACGTACGCCGCACTCGAAGAGGATGATGGAGGCGTCCTTCGGGGTGATGATCTGCGCTCCGCGGTCGAGGGAGGCCATGAGGTCCACGACGGTGGGGCGGAAGATGTTGAACTTCTTCCCCGCGATGGTGACGGAATCCCCGTCGTCGAGGTTCGCGAACCTGCTGCCGTCTATGGCGCCGAGCCCGCCGAGCTTGATTATCGATACCTCGAAACGGAACCAGTAGCGTTTCCCGGCCTCGTCCATGAGGTACAGGGTCTCTCCGGCGGCGAATGACATGGGACTCACATCGTGCGGGCGGCGATGACAGGCTTGGCGCCGTCCTTGCCGCAGACAATGCACCTGCCGCTCCACTTGACGGGGCAGTAGGGGGTTCCCAGGATCTTAATGTCGTACTTGTCCTCGAAGGTGTGTCCGCACTCGGGGTTGCCGCACCATCCGAAGCGGCACATCCTGCCCTCGGGGATGGACTCGAGACCTTCCATGGTGTCGAGGTCGTCGATGTAGCCCTCCTGCTTGGCGGCGGCCTTGGCGAGCATGTCCTTGGCGATGACCTTGAACATCATCCTGGCTCCTTCGACAACGGAGTCGGAGGAGATGGTGCCCTTCTCGCCGTTGTCGCGGCGGGCGAAGGAGACGACACCGTTGTCGATGTCCCTTCCTCCGACCTCGAAGCGAAGCGGTACCCCCTTGACCTCCCACTCGAAGAACTTGGCTCCGGGACGGGCGTCGGAATCGTCGAGCTTGGCGCGGATGCCGTTCTTCTTGAGGACGTCCTCGAGAGTGCGGCAGAAGTCCATGACCCTGTCCTCGTTGTCTTTCTTGAAGATGGGGACGATGACGATCTGAACGGGGGCGATGGCGGGCGGGAGGACGAGTCCCTCGTCGTCCGCGTGGACACCGATGACCGCTCCGAGAAGCCTCTCGGTCATGCCGAGGGTGGTCTGGTGGGCGTAGGCGTGGACGCCCTCCTCGGTCTCGTAGGCGATCTCGTAGGGCTTGGAGAAGTTGGTGCCGTAGTAGTGGGCGGAACCGATCTGGAGGGTCCTGCCGTTGGGCATGACGGTGTCGATGCCGACGGTGTAGACGGCTCCCGGGAACTTGTCCCAGTCGGTCCTGATGAGCAGAGAGTAGGGGATGCAGATCTCCTTGCAGATGGCGTCCACGATGTCGACGTCCTCGGCGATCTGACGCTCGGCGTCGGCCTTGTCCTCGTGGCAGGTGTGGGACTCGAAGAAGTGGATCTCCCTCACGCGCATGAAGGCGCGGGTCTGCTTGGTCTCGTAACGGAAGGTGTTGACGATCTGGAACGTCTTCAGGGGGAGGTCGGCGTGGGACCTGACCCACAGGGAGAACATGGGGTACATGGCGGTCTCGGAGGTGGGCCTGAGGACCAGCCTCACGTCCAGCGGGTTGAGTCCGGCGTGGGTGACCCAGTAGACCTCCTCGTCGAATCCCTTGATGTGGTCCTTCTCCTTCTTGAACTCAGTCTCGGGGATGAGCAGAGGGAAGCAGACCTCGTCGTGCTCGGTCCTCTCCATCTCGCGCCTGATGGCGGCGTCGATGTCCCTCATGATCCTCCAGCCGTAGGGGGTCCAGACGTTCATCCCCTTGATGGGGTAGCGCTTATCGCAGAGCTGCGCCTTGTCGCAGGTCTCGATGTACCACTCGCCGAAATCCTCTTCCTTCTTGGCCAAGGGGATCACCATTTACCGGCGAAGGCGTCCTTCAGGGCATCGGCGACGAGCCCGGCCACGGAGATGTGGGAGACGGCGTTGTTGAGCGTGTTGCAGGAGAGGACGGACTCCACGGGGGAACCGGTGAACCTCTCGAGGGCGTTGTTCACGAAGACACCGTGGGTGCATGCCACGTATACCGCGGAGGCGCCGGCCTCCTTGAGGGCGGCGGAGGCGGCGACGATGGTGCCTCCGGTGGCGATCATGTCGTCCACGATGAGGACGTTCTTGCCCTTGACGTCGGCGGTGGCGGGGGCGATCTTCACGTCGGTACCGGAGAGACGGGTCTTGTTGAGGTGGTCGTAGGGGAGTCCCATGTAGTCCCCGACCTCCTTGGCGCGGCCGGCGGCGCCGATGTCGGGGGAGAGGACGATGTCGATGCCCTTCTCGGCGAAGTAGTCGGCGATGGCCATGGCGGCCTTGAGGTCCTTGTGGGGACAGGTGAAGTTGTCGAGGACGACCTCCTTGTGGATGTCGACGGTGATGACCCTGTCGCAGTTCATGTCGAGCATCTTGCACATGATCTTGGCGGACTCGGGCTCCCCGGGTTTGAAGACGCGGTCCTGACGGGCGTATCCGAAGTAGGGGATGACGAGGGTTATGCTCTTGGCGCCGAGCCTGCGGGCGGCGTCCTGGAGGAGGAACATCTCCACGAGGTTGCCGTCGGGGAAGGTGTTCTGGACGATGACTGCATCGTCGTCGATTTTCTCCATGTCGATGCGGGTGTAGCACTCCCCGTCGGGGAAGCGCATGGTGGAAGCGGAGATGTAGGGGCAGTCGAGGACTGTGGCGAGCTCCTTCGCGAGGTCGATTGAGGCTGATCCGCCGATTACTAACATAGTTGCCCCCAGTCAAAGATAATACATAAATGCGCGTGCGCACGCGGGCGGGGGACGTTACGAGCCTAATATGATGAGCCAGATGCCGGATTGAGTGCGTTATGCGGAACTCCGTGCCCCCCGGACCCCGGGACACAACCAAATATCGGCGGGACGATGCGGTGCGCATGAACAACGTCGTCACCGACGAGAAGATAGACCGTTACCTCGGGATCACCAAGCGCGCCATCGACAAGATCAAGATCGCCGCGCCCGAGCGTTCCTTCAACAGGAGGCTGGCGGACAGCTTCATGGAGATGATCACCTCCTACTACAACGACGCCTGCCATTTCCGGGAGACCGGGGACATCGTCACCGCCTTCGCCGCCGTGAACTACGCCCACGGGTGGATAGACTGCGGGGCGCGCATCGGACTGTTCGATGTGGACGGCGACGACCAGCTCTTCACGCTTTTCGAGTGATCAGAGCAGTCTGGCGGGTTCGGAGGTGGACATCAGCGGACGGACGTCCGCGTCCGGGAAGGCGTCCTTCACCATCAGGTAGGGCGCGTCGGAGAAGATGCTGTTGCCGAGCATGCACATGGCGGCGCGGCGGTTCCCGGACCTCAGTCTGGAGATCGCCTCGGCGACCTCGCGGGATTCCACGCCGGCCTCCGAAGAGAACTTGTTGGAAGCTTCAAATAAAGACGGCCTCGAACCGGTGAACAGTTTCCTGGCTCCTTCGTACGAGGACACGAGACCGGAGCGGACCGAGGGCTTGGAGAGGACGTGCCCGGTGTCCATCTTCCGGCCGAGGACGGCCACCGTGAGCACGGGAAACCTCAGTCCCGTGCCCCTGACCTCCCCTGCAGGAGGGAGACCTTCCAATACCCTCTCGGGGACATCGGAACAGCAGCGGAGGGCGGAGACATCCCCCAATCCCCCGCCGTTGACGATCTCGGAGGCATGGGCGATACTCCAGGCCTCGTCGGCGGGGACACCGGACATCTCCGCGGCGCACAATGCGGCAGCGATAGCACCGGCGGCGCTCATCCCGAACCCCTGGCCGACAGGGAGGCCGTTGACGACCTCGGCCTCGAGTCCCCTGCCGGGGAGGATGGATTGGAGCACATAGCGTGTGACCGGGGCGTCCGAGACCTCCCCGTCGATGATGATCGTGACATCCTTCCCGGAGACCTCGGTCAGTTTCACCGCAGCTCCCTTGGAGACCCTTATGCCGATCCCCCTGGAGCCCCTGGACCCCATGTCCCCGGCGGTGCTGCCGGGGGAGAAGAGGCAGGTTATGTGTCCGGGACAGAACGCTCTCGGCATCGTCACAGCTTCTCGGATACGAAGTTGAGGATGCTGTTGGAGATGTCGGGCTTGGTCCCCGAGATGTCCTGCACCCTGTCCGCGGTGACCAGGAGCATGGAGGCCGAGGTCTTGCCCGCGGAGTCCACGTCGTTGGCGACGACAGCGGATAGATTGTAGGACTCGAGCCTGTTCCTGGCACGTGCCACGAGCTCCATCTGGTCGAGTCCGGATTCGGCCTTGTATCCGATGACCTTCTCGCACTTCTTGCGGATGAGCGGGAGCACCTTGGGGACGGGCTTCATCTCCATGTCGAAGCCCTTGTCCGAGGGGATCTTGCCCTCGGCGCGGGCAGCGGGTGCGAAATCAGCGAGTGCGGCGGGGACGATGACGATGTCGTGGTCGATGCTGTCGAGCATGGACACGAGGTCGTCCACGGACTCGTACCTCCTCACGGGGATGAAATCGGGGAGGGGGACGCTGCAGGCACCCATCCACAGCTCGGTGTCCGCGCCGCGTTCGAATGCGGTGCGGGCGAGTGTGACGGCCATGAGGCCGGTGGAACGGTTGGTGATGATGCGCATGGAGTCCATGGCCTCCTCGGAACGTCCTCCGATGATGAGTATCCTCTTGCCCACGAGGTCGTCGCGGGACAGCAGCCTGATGGCCCACGCCACGACCTCCTGGACGGAGGCGACCTTCGCCCTGCCGTCGTCGTCGTGGGGACCGATGACGTAGACCCCCATCTCCTTCAGCGCGGCAAGGTTCTTCTCGATGGCGGGGTTGGTGAACATGTATCCGTGCATGGCGGGGGCGATGGCCACGGGGACCTCGCCGCCGAGGGCGACGGACGCCATGGTGGACACGGGGGAGTCCGCGATGCCGGTGGCCATCTTGGAGATGGTGTTGGCGGTGCACGGGTAGACCATGAAGAGGTCCGCTCCCGAAGGGTCTCCGAGGTGGAGGATGTGCTCGCACTGTCCGCCGATCTCGGTGATGGGGCGGATGCCGGAGGCGAACTCTATGGCGTCGGGCGTTACCAGCCTACAGGCCTCCGGGGTCATCACGGGGACGACCTTCGCCCCGTGCCTAACTAGCTCGCGGATGAGATGGAAGCTCTCCACGGCGGCTATGCTGCCGGTTATGCCGAGCACTATGGTCTTGCCCGACAGCCTGTTGCTCTTTGCGCAAAATATCTCTTCACTCGGATGCATCTATTCCCCTCTGTTTGAGTGCGTTTACCGCGTCGGCGAAGACCTCGTCGGCCCCCTTGGACGCGTCTATGACTATGTAGCCGAACTGCTCCGCGAGCCTCAGGTAGGCTGTGCGGACGCGGCGCTGGAAATCCAGTTTCTCGAAGCGGCTGAGCTCCTCCCCGCGGCTCCCGACGCGGGCCATGGACTCCTCGGGGTCCATGTCGAGCAGGATCACCGCATCAGGACGGATGACGGAATGGGCCTGCATGGAATTGAGCCAGTCCCAGTCGGCGGAGTCCCCCATGGAGGCGGACTGATAGGCGACGGTGGAGCCGGCGTAGCGGTCGCAGATGACCCATCTCCCCTTCTCCAGCTCGGACTCGATCTCGGCGGTGTGGATGGAGCGGTCGGCGGCGAAAAGAAGCGCCTCGGCCGCGGGCGGTATGTCCCCGAGCTCCCCGGAACGGAGCATCGACCCCAGCCTGCCCTTGGTGGGCTCCGCGGTCAGCCAAACGTCCCTGGAACCGGCGAGGCGCTTCGCGAGCGTGGTCTTGCCGGATCCGTCGATTCCCTCGATGACTATGAAAGTGCCTCTCATCCGTACCTGTATATCGGTTCGGATGGGATAAGGATTATGGGGCGGATAAGGTGCGCAGGCGGGCGACCACGGAGTCCAAGGACTCGACGTCCTTCGCGAGACCGCCGCAGAGACGGGAGAGTTCGGAACGGATCTCGGTGTCCACGGAGGCGTCGCCGGAGAGAAGGGAGACTATCTGATCCGCGAGCGCGTTGCCCCTGCGGTCCCAATCGGTGAGGAGGACCGCCTTCCCCCCGTGGGTCTCGACGTATTCGGCCGCCGCGACGGGGCCGCCGGAGGCCTGTACGGTGAAGAAGTCCCCGCGTATGCCCAAGGCCTCGAGAGCGCGGATGTCCTTGAGGCCCTCCACCAGGAGCACATGGTCCTCACAGAGGGGATCCAGCTTCTCCAGGACCTCCTCTATGCGCTCCAGACGCTCGGCGTCGTTCAAAGTAGCCTCACCAGCGCGGAAAGAACGGCCTCTATATCGCCCTCGACGGCCACGGTCTTCTGGTGGGAGGTCATGCCCGCCACCACCTCGGACCTCATCCCGGTGGCCTCGCGGAATACGTCAGCGACCTCCTTGTTCGCCCTGCCGTCGAGCGGAGGGGCCTTCACCCTGACGATGATGCGTTTCCGCCACTCGTCGAACCCGTCGATGCCCGAACGGGACGACCGGGGGGAGACGGTTACATCGACCTCCGTACGCCCCCCGCGGGAGCGCACGGCGACTGAGGGATCCATGTCCGGGGACACGTCTTCCGACCATAACATCCTTTCTGCGGAGGGGGTCCGGCGGGCTCTCCGACATAGATAAAAAGAGGTTGAATCATAGGGAAGGAAGATGGCACAGGGCGGCAGGACTACCAAGGAGGAGGTTACCTCGGCGAGGCGTGCGGAGGCGCGTTACACGCAGCTCCAGCCCGTCCGCAAGGACTTCTACGCCGCCACCGCGGACCTGGTCAGACGCACCCGTGCCGACAGGGACAAGGCCCAGGGAGGGGACGATTTCGCCCTCTCCATGCTGATCGCCAACCTCAACAGCATCCAGTCGTCCGCGACGGACGTCCTCAAGATGAGGCTGAGCAAGATCGCCCGCATGGCCGTCGCCAGCGCCTTCAAGACCGACGTGCCCCTGGACGACCTCACCGCCGAGGAACACGAGTACTTCGAGAGAGTGAGGGCGCTCGCCAAGGACATGCTCAACAGCTTCGAGAGGGAGTGCGGCATGAAGACCTACAGTCCCCAGAAGATCGATGTCTACACCGCGCCTCAGACGGCGCCCGACGTCCCGGTCACGGCGCCATCGGTGCCCGTCACCGCTCCGTCGAGTGTCCCCAAGACCGCGCCCGGACCCTCTCCGGAGGTGCCCGCGGAGGAGATGTTCGAGGACCCCGACATGCTCGACGGGGGACTGATGGACGACGGCGACATCCCCGTAGACGATTTCGATGCCGTTCCCCCGGAACCCAAGCCGGAGTTCGAGGAGCCCGAGAACAGGTATATCACGGTCCGCATGTTCGAGGACTTTCCCCAGTTCGTGGGCCCGGACGACCGCAATTACACCCTCCACCGCGAGGATGTGGCGAACCTCCCCGAGGCCGTAGCGAACATCCTCATATCCAGCGGCAAGTGCGCCGCCGTGAAGTACGAGTGATCAGAACTTCAGGGTACGGGTATCGCCCTTGTATTCCAGGCAGTCTATCTTGTAACGCGGCACGCCCGATATGCGGGCCACGGTGTCCCTCGCGATGTCGGGGGTGTTGTTCTTCCTGCTGAGATGAGCCAGGAACAGCTTCCTGTTCCTAGGGGAAAGGGTCTCGGCGATGGATTTGCCTGAATCGGTGTTGCCGAGATGGCCCATCTCCGACCTGATGCGGCGCTTGAGCGCCGAGGAGTAGAGGGGGTTGTCGGCGAGCATCTGCGCGTCGTAGTTGGCCTCGAGGATGGCGAGGTCGGAGACGCGGAGGGCGTCCTGACAAGGCTTGGTGAGGACACCGGTATCGGTGATTATGGAGACGGTCTTCCCGTCCGCGGTGAAGGAATATGCGGTGGGGTCCACGGCGTCGTGCGAGGTGGGGAGGGACCTCACGGTCATCCCGCAGAGCTCGAAGGAACCGCCCCTCTCGACGGGGACGAAACCGGCGTCCCCGTGGTCGAAGGCGTCGAACGTCGCGGGCGTGGCGTACACGGGATACCCGAACTTCTTGTTCAGGACGCGGATCGCGCTGATGTGATCGGTGTGCTCGTGGGTCACGAGCACGGCCTTGATGCTACAGGGGTCGATACCCTCGACATCCATGAGATGGCAGAGCGTCTTGCAGTTGTACCCCGCATCGACCATCACGGCCTCGTCGTCGTTCTTTATGACCGTGCAGTTCCCGTCGCTACCGCTGGCGAGGACGTGTACTTCCATCAAGGCGGTTCAGACCTTCTTCTTGTAGAGGGCGAAGATGATGTCGGAACGGGAGATGGTACCCACGAGGACGCCCTGCTCGAGAACGGGCAGACGGCCGATATCGGCGACCATCATGGCCTTGAGAACCTCGATGAGATGTGCGTCGGGGGTGGTGGAGATGACGGTGCGGACCATGATCTGCTCGACAGGCATCGATGCAATCTCCTCGCTGATGGACTCGAGGACATCGCCCTCTCCCTCCATGTTGTCGAGGGGGTGGTTGAGGAGGGTCTCCCCGCCGGTGCCGCTGTCGAGTTTCTGCTGGTACTTCAGGAGGAGTTTGAGGACGTCCGTCTGGGAGACCATCCCGAGGACGTGGCTGCGGTTGTCCGTCACGGGGGCGCCCGCCACGTTGTCGATGGCCATCTTGATCACCGCATGGCGGACGCTGTCCGTCGGCTTGACGGTGATGACCTGAGTGGTCATGAGATCCCTGACCCTTAACTGACTCATGCTTGGGGCATCCCAATCTTATGTTATAACAATTGCCCGCGCGCGCAACTCCCTCCGATCGGCACGGCTCCGCAGGATTGGATAAAACCTCTCCAACACGGTGCAGGGTTTACAATGTAATTATTCGTAAGGGAATGGTTAATTAATGTGATAGGGAGATTCGCCTCGCAGAGGTACGAAGGATTGTTCAAACTCTATTCGGATGGGGATCTTTTCGATACTGCGGGGCCAATGGTTAGCATGTGCCTTCCACAGGGCCCCGAAGCGCGCTCCTTCATCGCCATGGACCTCCTGAAAAGGAAAGGGACATCCACGTACATGGATATATCATCCGAGATAGGTCTCTCGCTCGACAGGACCCGCGACCTCATGGACGCCCTCACCGGATAGGGACTCACCATCACCGACCGCAACGGCGTCACGCTCGCCGATGCGGGATACGGTTTCCTCGACTGCATACCCCTGGAGTTCTCCGATGTCACCACCGAGATCTATGCCATCGGCGACGTCCAGCAGGGAGTGATCGTCCACAGGCGCGCCGGGAGGATCACCGACGGGGTCGAACAGAGGGACTCCGGCTACCGCCACGGGTCGATAGGGGCGTCGGTGTTCATCATCAGATACGACAGGCTGCTCTTCCCCGGCCTCTGGAACCTCGACAAGATGCATCCCGATTTCGCCGAATACGTCCGCGGCACGGGGATGAAGGAGGGGGACGTCCTGATCATCGCCGGGGCGGACGACAGGGCGGTGGCCCGCTATTCCGCGGTGTCCATCGGATTGGAACTCCTTTGAGGGAATCGTGGCCGATTACGGTCTATTCGATGGGTTTATTAAGTATGAGTTATTGGTCGGGTTTGCACGGGCCTGTAGCTCAGCTAGGTAGAGCGTCCGACTCTTAATCGGACGGCCAAGGGTTCGAATCCCCTCAGGCCCGCCATCTGTTATTCCATTAAAATTGAGCTCGCAATGCTGTGAACTCTGTCGATTTTTATCAAGGTTTGCATAGCATTCGCTGCAT
>SUSU01000039.1 GCA_015063225.1 Thermoplasmata archaeon | reverse complement strand
GGTCACGTCGATCCTCGGTCTTCCGAGCTCCTCGAGGGGTATCACCTCCAGCTCCTTCACGCGTCCGCCGTACCCGTCCCAAACGGGGCGGAGGCCCATGAGCTTCAGGATGTAGGCGACGTCGTCGCCCCCGGTCTTCATGGTGTCGGTGGCCCAGAGGATTATCCCCACGGTCCTGGGGTACACCCCGTTCAAGTCGATGTACCTCTCCACCATCTGCTCGGCCATCTTCGAACCGATCTCCCAGCTGGAGTGCCAGGGGATGCTGTCCGGGTCTATCGAATAGAAGTTCCTGCCCGTGGGGAGGATCTGTGCCCTCCCTCTCCCGGGGCATCCCGACGGGCCGGGGTGCACGAAACCGCCGTCGAGGGCGATCATTATGTTGCCGATCTCGTCACCCATCCTGCCCACGGCATCGCGGAGGAACCCGCAGACGAAGGATACCGCTTCTTCTAGGTCCTTCCCAGCTCCGGGTAACGCATCTTTGACGTATTCCATCGATTTTCCGAGGTCGAAACCGCATTCGCGGCACTTCGTGATTATCGTGAACGACTCCCCGTCGATTATGTCTGTGAGCTCCCCCTTCAGACGGCCGTCCGGCAGCATCCCGGAGGGGTCCTGGAGGAGGTCCTCCATCTCCAGGCCGTGGGTGTGGGCGACGGCCTCCCTGAGGGAGGAGACATCGCCGTTGGGGTATCTGACGAGCATGTACATGGTCTCGTCCATACGCTGTCCCTCGGGGACCTGACCGAGGATGTGGAGACCGTCCTTGATGAGGGCGTCCTTGATCTCCAGGAGATAGTCGTAGAGTTTGTCCATCTTCCCGTCTATCTCCTCCTGGCTCATATCGGGGGTGATGTCTATGTCGGAGTCGAGATTCAGCTCGCGGCACATGGTCAGGACCTTCTCCATGATGATTGGGAGCTTCTCTTGCTGGTCCTGTTCCCTCGCCTTGAGGTACGACTGCACCGCGGCCTCCACCTCGTTCACCGCGTCGTACCCTCCCGACCTCGCCATGGCGGGGATAAGGTGGGTGGTGGTGACGGCGAACTGCCTCCTCTTGGACTGCATCCCCTCTCCGGGGTTGTCGATGATGTAGGGGTTGACGTTGGGCATCCTGGAGAGGATGGCGTCGGGGTCGCATTCTTCCGACAGTCCCGCGGACTTCCCCGGCAGCCATTCCAGGGTGCCGTGGGTGCCGACGTGTACGAGCGCGTCCGCCTTCCAGGTGTACTTCAGCCACCTGTAGAATCCGAGGTACTGGTGGGGAGGAGCGGTCCACGGGTCGTGGACGGCCTCGGTGGTGCACTTCCCGCGGTCCGGCTGGAAGCAGATGAAGACGTTCCCGTTCATGATCCCGGGGAGGAGTTGTTTCCCGTCGATGGTGTGGATGTCCCCGGGGGTGTCCCCCCAGGCCTCGAGCATGCGGGAGCGGATGGATTCGGCAATCTCGTCGAACCATTTGTCGTACTGTTCCTTGGTGACGAGGTCGACCGCGGCCTCCCTTATCTGGGCCTCGGACTTCCAGTTGTCGTCGTTGGTCACCCCGTCGAGCAGCCTGTCCACCAGCTCCCTAGGGTCCACGGGCATCCAGTCGAGGGTGTATCCTCTTTCTTTCATAGCCGCGAGCATGTTGCAGACGCTCGCGAAGGTGTCCAATCCGTAACCCCCTCCGGCGAGGTCCTGCCTCGGAGGGTACATGTAGATGAGTATGGCGACCTTCTTCTCAGATTCGGGGATGTGCCTCAGCCTCCCCCATCTGACGGCCATTTCCGCCAGTGCTTCGCACCTGTCGTGCAGCGCGGACTGCTTGTAATCCCCGTTATCGGTCTTCTCGGTGCCGCAGTAGGGGACGCCGTCGATCTGACCGTCGTACTCCGGGCCGACTATGCTCATGGCGATGTCCGCGGGGGTGAGTCCGAAGGGACTCTCCTTCCAGTTCGCGGCGGGACCGTAGAGGTTGATGGCCTGTATGACGGGGACTCCGAGCCTGCCGAAGAAATCGTCGATGACGGTCTGCTCCCCGCATCCCGGGGTGGCGTTGACCGACAGTGAGAATCCCGCGGTGTTGATCACCGCGTCCACTATGGGCTCCCCGTCCCTGAGGAGGTATCCGTCCACGATCCTCGCGATGCCCATCGAACCGGTGAGTTCGTCCTCGTAGGAATGGAAGAACACAGCTACGGGTTCCGCGCCCGCTTTCTCCACCTCGTCGATTATCACGTCTATGGCGGCGGTGTTGTGCCTCAGGTAGAACGTGTGGTGGAACAGTATCAGGATGACTGTCCTCCCGCTCTCACCTACATGAGCCAGACCCTCTTTTAATTCGAATCCTCCCTTGCCCGGGACGTACACTCCCTGGGACAGGGGACGTACCGGTTCGGGAACTTCGAACGATGTCCCTCCCAGCATGTTCATGACCAGCTTGAGGGAGGTGAGATGGTTCTCGTCGCCGCCGATGGTCTCGAGGACTGTGAGCTTCCTGAACTCCTCCTCGCCCTTCCTGAACATGTAACGGTACTTCGCGATGAGGTCGGTCTCGCATCCGGTGAGGATCGTGGGGATGCTGTTCGCGTCCGCGACGGTACGGAGGTTGCCCCAGTGGCGGAAGTAGGAGACGTCCCCGTGCACGTAGACGAAAAGGAAATCGCATTTCGCGACAATGTCGAGATATTCCAGCAGGGCGGGCAGGTCCTCGTCGAGGGTGACGGAATCGGCACAGAACAGCTCGATGTCGCACCCCTCCGATTTCAGAATCTTCGCCGAGGGTTCCAGGACGAACCCCTCGTGTGAGCCGATACCTATGCTAGCAATCCTCACCATCGCTTTGCCTCTGAGGGGGTGTATCCTCTCATACATTTATAATGGATAATTCATCCATCGTGTATGGACATGAACATCGTCGTTATCTCGGTGCAGTCGTCGGACGCCACCACCATGGCCGCGCCGTCCGACAGGCTCCGCGAGTTCGGGATCGAGCCCCGCGTCTACGCGATGAACGCCGACGACATCGATGACGACATCCTCGTGTTCCAGGAGCTGGTGAGACGCACCGCGCAGGCGCATTTCGTGTTCATCAGGTGCATGTCCGATACCGGCCGTTTCAAGCGTTTCGAGAGGTACGAACCCCATCTCAGGGAGTGCCCCGGATACGTGTTCATATTCAGCGGCAACGCCGAGGTCACCATGATGCAGCGGGACCTCTTCAGGGGCGGGGACGAGGATTACAGGACAATCTGCCGCTACGCCGCCGCCAGGGGGGCCGAGAACGAGTACGGGATGTACCTGCATATGGCGCATCTGCTCGGGATGACCGATGCGGTCCCCCCGGAACCCGTCGAACAGAGGAGGGAGGGGTACTACCACAAGGGATACGACAGGGACATCTCCATCGAGGACTACCGCGCGACCCTGAAACCCGGGCGCATGAACATCGGGCTCCTGTTCGCGAGCTCGTTGTGGATCTACAACAATCTAGATGTCGTAGATGCCATCGTCGAGGAGATAGAGCGCAGGGGGATGAACGCCGTCCCCGTCTTCTACAGCGCCGTCTCCTACAAGGTCGAGGGGGAGGAGGGCACAAAAGGCACCTTCAGGAGATACTTCACCGACAACGGGAAGTGCATCATCGACGCCCTCATCGTTCATACATCATTCTCGGTCATGTACAATTCCCGCGAGGACATGGGTGTGGAGATACAGGAGAACGATAACTTCTACCGCAGCCTCCTCAACGTCCCCGTCCTTAACACCCTCACGCTCACCGGCGAGTACGCCGATTTCGAGACCGACAAGGTCGGTGCGAACAAGCACGTGATCATGAACAACGTGGCCTTCCCCGAGATAGACGGCGATATCATCACCGTCCCCGTCTCGTACACCCCCACCAGGAGCGGGATGAAGAAGGCCCATCCAATCCCGGACAGGATCGAGAGGGCGGTATCCCTTGCAATAAACTGGGCGAGGCTCAGGTACATCCCCAATTCCGAGAAGAGGGTGGCCATTCTGCTGTGGCAGTCCCGTTCCAACCTCGGGGTCATAGGCAACGCCGCCGGTCTCGATACTCCGGAGAGCATAGCGTCCCTCCTGAACACCATGAAGGAGAGGGGATACACGGTGGAGGGCGCACCCGAGGACGGGAAGCACCTCATCGACGACATCATCAACGGGGTCACCAACGATCTCGACGACATCCCTATCGAGGCGGTGCGCGAGCACGCCACAGACTTCGTCTCCAAGGAGGATTACTGCAAGGAGTACGCCAAGGTCCCCGAGTGGGACCGCGGGATGATGGAGAAGGATTGGGGTGACCCCGTCGGTGACATATGCACCGACGGCGACAGGATGGTCATCCCCGGGATAAGGAAGGGCAACGTCTTCATCGGCTACCAGCCCCTCCGCGGCAGGGCGGACAAGATGGAGCAGAACATCCACGACCCCATCCTCTTCGCCCAGCACCAGTACCTCGGATACTATCGCTGGCTCAGGGACGTCTTCAAGGCGGACATGATAATCCACGTGGGCACCCACGGGACCATAGAATGGCTGCCCGGGAAGAACGTCGGTCTGTCGTGCAAGTGCGACCCCGATATCGTCATGTCCGATCTCCCGAACCTCTACATCTACATCGTCGACGATCCCGGGGAGGGGATACAGTGCAGGAGGAGGATCGAGAGCGTCCTCATTGAGCACATGCCTCCGACCATGGCCCGCGCCGGGGAGTACGAGGAGATCGCGCAGGTCGAGGTCGCCATAGACGACTACATCAAGCACAAGAACACCAACGACCCCGAACGCAGGGCGGTGCTGGTGAAGAACGTGTACGAGGCCGCCAAGGAACATAAGATGCTCAACGACCTCGACATAACCGAGGAGAACGATCCCGGGCCGGAGGGCTTCGAGCCCTACATCGTGGAGCTCCACGAATACCTCTCGGAGGTGAAGGACGCCCTCGTCAGGTCGGACCTGCACATACTCGGCAACGTCCCCCGCGGCGACCACTTCGACGAGATGGTCTATTCCCTCACCAGGCTGGACAACGGCGAGGTGAGGAGTCTCAGGGACGCGTACGCGGAGAACCTCGGTTACGACATGAGGCATCTTCTCGACAACCCCGCCGAGGTCCTGGAGGGCGGGGAGATCGCCAGCGCGGTCACCGACCGCATCGATGCCGGGGTGCAGGACCTGGTGGCATATGCCAGATCCGTGGATTACGATACGGATGACGTCGTGGCCCATGTGGCGAAGACCTGCGGCAACGTGTCCGACGACCTCAGCCGTTCCATATGGTACATGTGCGACAGCGTCGCGCCCAACATCCGCCGCATGACCGACGAGGTGGACAACCTCCTCGAGGGGATTGACGGCAGGTATGTCATGCCTGGTCCCGCCGGCGCACCCACCCGTGGCAACGCGGACATCCTCCCCATGGGAAGGAACTTCTACTCACTAGACCCGGACACCGTTCCCAGCAGATCCTCCTGGGAGATAGGTAAGAAGATGGCCGACCAGATGATCGAGAGATACGTCTCCGAGAAGGGGGAGTACCCCCGCGAGATAGGGTTCATCATCTGGGCCACGGACACCATGAAGACCGGCGGGGACGACATGGCGTACATCCTCTGGCTGCTCGGAGTCAGGCCGGTATGGTCCAAGGCCGGGGGGCAGGTCATCGACCTCGAGGTGGTCCCCCTGGAGGAACTCGGAAGACCGAGACTCGACGTTACGGTGAACATCACCGGTCTGTTCAGGGACACATTCCCCAACCTCATCGACATGATCGATGATGCCGTCAAGCTCGTAGCCGACCTCGACGAGGACGACAAGGACAACGCCCTTGCTGCGAATCTCAGGAAGGACATCGTGGACGGGATCGCCGAGGGACTGACACCTGACGAGGCAAGAGCCAGGAACAGCGTCCGCGTGTTCGGCGCACCCCTCGGCGGGTACGGAACCGGCGTCAATTTCGCCATCGAGAGCGGTGCGTGGAAGACCGTAGAGGACCTGGCGGACGTCTACATAGACTGGTGCTCCAACGGGTACGCCAAGGGCAACTACGGCCAGAAGATGAGGGGCGAGTTCGTCCGCAGGTTCTCCAAGGTGGGGGTCACGGTCAAGAACATGCCCGACAGGGAGATCGACCTCCTCGATTGCGACGACGTCTACGAGTATCTCGGTGGCATGAACGCCTTCGTCCGCGCCTACGGCAGGAAGGACGCCGTCACCTACATGGGTGACGATTCCGACCCCA
>SUSU01000038.1 GCA_015063225.1 Thermoplasmata archaeon | reverse complement strand
GTATCGCTCGTGCTGTTCGGGCGGTTTACGCAATACTCTTGAACGCGCGAGCTCAATTTTAATTGGGCGGTCTTCTCCAGCAACTTCCTCCGACGGGGTACACCATTTCGTTCTCCGGAGGGTCAGTCGAGGTCGTAGAAGGGCCTGACGAGTTTCCTGCACATCGGCACGGCGCGGCATCCCCTCTCCCCGATGAAAAGCGTCAGGGGAACGCCCTTGAGCTGAGCGAAGGCCTCCGTCCAGCGAATAATGGAGATGTCATCCCTCATGATGATGAAATCTACGCCGGACCAGTCCAGCGACGCGATGTACTTTTTCAGGTCGTTGGTGGTCATGACCCGGTTCTCGATCATGATCTCCTTGCTCATGAGGACGATCTTGGCATCGGGATACTGCTTCCTGACCTCCGCTTCGACGATATCCATGAGACAACACAGGCCCTCGGACACGAGACCGGGGATGATACTGACCGAGGGGTCCGACACGAACTTCGCCACGAGCGGCCTGGGATCCGCTTCGTTGGGACATGCGCTCACCATGCATCGGGAATCCAGGCCCGTTTTTATAACCGTGATGGTGGAACCGAACGTCCCCGCGGCATGAGCCAGTCCGATACTGACCGAGAGGATAACCTATTTATCCAATCCTACGGTAGGGGTTATGCTGAGGGCCCTTAGCTTAGTTGGTTAGAGCGCTCGACTCATAATCGAGCGGTCACCGGTTCGAATCCGGTAGGGCCCACCAATCGTTCTCGACATCCCTTCGGCGTCTGGCTCCATCGCATTCCGGCCGGGATTCACCGATGGTTTCCCTTTATAGTATATAGTCGCCCGCGCATGATAGGTTTATATAACGTTTAGTTACTGTCCAGCTATATTCGGAGCGCCGTCTGGATAGGGACGCGTTCCCCCAAAAACGAGGAATCACAATGGTTACGCTTCTGAAAATGACCACCAGGATGCCCTGGATCGAGGAGTCCCTCGCCGCTTGCGTCCAGTGCGGATACTGCATTGCCGGCTGTCAGGCGCACAGGCAGACCCCCTGGGAGTCCGACACCCCCCGTGGGAAGATCTACTACATCAACCAGTTCAACGGGAAGACCCCCCTCGACGGTCCCCTCGGACGCGTTGCCAGCCTGAACCCCTACTTCGTCGACGCTATGTACAAGTGCACCGGTTGCGGAACCTGCGAGGCCGTCTGCCACGCCAACATCCACCTCGTCGAGCTCTGGGAAGAAGTCCGCAAATGGCTGGTCGAGGAAGGTGTCGCCCCCCTCTCCGTCCACAAGGGAATGCACGACAGGGTCGTCCAGGTCCACAACCCCTGCGGCGACCCCAAGAAGCGCGGCGACTGGTGGCCCGCTGAGGTCCCCCGCTACACCCCCTGCGATGTCGTCTTCTTCGCGGGATGCACCGGTTCCTACCGCCAGCAGGGCATCCCCCAGACCGGTGTCCGTATCCTCGACCGCGCCGGCGTGAAGATGAACATCCTCGGTGCCGACGAGTGGTGCTGCACCTCGCCCCTCCTCAGGACCGGCGACGAGTCCCAGAGTCTCGAGTGCGCCGAGCACATCGTCGAGGCCGCCGACGGCCTCGGAGCCAAGGACATGGTCATGACCTGCTCCGGATGCTACAAGACCGTCTCCACCGACTTCGGACGCTTCTACGCCTGCACCCAGCAGAACGTGTACCACTTCACCCAGTACGCCGAGAAGCTCATCGACGAGAAGAAACTCGTCATCACCAAGCCCTTCAACCACAAGGTCACCTACCACGACCCCTGCCACCTCGGAAGGCACATGGGCGTGTACGATGCCCCCAGGAACATCATGGCCAAGATCAAGGGCCTCGAGCTCGTCGAGATGAAGCGCAACCGCGTCAACTCCATGTGCTGCGGTGCCGGAGGAGGATACAAGTCGCAGTTCAACAACTTCGCCGTCCGCATCGCCTCCGACAGGGTCCGCGAGGCCGAGTCCACCGGTGCCGAGTACCTCGTCACCGCCTGCCCCTTCTGCGTCACCAACCTCTCGCAGGGAGCGGCCGCCATCGGCTCCAAGATCAAGGTCGTCGACCTGTCCGACATCCTCTTCGAGGTCACCGCACCCGTCGAAGAGGAAGCGAAGACCGAGTGAAACTCCAAGCGGGCCTCCGGGCCCGCATCCCCTTTTTCCCTGATTTGAATGCCCTTCGACACCCTGGGCCCGAAACTCGTCGCGGCCCTTCACGCAAGGGGTATCACCGAACCCACCGACCCGCAAAAGGATGCCATCCCGCGTATCCAGAGGGGGGAGAACGTCCTCGTCGTCGCCCCCACCGGGATCGGGAAGACCGAATCCGCGATGCTCCCGATATTCGATAAGCTCACGGATTCGGACGCACCGGGCTTCCAATGCATTTACATCACCCCGCTCAGAGCGCTCAACCGCGACATGCTGAGGAGGATGGAGGACCTCGGACGCGAACTCGGAGTCACCGTGGGCGTCCGCCACGGCGACACCCCCCAGGCGGAGAGGAACAAACAATCCGCCCATCCCCCGCAGATCCTCATCACCACTCCCGAGACCCTTCAGATCCTTTTCGTAGGGAAGAACCTGAGGGCCGCGCTGAAGAACGTGAAGTGGGTGGTAGTGGACGAAATCCACGAACTCGCCGGCAACGAGAGAGGGGCCCAGCTTGCCGTCGCACTCGAGAGACTGGCATATATCGCAGGGGAATTCCAGAGGATCGGCCTGTCGGCGACCGTCGGGGACCTCAAGGAGGTACAGGATTTCCTGACCGGGAAGGACAGGAAGGCCGTGCTCTGCCGCCACGACAGCTTCCGCGAGTTCGAGATCACCGTGGAGAGGCCCGTTCCCGAGGACGGGGACGAGGAACTCCGCGACAAACTCCAGAGCGACCCCGACATCCTGGCGGTTATGAAGAGGGCGAGGGAGCTCATCGAGAAGATGACGTCCGTCCTTTTCTTCGTGAACACGAGGGAGACCGCGGAGTGGATAGGGTCCCGCTACCACATGTGGGACGAGAACTTCCCCATAGAGGTCCACCACGGTTCGCTGTCCAAGGAGATCCGCGGCGGGGCGGAGGACGCGTTCAAGAGCCAGAAGCTCAAGGCGCTGATCTGTACATCCTCCCTCGAACTCGGTATCGACATCGGTTCCGCCGACCTCGTCATACAGTACAACTCCCCCCGTCAGGTCGCCCGCATGACCCAAAGGGCGGGAAGGGCGGGGCACCGCATCGGCGGCCGCATCCGCTCGGTCATCCTCGCATACGCACCCGACGAGGTCATCGAGGCCATGGTCGTCGCCCGCAGGTGCGAGGCGAAGATAATGGAATACCTCCCCGGGAGGCCGTGCCCCCTGGACGTCCTGGCGAACCAGCTGGTCGGCATCGCCATGCAGGGGGACTTCAACGCCGACGAGGCGTACCGCATGGTCACCCGCGCCCACCCCTTCCGCGACCTGCCCAAGAAGACCTTCGATGACACCCTCAAACAGCTCATGTCCATCTGGATCCTCAGCGAGAAAGACGGAAAGGTGCACCGCGGCAGGAAGGGGATGAACTACTTCTACGAGAACATCTCGATGATACCTGACGAGAAGACCTATCTCGTCAGGGACATAGGTTCGAGGGCGGTCATCGGTACCCTCGACGAAGGGTTCGTGGCATCGCTGGAGGGGGAGATCCCCATGTTCATCGCCAAGGGAAGGACCTGGAGGCTGGTGGAGATGAGGGAGGACGAGCTCCTGGTCGAGGAGGCGAGGAGCGTCGGCAACGTACCGTCATGGCAGGGGTCCGACATACCCGTGCCGTTCGAGGTGGCCATGGAGGTGGGTGCGCTCAGACGCACACGCAACTTCAGGAACTATCCCGCCGACGATGCCGCCGTGGTCCTTGCCAACCAGTACCTCGATTCCCAGCTGGTGAAGCACACCCTCCCCACCGACGAGGTCGTCACCGTGGAGGCGGGACCCCGTCTCGCCATAATCAACTGCTGCTTCGGGAGCAGGGTCAACGACACCCTCTCGAAATTCGTGTCCGCGCTCATCACCGCCCGCACCGGTGAGAGCGTCGGCGTGAGCACCGACGCGTACCGCATCATCCTCAACCTCCCGTCCGACATGAGGGCGGAGACCATCCGCGAGATCTTCATGTCCATCCGCCCCGGTACCGCCGAGGCGTTCGCCCGCATGACCGTCCTCAACTCCACCCACCTGAAATGGAGGTTCGTGAACGTCGCGAAGAAGTTCGGCATCATCGAGAAGAAGGCCGACCGCCGCTACGTAAACTACGCCAAGCTCTTCGAGATCCATGCGGACACCCCCGCCTACGCGGACGCGGTGAACAAGGTCCTCTGGGAGGACCTCGACATCGAGAACACCGAGAAGGCCCTGAGGATGATGCACGACGGCACCATCAAGGTCGTATCGCAGACCCTCTCGCCCGTCGGACTCGAGGGCGTGACACGCACGAAGGAACTCATGCAGCCCGCCCGCGCGGACCATGCGATCCTCATGGCCATGAAGAAGAGGCTCGGCGACGACACGCTCTTCGCATCCTGTCTGAAATGTAAGAGCCAGTACCGCCTCCGCGTGTCCGATGCACCCCGCCGCCTGCAGTGTCAGAAATGCGGCGGGACCATGATCGCGCTGCTGAAGGATTACGAACGCGATGAAATCGCCGGGTACAACAGCGGCTCGAAGGACACCGTCCGTCAGAAGATGGATGCGAAACTCAAGAAGAACGCGTCGATCGTGAACGCCTACGGTTCCAAGGCCGCCCTCGTCCTCGCTGGAAGGGGTATCGGGCCGGAGGTCGCAGGCAGGATACTGGCGAAGATGCATCCCGACGAGGACGACCTCCTCAGGGACATAATGGCATCAGAGATCAATTATGCCAGGACCAAGCAGTTCTGGGACTGATCAGATGTTCCCGCCCTTCGGCCTGAAGGCCGGGGCCTCCTTCTCCTGCTTGATCTCCCTGACCGGTTCGACGTTATGGGCCGCCAGGAATCCGGTGCAGACGACGTAGACCTCGGAAGAAGTGGGTCTCGATGCCGCGGGGGAGGTGACCGTGACGTGTCTGAAACGGGATTTGAGCTGTTTCTCCAGCATGCCGAACATATCGCCCATGAACACTTTCATGGCCAGTTTCCCGTTCTTCTTGAGAATGCGGTCGCAGACGTCCACCGCGTAGGTGCAGAGCTCGATGGAACGAGCGTGGTCGGTGGAGTAGTGGCCGGCGATGTTGGGGGCCATGTCCGAGAGGACCACATCGACCTTCCCGCCGACCATCTCAAGGAGACGGATCATTGTGGCGTCCTCGGTGATGTCCCCGATGATGAAATCCACGCCCTCGAGGGGATGGATGTACCTCAGATCGACGCCGACGACCTTGCCCTCCGGACCGGTGAGCTCGTAAGCGACCTGCGACCATCCGCCGGGACACGCACCGAGGTCGACGACGGAGTCGCCCTCGCGGATGATGGAATATTTCTCGTCGAGCTGGAGAAGCTTGAAGGAAGCACGCGAGCGGTAACCCTCCTTCTTCGCGAGTTTGTAGTAGTACTCGTGGCGGCGCTCCTCCACCCAACGGTCATGCAGGTCGGACACGCCCTGTGGATGGGGCGTGCCATTTATATTTTCGCGCCCGCGCGGGCAATACGATAAAATGTAACGTTGCCATCCTATCACACATGAGCGGATGGACATACGAGAAATCCGGAGTTAGCATCGACAAGAAATCCGATTCCATCGGGTCCCTGGTCAAGGAACTGAAGTATCAGAGGTCCGGATTCGGCCAGCAGGTCCGCATCCCCGGTCTCTTCGCCAGTCTCATCGATTTCGGCGACAAGTACGTCACACTCGCCACCGACGGGGTAGGCACGAAACTCCTCATCGCCGAGGAGCTCGGAATCTGGGACACCGTCGGCATCGACTGCATCGCCATGAACGTCAACGATACCATCTGCGTCAACGCGCAGCCCATCTCGTTCGTGGACTACATCGCACTCAACGACCCCAACGGGGAGATCACCGAACAGATCGGCATCGGACTGAACAAGGGTGCCGAGCTCTCGGACATGGAGATCGTGGGCGGCGAGATCGCCGTCCTCCCCGAGATGGTCAACGGCATCGACCTCTCCGGTACCTGCATGGGCGTCGTCGCCAGGGACCAGGTCATCACAGGAGAGGCCTGCGAGGAGGGCGACCTCATCGTCTCCCTCAGGTCCTCCGGACTCCACTCCAACGGACTCACCCTCGCCAGGAAGGTCGTCCAAGCGGCCAACATCAAGCTCACCGACACCGTATCCGGACTCTCCAAGCCCATCGGCATGGAGCTCCTGACGCCCACCGAGATCTACGTCAAGCAGGTGATGGAGAT
>SUSU01000037.1 GCA_015063225.1 Thermoplasmata archaeon | reverse complement strand
CCTTCTTCTGCAGGTCGGGCATGAGCTGTTTGAATCCGGAGTTCTCGATGGACCAGATAGCGCGGCCCTGGGTGGTTCCGCGGATATCGGACGAGAACCCGAACATCTCGGCGACGGGCACCTCGGCGGTGACAGTGGAGTCGGCTCCGTCCTGTCCCATGTCGACGATGGTTCCGCGCCTCTGGTTGATCTGGTTGGTGACTCCTCCCATGTAGTCCGGGGGAACGGACACGAAGAGCTTCTGCATGGGCTCGAGGAGGATCCTGCCGGCGACGCACATGGCGCCATAGATACCGTCGCGGACGGCGGGGATGATCTGGGCGGGACCCCTGTGGATGGTATCCTCATGGAGCTTGGCGTCCATGAGCATGACCTTCAGGCCGGAGACCTTCTCGTTGGCGAGGGGACCCCTCATCATGGCCTCGTCGAAGGACTGCTTGATGAGCTCCATGGTCTCGTGGAGGTACTGGATACCCTTGGTGCAGTCGATGAGGACGTTGTTGTTCTTGAATCCGACGACTCCCTTGGCCTCGACATCGGTCATTCCGAGGTCCATCAGCTGCTTGGCGAGGGCCTTGGGGTCCTTGATCTTGGCTTCGGTGTCGATGTCGCCCTTGTGGATGGCCTCGACGACCGCGGGGTTCAGAGGCTCGACGATGAACATGAACCTGTTGTGCTTGTTGGGGGACTTGCCCTCGAACTCCTTCGCGTTGCGGCCCTTGACGGACTCCTGGTAAACGACGATCGGAGGGGAGGCGATGATGTCGACACCCTGCTCGTTCTTGATCCTGTACTCGGTGATCTCCAGGTGGAGCTCTCCCATACCGGACATCAGGTGCTCGCCGGTCTCGTTGTTGATCTCGATGTTGAGGGAGGGGTCCGCCTTGGCGATGACCCTGAGGACCTCGATGAGCTTGGGGAGGTCGGCCATGTTCTTGGCCTCGATGGCCTTGGTGACGACGGGCTCGGAGTAGTGGGTCATCCTCTCGAAGGGCTCCATGTCGGGGATGGACGAAACGGTCGATCCGGCGATGGCGTCCTTCAGTCCGGTGATGGCCACGATGTTTCCGGCCTTACACTCCTCGACGGCGATCCTGTCGGCACCGACCATGAGGGCGACACCCTGGACGCGCTGGGGCGCCTGGACGCCGGGGATGTAGAGGGTCATTCCCTTGGTGAGGGTTCCGGAGAACAGCCTTCCGACGGCGATCTCTCCGGCCTGCTTGTCCATGATGATCTTGGTAACCATCATGGCGACCTCTCCCTTGGGGTTGCAGTCCAGCATATCCTTTCCGATCTTGGAGTTGAGGTCTCCGTGCCAGATGGTGGGGATACGGATCTTCTGGGAGTCGATGGGGTTCTGGATGTGGTTGATGGCCATCTCGAGGACGACATCGGCGATGGGGATGATCTTGGCGAGCTTCTCCTGACCGCCCTCCATGGCGCAGAGGTCGAAGACGGTGTTCAGGTTGAAGGGCTTGCCGGCGAGCTTGTCCTTGAGTTCGGGGACGAGATCGATGGCGCGCTTGGTGACCTCGGGCCTGGAAAGGTAGGGGATGGAGACGGCCCAATTGTTGTAGGCGGATCCGAGAGCGACGGTTCCGTCCTGGAGGCTGACCTGCCACTGCTTGTTGAGGGGGGCGGGCAGGATGTCCATGATCTTCTGGTTGAAGGTGGTGATGATCTTGGAGAACTTCTCGATCATCATCTGGGGGGTGAGCTGCTGCTCGACGATGGCCCTGTCGACCTTGTTGATGAAGAGCATGGGCTTGACGCGCTCCTTCAGAGCCTGCCTGATGACGGTCTCGGTCTGGGGCATGATTCCCTCGACAGCGCAGCAGAGGATGTACACACCGTCGAGAGCCCTCATGGCCCTGGTGACGTCACCGCCGAAGTCGACGTGTCCGGGGGTATCGATGAGGTTGACGAGGTAGTGCTCCAATGCGTTGTCGTGCTTGGGGTTCCTGTAAGGAACGACCATGGCCGCGGAAGCGGCGTTGATGGTGATACCACGGGCGGCCTCCTGCTCGTCGTAGTCGAGAACACGCTGGGATCCGGCGTTCTCGGCGGACATCATTCCGGCACCTGCGATCAGGTTGTCGGAGAAGGTGGTCTTTCCGTGGTCGATGTGTGCTGCGGTACCGAGGTTCCTGATGAGGGTCTGGTCCTTCATAAGTTCGACCGCTTTCTTCGCGTTGTCCTCTTTGCGTCCCATAATCAAACTTCCTTGTACCGGTTATGTTCAGCGGGCGGACTGGGCGACCCTCTCGGTCTCCTCTTTCTTGGCGACGGAGAAGGAGGTCATGTCTCCCTTGGCGGCGAGCATGATCTCGTCGGCGAGGCAGTTCTCGATGGACTTCTTGTTCTTGGCGGAGGCCGCGACGACGCCGCTGCAGAGGTTGCGGATGGCGATGTCGAGACGGCGCTGGGGGGAGATGTCGACGGCCTTGGGAACGGAGATTCCGCCGAACTGGAGGCGGGTGACCTCTTCGCGGGGAGCGGCGTTCTGGAGGGCCTCGACGAGGACCTGGATGGGGTTCTGCTTGGTCTTGGCGGCAATGATGTCGAAGGCGTCGGAGACGACCTTGTAGGCCTTGAGCTTCTTCCCGGTGTATTTCTCGGTCCTCATGATGTTGTTGATGAGCCTCTCGACGATGGAGAGGTTGGACTTTCCGAACCACCTGTTGGCGTGCTTTCCTCCGGAGTGGGGGACGATGGTGCTGGTCAGGCCGATGTACTTGGCCAGTCCGGCATCCTCGATCACGATCTCGGCGGTGTCGTATTTGCCGAACACGAGGACGTGGACGGCCTGCTCCTGAGCGGGAGCAGCGACGGTTTCCTGTATCTGAACTTCTTCGTCAGCCATTTCAATCCCTCTCAGCGGGTGGGCTTCTGGACCCTGCCCCTAACCATCTCGTCGAGCGAGACGTTGTTGACCTTGATGACCTTGTAACGGACACCGGGAATGTCACCGTAGGACCTTCCCATCCTTCCGCCGATACCCTCGACGAGGACCTCGTCGTGCTCGTCGATGAAGTTGATGGCTCCGTCGCCGACGGCGAAGGCGGTGATCTGACGTCCGTTCTTGATGAGCTGGACTTTCACGCACTTACGGATGGCGGAGTTGGGCTGCTTAGCCTCGACTCCGACCTTCTCCAGGACGATTCCGCGTCCCTGAGCGGATCCCTCGAGGGGGTCGGCCTTCTCCTGAAGATGGAGAACGCGTTTCTTGTAACCTCTGTCCTGCCAGCGGAACTTCTGCCTGTCCGCTTTCATTTTACGGGCTGTGTATAGGCCATTTCCCATATGGATTCACCTTGTTCATTTTTTAGCCGTGCAACCCCCAAATTGGGATACGCATAGCTGGTGCTGACCGCCCGAACATTCAATCATATTTAACGATTGACTTTATTATAATAAGAAAATGAAAGCACGCGGGACGCTGGCGAAACGGAGCCCCCGCTGCATTCCCGCATGCATGAATGGATATGTAAACCTTGTTCACGCCCGTTACCGCAAAATAATGCCTCCCGCGGGCGCGCGTTCTTTTATATTATAGGTTCATAGGCGAAGCCATAGAGGCGATCGAAATGCAGGAAGACGATTACCTGGCCATGCTTGACAGGGCCAAAGAGAAGCTGCCCGACACCATCGAATCCCACGAGAGGTTCGAACTCCCCGACCTGGATATCATCCAGGAAGGCAAAATCACCATCTTCAGGAACTTCATGGACGTCGTCACCAAGGTCAGGCGCGAACCCGAACACCTCCTGCAGTACCTCCTCAAGGAACTGGGTGCCCCCGGGAACCTCGAGGACCGCCGCGTCGTTTTCAAGGCCAAGATCCGCGCCTCCGACATCGACGAGAGGGTCAGGGACTACACCGAGACCTACGTCATCTGTTCCGAGTGCGGACGCCCCGACACCAGGATGGAGAGGGACGACCGCACGCTCATGCTCGTCTGCGAGGCCTGCGGAGCCAGGCGCCCCATCCACGTCAGGAAGGCCGCCCGCCCCGACGTCAACACCCTCCGCGCGGGGGATGTCATCGAGGTCACCATCGACAACGTCGGCAAGAAGGGCGACGGCATGTCGAAGTATATGAGCTACATCGTCATCGTGCCCGGCACCAAACGCGGCATGAGGGCGAACATCAAGATCACCAACATCTCCGGTACGACCGCGTTCGGACAGATAACCACCGACCCGGTCACCCGCTGAGGCATACATGACTATCAAGGTCGCCGATGGGAACCTGGGAAGCGTCCCCGTCAACATCAGCGTCCTGGACGACGGCACCGTGGAGGCCTCCCTCATCACAGGAGGAGGGTGCTTCACCGCATTGTCCTCCCCCAGGGGCGAGTTCTCCGTGAGGTCCCCCTCGGGCGAGACCCTCGAAGCGGATGAGGGCGGCGTCTTCCAGATGCCCGGGTTCTATCTGCAATCTTCCGACTGCCAGAGGTGCGGCGGAGGGGAGAGGACACTCTCCGACCGCTACGGCAACGTACTCTTCAGCGCCAAATCCTTCCTCGGGGCCATGTGCGCCGGCACCACCGTCACCGTGCTCGACGGGATAAAGGCCGTGAAGACCGACATAAAATACTCGATATCCGGTAAAGACGCCTTCACCGATATCACGATCACACTCCCTGACGGCACCTCCGTCGAGAAACGTGAGGTACGTCCGGCGATAACGGAATGATCCGATGCGCTTCTTCGTCGAATCCTACGGATGCACGATGAACTTCGGGGAGGGCCGCGAGCTCTCGGAGACCATGGCCTCGCTCGGTTATTCGGAGGCCGCGTCCGCGGAAGATGCGGATATAGTCGTTCTCAACACATGCACCGTCATCGGCACCACCGAGAAGAGGATGATCGATAGGATCTCCGAGCTCAAGAAGGCCGGGAAGGAGATTGTGGTCACGGGATGTCTGGCCGCGGCACAGCCCAGGAGGATCGAGATCCGTCTCCCGGACGCCCCCATAATCCCTCCCCGCAGATACGATTCATTCAAGGACACCATTCTCGACAGGTACGGAGTGGCCGGTCCCCCGACGGAGGTGAGACACACAAACGATGCCATACTCCCCATCGCCCAGGGATGCCTCGGGAACTGCACCTATTGCATCACTAAAATCGCGAGGGGAGGATTGAAGAGCTATCCTCCGGAGAGATTGAAAGAAAGGTTCGATGCTTTCGTGGATTCCGGCGTGAAGGAGATCCTCGTTACCGCCCAGGACACCGCCTGTTACGGCCGCGATACCGGGACATCACTCCCCGGACTGCTGAGAATACTGCTCGAGAAGGAGGGGGAGTACAGACTCCGCATCGGGATGATGAACCCCAACGCCCTCCGGCCCATTGTCGATGATCTCCTGGATGTGATGGGGGATCAGCGCGTCTACCGTTTCCTACACATCCCGGTCCAGAGCGGGAGCGATTCCGTTCTCGAGAGGATGAACAGGAGGACGACCGCTGCAGAATTCGAGAATCTGGTCTCCCGCATCAGGGAGAAGATGCCCGATATCAGCATCGCAACGGACGTCATCTGCGGGTTCCCGGGCGAGACCGACGGGGATCACCAATCCACGATCGCCATGATCCGCAGATTGGGACTCGATACCGTGAACATCACCCGCTTCTCGCCCCGCCCGGGTACGAAAGCGGCCGATATGGAACAGGTCCACGGGAGAATCTCCCACGACCGCTCGGTTGAACTCACGGAAGTGAAGAACGAGACCGAGCTCGGCGTGAACTCGCGCCTGATCGGTTCGAGCTTCAGGGCCCTCACCACCGAGAGGGGGAAGGACGGGACCATCCTGAGGACCGACAACTACAGGCCGGTCGTCGTCAGGGACGACATCCCCCTCGGAGAATTCCGCGATGTGGAGGTCACTGACGCCAGATCCACCTATCTCATAGGCAGGCTGCTGTGAACACTTCGGATCATAATCCGGGGAAAATCAATAATAAACGGTTCGCGATAGGCGCATTCTACAGTCCTGTGGTGTAGTGGTCAATCATGCTGGCCTTTGGAGCCGGTGACCTCGGTTCGAATCCGGGCAGGACTACCATTTTTCCTTCCCTGGCTTATTCGCACCAGGATAATCGATTCTTCGAAAGAAGAATGTAAAAACAATCCATGAAAACGATGGAACTGAAGAAAAGATTCGGATGAAAAAAGACGTTCGATGCTACGTTTAGTGCATGGTAAGCTGCCACGGAACTGCGGGAAAACCTTTACGATTTTCCTTGCAAGTTGATTTCGCTTTTATATGTTTAAGGGAGGGGCCGAAGCCCCTCCCTACGTAGGAGGTGATCCATCTGCAGGTTCCCCTACAGATACCTTGTTACGACTTAACCTCCCTTGCTGAATCTCAGTTCGAATACCCCAAAAAAGGCAGCCTCACTGAAACCCGACTCGGGTGGTTTGACGGGCGGTGTGTGCAAGGAGCAGGGGCATATTCACCGCGAGTTGTTGATTCGCGATTACTACGGAATCCAGCTTCGTGAGGGTGAGTTACAACCCTCAGTCCGAACTACGGACGGGTTTCGAGATTACCTCCGCCTTTCGACGTCGGGACCCATTGTCCCGCCCTTTGTAGCGCGCGTGTAGCCCAGGAGATTCAGGGCATACTGACCTACCGTTGACCTCCCCTTCCTCTGACTTAGCGTCAGCGGTCCCGGCAATGTGCCTCCGATCCGGAGATCGAAGTAGCAATTGCAAGTGAGGGTCTTGTTCGTTATCTCACTTAAGAGAACGCTTTACAGTACGAACTGACGATGGCCATGCACCACTTCTCCAAGAATCAGGCAAAGTCATCAGCCTGGCCTTCATGTGATGGTCTCCCCTGGTGAGTTTTCCGGTGTTGAATCCAATTAAACCGCACGCTCCTCCCGTTGCGGTGCTCCCCCGCCAATTCCTTTA
>SUSU01000008.1 GCA_015063225.1 Thermoplasmata archaeon | reverse complement strand
GGGAGAGGACATCGCCAAGGAGAAGGACATCTCCCGCGTCATGTGGGGTATTGACATCACTCCCTCCGAGATCCTCGTGGCCGACCGTCTGAGGGAGAAGGGCGAGAGGATCGATGCCGTGGTTGCCCACCACCCTCTCGGGCGTTCTAGGAACATCTTCCCCGAGGTCATGTGGATGCAGACCGACATCTTCGCCGACTGCGGGGTCCCGATCAACGCCGCCGAGGACCTCATGAAGCCCCGTATGGACGACGTCATGAGGAACGTCATGGGCGACAACTTCAACCGCACCGCCGAGACCGCCGAGCTGTTCGGCATCCCCCTGTTCAACGTCCACTCCGCGGCGGATAACATGGTCCAGGAATATCTGGAGAACCTCATCAGGGAGGACGAGCCCAAGAGGCTGGGCGACGTCATCGATCTTCTGATGAAGGAGCCCGAATACCAGTATTTCGCCAAGCTCAACGACCCTCCGAGGATCATGGTGGGCAACAAGGACTCCCGCTGCGGGAAGATCATCGCCAAGATGACCGGCGGGACCTCTGCCCCGGACGGCATGTACGCCGAACTCGCCAAGGCGGGAGTGGGGACTATCGTGGGGATGCACTTCCCCAAGACCTCCATCGATGCCTGCCGCGAGGCTCATATCAATGTCATCATCTCCGGACACATGTCCTCCGATTCCATCGGCGTGAACCTCATCGCCGACGAGTGGGAGAGGCACGGCATCGAGACCGTCGGGTTCTCCGGATTCTTCAGGCACAGCAGGAACTGACATGTTCGAGAGCAGCGGGAGGATAATCAGGGACGGGGCGCCCCTGGACTTCAAGTACGTCCCGGACGAGCTGATCGGCCGTAAGGAGCAGACCGACCAGCTGGAGGCCTCCTTCCGTCCGCTGTTCTTCAGCAACACCCCCTGTTCCGCCTACATCTACGGTCCGGTCGGTTCCGGTAAGACCGTCACCGTCATGAAGTTCAGTTCGGACATGGAGAAGGCATTCTCCAAGGCGGGGAAGAAGCTCGACGTCATCACCGTCAACTGCCGCATACGCAACGGCGAATACCCCGTCCTGTTGGACCTCGTGAGGTATTTCGACAGGGGATTCCCCGACCGCGGTTTCTCCTCCGAGGAGATGTTCGTCTCGTTCAGGAGGCACGTCAGCGACGGCTGCCACCCAGTCCTTGTCATCCTCGACGAGGCCGACGTCCTGCTCTCGTCCCCGGGAAGGGACATCATCTACCAGATGACCCGCATGGACGGTCTGAAGGAGGGGGCATCGCTCTCCCTGATGATGATCTCCCAGAAACCCCTCACCGCGTTATCCCTGGACCAGGCATCCCTGTCAACGTTCGGCCGCGATTCCTCCGTCAGTTTCAACGGTTATTCCCGTGGAGATCTGAGGGCCATTGCGGAGCAGAGGGCCAGACTGGCTCTTTATCCCGGCGCCATCGATGACGGCTGTCTCGACCTCATAGCGAACGCCGCAGAACCCTACGGAGACGCCCGTTTCGCGCTGGAGATGCTCGAGAAGGCCGCCAACCTCGCAGAGACCAAAGGCGATACCGCCATCCGTGCGGAATACCTCCAGAAGGCCAGCGGGGAGGTCCACTCGGACTACTCCGAGGCCAAGATGGAAGACCTCGACATAGGCAAACTCCTGATCCTCCTGTCCGTCGCCCGTTCGCTGTTCAAGAACGATACGGTCACCATCAACCATGCCGAGGGCACGTATGCCGCGGCATGCGAGGAGTTCGGGGTGCCCGCGAGGAAGCACACCCAATTCTACACCAACGTCAAGACGCTCAGCAGTATGGGATTCATTCATCTGGAGGTTCGCAATGAGCCCGGCGGGGGCAGGACCTCAATCCTGAGCCTCACAAGCATCCCCGCCCGCGATCTCGCGGGTCTGGTGGAGGACCTCATCTCGAAGAGGATCAAAGGCGGAGCCGACTATGAAGTGTGATCTCTGCGGCAAGGATGCCGTCACATTCCTGAGATACAACGGATCCCACCTGTGTGCCGACCATTTCATCACACACGTGGAACGGGTGGTGAAGAAGGAGGTCAGGAAGGAGGTCGACCTCTTCCGCGGAGACGTCATCGGAGTGGCTGTCTCCGGAGGCAAGGACAGCATGGTCACGCTGTCAATCCTCCATTCGCTGTTCAACGAGAAGAACGGAATCAAGGTGGTGTGCATCAGCATCGACGAGGGCATCGAAGGATACCGTCCCCCGTCATTGGAGATCGTCAGGAGGTTCTGCGAGGAGAACGGGATCGAGTACCATCCGCGTTCGTTCACGGAACTCAGCGGGCTCACCATGGATTCCGTCGCACCAGTCTCCGAGGGTATGTCCCCTTGCACCTACTGCGGTGTGTTCCGCAGGAAACTCATGAACGACGAGGCACGTAAGATCGGTGCGAAATATCTCGCAACCGGACATAACCTCGATGATCTGGCTCAATCGGTTATGATGGACTTCGTGAGAGGTGATGCAGACCGTCTTGCGCGTCTCGGACCTCACGACATCGTACGCCCCGGACTCATCCCCCGCTTCTATCCACTGAGGATGCTGCCCGAGAAGGAATCCCTGCTCTACGCCATGGTCAAGGGCATACCGTTCTGGGACGGGGAGTGTCCTTATTGGGAGGCCGCGCTGAGGAACGAGTACCGCGATATGGTGGACGGTCTCGAGGACCGCACCCCGGGCACCCGTTATGCCATACTCTCGTCGTACGATAAGATACGTCCGCTCCTGCAGAAGGCCAACCCTTCCGGGGTCCCGAAGTTCTGTTCCTGCGGGGAGCCCTGCAACGGGAAACGCTGCAAGGCCTGCGAGTACGAGGAGTCCCTCGTGAAGCGCATAGGTTCGGAGTGAGTTCAAATCCTCTTCCACTTGGCTCCGTCGGACGAGTCCTCGAGCGCGAAACCGGCCTCCTTGAGGCGGTCGCGGATCATGTCCGCGAGGTCGTACATCTTGCGGGATCTGAGCTCCTTGCGCAGATCCACGAGGATGTCCATGGCGGCGTCGAGCCCCGAATCGCCCTCGGTCTTATCGGGGAGTATGCCGAGGATGGCGTTCTCGGAGTCCAGGAGCTCCAGGACTGCCTGCGCGCCGGCCTTGGTTAGGGTCTTCTCGGAGATCATGCGGTTGACGTTCTTGACCACGGTGAAGATGGACTCGATGGCGGCACGGGTGTTGAAATCGTCGTCCATGCCTTCGGAGAACTCCTTCTTCGCATTGCCGATGATGTCCTTCACGCAGTCGGCGGTACCCTCCGCGCCGTTCCTGACCTCGGCCTCGAGGTCGCGGTAGCAGTTCCATATCCTCCCGAGGGCGGCCTTGGCCTCCTCGAGGTTCTCCTCCCCGTACACGAGGGGGCTGCGGTAGTGGGTGTTGAGGTAGTAGAAGCGGATGGTGTAGCGGTCGTACTTCTGCGAGACGTCCTTCACGGAGAAGAAGTTCTTCAGCGACTTGGACATCTTCACGGCCTGACCGTCGGCGCCCTTGGTCTCGAGCATCCCGTTGTGCATCCAATAGCGGGCGAGGTGCCCCCCGGTGCACGCCTCGGTCTGGAGGATCTCGTTCTCGTGATGGGGGAAGACGAGGTCGTTTCCTCCGCCGTGGATGTCGATCTCCTCTCCGAGGACATGCCTGATCATGGCGGAGCATTCGATGTGCCAGCCGGGTCTGCCGGGGCCCCACGGGGACTCCCAGGATATCTCTCCGGGCTTGGCGCCCTTCCAGATGGCAAAGTCGAGGGGGTCCTCCTTCCCGGGGGCCATCTCGACCCTGCCGGAGGACCTCATCTGCTCGATGGTGCGGTTGGACAGCACCCCGTAGTCGGGGATCTTCCTGACCCTGAAGTAGACGGAACCGTCCTCTGTGGCGTATCCGTATCCCTTGTCGATGATCTCCTTCACCATGTCGATGATCCATGGCATGGCGGTGCTCGCCTGGGGATATACATCGGCTCTCCTGACCCCGAGCGCCTCCACGTCGCGGAAGTACTTCTCGATGTACTCCTTCGAGAGGTCGAGGGCGTCGATGCCGCGCTCGTTGGCGCGGTTGATGATCTTGTCGTCCACGTCGGTGAAGTTGGTCACGAATGTGACGTCGTAACCGAGAGAACGGAGGTACCTGTTCACTACATCGAACACGATGATGCTGCGGGCGTGCCCCATGTGGATGTCGTCGTAGACCGTGACGCCGCAGACGTACATCGAGACTTTTCCGGGTACGATGGGTACGAACTCCTCCTTCCTGTTGGTGAGGGTGTTGTGGATCTTCAGCGTCATTTCATTCACCTTTCATCTTCTTGCGGAGTTCGTCGAGTTCCTGACGGAGCTCCTTGACGGTTTCCTCCAGTTTGTTGAGGTAGTCGTATGTGGTGGCGTCGTAGTCCTTCAAATCGCCGATCTGCTTCTCCATGGCGTTGAGGCGCTGCATCTCCACATCCGGCAGTTTGTTGTGGTCGAGGGCGTCCTTCATGTCCACCCTGACGCCGGCCTTGGCCACGATGCGTCCAGGGACCCCGACCACGGTGCAGTTGTCCGGGACATCCTTGACGACGACGGAGCCCGCACCGATGCGGACGTCGTTCCCGATGTTGATGTCCCCGAGGACGATTGCACCCGCTCCGACGACGATGCGGTCGCCGAGGGTGGGGTGCCTCTTCCCCTTGGAGGTCGACACTCCTCCGAGGGTGACTCCCTGGTAGAGGGTGACGTCGTCCCCGATTATGGTGGTCTCTCCGATGACGACGCCGGTGGCGTGGTCGACGAAGAACCTCTCCCCTATCTGAGCCCCGGGGTGGATGTCGCAGCCGGTGATCTTGTGGGTCTCCACGTTGATCTCCCAGGCCTTCTCCCTCTCGCCGGCGAGCCAGAGCTTGTGGGCCTCGCGGTAGCGGGATACCGCATAGAAACCTATGTGGAACTTCAGGGCCTCGTCGGCATTGTTGATTGCGGGATCGCGGTCGAGAACGGCCTGCAGGTCCCCGGGCTCATAGTACATACGCACCTGTAGGAGCTATCGCGTATAAACTTTAGAGTGGCAGAGGCCGCGGGGCAGGGGACCTCTGATAATCCGAAGACGCCCGGGAATTGCGATTGTCCGGATTTCTGAGACGGTAGTCGCGGGTAATGGTGATTCTCCAGTTGTCTACGGCCATGCAATTATTTTTTTACGATATCCTGATTTGTAAGCGAATGCTCATCCTCGTTTTCGGAGTATTGGCCCTCCTCTTCGGATATCTGTTCTACAGCAGACTCCTGGAGCACATCTTCATGCCGTTCAGGGCCGATACCCCCGCGGTCGCCAAGGCCGACGGGATGGATTACGTCCCCCAGAGGAGGACGAAGAACCTCCTCATCCAGTTCCTCAACATCGCCGGCACCGGGCCGATCTTCGGCGCCATCATGGGAGCCAAATGGGGCCCCATCGTATTCCTTTGGATCATCTTCGGAACCATTCTCGGCGGAGCCGTCCACGACTACATGTCCGGCATGATGTCGATGCGTCACGGCGGCACGTCGGTCACCGGGTTGGTGCCGAGGTACCTCGGGAAATGGGTCAGGTATCCCATACTCATCCTGATGGTATTCCTGATGGTCATGGTCTCCGCCACGTTCGCGAGGAGTGCCAGCGACCTCCTGGTTGAGATCACCGGCATATCCCTCAATTTCTGGATATTCATCATCCTGCTGTATTTCATGTCCTCCACCGTCCTGCCAATCGACAAGCTCATCGGGAGGCTGTACCCCGTTTTCGGGGTGCTGCTCATCGTCATGGCGGTCGCCATAATCGGCGGCCTTTGGGTCGAGGGTTATGCTTTCCCGGACATGGTGCTGGAGAATCTGCATCCCCACGGGGACGATTACTTCCCGGACATGTTCATCACCGTGGCATGCGGGGCCATATCCGGATTCCACGCGACCCAATCCCCGCTGATCGCCAGGTGCACCGTAAACGAGAGGGATGGACGCATGATCTTTTACGGTGCGATGGCGGTCGAATCCGTTGTTGCGCTCATCTGGGCGACTGCTAGTCTCGCCTACTACGGCGGTACCGCCGGACTCACCGATGCTCTGGCGTCTGGAGGTGCGTCCGGCGTGGTATATGACATTTCCATCGCTGTCGCGGGACCGATAGGGGGATTGCTGGCGGTGATCGGCGTAATCATCTGTCCGGTCACATCCGGAGATACCGCCCTGAGGGCCGCCAGGATGATGGTGCAGGACGACAGGCATATGGACCCCAGCAACCTGAGGGCCACCATACAGCTCACCGTCCTGCTGTCCGTGTTCATCGTTGGGCTGTGCCTGCTGGACTTTAGCGTCCTCTGGCAGTATTTCTCGTGGCTGAACCAGACGCTTGCATGCATCGTGCTTTGGACCGCGACGGTGTTCATTCTCAAGACCGTCAGTCACAGGTATTATTCGCTGATGACGGCCCTGCCCGCGATGTTCATGACGATGGTCGTGACCTCCTTCATCGTATCCACGGGTCAGGGGCTCGGTCTCGGCCATGTCATCGGGATGTATGCCGGAGCGGCGATGACCGTGATCTCTGCCGTGTTGTACGTAAGGGAACTGTACCTGCTGAGGGGTCACGAAACGGCGTCCTTCCCCTGACCTTCCGAGAAGGTCCGCGTGTCAACCGAGAATGGAGTCTATCCTGGATGCGGACTTCTCCAGTATGGATTCCGGATCGTTGCCGACGATGTCCAAGGCGTTTGCGCTGAGGATCCTCACATCCTTGATGCCGTGCATCTGCGCTATTTCGCGGAACATCGCGTAGCCGAGGTCGTGCTCGTCGTCGGTGAAGCCGCCGCGCGTGGTGACGTAATAGGCGGAGGTGATGTTGGTGAGCCCCATCGGAAGGCCCTTCTCGTCATACCTGAAGGCTATCCCCAGCTGGCTGACGTTCTCCAGGTAGATCTTTGTCAGGGAGTTGAACCCGAACTCCCAGAACGGCGATGCGAGTACGAGGATGTCCGCGGACGCATAGCGGCGGGCCTCGGTGAATTCGGGGTTGTCCGTGTCCCCTATGCGCACGAGCTCCTCCCTCTTCCAGAGCCTGGCGGAATCGAGGGGTGTGAGCCCCGCGTCCTCGAGGACCACCTCGGTCACCTCGTCGGCGCCTATGCGTTCGATTAGTGCCCTGGCGAGCCTGAGGGTGCGGGACCTCTCGCGGTTCACGCAGGCGTTGACGAAGAGCAGTCTGGTCGTGTCAAAGCCCCCTGTCGGAAAGGAAGGAGAGGATGCACTGCCTGTAGATGTCGAACTGTTCGAAAGAGAGGGCGTGTCCCGCATCCTGCACGATGCTGAGGGCGGATCCGGGGGTGGAGTCCCTGTACATCATGGCCGTGGGGATGGTGACTTCGTCGGAATCTCCGCACATGTAGAGGACGGGGACGTCGATCGAAGGCAGTACGTCCGTCACGTCGAAATCGTGGAGGGTGCCCGTGCAGACCATCTCGTTGGGCCCCCACATCTTGGCGAAGACGGGGTTGGGGCCGTCGCTGGCACATGCGAGCGCTATCTCTCTGTTGCCGGGTTTGGAGAAGAGGAATCTGGAGTTGTACTCCCCCATGATTTTTGTGATATCCTCTTCCGGGCCCCTGCCGTGTATGCATTCCATCAGCCTCGGGTACGCGCCCTCGGACATGGACTTCAGGTTGGTCACCATGTCGTCCACCCAGATCTCCGAGCTTAGGAACGGGGAGGGGAGAACGAGGGCCGCTATCCTGGAGGTTCCGTGGGAAGCGATGTAGCTGCAGATGAGTCCCGCGCCCCATGATGCCCCGATGAGTATGCACTTGCCGATCCCGACACCGTCGAGGAACTCTGCCAGTTCCTCCGCGTAGTCGTCCGCGGTCCAGGAATCCGGGTCGGGGATGGGGTCGGAAGACCCGCATCCGAGCTGGTCGTACTGGTAGACGGGGCGGCCGAGGGCCATCCGGGGGCCCTTTAGGGGATCGCATCCGTCGCCGGGCCCGCCGTGCACGAGGACAGCGGGGATGTTGTCCCTGCAGCCTTCCTCGCAGCACATCCACCAGGCGATGCGCCCGTTCTTCGTCTTCAGGAAACGGGGTTCCGGAGCGGTCTCTTCCATGAATCCTGGATTCCGATTGACGCTTTAACGGATTCGCATGCCGGAGGACCTGCGGCGGTGTTCCGGTATGCCGTGGAGCACTATGAACAGGACGAATGCCACGGCGGAGACGCAGCTCATGATTAGGAAGTCCTCGCGGTAGCCGAACTCCCCGATGAAGCATCCGTGCAGGATGGGCCCGAGGACGTATGAGGTGTCGAGGAAGATGTTGAATGTGGATATCGCCACGCCGTAGCGTTCCTTCTCGGTCCTGCGGACGGCCGCCGCCTGCCCCACGGCGATGTACTGTGCGATGTTGAATCCCATGAGGAAGCCTGCTATCAGCATCATCTCCGACGTCTCTGTGAGGGCGAGCATGAAGTAACCGGCGATGAACATCAGGAAGAAGGGTATGACGGCGACATTGTCTCCGCGGGTGTCGGCGATCCTGCACAGGAACAGCCTGCTGATGAGGGTGGATATGGAGATGAAGACGAAGAACACGCTCGCCGCCTCGGCCAATCCGGTCTCGTCGCCGTAGGGGGACATGAATGAGAGCACGCCGGAATAGGAGAGGAAGAACACGAAGCAGACCACCGATACGGGGAGCGCCGCGGACTCGAAGTAGTTGGAGAACCTGAGGGAGCGCATCGCTTTCGACTCTTCCTCGGTGTATGTCCTGCGGACCTCTCCGACACCGGCAGCGGTGATGAGAGCCAGTATGCAGAATGCTGTACCGGTGATGAACACTGCGTCATAGGAGATGCTGCTCTGCATCCACATGCAGAGGAACGGCCCCGCGGCGGAACCGAGGGACATGCTGAGCATGAAGTATCCGATCCCCTCGCCCCTCCTCGATGCAGGGAGGTGCTCGGTCACCAGCGTGTTGATGGAGGAGGATGCCGCGCCGTAGGCGAATCCCTGGACCGTGCGGACGGCCACGAAGACAGCGAGGGAGTCAATCACCAGATAGGATGCGGACACGACCGTGCAGAGGGCGAGGGAGACGACCGCAAGCCTCCTCTTGCCGATGAGGTTCATCCTCCTGCCGAAGAAGATCCTCGCCAGGAGGTCCCCGATGACGAAGGTGCTGACGACGAATCCCGCCATGGTCGATGAAGTCCCGAAATAATCCACGGAATACGACGATATCCCTGTGAAGAACAGGAAGAACATCATGGTGTAGAACAGTGCGGATACGGTGCAGAGGACGAGACCGCTTGACAGTAACGGCTCCTTCATCTCCACACGTCCTTTTTATTGGGGTTTATGGCGGCCCGGATAACCGGGCCGTATTGGGAATTCACAGTCCCGCAATGAACGCGGCGGCGACGACGAAAACGACCATCACCATGATGAGGACCATGAATATCGCAAGTACCTTCTTGCGGGTTGCGGCTTTCATTAGGGGGTGCACATTATCCGATGATAATACACTTTCTCACACATCGCCCTCCGAACCGCTGAGGACGGGGTTCTTCGGATCTATCCTCGCGTACGCCTTTTTCATGAGAGCGGGGGCTGTGACCTGTGTGATCACGGCCATGATGATTATGGCTGCGTACATGTCCGTGCCGAACAGTTCCATGGAAAGAGCCAGGGTGGCCACGATGATGGCGATATCCCCTCTCGCCACCATACATGATGCGAGGAATCCGGAAACCTCCGGTTTGACCTTGCAGGCCCTTGCACCGAGGTATCCCCCCGCGTATTTCGTGACGATCGCCACGAATGCGAGGGCAATCGCGATGTACAGGGCGTTCAGGGTCATATCGTCCAGTCTCAGTCTCAGTCCGACCATTATGAAGAAGAACGGGAGGAGGAACTTCGTGAGAGTCTCAAAATGATCCCTGATGTGGGTGGTCTTCTCGAACTCCGCGAAGTACATGCCGGCGAGGAACGCACCGACTATCCCCGAGAGGCCGACGACATAGGAGGCAGCGGTGAACCCGAGGCAGAGTATCACTCCGATGGTGAAGAGGTCGCGGTGGGATATGTCCACCTTGATGTTCAGTCTGTCGATGAGGTCCGCATGATGTTTCCTCCTGTGTTTTGTATGGGCGATGAACAGGAAAATGAGGGCCACGAACGCGATGATCGCCGCCAGATCCGCAATGAGGGAACCCTCGGAGGACGGGCTCACGATGGCGGTGTTCACCGCCAGGAGGATCAGGCAGAGGATGTCACTGAAGATTGCTATTCCAATTACCGTGCGGCCGAGGATCGTGTCGGTTATGCCCAGGAGCTGGAGCAGTTTCACGGATACCGCAGCGCTCATGGCGAAGATGGCGGTGCCGAGCATCACCGCGCTGCCGAACTCCGCCCCGAAGGCGTACGCCAGCGCGATACCGCCGAAGAACGGGAATATAATCCCCATGACCGCGATGATCAGCGCGTGCTTCCCGATGTCCAGCAGGTCGCTGAGCTTGGTCTCCAGGCCGATCCCGAACAGCAGGAACACGAGTCCGAGCTGTCCCATGACGTTGAGGAAATGGGAATGGTCGCCGGTGACGTCGTCGATGTCGAACTCCAACGCCGTGCCGAGGTCGGTGAAAACGGTCAGGTTGAAGAAGATGATACCGGCCCCGATGTACCCGATGATGTCGGGCATCCCTATCCTGCCCATCAGTTTCCCCAGGGCTTCCGCCATGAAGAGCAGGATGAATATCTGGATCATCAGGTAGCCGATTTCTTCCATCGCGGCACCGTCTCAGTCCATGAACTTCTTCCCGATGGAGAACGACTTGCCGGCGATCCCGCCGATGGTGATGTAGTCCAGGGTGATGGGGTCGTAGTAGATGAGGTCCATCTTGTGGATGTCGGGCTTCCCGTCGGTGAGGACGGATTCGTCAGCCATGACGTTGACGATCTCCCCGAACACGCGGTATCCGTCGATGTCCTCCTCGGAGATGTGCGTCACCCTGCATTCGAGGACGAGGGGGTATCCTTCGATGACGGGGGCGTCCACATTGGGTGCGGGACGGCATTTCATCCCCGCCTTCTCAATCTTGTTGATGCCGTATCCGTGGACGAGTCCGAAATAATCCGATTCGGCCATGTTCGCCACGGTGGCGAAGGCGACGGTGAAGAAACCCTTCGCTTTCAGGTTCTCCACGGTCTTCCTGTCCTTGTCGAGGTTCACGTCCACGAGGTTTGTGTCGGCGATGCTCCCCCAGGCGGCGTTCATGGCGTTGGGGACGCCGTCCGAGTCATACGTTCCGATAATCAGCACGGGCAGGGGTCCGAACCATGTCTTCTTTCCGAAATCCTTCATCATCATGCACTTCCCATATCTTCGATACCGTTCTCGTCAAGCAGCACGGGGTTCCTCTTGGCGGGGTCCCTCACGTGGGATGCGGTTATCATCTGCACCCTGTTGAACGTCTCCACGTCCACCGCGGTGGCGGCGAAGTGGCGGTATCTCAGCTCCTGCCAACGTATGAAGCCGGCGTATATGGGATTATGGAGTACGGCGGCGACGCTGATGTTCGTCCACCTGTTGCCCCTGTGCGTGCGTACGTGCGAATGGTTGAGGGATTCGGCGATGGATCCCATGGTTTCGCCCCTGGCACAGGCCTCGAACATCCACGAGACCTGTTCCAGTTCCTCTGGTTCTTCGGTGAGCTCGCCGTCGTCGAGACGGTATCCGAAAGGAGCGGAGAACCCCATGGTGCGGTTCGATTCAGCGGTGTTGTCGAAGGTCTCGGCCTTCTGTCTCATGCCCATGTACGTCCTCTCGCCTATCTGCTCTGACTCGAGCTGTGCGATGCTCTGTATCATGGACATGACGAACCTCCCGATGGCGTTGGAGGTGTCGAGGTCCTCCGTGGCCGAGACGAACTGCTTCCCCTTCCGGTTCAGCTGGTCCATCATCTCCAGGAAGTTCCTGGAGTTGCGGTGGATACGGTCCATCTTGAGGACCACCATGGCGTCCCATTCCGAGATCTCCTCCATCATCCTCCTGTATCCCGGACGGTTGGGCGTCTTGCCGGAGTATCCCTCGTCTAGATACACCTTCGTGACCTTGAACGCGTCCTCCCCCTGGTCGTTGACCGAGAAGGAGCAGAACGCTTCGAGCCTCTCCTTCTGTGCTTCTATGGAATATCCCTCGACGGCCTGCTCCTCGGTGGAGACGCGGCAGTAGATGGCGGCCCTCAGCGTCATGCGCTGGCGCCTCCGTTGGCCCTCTCGAACTCGTCGGCGGTGATTATGGCCTCGTGGGAACCCTCCGAGATGTTCCCATCCCAGCGGACGAATCCTGCGTAGAGGGGGTTCTTGAGGATGTGCGAAACGGCCTGCCTGCTCCAGGTCTTGCCTGTCTTAGAGGGTATGGACGAACGGTTGAGCCAGTCGGCTATCGCGGAGGGGCCGTTGCCGGCGGATTTCATCCTGAACATCTCCCTGACGTTCTCGGCCTCGTCCTCCCGGATGACCAGCATCCCGTCCCTGTGGGTGTATCCGTAGGGGTCGGGGGAACCCATGTTCCCGTCGCCCGTCTCGGCCTTGCGGGCCATGCCGATCTTCACCCTGTCGCCGATCTGCTCCGACTCCAGCTGTGCGATCCTCTGGATGGTATCCATCACGAAACGGCCCATGGCGGTCTCGGTGTTGAACTTCTCCATCATCGAGATGAACTCCTTGCCGTGCTTGCGCAGGGTGTCCATCATCGCCGTGAAATGGCGGGAGTTGCGGTGGATACGGTCCATCTTGAGGACGAGTATGCCGTCCCAATTGTCGATGTCGTCCATCATCCGCCTGTACGCCGGACGGAACGTGTTCCTCCCGGAGTATCCCTCGTCCCTGTATAGGCCGGCTATCTCCAACCCGTTGAACTTGCAGTAATCGGAGAGCCTCTTCTCCTGTGCATCGAGCGAATATCCCTCTTTCGCCTGATCCTCAGTCGAGACCCTCACGTAAAGCGCTACGCGTTTCACGTTGCATCCCTATCCCGTAATGCATATCGCGCGCGGATTTTATAATAATATCGAAAAAATAACGCCTGCGACTTAATTCAGGGAATAAGAGCCCGTCCCGTCGTACGGCAGGACGGGGGGCAGAGAAGGGACCGGACCCCCGGAGGGGCCCGTTGAATGGTTTCCGGACTCAGTCGTCCGCGGGGGGCATGCCGGCACCGGGCCCGGCGCCTGCTCCGGGGGGAGCCTGGCGGGCGGCGATGACGTCGTCGATCCTGAGGATCATGTTGGCGACCTCGGCGGCGGAGGAGACGGCCTGCTTCTTCACGCGCAGGGGCTCGATGACCTTGGCCTTGAGGGCGTCGAAGGGCTCTCCGTCCTCCAGGGAGACACCGAAGTACTTTCCGTTCTTCTTGTTCTCGTGGGCGGCCTTGAGCTTGATGATGACGTCGATGGGGTCGAGACCGGCGTTCTCGGCGAGGGTCCAGGGGATGCACTCCATGGCCTTGGCGAACTTCTCGATGGCGAGCTGCTCGCGTCCGCCGACGGTGGCGGCGTACTTCAGGAGGCGGGTCTCGAGCTCGATCTCGGGGGCACCGGCTCCGGCGCAGACCTTTCCGTCCTCGAGGGTGATTCCGACGGTGCGGATGGCGTCGTTGAGGGCGCGCTCGACCTCCTCGATGACGTGCTCGGTTCCGCCGCGGATGAACATGGTGACTGCCTTGGCGTTGGGGCACTCGGTGACGAAGCACATGTTGTCGTCGCCGACCTTCTTCTCCTCCACGAGCCCGGCGGTTCCGAGGTTCTCGGGGACGAGGTCCTTGACATCGCTGACGACGGTTCCGCCGGTGGCCTTGGCGAGGGCCATGATGTCGGATTCCTTGAGGCGCCTGAATCCCATGATTCCGGCCTTGGTGAGGTAGTGCTGGATGAGCTCGTCCATGGCCTTGGTGGTGAACACGACGGTGGCGCCGCAGGATTTGATGTGGTCGACGAGCTTCTTCATGCCGGCCTCCTCCTCAGCGAGGAAGTCGTTCATGCGGGCGGCGTCGTTGATCTGGATCTGGGCGTCGATCTCGGTCTTCTTGACCTCGAGGCCGCAGTTGAACAGGGCGATCTTGGCGTTCTTGACCTGGGCGGGCATGCGGGAGTGCACGAGCTCCTTGTCGATGATGAGACCCTTCATGAGGGTGGTGTCGCCGATGACACCGCCGATCTTCTTGGTCATGCGGATGTTGTCGGTGTCGACGCGTCCGTCCTCGGCAACGGTCTTGACGGCCTCGACGACGAGCTTGGAGAGCATCTCCTGGTCGGCGGCGTCCCCGACGTCCTTTCCGGTGAGGGAGGTGTCGGCGACGAGCCTGAGCATCTTGTCGTCGGTGGCGTCGACGGAGATGTCGTCGAGGATCTCGGCGGCCTTGGCGGCGGCCATGTTGTAACCGTTGGTGATGATGGTGGGGTGGACGTTGGCGTTGATGAGCTCCTCGGACTGTTTGAGGAGTTCTCCGGAGAGGATGACGGAGGTGGTGGTTCCGTCGCCGCACTCGTTGTCCTGGGTCTTGGCGACCTCGATGACCATCTTGGCGGCGGGGTGGGTGACATCCAGCTCCTTCAGGATGGTGACACCGTCGTTGGTGATGACGACGTCGCCGATGGAGTTGACGAGCATCTTGTCCATTCCCTTGGGGCCGAGGGTGGAGCGGACGGCGTCGGCGATGGCCTTCGCTGCGTCGATGTTGTTGAACTGGGCCTCTTTGTCTTTGGCCCTGTTGGTCCCTTCTTTCAGAACGATGATGGGTTGGTTGCCGTTACCGTACATGGTATTCACCTATTGGCGAGTATATTTTTGACCTTCTATATATAATTGACTATAGAATACAATAGGCCAGTCCGATGGACGGTCCTCCGAGAGGTACGAAGTGCAATTCCAGTTTACGGATTCGCGGCGGAATGTCTGGATTCGACCTCGGCCTTGATGGCGCGGGCGGATTCCACGGCTGATTGGGCGTATACGTCGCACCCGAGGCTCCTCGCCGTCGTCTCGCTGAGGGGACTGCCCCCGGCGTTGAAGACTATCCTCCCCCTCGCCTCCGTCTCATCGAGTTCCCGGATTATGTCCGCGATCCCGTTGACGCCCTCCGTAGCCTGTGCGGAAAGGCAGAGGACGGTGACGTCGGGCTGCATGCACATGCCGATGACGTCGGAGTCCATCTCCCCGACCTGCGTGTTCCTGACGGTGAACCCCTCGATCTCCAGGAGCAGGGACATGAGGTCGCGTCCCGAGGTGTGGTGTCCGAAACCCGCGACCACGGCCACGCCCAGCGAGGGCCTCGGCGCTATCAGTCCGGGATGGGCGTCCCGGAGCTGTTTCACGGACCTCACGAAACCTATCGACGGGAGTATGCCCCTGGAGAAATCGTCGAGCAGCCTGTCAAGTTCCGCGCGGGCATCCGGTGCTCCGTCATCGCTCATAGTGATGAATCGCGCCGCAGGTATTTGGCCACGCGCATCACAGCGCGTCCTCGACCTTAATCCCCCGGGCCCGGAGGTAGGTCTTCATGAGGATCTCCGAGCGGGAGGACGCGTCTATGTGCATCCTCGTCAGACGCTTGTTCAGCTCCGGGCGTCCGTTGAGCCCTCCGACGAGAGCCCTCTTCACCCCCGTGTCTGCGATCGCATCGGCGAACTCCTTCTCCATCCCCTGCACGGTGCTCATGACCGGTTCAACCAGGGCATAGCAGTCCACCCCTTCGTTCACGAGGGCCTTCAGGGTGCGGAACCTCTCCGCGGGTACGGGCGCCCCCGGTTCCATGATGAGCGACGACCTCACGTCGGTTCCGGTGACGGTGACCCCCACGACCGCGTCCATGCCCTTCAGGATGGGGAGGTCGCGGAGGATCAGCGGGGATTTCGTGTGGATGTGCACCGGGAATCCCTTGGCCTTCAGGACGTTGAGGCATCTCCTGGTGAGGCAGAACCGCGCCTCGGCCCCCTGATAGGGGTCGGTGACCGTCCCTATCCCCACCACCCCCGAAAGACCGGGGAGCTCCTTCACCAGGCGGTCGGCGATGTCGGTGCGCACCCTCACCACCCTCCACCCGTCCCACGGCTGGTGGGTGACCTCCGGGGCGTAGCAGTAGACGCACCCGTGCTCGCACCCGCCGTAGGGGTTCAGGGCGTAGTCGATGCCGGGGAGGGACGACGGGGAGAGCGCCCTCCTGCAGGTGGTGAGCTCGAATACGCCGTCCCACGCGCCCTCCTCTTCGTCGAATCCGAAGTTCGTCTGCATCATCCATCCCTCGGGACGTTGTTCGCATCGAGTATGTCCGCTCCCTCCCCGGAGGAAGGGTCTATCTCCCTCTCGGAGTGCTCCTCGTTCAGGGTCGAGGCGGAGCGGCCGTAGTAATCCTCTATCCTCTTCTGCGTACACCAGTCGGTCAGCACGCCGGAGGCCTTGATCCACCTGTCCCTCTTTATGTCCATCTTAGTCTCCATGAAGGAGAACACCTGGTCGAGGGTGTCGAAGTGGAGCGGTTCCGTCTTCAGTGTCCTACGGACGTTCTCCCTGACGTTCCATACGCCGACGGGCATGACGTATCCCGCGTGGGCCTCCCTGCAGATCACCGCACCGGCGGTCATGTGCTGCCTCTCCAGGAGCTCGTTCACGGCCATCCTGGAGGCGTAGTAGCATCCCCCGATCTCGGCATATTCCGTGCGGGGGCGGAAGAACTCGTATGAGGATATGATCTCGATCCTGTCGCCGGCGGGGTTCCACGAGGTCCCGGGATACCATGCCTCGATGAGCTCGAACCTCCAGGTCGCGGGCAGGAGGATGATGGCCCAGCGGTTGTCCAGTTCCTCGTAGTAGTAGAGCCTGTAGTCCTCGATGGGCGGGTACCATCTCGTGCGGGAGAGGTAGTCCTTGCCTATCATATCGTCCACTGCGGTGATGCTCCATCTGGTCGGGACGAAACGGCGGTTCTTGTCCTGTCCGAACGCCCCCACGGAGAACGCCTTCTGGATGTCGGATATGTAGGAGCCGGAGTTGTACGCCTGGAGGACGGCGTCGACCGCCTTCATGTCCGTGTCGTAATATCCTTTCTCCAGGTTCTGTTCCCACTTCCCGTTGGATTTGGTCATGGTCTCCATGCGGGCCGAGGGGCCGAATGGCTGGACCTCGTCATCGAGAACGAGGCGTCCGCGGGGTCTGTCGAAGAACGACGTTTCCACATCGACGGGCCTCTCGGTGAGCGCGAGGGACTGCACATCCTCGACTATGCGACCGGATTTGGCGAAATCGGTTGCATCGATGCGGTACTTCCCCCTCACCAGCCTGAAACGGAAATCGACGATCTCGTCGATGGATTTGCCGCCCCACATCTCGGGACGGTCCATGACCGAGGTGTCCCCGAACTCCCCGGGGACGAGGGGACCGATGTCCACCTTGGGATATCCGTACCTGCCGACGAAGACCGCGGGAGGGGACGAGCCCGCGAGGTCCTTCATGTCGATCATCGGCATGGTCTTCTGGCGGGAGTAGAACTTGATCATCAGGGGGCAGCGTTCCTTACCGCAGAGGAGGTGTCCCCCCTTGCATATCGCGCAGAGTCCGCTCTTGACGACATCGCCGCCCGCGACCATATCATCGAAGAACCCCCCCTTCATGACGGGTACGATGGGAACGATGCTAAAAAAGGATGCGATGTTAAAAGGGGAGTAAACGGGGACCATACGGGTTTTCGCCCGCTGCAAGGGAATCGGCCCCCGCGTACTAAATCTGTGATTGCGCTTTCAGTATTTGAATATTCCATTTTTTGCTTCCTTTTTGTCGGAAAAATACAAAATTATCCAGAAAGGCCGACCGGCTCTTTAAATATGATACAGGATAAGATACACACTACTCGTTTATTGGTAGCTTTCGCGGACGGCGACGTGCAGGTTCCTACCGAAGATCCTCCTGAACTCGTCGCTCACGGACTCCATCTTCCAGAGCGCCAGGGACACGTCGGATTTCGCGACGAGCCCGATTGTCAGACAGTCGGGGTGGTTGGAGACCGTGAGCGATTCCACCGCGCCGTCCCTCCCCCTGTCGGCTATGTCCGCGAGTTTCAGGATCATCGCGCATTTGGCGATGGTGGTCCCCATCTGCGGGGTGTACGACGAGTATGTCTTGGAGCCGAGCGGGGGGATCGGGCCTCTGCAAAGAGTGGCGAGCAGGGCGAGGGTGTCGAGCTCGTCGGGTTCGAACCCTGTGAGCGCGGACCTCCTGATTATCAGAGAGGTGAGGTCGCCCTTGTTCCTGCGGCCCGCCACGGCGCCCACCTCCGCGAGCACCGCCGCGTGGGCTATGAGGTCCCTGACGACGTCCCTCTCCTCCACCAGACCGGCCTTGGTGAAGAGGCCGTACAGCTCCAGTGCCAGACGCTTCACGTTCTCGCCGTGTTCGCGGTCGGTGGAGAAGCGTCCCGCGAGGGAATAGACGGAGGACGACCTGATGTCCGAGGTCTCCCATCCGTTCTTGATCAGGTAGTCCATGCGCATGCCCTCGCGGAGTCCGTTGCCGCTGATCTCCATGCGGTTGATTCCGAACAGGAACATCAGCTCCTCCGCCGCCGCGCCCCCGCCGATGATGATGTCCGCCCTCGACGGGCCTATCTTGGCCATCTTCGCCCTCTGCTTGGTGCCGAGCCTGCAGAGGGACCTCATCAGCGATTCGAGCTCCGTGTACGTGAAGTAGGAGTCGTCGCCGTCGCCCCTCCGGGCGGCGCAGGCCGCGGCGAGGGTCATGAGCGTCCCGGAAGAGCCCACGGCGGTCTCGAAACCGATTTCCTTGATCTTCCCGGTGATCCCCGCGGCCTCGGTGTCCACGCACCTCCTCAGGAAATCGTACTTCTCGGGTTCGATCCTGTGGTTGTTGCTGAAACCGTGCCCGAACGTGAGCCTCAGGGCACCGACCTTGAGGCTGGCGCTCATCAGGTCCTTCTCGCCGTCCGCTATGGTTATCTCGGTGCTCCCTCCGCCGATGTCCATGAGGAGGGTGCGGCGGGGGGATACGGGCCCGAGGACGCCGAGGCGGGTGATGCGGGCCTCCTCGGTGCCGTCGATGATCTCCATCTTTATGCCGTGCTTCCTGGCGATTTCCAGGAAACGGTCCGCGTTGGGGGATTCGCGCACGGCGCAGGTGGCGCAGGCGAGGATCTCCTCCGCGCCGTAGCTCCGGGCGATGGCCGCGAACGATCCGAGGACCTTATCGGTCTTGTCGATGGTGGCCTCATCGACTGCGCCGTCGATGAAGAGGCTGTAGCCCAGCCTCACGGCCTCCTTGTCCTGGTATACCGGGGTGCCCATCGTACCCTCGTAGAAGCGTACGACGAGCATGTGCACCGAATTGGTGCCGACGTCAATGAACCCTACTGTCCTGTCCATGCCAGACTCCCTGGTTGGCGATGTACCATTCCTGCGAGTGGATCTTCTTCTCGTTCTTTTTCCTCTGGCGGAGCAGATACGTCCCGTCGGACTGGAGGACACGGGACTTGACGTTGTCTTTCAGGCAGGGCATGAGTATGCATTCCCTGATGTTGACCAGCATCTCGGGGTCGAGGACGGGGAAGAGGGTCTCGACGCGGGCGATGAGGTTGCGGGGCATCATGTCCGACGAACCCATGTACATCTTCGGGTCGCCGGCGTTCTCGAAGTAGTAGATGCGGGCGTGCTCCAGCAGGCGGTCCACGATTGATGTGACGGTGATGTTCTCCGAGATGCCCTTCACTCCCGGGCGCAGGCAGCAGAGTCCGCGGATGCAGAGGTCTATCTTCACGCCGGCGCGGGACGCTTTGTAGAGCTCGGCGATGATGTCGCTGTCGATGAGCCCGTTCGCCTTCATGGCGATGTACGCCTTCTCGCCCCTTGCACTGTTCTCCGCCTCGCGGCGGATGAGCTCAATCAGGGTGCTCTTGAGGGTGAGCGGGGCGACGAGGAGGTGCTTGTAGTCGCGGGGGCCGAAGTACCCGGTGAGGGCGTTGAACAGCTCACCGACGTCCTCTCCGATCTCCTGGTTCGCGGTGAAATAGGATATGTCCGCGTAGGAACGGGCGGTGTTGGCGTTGTAGTTGCCGGAGGACATGTGGGTGTACCTGACGAGGCGGTCCTTCTCGAGGCGGACCACCTGGAGCAGCTTGGAGTGAACCTTGAGGTTAACGGGTCCGTAGACCACGTGCACGCCGATGTTCTCCAGTTCCCTCGCGAGGGAGATGTTGTTGACCTCGTCGAACTTGGCGCGGAGCTCCATGAGAACGGAGACGTTCTTTCCTCTCTCCTTGGCCCTCATCAGCTGCCTGATGATCTCGCTCTTCTTCCCGAGCCTGTACAGGCAGATCTTGATACTCTTGACGTCGGGGTCCTCCGCCGCCTCCCTCAGGAACCTGACGACCACGTCGAAGGGTTCGTAGGGGTGGTAGAATATCCAGTCCTTCTTCTTAATGGCGTAGAACATGTTCGGGCTCTCGGTGATCTCGGCGGGGAGGCGGGGCACGAAGGGCTTGTACTTCAGCCCGGGCTCGTTGAGTCCGTAGAGCTCCCAGAGGTCGGTGAGCATCATGCCCTTCCCGCTGGCGCGGGTGACCTGGTTGTCCTTGAGCTTGAGGTTCTTGGAGAAGACCTTCACCAGATCGTCCGGCATGGTGTCCTCCACCACCATTCTCACGGGGAATCCCTGGTCGCGGGAGTCCATGGCGGACTCCACCGCGGTCATGAGGTCGGCGGCCTCGTCGATGGTGACCTTCACGTCGGCGTTGCGGGTGATGCGGAACTTGTAGACCCCGAGGATCTTCAGACCGGGGAACAGGGCGCTGACGTGGTCCTTGATGATGTTCTCCAGCAGGACGAAGTCGTTGGCCTTCCCCTCGGAGGGTATGCGGAGGAAGCGGGGGAGGATGCCGACCGGGACCTTCACGCGCGCGTAGAGTATGGTGTCGTCCTCGTTCCTCATGCGGACGGCGAGGTTGAGGGAGTTGTTGGAGATGAACGGGAACGGGTGTGAGATGTCGAGTGCCAGAGGGGTCAGGAGAGGGTGGAGCCTCTCGGTGTAGAAGTCGTCCAGCCACATCTTCTGGCGGGGGTTGATGGAGTCGGAGGAGAGGATGTGGATGTTCTTCCCGGCTAGTGCTCTCTCGATGTCCGCCCACGCGTCCTCGTATCCGTCGGTGAGGGCGTTGACCCTGTAGTTGATGTCCCTGATGAGCTCGTTCTCGTTGTCGTAGGCGTCCGGACCGATGTTCACGAGGCGGTCGATCTCAGCACCGAGGAGGCCGGGCATGCGGATCATGAAGAACTCGTCCATGTTGCCGTAGCAGATGGCGAGGAACTTCACGCGCTCCAGCACGGGGATCGAGGGGTCCATGGCCTCGTCGAGGCACCTCTGGTTGAAGGAGAGCCAGGATATCTCGCGGTTGATGAACAGCGACCTGTCGTAGAAGTCGGGTTCGGCCGGTTCCTGTCTGGTCATTCCTCGTTGCTCCTTCTGATGTCCACGCTGCGGGCGTGGGCCTCCAGGCCCTCGGTGTGGGCGAGGGTGCAGATGGTGGGGGCGAGGGTCCTCAGGCCCTCCTTGGTGAGCATCTGCACGGTGGAGGTCTTGCGGAACATCTGCACGGTGAGTCCGGAGCAGACCGCGGCGTATCCCGATGTGGGGAGGACGTGGTTGGTCCCCGAGGCGTAATCGCCGGCGGCGATGGGGGTGTAGGGTCCGACGAAGATGGAGCCCGCGTTCCTGATGCGGGAGAGGACGGCCATGGGGTCCCTCACCTGTATACAGAGGTGCTCGGGGGCGATGCCGTTCATGGTCTCGATGGCGAGGTCCATGTTCTTCTCGACGACGTAGCCGGAGTTGGCGAACGCCTGAACGATGATGTCCCTGCGGGGGGCGTCGGCCACCTGCTCCATCATGCAGTCCCATACCTTCTTGGGCATGTCGGGGTCGTCGGTGACCATGACGAAGGCGGAGGAGGGTCCGTGCTCCCCCTGGGCGACGAGGTCGGAGGCGACGAACTCGGGGACGGCGGAGGAGTCGCAGAGGACGGCGGCCTCGGAGGGTCCGGCGGGGAAGTCGATCCCGACATCCTTCTGGAGGAGGATCTTGGCCTCGGTGACGAAGCGGTTGCCGGGTCCGACGATCTTCTGGACGGGCTCGATGCTCTTGGTACCGATGGCCATGGCGGCGATGGCCTGCGCTCCGCCGACCTGGTAGATCTCGTCGCATCCGGCGATGTCGAGGGCCACGAGGGTGGCGGGTTTGATGGGGGCGGGGGTGCAGCAGATGACCTCCTCCACGCCGGCGGCCTTCGCGGCGATGACGGTCATGAGTGCGGTGCTGGGGTAGCTGGCGAGTCCGCCGGGGATGTAGCAACCGACCCTGTCGAGAGGGGTGCTCTTGACCCCGAGGGTGATTCCGGGCTCGACCTCGGTGGTCCACATGTCGGGGGGCAGCTGCATCCTGTGGAAGCGCTCGATGTTGAAGGCGGCGTTCTCGATCTCGTCGACGACTTCCTGAGTGACCTTCTCGTAGGCTTTCTCGATGTCCTCGCGGGACACGGCGATCTTCTTGAGCTTCACCTTGTCGAACTTCTCGGTGAGGTCGATGAGGGCCTTGTCACCGTCGGCGCGAACCTGGGCGATGATAGATTCGACGGCGTCCTTGACCTCGTCGGTCTTGGACATCCTGTTCGCTTTCCACTCTTCCTCGGTGATCTCCTTCCAGTACGGGATGTCTCCCGATGTTCCCTTTGCTTTTGCCATGGGGCTCGCCAAGCGCTCCCTTAATAAATATGGTTCGCAGGCGCGTGTGCGCGCCCACGGAAACGGTTAATATGGACGTGCGGATTGCGTCCCGTTATCATGACCGTCATCATCACCGGTGCGGGCAGGGTGGGAATGGCCGCTGCGGCTGTCGCCTCGCGTATCGGATCCGTCGTCATCATCGAGAAGGATTCCAAGAAGGCCGATGCGGCGCAGTCACTAAGGAACACCTCAGTGCTCAGGAACGATGCAAGCAACCCCAGGGTGCTCCAGAACGCCCTCACGAGGTTCGGCCCCAAGGCCATCGTGACCTCCGTAGATCAGGACAGCACCAACATCTTCATCTGCTCAATGGTCAAGCGTTTCAATCCCGAGGTCAAGACCATCGCCACCGTCAAGAACAGCGATTACCTCCCCCACGGGTCGGGAATCCCGGGCGTCGATTCGGTCATCGCGCCCCGCACCACCGCCACCGACAGGCTCGCCGCGTGCACGCTCATGGAGAATGTGGTAGCCTTCTCCCGCATCCGCAGCATCGGCCTGTGCTTCGCCATCCTGCGCGTGGAGAAGGGGAGCAAGTTCTCGGGACGTTTCGTCATGGACATCAAGGTCGATGGATGTTCCATCCTCGCCATCTACAGGTCCGACGAGATAATCACGTCCGTCTATGCTTCCGAGATCCACGACGGGGACAGGATCGCCATCATCGGTTCCCAGGAGGCCATCCGCCGCTTCAACAGCGAGATCGGGATCTCCCGTCCCGTCAGGAACATCATCGTGGTCGGCGCAGGAGAGCTCGGTGTGGCCGTCGCCTCCGCCATCATAGACTCGCCCGGAAGGCATGTCGTCAAGATCATCGATAAGGATCTGGCTCTCTGTAACTCAGCCGCCCGTACGCTAAGCAAGGCCGTTGTCGTCAACGGCGACACCACGGACCCCGTCTTCCTCCGTTCCGAGAACGTGGACCGCGCGGATGCGGTCATCAGCGTATCGGACTCCGAGGAGGAGAACCTTCTCATCTGTGTCAACGGTGTCCGTTTCGGTGTCAAGAAGGTCGTCTCCCAGTACACCACCGAGGAGTACGGCGAACTGCTCAGGTACTCGGGCATCGAATGCATCATCGGGTACCACAATGTCATCATCAACGAGACTTCGGACAACCTCATCTCCGGGGACAGCGACCAGGCGTTCGTGTTCGACCGTCCCGGCGAGGTCCTCCTCATGTTCACCGCCGAGGAATCCATGTCTTTCATCGGCAAACCCCTCGGAGACGTGTATTTCCCCGAGGGCATCCGCCTCGCTGTCCTCGTGCGCAACGGGGAGCCCATCTTCCCGGGCATACTGGACCGCGTCCTCCCGGGTGACCGCATGGTGCTGTTCATGACCGAATACGATCCCGTCATCATCACCCGCCTGATTGGCCGTCCGTTCCTGGGGCTGTGAGATGTCCGATTTACCCGAGGAAGAACAGCAGACAGAAAGTTTCGGCATAGGTTCCATAAATACCCGTTTCCGGAAGATGTCGGCATCGCTGTCCGTTCTTTCCGGGCGTATCTCCCGTCTTGAGAAATACAACAGCAGCGTGATGAAGATCCTTGGTCTCGTGGCATTGGTCCTGGGAGTCATCCTACTGATTATGACCGTCTATGCGGCGGTCGCAAAGGAGGACTTCTGGCTCTTCCTCATGCCCGCTCCGTTCTTCCTCGTGTTCGGGTTGTACTGCTATCTCCGTTTCAGGTTCTCCCAGATTTCGGCATCGGTGGGTATCCTGCTGATTACGGAGACCTGGGTGCTCTGTTTCATCTCCGCCATTCTGCCGTTCTACGGGAGCGGCATGCCGCTCATCGACTCCGTTTACGAGGGCATCTCCGGATTCACCACCACCGGTTCCTCCATGCTGAAGGACTTCGATGCCACTCCCCATTCCATCCTCCTCTGGAGGGCAATGATCCAGTGGTTCGGCGGTATGACCGTCGTGTTCGTGTTCGCGTTCCTTCTCCCGATGATCGGAATGGGCGGTAAGAACCTCGGTTCCAACGAGTTCGGTGGCAACAGCAGCGAGTTCTCCCAGGATATCCGTACCTCCGCCCTCAGCTTCGTCAGGATGTACGCCGCGCTGACGTTCCTGGAGATAGTCATGCTTCTCATCATCGGCCTAATCGGCATCGACAGCGACCGTCTCACCCTGTTCGACTGCATCTGCATCGCGATGTCGAACGTGTCCACCGGCGGTCTCCTGCCGTTCTCCGACAGCATGGCGAGTTTCAGCTTTCCCGTGCAGTTCGTCACATGGGTGTTCATGATCCTCGGTGCATCGAACTTCTTCCTCATGGTCCGCAGCATCACCCAGAGGAAGAACCTCCTCGTGCGCAGCCGCGAGTGGAAGATGATGATCGGATGGTTCGTCGCCTGCGCCCTTATCATTACCGTTGCTCTCATTTACAACACTCCCGAGCAGACCGGTCTCGCCGACTTCTGGCAGGCTCTGTACGCCGTCTCCTCCTCGGGTACGTCCGCGGGATTCGCCATCGCCGACTATCTGACATGGCCTGCCGTGGCCACCGTCATCCTTCTGATCGTCCAGTTCGTCGGCGGATGTTCGGGTTCCACTGCAGGAGGTATCAAGATACACCGTCTGATGGCGATGAAGGCCTACATCTTCGCCGGTATGGAGAAGATCATGCACCCCGGTGCCGTCACCATCATGGAGGTCGACGGTTCTAGGATGGATTCCGACCAGGTTACCTCCATTCTGTCCACCGCACTCCTGTTCATGGCCGCCCTGATAGTCGCCACCGTCGCGATCATGGTCATCGAGGACAGCGACATGCTCAACAGCCTTTACCTCACCGTATCCGCCGTCAGCAACGCGGGTACCGTGGTCGGTACCGGCAGCCTGTCCTTCGAACCCACCGACCTGAGCAAGATCATCCTCTGCTTCCTGATGTACCTCGGCCGTATGGAGTTGGTGTACATCCTCATGATGTTCACCCGCAGGTTCTGGTCCGAGGTCCTCCAGAGTTCCAAGAGGCACTCCGTCCGCATGGGACTGTTCGTGAAGAAGAACTGAACTTCACTCCGCATTGCGGCAGAGTATGATGATGCGGAAAGCGGCGGGATTGCCCGGTTCCCTCTCGTTGATGGCCCCGGCGACGATCTTTGCCTCGCGGACGTTGCCTTTGGACGCGAGCCCGTATCCCAGGTACTCCATCGCCCCGGTGTGGGTCTCGTCAGCCTTGATGGCCTTCGCGGCGTAGGCGCCGGTGGCCGTGACGTTGCCTGTCAGCCATTGGTACTGGGCCATCAGCGCGGAACCGTCGGCGGTCTTGTCCTTCGCACGTTCCTTGGCGAAGCGCTGCGCATCCTTCTCCCTGCCCGCACGCAGGAGCACGGTGATGTATGCGCGGGAAGCGGCGTAATCCCGCGAGTTCACGAGCGGTTCGGCGGCCGCTATGGCCTCGTCGAACCTCTTCAGGGAGCCCAGGATCTCTATCCTCAGGACAACGGAACCCTTGACTGGCTCCTTGATGGAATCCAGGGTCGAGAGGGCCTCCTCGTTCCTCATCAGCGCGTGGAGGGCGGATGCCCTGCAGAACAGGACTTCGTCGGTGTCGCCCGCGTTCTCTAGTGCCCGGAGTGCGTTCTTGGGCACGTCGAGGGCGATGAGGGGTTCGGCTATCTGGACGAGCGTGGCGGTGTCCGACGGGAGATTGGATTCCAGGGTCGACAGGACGCGTGAGAAGCCGTCCTCGTCGCCCAACGTCAGGAAAAGGGAGGCGCAGGTGAGGAGGGTCATCGGCCTGTCGGCCGCGGATGCCGCGAGCTCGAGAATCTGGGGGCGTACGATGTCGTTGTTCCCCTTGGCGATGTTATCGCGGATCTGACGGATGGTCTCCTCGTCGTCCATGTACCTGCATCGGTTTTCCGTTAAAAAACAAATACACGCATCCGAATCATCTCGCATGTTCGACGATCCCCTCCGGGGCAGGAATCCGTACGCCGTCGCCAGGCTCATCCGCAGCCGCAGCTCCCCCTGCCCGGTTTGCGGGGAATCATCGGTATTGTCGTCATCCGTCTGCGACGATGAGGTCCGTGCGGTGTGTTCCTGTCCCTCCTGCGGGGATACCGCGCTCTCCGTCTCGGTCTCGGACGACGGGGACATCCTCCTCTTCAACGGTCCTTCGGAGTACTTCCCGACGTTCGAGGAGAGGGACGCCGCTTCCGCCGACCCGTCCGATGTCCGCGGTTCCGCTGCCCTTAACGCCTCCGCCGCCCGCGCATGTGCCCGCTGCGGACGTCCCTCGAAGGCGGTCAGGCTCCTCAAGAGCAATGCAGAAGCGTTCAGGGGATGCATCGGCGGGGACGGATGGGACGATGCCGCAGAGGAATGCATCAAGGCGGTCATCGAGGTCTCCGAGATGCTCACCGAACAGGGCGATCCGTCCGAGGCAATATCCTACATGGAGGGATTCTCGGATATATCCGGATCCCTGGAATCGCCGGTCCGCATGGACTTCATCATCGCATCCGCAATCTCCCATCTCCATGCCGGGGATCCCCAGGATTCAGTCCGCGAGCTCCGTTCGCTCCTTGAGGGCGGGATCTCCGACGGCATCCTCTCCGCCGATCCATATGTGAAGGTCCGCATCAACGAGGCGTTGGGCGTGATCCTCGTTTCGAAACCCGATCCCCGCGGTGCGATGAGGTGCTATGAATCGGCCATCCGCGACGTCTCTCGGATGCCTGCCGACGACACGTCCCTGCGCACCCTTTGCAGACTCTCCGGGGAATACGCGGAGGCGGCGCAGGGGGCCCAGATGGACAAGAAGGCCACCGAGGCGATCAAGAACATGGTGAAGACCTGCCGTGCTTCCGCCGCCCGGTTCCCGGGTGCTTACGCGGAAGCGTTGCTGCAAAGAGCCAGATACATCAACAGTGTCGATGCCGTCGACCCCGGGATGAGGGATTCTATGGACGAGGCGATCTCCATCCTCAGCGAACCCGACGCTTCCGGACTTTACGACCGTCTCCTCCCCCTCGCATACTATTACCGTTCCGCCTCATCGGGCAGAAAGGATGCCCTGGACATCGCTGACCTGTCCCGCGCCTACGAGATCCTCAGGGATGGACTTGTCGCGGGCAACCTTCCGGACGGCGTCATGCATTCCGTTTCGGAGACCTATGTCCAATACCTAGACCTGTTCGACAGGGAGAGGTCGAAAGTGGTACGTGAGGAGTTGGCCGGCCTCGGTTTCGTGTTCCCTCCGCCCCCGGTGTTAAAGGAACAGGACGGTCCTCCCTCCGACTGATTGTCTCAAAACAGACTTTTCTCCCTTTCATTAAATACCTTGTCGCCGATATGGGACGCGGTAGAGGAAATGAAGCTCACGAAGATCATCGTCTATGGGCTGTTCGGAGAATACGATTACGAGGTATCCCTCTGCAAGAGCGGGATAACCTTCGTCCATTCCCCCAACGGATTCGGGAAATCCACCCTTATGAAGCTTGTTTCGGATGTACTGAACGCCAACCTCGAGGATGTCAGGACGGTGTGTTTCGAGCGTCTCGACCTCTTCTTCGATGACGGTTCCAGTCTCATCGTCGAGAACTACAATCAGGAACTCAAGGTCCAGGTATCGAGGAACGAACTCGAGGAGGAGGTTTCCGTACAGGAGCTCTCCTCGATCATGGGATGCACGTACATCTCCCCGGAGAGGACCTACGTCGCCGAGGCGGACGGGAAGTTCGTCCCGAGCATCACCTATTACATGACCGAGTTCAAGGAGAACCTTGCCTCCGCCGTCGCGGACACCAAGCTCCGTGACATCCCCGATGACGGCAGGAAGGTCACCGATGCGGAGGTGGAGAACCTATTCAGGGACCTCATCGCCCGCATGGACTTCATCAAGCAGGCCGGTCTGGAGCCCGAGCTCCCCTCCGGATACAGGATACCACCCAGCAGGTACGAGATATCCCAGTATGCCGACGACTACCGCGCCCTGTCCCGTTCACTGAAGGATTGGTGCGACAGGTACTACCGTTTCGCCGAGAGCGTCGTCGTCTACAAGGATATCATCAACTCCATATTCGAGGACAAAACGGTGGATCTGAACGAGTTCGGGTTCCTCGAGGCGAGGCTCGACCGTTCCAACGTGGTCGTCCCCGTGGAGAGGTTCTCGTCCGGCGAGAAGCAGATCCTTATCATGTTCTACATCCTCCTGTTCAGGGTGGATTCCGGATCGCTCGTCATCCTCGACGAGCCGGAGGTATCCCTCCACGTCTCGTGGCAGCAGAGGCTCGGGAAGTTCCTTTCTGACATCGCTAGGGTAAGGGACCTCACCATGGTCGTCTCCACCCACGCCCCCGCCGTGATACACGACTGCTGGGACCAGGCAGTGGAGCTCCGTAACGTCCGCGAGTGATCAGATGATCTCATTCCTGACCGCCGATGACGTCGCGAACGAGATCTCCATGTCCCGTTCCAGGTTCACCGGCACCTACCTCGTGGTCGAGGGTACTACCGATGTCAGGCTCTACGGCAAATTCCTCGGAGAGGGTGCGACCGCCATCGCCGCATCCTCCAAGACCAACGTCAAGGCCACCGTCGCCGAATGCATCAGGCGCGGTGACAATGCCGTCATGGGGATAGTCGACAGGGACCTTGACGGGATGACGGGGAGGACCGTGAAGGAACCGGTGTTCTACACCGACCGCCGTGACCTCGAGGGCGGCCTCATGTGCTCCGAGGCTCTGGAAGGGGTGCTGTCGGAGTATGCCGACAGGGATCTCCTCCAGCGTTTCGAGAAGGTCAACGGCAGCGTCCGCGATGTACTGGGAAAGGCTGCCGCGCCCATCGGGATACTGATGTACCTCTCATACAAACGCGGCATGAGCCTCAGTTTCAAGGATCTGAACCACAGGCTGTTCATCAACCGGAAGACCCTTGCCATCGACGTCGCCCGCATGGTGCAGGAGGTGTACGGGCAGTCGATGGGTCAGATGTCCTCGTCCCTCGCCGTGGCGGAACAGGTGCGCGACCTGGTCAAGAAGCTCGACGACCCGTGGGATGCCGTCCGCGGACACGATGCGACGGCGATACTCGCCATCGGGCTGACGTCCATATTCGGTTCGTACAACGCGAAATACATCGATTCCAACACGGTGTCGGGCGCGCTGCGTCTTGCCTACAGCGACGACATGTTCGCCGGCACCATGCTTTTCGCGATGACCTCCGAATATGCCGGAAAGCATAATCTGGCTCTTTGGCGCATCACTCGTCGGTGAAGTCCTCGCGCTTCTCCCCGCCGGCGGAGGCCATGATGGTCTGAACCTTGCGTTCCGCATCGTCGAGGATGGAGCGGCAGCGCTCGCGGATCTTGACCGCCCTCTCGTAGACCTTGAGGCTCTCGTCGAGGTCGAGTTCGCCCGATTCGAGTTTGGCCACCAGGTCGTTGAGTTCGTTCATGCATTCCTCGAAGGTCATGTTCTCCACTGTCTTCTCTTCGCTCATATCTTCTCCTTCCCTGTAATCTTCGCGGAGGCCCTGCCGTCCCTCATGCGGATGGTGACCTCGCTCCCCACCCCGACCCCTTCGATCGAGGTGATGGTGTTCCCTGCGGTGTCGGTGATGAAGCTGTATCCCCTGCTGAGCACCGCATACGGGCTGAGGGCGTCTATGCGTGCCGATCTCTCGGCGACGGCGGACGCCCTTGACTGCAATCTCTTATCAATAGCCGTGTCCGGCCGGTTCCCGATGCCCTCGATGCGCATCCTCCCGCGGTGGAGGATGTCCGACATGTCGGGTTCGATGCGAACGAAAAGGTTCTGTGCCCTCTGTTTCGCATTGATTATCATGTCCCTCAGGGCGGATTCCGGCCTGGGGTAGAGGTCGGACAGGGTGTGCGATGCGGACATGACCCTCATCCTCATGGATGTGTCCGCGGCATCGGAGAGCCTCTCCAGTTCCATCTCGTGCATGTCCACCTTGTCGCGTGCCTTGCTCGGGTCCAGTTTCGCATCGAGGATTCCGAAATCGTGCACCATGGTCCCGTAGGTGTTCATGAGGGCGGCACCCGCGCGGCGGAACATCTCCTCGATCTCCCTGCGTATCTCCACGCGTTTCCTCACGGCCATCTCCGCGGCCCCTGTGGGGGTAGGCGCCCTCTTGTCCGCTACGAAATCCGCCAACGTGAAGTCGGTCTCGTGTCCGACGGAGGATATCACGGGCACCTTGGATGCGGCGATGGCGCGGACCACCTTCTCCTCGTTGAACGCCCAGAGGTCCTCGATGGACCCTCCTCCGCGCCCCACGATGATGACGTCCACACCCGCTTTGTTGAGCAGCTCTATCCCTCCGACGATGGAATCCGCCGCCCCGTCGCCCTGGACCTTCGCAGGTGCCAGGAGGATGTCCACGGGGTTGAGGCGTGCGGTCGTGGTGATGATGTCGTGGATTACCGCGCCGGTGGGCGATGTCACTACGCCGATGACCTTGGGGTATGTGGGGATGGGGCGTTTGCGGGAATCGTCGAACAGTCCCTCCCCCTCGAGTTTCTTCTTGAGTCTCTCGTATTCCTGGTAGAGCTCGCCGATTCCGGACCTGCGCATGGTCTCGACTATGAACTGATACCTTCCGGTGGGAGGATAGAGGTCCACGTGGCCGAACGCCTCGATCTTCATCGACGACGCGGGGGTGAAGTCTATCCTTTTCAGGGCAGATGCGAACATCGCGGCGGAGACGGTTCCCCCGGCGTCCTTGATGGAGAAATACGCGTGTCCGGAGGACTGAATGGTGAGGTTGGAGATCTCCCCCACGACCCAGATGTTGCTGAGGTAAGGTGTGGAGGTGAGGAGTTCCTTCACCCTCCTGTTGAGTTCGGTAACCGACACCCTCTCAGCCATGCTGAAGGGGAAGATTCACCGCGATAAATGGTTGTTGTCCCGTTTTCTGTGACGGTTACATCGTAGTTTCTTTAACCTGATTGCGAATCGCTCGTCCATGGACAAGGAAGAACTGCTGCCGATCGTCTCCGAGGACTGCCTCGGGTACATCGACAACATCCTCGAGATGGTCAACGCGCCCTATTTCGTTTCCAACGGCATGCGCCCCGTGTCAATTTCTTCGGATAAAGTGGTCATCGAGATGGATTGCAGCCCCGGGATGCGCAACTCCAACGGTTTCATCCACGGCGGGGCGATCTACGGCGGGATGGACCACGCATATGCGATCCTCGTGAACATCAAGGGACACGCCGTCGGGCAGGCATCCAACATCAGTTACTACCGTCCCGCACGTGCGGACCTCCTCCGCATGGAGGCCAAGGTCGTGAACGAATCCCGCAGCTTCATCTACTGCTACGTGGAGGCCTTCGAAGGGGAGAAGCTCATCGCGTCCGGGATGTTCACATCGTTCAAACTGAACGAAGTGCACAAGTGATCAGAATCTGCCTCTGGCACGCAGGGAGATGGCCACCATGGAGGCCATCTGTGCGAGTTCCATCGCACCCCTTCCCCTGCCGACGTTGGCCGGGTCGTTACGGAAGACCTTGCGGTATGCCTTTACGATTATGTCGGGCTCGTCCTCGGGGTATTTGCATTTGAGGCTGACGGGCTGCCTCATCATGATCGAGGGCATGATCGAGACGTAACCGGTGAGGTCCCACGGGTCGTTGCAGAGATATTTGGTGAACTGCTGGCGGATGTCATAGCTTGTGACGTACTGTCCCTTCACGATCTCCCTCAGCTCGCTGACGATATCCCCGAGGTCCCTTCCTGTGTAGAGGCTCTGGACGTCGAGCCCCTTGGATTCGGCGTAATCAAGCTTCCTCTTGCCCACGTATTTGGGTTCCGCCTGGACCACTTCGTTGAAGACCGTATCGTAGTCCCCGGCATCGAGGTCCACCCTGCAGACGGCTATCGACAGGATCTCGTCGTAGGGATGTCCCTCCGCTCCGTCGGAGATGGATTCGATGACGTAGATTGGGTCTGACACGTGTCTTCCTTCTTATCCTCTCGAAAGCGTTTTCGTATGTATCATCTGCGGTTCCCGCCGAACAGCGCGGGGAGGTCCCCGATGGAACCGATCCGGAAACGCACGTGTTCCGTCCCTTCGGGGTCTATCAGGGCCGCTCCCTTCATCCCCGCGGCCAACGGGCCGTAGTAGTCCTTGCTCACGTTGTCGCCGCAGTAGAAGCAGTGTTTCAGGTCCGTTCCCAGCGATTTGCACACGGCCTCGTAGACGCAGGGTTCCGGTTTGCGGTATCCGAGGTCGGCGCTGGTGACTACCTTGTCGATGAACTCCATGAATCCGTAGTCCTCCAGCATGGCCGTCAGGGTCCGGGAATGGTAGCGGGTGTTGCTCAGGACGCCTATGCGGTATCCGTTGTCCCTGAGATACATCAGTGCATCCATCGCCCCCGGCGCGGGACCGTAGAGGTGGGTCCCCCTGAGCATGGGTTCCTCCATCTCTTCGGGGTTGTTGTGGAATCCGAACCTCTCGTCGAGGCGGCGGATGAGGTTCTCTACGGGGAGTTCCCTGTTCTTATGGGTGGCGGTGAACTCGCGTTTCATCCTGCTGTATTCGTATCCGAGGTCCTCGGGAGGGACGCCGGGATAGTATGTGCACATCTTCTCGAAAATCGGGAGGATGGTCCCGGCGGTGTTCACGGCGAGGGTGCCGAACATGTCGAAAGCGAAGAAACGGCGTCCGGGGTCGCGGTCGTGGACGAACGGGTTCGGACGCATGCTGCGTAATGGCCGTCCCTTTAGATTGATTTTACCCCGATCGGCAGGATTCCGTCATATCCCAGTAGACCACGCCTATCACCGGGTCGGACGTCTCCTCGAAGAAGCCGCCCCGGGACTGCCCGCGGACCCATCCGCGGAGCTCGTCCTCCTTCTCCGCATCGGGCCCCATGAATCCCCTCACGGCCTCGATGTAGAAGGTCTCGGCATCTTCGGGGGTCCACTTCCTGTATGACCTTCTGCGGAATTGAGCTAGATGGGGGATTTTACCAAGATCCCACAGCGTCTCCACGGTGTCGGTGAGTTTCTCGTACTCGTTGCGTGACGGTCTCCCGTAGATGCGGTAGATCTCGTCCCATGTGCGGTTCTCGCGCGAGACGTAACCCGCCAGGAAGCACCATCCCGAGGATACGGCGAGCATCTTCCCCAGGGTGGCGCCGTCGTGTACGGCGGGTGTCATGTGGGCTATCGTCAAGTTGAACCTCCCTATCCCGGAGACGTCGGCCGTCTCCCAATCGGATACGGAGAATTCCGCGTTGGTCACATTCATAGCTTCGGCGTTCCTGCATGCGAGGGCGATCATCTCCCTTGAGACATCGAGCCCCTTCACGGAACGCACGGTGTCGGCGAAGCACAGGGAATACGTCCCCGTCCCGCAGCCGATGTCCAGGATGTCTGTGAAATCCCTGTCGGGTTTCGCATTCTCCATCACGATCCTGTAGAACGGGTCCGCGCGGTCGCATGCCGGACGGTCGAACGCGAACGCCCGTTTGTCCCAACTCTCGCCGGCGTTCATCGGTCGGCCTCGGGGTAGAGTATCCTGATGGCGAGTTCACCGCGTTCCGTGATCGCGTATGCGGTCCCGGACTTCTCTATCCAGCCGTGCTCCTTCCACCCCTCGATGTAACGGCGCTGGAAGAACACCTTGTCGTTGTTGGTGTCGGATGCCCCGCGGCGTTCCCAGAGGCCGTGCTCGCGGAGGTCGGCGATCATATCGGGGGAATGCACCCTGCCCTCGGTAAGTCTCGCGGCGTAGCGGCGGAGCGACCTCACGAGGACCTCGTCGGGCATCTCGAGCCTGAATCCCGGGAGGTCCTCCGTGTCCCTGACCGATGCGGTGAGTCCGACGGGTTCCCCGTTGCGGTAGTAGATGTCCCGGAGGTCGTCATCGGAGACGGTGTAGCTGTCCGCGTGGACGAAGAACGCTCCTACATGCTCGGCCATCATGGCGGCGGTGGCCCCGGCGGCGGTGAACTCCGGGCTTCCAGCCGACAGGTTGATACGGATCTTCGAACCCCTAGCCGATTCCTCCGCTATTATCATATTAATACGGGAAAGCAGCTCTGCGAAATCGGAGACGTTGCAATCGACATCGATCACCTCGGTCCCCGGGGCCTTCCCGCGGATGAGTTCCGCCGTGCGGTCGAAGAACTGCTGGTAGACGTTGTCGGGGGAGGGGTTGCGCACATGGTGTATGAGATAGACGACGTTCGAACCGTAGTAGTACGCGGGGTCGCTGACCTTCACGGTCTCGAACGTCACGCAGGCGATCATGACGCGCCTCTTCCTGTCTTCCATGGAGGGAGTAAAGGGGCTTGACGTTAAACCAGTATCGTCCCAGATGTAACGGCGGTAACCGTACCGGTGTGTACGATGTTTACATCCTGACTTTGACAATTACGCCAAGATCCGATGAGGAATTCGTCGGCTGCGATGCCGTTCCGTCCATTGTCCTTCCCGTTCTCAGTTATGTCGAAAAGGACCGTTCCATTCGTCATCGAGAAGGGTTTAGGCTCCGTTTCAGATAACTGTCGACGGAATATGTGCCCCGAGGACCAAAAACAACGAAGAATACATACAATTTCATTGAGAATCCGCAGTCTGGCTCTGTTGGATTGCCAAGTGGGAACGGGAGAGGGATGAACGGTTCCGATAACTATTTGAAAAGGTGTTTTCACCGCTGTCCGCACGATCTTTCCCAAGGGATGTTTTCGGTATTCGGCGGTATTCGGTTAACTCCCCGTGGGAGTATTATATAGTCGGGACCGCGTGGTTCTGTCCATGAAGACCCTGAGGTTCCGCATCGAACCGACCTCCGAACAGAGGAAGGCGATAGATCATGAGATCGAGGCGAACCGCTTGGTCTACAACTGCTTCGTGACCGCCTGCAAACTCTTCCACCAGAAGAACGGGAAGCTGCCGACGGTCTTCGACCTCAACAAACTGGGGACGAGGTTCAGGCACAACTGGGCCTTCGTATCCGAGGCCTACTCCACAACACTGAACGAGACCGCGAAACGCGCCATATCCGCCTGCGAGAAGACCCTCGGCAGACACGACAAGGCACACGGGATGATGGATCTGGAGGACGGTACCGTCACCGAGGGCGGTCCCCGCTACCCCAGGTACAAGAACCCGGGGCAGTTCTGTTCGTACGCCTATCCTTCCTGCAGGGATTATGCGGTGATCATCGGGAGGAACTCCAAGGGATGCAGGAAGAGGATGCTCAGGCTGGGGAAGGTCCCGGGCCTGCTGAGATGCTACAACCAGAGGACGAGACTCAAGGGGGACGTGAAGGCCTGCACCGTGGTCAGGGAGGATGCCGGCACCCATTACGAATACTTCGCAAGCATATCCTACGAGCCCCTCCCTGAGAGACCCAGGGAGGGAAGGAAGGAGGCGGTGGGCGTGGACATCGGCATCTCCAACATCGCCGCCCTCTCCGACGGGACGGTGTTCCGGGGGGAGTACGCCTACCTGCGGAAGGAGGAGGAGCTGAAGAAGGTACAGCGGAAACTGAGCTCCTTGTCAGCTTTAACGGAAGGATACAGGAAGACCAAGGCGGTTCTGAACCACATATACGAAAAGATAGACAACCGCAGGAGGAACACGACAGAGGTCATATCGAGATACATAGCGGACAACTACGACACCATCGCCATGGAGGACCTCTCCGTAGCGCAGCTGCGGAGAATTGCCAGGGACAGATGGATGACGAAAAGGTACAACGACGTGAAGCTCGGGGAGCTGAGGAGGAGGATCCAAGACAAGGCTGAGAGCGCCGGCTGTTCCGTAATCCTCGTGGATCCGAGGGGGACGTCGCAGACATGCAGCGGATGCGGAGCATACGTCAAAAAGGACCTCTCCGTGAGGGTGCATGTCTGTCCCGTATGCGGACTCAACATAGACAGGGACGTGAACGCGGCCAGGAACATCCTCGCCCGTGCCCTCTCCCAAAACCCCCAAGGATCGGCCGGCGATCCGCGCCCGGGGTTCGTTCGGGCGGAAAAGCCCGCCGTCTGACGGACGGGCACGCAGTCCGACGGATAGACGCGGAATCCGTGTCTAACTGTCGAACTCAGGTTACATTCTTTTTAACAGCCTCATGATATGTCAAAATGCCGCCGGGACCCCCTTTATAAAAGGGGAAAACCCGTTTTCCCGGGGTCTTCGGGCGGTAATTTAATCCGTGTATATATAGCACGTTGGTACTATATTCCATCCATCTGTGAGCCTTAGAAAATAACCTTTAAGTGTACTTTCGCGGTGTCGCTGAAACAGGGAAATACACATGGAAATAGAGCAGTGGTTAGGCGCCGACAATCAACTTGGAATTGACATTTGGAACAAGAAATACTGCTACAACGGAGAGACCTTCGAACAGTGGCTTGACCGCATCTCAAGCGGCGATGCTGACATCAGGAGGATGATCGTCGAGAAGAAATTCCTCTTCGGCGGACGCATCCTCGCGAACCGCGGTCTCCAGAAAACCGGCCTCAAGGTCACCTTCTCCAACTGCTACGTTATCGCTCCTCCCGAGGACTCCATCGAGAGCATCTTTGAGTGCAGCAGCAAGGCCGCCCGTACCTTCAGTTATGGCGGCGGAGTGGGTATCGACATCTCCAAACTCGCCCCCCGCGGCGCGAAGATCAACAACACCGCCAACGAGACCTCCGGCGCCGTCTCGTTCACCGACCTCTTCTCCATGGTCACCGGCCTCATCGGCCAGCACGGGAGGAGGGGTGCCCTCATGCTCACCATTTCCTGCGAACACCCCGACCTCGAGGAGTTCATGAGCGTCAAGACCGATCTCGACAGGGTCACCAAGGCCAACATGTCCATCCGCGTCAGCGACAAGTTCATGGAGTGCGTCGAGAACAACGAGACCTTCGTCCAGACCTTCGTCCGCCCCGAGACCAATGACACCGTCGTGAAGAACCTCGACGCCCACGCCTTCTTCAAGAAGCTCTGCTACGCCAACTGGGACTTCGGAGAGCCCGGCTGCCTGTTCTGGGACCGCATCAGCTCCTGGAACCTCCTGTCCGAGTTCCCCGACTACGAGTACGCCGGCACCAATCCCTGCGCCGAGGAGCCCCTCCCCGCCGGAGGTAGCTGCCTGCTCGGAAGCATGAACCTCTCCGAGTTCGTCAAGGACGGCAAGTTCCAGGAGGACGAGTTCCGCGAGGCCGTCCGCATCTGCGTGCGCGCCCTGAACGACGTCCTCGACGAGGGTCTCCCCCTTCACCCGCTCGCCGAGCAGAGGGAGTCCGTCGGCAACTGGAGGCAGATCGGTCTCGGCATCATGGGTCTCGCAGACATGCTCATCAAGCTCGAGATCACCTACGGCACCAAAGAGGCAAACGACCTCTGCCACCGCCTCGGTTTCATCATGGCCGACACCGCCATCAACGAATCCGCCATGCTCGCCAAGGAGAAGGGAATGTTCGCCAAGTGCAACATCGAGGAGCTCATGGCCTCCCCCTACTTCATCGAGAACACCTCCGAGGAGACCCGCGACCTCGTGAGGGAGTTCGGTATCCGCAACTCCCAGCTGCTCACCATCGCCCCCACCGGGACCCTCTCCACCATGCTCGGGATCTCCGGAGGTATCGAGCCCATCTTCGCCACCCACTTCGAGAGGAGGACCGTTTCCCTCTCCGACCACGACCAGTTCTACAAGGTATATCCCCCTGTGGTCAAGGACTACATGGACAAGCACGGCCTGAAGGACGACACGGATCTTCCGGAGTTCTTCGTCACCGCCCAGAACCTCGACTACAAGCAGAGGCTCATCCAGCAGGGTACCTGGCAGATGCACATCGACGCATCCATCAGCTCCACCGTCAACCTCCCCGAGGACTTCCCCGAGGAGGACGTCTACGACCTCTACCTTTACGCCTGGAAGATCGGGTGCAAGGGTGTGACCGTCTTCCGCGACGGCTGCAAGAGGCTCGGCATCCTCACCACCAAGGACAAGAAGGACAAGGAGAAGGAGATGAAGGAGGCCGCCATCGACAAGGCCAAGACCAACGAGCGCGGCAACGTCAAGAACGTCCCCGACAACGTCATCGGGAAGAAGAGGAAGCTCATGACCGGCTGCGGAAGCCTGCACTGCACCGCCTTCTTCGACCCCGTCAACGGAGATCTCATGGAGGTGTACCTCAACAAGGGATCCACCGGCGGATGCAACAACTTCATGATCGGTCTCTCCAGGATGATCTCCCTCGCCGCCCGTTCCGGCTGCGACATCAACTCCGTAGTCGACCAGCTCAAGTCCTGCGGTTCCTGTCCGTCCTACACGGTCAGGACCTTCACCAAGAAGGACACCAGCAAGGGATCCTGCTGCCCCATGGCGGTCGGATGGGCCCTCATCGACATGCACGACGAGATGATGAGGCAGGTCAAGTCCTCGAACCTCGTCGCCCCTCCCAAGGAGGCCGAGCCAAAGAAGACCGTCATCAACCCTTGCCCCAAGTGCGGGGACGAACTGACCTTCCAGGGCGGTTGCAACGTCTGCAAGTCCTGCGGCTGGACCAAGTGCGACTGATATCTCTCCTAAACCATTTCGGCCCGGAAACGGGCCGTTTTCCTTTTTTTTATTCATTTTTCTTGTTATTTTCAGGGCATTTTATCGGCCCTTCGTGTATAAAGTTACATAACATTGGTAACTATTTATACTCCGAGAGACATGTATCTCCGACGGCGGAAGTGAATCCGAGCCGTCCGCGGTCCGATGGGTGTAAGGGCCGCCGGATATCATCACCCAGGCAGGAACCGACATGGAAAAGGGTAATCAGGACGGCACCAGGGAAAGAATCGAAGACACGGCGGATCCGCGGTCGGATCAAGCCGAAAGGGGGCTGTCCGAATACCCGAGGATGGATTCCGAATGCCGTGCATACGGCATCCGGTTCGGCCATCTCGACGCGGTCTCCAGGGACATCTACTCCGGCGAGGGGCAGTGTTCCGGGAGGCTCGTTACCGACGGCAACCGCATCGTCGTCTGTTGCTGTGCCAGTCTCGCCGATTCGCTGTGTTTCGGAGGAGCGCACATCCACGAGGGACGCCTCTACATGGGGCCCGACAGCGTGGAGTACTCGGACGACGGGGAGGGAGGGGAGTACATCGTCCCTCCCGACCGTGCCCCGGCCCTCCGCACCTGTCCCTACTGCGGTTCCCCGCTGCTCCGCTGCCGCGGGGTAGCAACGAACAACTACAATCACTGCATTGACGGTATGAAGGAGTCTGCGACATGAGCGAGGGTGAGTGTAAGTTCCGTATGAGGAAGGTCAGGTCCATAGATGAGATCCACGAGGAATGCGTCCGTCTCGGGGCCGATTACGTGGTCTCTTCCGATGCCCCTCTCGTCACCGCGCTGAACGCCCGTTCCGAGAAGGTCCTGTTCGGCTACGCCTACACCCCCCGCAAACTGGCCGATACCCTCTCCACACAGCTAGTCGGTACCACTCCCGATTCAGACCTCGAGGTGAGCCGTATGATAATGCACATCACCGGCCACAGTCTCCGTTTCACCCACAGCACGGTCAAGAAGATCCGTGAGATCAGGAGGTACACCCCTGAAGTGGGCGATTATCTCCTCTCGAGGAAAGAGAAGGAGGCATACGAGGCGTATATGCAGACGCATCCCATCGACGGGATCATGGGGATGTTCGATGCCGATCACAGCCCCTTCTTCAACGGACGCAAGGTCGTCACCGTCGACGTCGGGTTGTTCTCCTCTATAGATAAGAGGATGAAACCCACCGACAGCGAGGACATCGACAATGCCGACCTCGAGGATTATCCCGAATCCGATTACGTCATCGACCGCATCTATTCCATCGGCAACGACCGTCAGATCGCCGAATGCATCGCCGACCTCATCACCCTCGACAACTGCGAGGATGTGGCCATCGTCCTGGATTCCGGGGGATCCATCGCAGAGGCTGTCCGCAGCGCCCTCTACCGTCGCGGGATCCCGTTCAAGAACAACCTGTCGGTGAAGGACCTCGCCCCCATCCGCGACTACCTTCGTTTCCTGAATGCAGCCTTGAACTACAACACGGTCAGATGTGGGGACGTCCGTGACCTTTTCACGGCGTACGGTGCATCCCCGGCCGGCCTCTGGACGAAGATAGACAACTATCTCCTCTGCAAGATCACGCCTGCGCAATACGCCAAACCCGACGACAGGACCACCGAGCTCATCGAGCTCCTGAGCGGGACGTATCGCGGCGAACACACCTTTGAAAGTGTAGTGGACCGTCTTCCCAGGAGCAACGGGCGCAGTTCGGTCAAGATCCTCCTGCGTGACATGGGCCTCACCGACGAGAAGGTGACCCGCGAACATCTGAACGATATCGAGTACGCGGTCAACAACATCGACGATCTCAAACACAACGAGCAGATTCCCGAGGACGAGCGCCGCGGAGTCTTGCTCGCAGACTGCAAGAAGTCGGTATACATCGATCGCTCCATCATATTCTTCGTAGGCCTCGATGATGCCTGGCACAATTCCCCGGCGGGTAAGGACTACATCCGCGATCCGATGGATTTCGAAGAGAAGGAGGCCAAACGCATGCGCATCCTCCTCCAGCAGGGTGATACCCGTTACTACATCGTACGTCCCGCGACCAACGGCAAGGAGACCGTTCCCTGCCTTACATTCGAATCCATCTCCCAGCTCGAGGGACGCGCCATGCATGTGGAGCATTTCAAGCAGCTGTGCAACGAGATCGTCCCCGGGAGCTGGCATCCCGAAAGCCCTGCTCTCGTCCTCCCCGACGTCTCCCGCCCAGCCGGTGCCTTGGGGAAGCATGTCATATTCTCCAAGACCGACTACAACAGCTGGTGCGACTGTCCCTTCAAGTTCTCCTTCAACAAGGTGATCAAGAACAACAACGAGGATAACAGTGCAAGCCTGTTCGGCAACTGCGTCCACGACTTCTGCGAGTTCTGTTTCTGCTACCCGGATTACGCTATGGAGGGCTTCGACGGGTACGTGGACCGTCTCCTGAAGGAATACTCCGGCATATCCCAGACCTGCCTTTCCGAGGTGGATGCGTCGAGGTTCCGTACGATGATGAAGAACGCCATGCTATTCATCACCGCACTGCGGCCCGCTCAAGTGGAGATGGATTCCGATAATTCCACAAGGAAATACCCCAACCTGCTCATCTCCGAGGATGAGCGTACCGGTAACAGGTGCTCCAGCCTCGCCGAGGAGTTCATGGATTCCGCCCTCGGTCACAGCTTCTTTGCGAAGTACGATCTCCGTGTGGGCAATGACATCTACGATTGGAAGACCGGGAAGGCCCACAGCATCGATGAGATCATGAAGGCCTTCTCCGAGAAACCCAAGGATAACCACGAGTTCCAACCCCTGATCTACCTCCAGACCCTTCGCGAGAGGCTCGGGCCCGACTGCGGTCCGATCAGTTTCAATCTCGTGTATCTCGGGAACCGCTGTGCGGAGATGGTCGCCGAAGGTGACGGAAGGGACATGTCCCGGATAGTCCGCACCATCGTCTGCGAGGATCTTTCGGACGCGGAATCCATCCGGAAATACGGAGTCTTGGATGCCGTTTACGATGATGTGTCCACGAAGTCCAGCGGAGTCTATCCCAACATCGTCCAGAATTGGGACAGAGTGGTCGCGGCGATATTGGATTATGCCGAACAGCCCGGATGGATAGACAGCGATTCCACCCTGGTTTCGCTGGCGAATGTAATCGGCGTCAATCCCGTCAAAACGAATCTGAAAGGCATCAAGACATTCCTGAACAAGATCGCCCCCTATTGCGGCGATGTGAAGGTGTTCGACAACAGGCTCGTCATCACGCCGGCCTACCTGGATGATTTCGTAAAGCGCCTGGAGAAGGATGCGGTCTCCGCCGACGAGTCCCTTTCCCTCCCCATGTTCAAGCCTTCCCGCGAGAAGGTGATTTGCAATTACTGCAACTATCTGGCACTATGCATGTCGCCGCTTGCCGACGATTCATTCGCGGAGGGTGATGAGGAATGACCGACAACGAATCTCAGAAGACCATCATCGCCCGCCGCGAGGGGTTCGTCGTCGTCGACGCGGGGCCCGGTACGGGTAAGACCCATACGGTCACCGCCCGTTGCATGGAGATCCTCAGGGACGGCCTCAAGGGGCAGAAGCGCCGTGTGGCGATGCTCACATTCACCAAGAACGCCGCCGCGGAGATGCAGGAGCGCCTTATCGGAAGGGCTACAAAGGACTACATGGACGGCATCGAGCAGAAGCCCGCCGCCGAGCAGTTCAGGTTACGGGAGGAGTACAAGAGGATAGTCACCTCCATACGCGAGATGTTCGTGGGCACCTTCGATTCATTCTGCCTCAGCATCGTCAAGAGGTCCCCCGGCACCATCAGCAGGTTCTTCCGTTTCGACGAGGAACTCACATCGAGTGCCTCGACCACGGAGAACGAGACCATCAACCGCGTCTTCTTCAGGCGTTTCATCAGCGAATGGCTGGAAGAGTACGGCAGCGACGGGAAGTACGGCGACTATCCGGCGATCATAGCATCCGACCCGCTGTCGGTATATCAGCTGATAGAACGTCTCATGTGCATGGGGATCATCCCCCTGAAGAGCGGCGGGTGGTTCGGCTCCAACCTCAGGAAGCATTCAGATGACATCGGTCCGGCGGGTGAGCCTCTGGAACTCCGCGGGAATCCGGAACTCGTGGAGGGGTATATCCGTCAGGCCATCGACGATTACAACGCCGAACGCAAGAACAAGAAGCCGGTGATCGCCGATGACAAATGCATCAACTCCTCCTTCGCTGACGGCTACGACCGCAAGAACCCCACTTACGAGGATGCGGCATCCGCTGCACACGAGGACAGGGGGGCTCTTCTCCGGACCATCCACGACATCTATTACGAGTTCATCAGGAAGAGCGTCTCCTGCGACCACCTGACTTTCGGTCTTACCGCATGCTTCGCTTTCATAATCCTCTACGAGAACTCCGAGGTCCGCGAGGGCCCCGCATCCTACGATTATCTCATCGTCGACGAGTTCCAGGATACCAACACCCTGCAGATGATGATCTCGATGATGGTCCTGAAGAACCCCAACCTCTGCGTCGTAGGCGATTGGAGGCAGGGCATATACGGATTCAGGTATGTTTCGGTGGAGAACATCACGAAGTTCGAATCCCGTCTCAGGTCGCTGAGGTCGTTCCTCAACGATGATGGGGTCCAGAGGGTCCGCTATCCGATCCCCGACGATTCGGAGATCGCTAGGATACAGCTCTCCACCAGCTACCGCAGCTCCCGCGCCATCATCCACACATCCTACACCGCCCTGACGGTGAAAGCGACCGAGAACGAGGAGATCGACCCCGATGTCTCGCAGGAGATCATGGCGGGCGAGATCTCCCCAGGAACGGACGATCTCGAGAAGGATACATGGATCAAAAGGGTCCAATGCGGAACCAAAGAGGATGAGGTGAAGGAGACCGTCCGCCGCATAATCTCCTTCGTCAGGGATAGGACAAGGGTGTTCGACCGTGACCGCGGCTGCTGGAGGGAAGCCCGTTACGGCGATGTCGCGGTGCTCTGCCGCAAGACGGAGTCCTGCCGCATGATCTACCGTGCCTGCCGCCGGTACAACATCCCTGCGTTCCTGCAGGGCGACATGCAGATAATGAACACTTCCGAGGGCAAGATCCTCTTAGCCTGGCTCAAGTACGTTGAGAACAAGACCGACACCCGCGGTATAGTTCCCATCCTGGCATTCATGGGATACAGTGCGAACGAGATCGCCGAGATGACATCCGAAGACGGGAGCCTTCCGCCTCAGATGGAATCGATGCGCAAGCTCCTTCTCAGGAAGACCCGCAGGCTGTCCGATTTCACCGCCACCGTGTACGGTTTCCACGGCATCGACAACGATATCTCCCAGGCGATCTCCGATGTCATCTCCACCGCCCACAGGGATTCCCTGATGACCATCTCCGAGGTCATCTCGATGATCGAGGAGGACATCAGGAACCGTACGAGCTACCCTGTCGACGGACACCCCGACAGCAACGCCGTCATAATCCAGACGGCACACAAGTCGAAGGGTCTCGAATATCCCCTGGTGATAATCCCGTTCCTCGATTCGAAGACTTTCCCCTCGTCCTCCCAGGACAGGGGACTGTTCCTGTACTCCGAGACCATGGGGATACGCTGCACCAAGACCCTCGTTACCATGGCCAACGGGGACGTGGTGATGGACGACTCCTGGAAGACCTCGCTCGTCCGCAAATGCCTGCCCCGCGATTACAACGAGGAGCGCCGCCTGTTCTTCGTCGCCATCTCCCGTGCCAAACAGTACGTATGCCTGATCGCCAGTAACGGGTCTGCGTTCTTCAAGTACATCAATCCCACAGCCGATTCCGAACCGGGAACGGATGAGATCGCCGTGCAGGATGTCGTCGGTACGACTACGTCCGAACCGCCCGTCATGCCCCCGGCCCGTAACGACCGCCCCATATCAATGGCCGTCCATGCCATCATGGGTCTCTCCGACGAGACCGATTTCGAAGGGGACAAGAGCATCGGCAAGGGTATGAACTACGGTACCCGCGTCCACCGTGCGGCCCAGATGATGGTCGACGGTACGGAGATCTCCGAGAAGGCCTTCGAGGAGATGCCCGAACTGGCGTTCATCCAGAAAGTGGTCGAGAAACTGAGGGGAAACTACATGTTCAACACCGAACTCCAGTGCTCCCTCCATCTGGATGTCCGCGGTCGCAAGGTCGCACTCAACGGGAACATCGACCTGCTGGCCGTAGGGGAGGATAAAGTCCTAGTCTACGACTGGAAGACCGATGCGTCCAGGAAATACGCCGATGAATACCGTCTCCAGCTGAGCGTGTATGCCGCGTGCGCAAAGCGGTATTACCCCGATAAGAAGGTCGAGGCGTTCATCGTCTGGACCTCCGAGGACATAAGAGGGGTGGATCCCGTGGAACTTATCCCTGAATCCGGAATCTCGGACAAGGTCATCGAGGCCCTGGATGTGGGAAAGGACTGATCACAGGACGAGGGATGCCGCGGTCCACATCGCAAACACGATCACGCCTACGAGCAGGCCAATCGCGAGGTATTTCTCGCCGGGGGAGAAGACGGAGAACGCCTGACCCCTGTTGGCCCTGTTCTGGTGGCTGCTGACGAGGAAGAACAGCGCGAATGCGCAGATCACCGCGGCGACCGCGGTGTACATGTTGTATGCCATTATGCTCGGGATGCGGATTGGCCTTATAACGCTAATGCAGACCCTTCAGTCAATGAATCCATCCGTAAAGACGGGTTTTCATGTCGTTTATAAACCCTTGAAAAATATTGAGTCGATTCTCATAAAATTTGACCATTTCAATAAAAATATTGAAACTTTCAACATAAATGAACAAAAATGACCATCGGTTTTATAACCTAAGACTTCCTATCATTCTCCGCAAGCAAAACGCCGGTCCTTTCGGGTTAAGGAGGCTCGATGGGAGTGTCAGCCGGTGTTTTCCTTGTATTCCGCCGCTTGTCAGAGCGGCGGGCATGAGGTGTTCGCATGGAGGACATGACCATCTACAGGGACGACGGTTACGGAAACCCCAATTTCGGGGCGCCTGTCTTTGCAGTTGTCAAGAACGTGTTCTACAAGTGCGGATTGTGGGCTAAGCCCGATTACCGGATGCCAAAGATGGTAGTCGAAGGAAACAGGATCTATGTATCCGACAGGCAAGGAAAGCCCGACTACAAGCAGCCGATGTACGGTTTGTTCGGAGATTTCGTATGTGACTGCAACGGAGGAGTAGTCTTCTCTAAATCCGGCGACAAGATCCGCCGCAACACCTCCGGCATGAAGACCCCTGCGTACGTAATCGTGCGCGGGTGATCGTTCTGTGCCGACCGGGCAGTCGGATCCGCTGCCCGGGAACCTTTTAACCAGTACGGTAATCCGTTGCCGGTTCATTTTTGGTCAGTCATTGCCCACGGGGCAGTCCTGTATCCATTGCCCGGAGTACCTGACGGAACCGTCGGCGGCGTAGAGGGTGCCTTTCCCCTCCATCTTCCCGTCTATGAAATCCCCCTCGTAATAATCGCCGGAGACCCATGTCATCCTGCCCTTGCCGGAACGGGAGTTGTCCAGGAAGTCCCCTTCGTAGCGTCCGCCGGAGGCCCATTCCATCACGCCCCTGCCGGAGCGCATGTTGTTGAGGAAATCACCCTCGTAGACGGAACCGTCCGCCCATACGAGCCTCCCTTTCCCGGTGCGCATGCCGTCGCGGAAGTCCCCCGCGTACATTTCGCCCGAGTTCCAGACGAATATCCCCTTGCCGTGCTCCGTGGTGCCGTCGGCCCCTACCTGTCCTATGTAGTAGCCGTCCGCATAATCGATCCTGATGGAATCCTCGGGGATCTCCATGCATCAGGCATCGGACATCCGTTATTAGTTTTTATGAAAAAGGGGCCGGGGCTTCCGCCCCGGCTGAGGAGGATAGAAAAATGGCATGGTTTGATTCAGCTGGTCGCGCGGCGGCAGCTGACGCCGACGAGGGCTTCCGTATCCGTGGGAGGAACCCTGCGGCTGACGACGGGGAGCTCGTTGATGGTCTCCTCGACGGAATCGCAGACGAGGTCGTCGGCGATCTCCATTACGTCGTTGAAGTTGATGTCGCTGCGCTCGAGCATGCAGTCGAGCTTGAACTTGTTGGTGGAAGAGCACTTGGAGTGCAGGTCGCGGAATCCCTCGAGGGCGACGAGCTGCCTTCCCTCGAATCCGAAGGGCATGATCGCCAATGCGTTGCACTCGATCTTCTCGACGGCGCAGAGGGCGGCGATCTCGGGAGCTATCCCTGTCCCGGTGCGGCCTCCCATGCCTGCGACGATGTAGACGAAGTCGTAGTTGCGGATGAATGCGCGGATCTCGCTCTCGGAGGAGACGATCCCGTCCGAGAGTACGAACTTGTAGTCGGCCTCCACGTCCGCGAGGGACTTGGAGTCGGAGTTGATTGCCACCACGTCGGCGCTGCAGAGGCGCGTGACGAGCTTGGAGGCTACTTTGCAGCCGGCACCGCCTACGCATATGACGGCGGCGCGGTAATCGCTTATCTTGCTCAGATCGCTGTGCATTCTATCCCTTTTCCCTAAGAGGTTTGTTGGTGTGCTGGATGAGGCCCGTTCGGGCGCTCCCATCCCTTCTGTCTGACTGGCTGGCCTGTTCACGCATTACGGTTGGTGGACTGGGCGCTCTTGAAGGATCTCGCCTTGGAGTCGTCCATGATGTCCGCCGGGATGATGTCCTTCTCGACGAGGCTCCTGACGTAGGATTCCTTGTCGTAGATGACACCGTCCTTCACCATATTGTCTAAGGTCATGAGGAGGACGGGGTTGAGGTGGACAGCGAGGATCCCATCTTCCTCGCTAGTCGTACCCTCTGTGGTGGTCTCCTCAATAGTTCTCGCGATGCACCTCCTGATGAACTCGGACCTGTTGTCGATATCGTGGTCCATCAGGTACTCGGAGAGAGATTCAATCTCGCTCACCGGCATCTTCAGGGTTATCAGTTTCAGTTCGTCGTTCATCAGGATTACATCCTCACTCGAAGCATCCCTTTTCGAGTGTTAGATATACCATATTTTCTTGAGTATATAATAGTTTGTATATCGGGTATATACCAAAAAAGCAGCCCCGGAAGGGAAATCAGCCCTATACTATCCCTTATAGGCTGATTTCCCCTCTTTTCCGGGGCCTTATCCCATCCGATTCTACATATGTGTACTGGATTTAAGGATTGCCCCGAGGTCCGTATTATCGCTCGGTATATACCGAATCAGAGGGCCCGGACGGCCCCGTTTTCTATTCCCATCATCACCAAAATATGTTATACATATTACGCATGCGCGCGCATATAGTGATAATAATGGCGCGCGATTATGCCGAGATGGAGAGCCGTTGGCAGAAGGCTTGGGCCGATGCCAAGCTCAACGAGTCCGAGAGGATAGACGGGAAACCGAAGTTCATGCTCATCTTCGCCTACCCCGGCCTTACGGGATACCTCCACGTCGGACACCTCAGGGGATATACCTACACCGATGCCCTCGGACGCTACAAGAGGATCACCGGTTACAACGTCCTCTTCCCCGTCGGAACCCACGCCACTGGTAACGGCGCCATCAGTCTCGCAGCCAAGATCGCACGTAAGGACGAGAAGACCGTGGACTACCTCCTCCGCAACGGATGCCCCGAGGAGATGGTGGATAAGCTCAAGGAGCCCATGGATGTCGTCCACTTCTTCAACGGAGTCTACCAGAACGAGTACTGGAGGAGGTTCGGTTTCCTCGCCGACTGGAGGAGGTTCACCTGTACCCTCTACCCCGATTACGCCAGGTTCATCGAGTGGCAGTTCAGGAAACTCAAGGAGAAGAACCTCCTCATCCAGAAGCCCTATTACGCGCCGTTCTGCCCCAACTGCGGACCTGTCGCTGTCGACCCCAGCGAGACCGACATCTCCAAGGGAGGCAACGCCGAGACCCAGGAGTACACCCTCCTGAAGTTCTTCTGCGAGGAGAAGGGATTCTATCTGGTGGCCGCCACCCTCAGGCCCGAGACCGTCTACGGACAGGTCTGCTTCTGGTGCCGCCCCGACATCACATACAGCCTCGTGAAGAAGGACGGCGAGAGGTGGGTCGTCTCCCCCCAATGCGCCGAGAAGCTCAAACTCCAGTTCGACGGCATCGAGGTCGAGGGGGAGATCCCCGGAAGGGAGCTCATCGGCCTGATGTGCAGGGCCCCCATGATCCACCGCCCCATTCCTGTCTTCCCCGCGACCTTCGTCGACCCCGCGGTCGGTACCGGTCTGGTCACCTCCGTGCCTTCCGACGCCCCCGACGACTGGAACTCCCTCGAGGCGGTCAAGAAGGATCCGTCCATCTCGAAGGAGTACGGCATCCCCCAGGAGGTCATCGACTCCGTCGTGCCCGTCTCCATCATCACCATCAAGGGATACGGCGAGTTCCCCGCCAAGGACGCCATCATCAAGTGCAAGGCCGACCAGACCGACGACCCCGTCAAATTCAGGCAGCTGATGGACGAGGCGAAGAAACTCGTGTACAAGGACGGCTACCACATGGGATTCATGAAGGACGTCTGCGGCGAGTTCGGCGGCATGCGCGTCGAGGAGGCCAAGGACAAGATGAGGGACGCGATGATCGCTGCCGGAGAGGCGCTCATATTCAGGGACCTCACCGAGGAGGTCGTCTGCCGCTGCGGACGTCCCGTCCACATCCACCGCATCGACGACCAGTGGTTCATCAACTACGCCGACAAGGACCTCACCGAGGCCTGTCAGGCCCACACCGACGATATGATGCTCCAGCCCCCCGAGTTCAGGGACAACGTCAGGAGCATCCTCGACTGGTACCGCGAGAGGGCCTGCGTCCGTCTCGGCAACTGGCTGGGAACCAAGTTCCCCTACGATAACAAGTGGATCATCGAGGCTATCTCCGACTCCACCCTGTACCCTGTGTATTACCTGATCTCCCTCTACGCCAACTCCGGACAGATCAGGCCCGAACAGATGAACGAGGAGTTCTTCGATTACGTGATCCTAGGCAAGGGCGAGGTCTCCGCCGTGGCCGCCTCCACCGGGATCGACGCCGCTTTCCTCGACAGGATCAGGGCCGACGTCGCATACTGGTATCCCCTGGACATCAACCTCGGCGGGAAGGAGCACATGACCGTCCACTTCCCCGGGTTCCTCATGAACCACAGGGCCATCCTGCCCGACGACATGCAGCCCCGCGGCATCCTCGTGAACTGGTATGTCACCGGCAAGAACAAGGACAAGATCTCCAAATCCAAGGGAGGCGCACAGCCCATCCCCGGAGCCGCCGCAAAGTACGGTGTCGATGCCATGAGGCTCTACTACGCCCACGTCGCCTCCATGTTCGTGGATGTGGAGTGGGACGAGGACCTCGTCTTCACCTACCGCCAGAGGCTCGACAAGATCATGTCCGTCATCGAGGACCTCGTGTCCTCCGAATCCGACAGCCCTTCCGGTTCCATCGACGACTGGCTGCTGTCCAGGCTCAACACCCACCTCCGTACCATCCGCGACGTCATGGACAGGTACGACCTCCGCTCCATGTGTACCGTCGCCTACTTCGACATACCCAACGACATCCGCTGGTATCAGAGGCGCGGCGGCTGCAACCGCGCCACCGTGATGAAGGCCCTGAGGATATGGATCAACGCCATGGTCCCCGTCACCCCGCACGTCGCCGAGGAGATGTGGGCGCTGGCCGGGTTCGAGGGCCTCGCATCCGCCGCCCAACTGCCCGAGGCCGGAGATGTCTGCGCCGCTGCCGAATACGGCGAGGACCTCATCAGGTCCGTGCTCGAGGACACCAACGAGGTCCGCAAGATGGCCAAGGGGGACATCACCAAGGCCTTCATCTACACCACTCCCGCCTGGAAGAGGCAGGTCCTCGCCGACGCCATCGCCATGGCCGAGGCAGGGAACCTCTCCATCCCCGACCTGACCAAGAAGTGCATGCAGGACGAGGAGCTCAGGAAGAAGGGCAAGGAGACCTCCGAGTTCGCCAAGAAGACCGCTCTCGATGTCCAGAGGTCCTCCGACATCGCCTCCAAGAAGGCCATGGTGGACCTCGACGAGGAGTCGTTCCTCAAGGGGGCGGCAGGCTTCCTCTCATCCGAGCTCGGCCTGGAGGTCACCGTCGCCGGTGCCGATGACGAGGGCAAGTACGACCCCGTCAACAAGGCCCGCGTGGCATCCCCCGGCAGGGTCGCCATCTATCTCGAGTGATTGCGCACGGGCGCTCCGGTGCCCTGCGCATCATCTTCAAGAGTAGGTAAAAGCGGGGTCCGGCTCAGAAGAGCCAGACCTATGAAAGTAAGATGTTTGAGGATTCCGGGACATTTCCCGGAATCACTCTTTCTTCTCAGCCTCGGCAGCCTTGGCCTCTTCCCTGGCCTTCCTGTCTGCCTCTTCCTTGGCGGCGAGCTCGTCGCGGTTGGCCTGGCGCTCGGCCTTGTTGGCCTCGATCATCTCGGCCTTCTCCTTCTCGAGCTTCTCGATCTCCACGTCGCAGGCCTTGGCCTTCTCGTAGAGCTCCTTGATCTCGTCGGTGATGGTGGTGGTGCCGTTGGCGACGTATGCGTCGAACATCTTCTGTCCGGCCTCTTCGATGGCCTTCCTCTTGATGTTCTTCTGGTCGGAGATCTTGCTGTCGTACTTCGCGGAGTCGACGCTCTGACCCATGCGGTTGTCGAGGTTCTTGGCTCCCGTTTTCATTTTGTCCATAAGACCCATTGTATCTCTCCTAGTTTCGTGGAAACTAGTTCACGTTATCGCCAATCTGTAATAAAAACCTGTGCTGGACAGTTCACAAATCAGTAGGAACCCCAGGTTTTGAAGAGTTTTTGGTCGATTCCGACGCGCATGAGGCAGCGACCGACGATGAAGTCCACGATTTCCCCAGCTGTTTGAGGTTTGGGGTAGAATCCGGGGTTCGCATCCATTATCACGACGCCTAGTTTGGCGAGTTTGAGCTCGTTCTCCAGCATGATAGCTGATTTTGGAGTCTCGCGGGGGACGATGATGATCCTCCTTCCTTCTTTCAGAGCGCACATGAAAGTGCGGGAGATGAGGGTGTCTCCGATGCCGCAGGCGAACTTGGCGACCGAGGATTCCGAGCACGGGATGACGAAAAGGGCGTCGTACGCGAACGTGCCCGAGGCGATGGGTGCGAAGAGGTCGTCGTCGTTGTAGACCTTGTCAGCCATGGCCTCGACTTGATCGACGGTGTACTCCGTCTCCTCGGGTATGATGGCCCTGGCGGTGCGGGACATCACCAGGATCTTCTCCCCAGGCAGGTTGCGGAGCAGACCGATGCCGTAGGCGGCTCCGGAAGCTCCGGTTATGGCCACGACGTACCTCAGGGTATCACCTCAGGCGGACGGTCTCGAGATTCTGGGGCGCCACGGTCTGGATCTTGAACTTCTGGAAGATTGACGATGCGAGGTCCGTACACTTGCGGTCGTCGCCGTGCACCACGATGATGCGGTTGGGCCGGGGCTGCATCTGCTCGATGAAGGACATGAGCTGCTTGCGGTCGGAGTGTCCGGAGAATCCGTCGACGGTCTCCCTGTTCATGTTGACGTGGAGGGTGATGGATTTGCCGTTGAAGGGCATGGTGATCTCGCTCCTTCCCTTCTGGATTGTCCTTCCGAGGGAGTTCTCGCTCTGGTATCCGACGAAGATGAGCCAGTTCTTCGGTTCGTCGGCCCATTCGCGGAAGTACTCCAGGACGGGTCCGCCCGCCATCATACCGCCGGTGGCGAGGACGATGCAGGGCTCCGCGGAGTGGCAGATCTGTTCCCTCATGTCGGCGGTCTCGACCCTGTGGAAGATGGGCGAGAGGAAGGGGTTGTGCTCCTTCTGGAAGATCTCGGTGCGCAGGGTGCTGTTGAGGTATTCGGGGTACGCGGTGTGGATGGCGGTGGCCTCCCAGATCATACCGTCGAGATACACGGGCAGAGAGGGGATCGCACCGGTGCGCTCCAGTTCCTCGATGACTAGCATGACCTCCTGGGAACGTCCCACGGCGAAGACGGGGATGAGCACCTTTCCGCCGGATTTGGTGGCCTCGATGATGAACTCACCGAGCTGTTCGGAAGCGTCCTTACGGGAAGGCTGGTAATCCTTCTTCCCTCCGTATGTGGATTCGATGACGAGGGTCTCTAGGCGGGGGAACTTGTTGACCGCGGGGTTGAAGAGCCAGGTCTTCTCGTATTTGGTGTCCCCGGAGAACGCGATGTTGTGGAGTCCGTCCCCGATGTGGAAGTGGGCGATGGCGGATCCGAGGATGTGCCCGGCGTTCTGGAAGGTGAGCCTGATGTCGGGGGCGATGTCGGTGGTCTCGCCGTACTTGACGGGGATGGTGTGCATGATCTCGTTGCGGACGTCCTTGGCGTCGTAGAGGTTCTTCTTGGCCTCCCCGTACGCGAGTTTGATGTTGTCGATCTGCAGGAGGGCCATGAGGTCCCTGGTGGGAGGGGTGCAGTACACGGGTCCGTCGTAGCCGTACTTGAACAGCGCAGGCAGTGTGCCGCAGTGGTCCAGGTGGGCGTGGGTGATGACGACCGCGTCGATGTCGCTGATGGGCAG